>NZ_CP134609.1:7200000-7902135 GCF_031844705.1 Streptomyces sp. ITFR-16
CGCTCCCCGCCGCCTTTGTTTCAGACACGGCAACTCCTTTTAACCACTCTACCCAGAAAATTTTACTGGGTAGTTAAATTCTGTGGCTGGCACGGTAGCATGGCCGCATGAGCGTTGGCGAGAACGAACAGACGGCCCAGGGCCCGGTGGACCGAGGGCGGCTGGACAAGCGGCGGGCGATCGTGGAGGCCGCCCTGCGGGTCTTCGCGCAGGTGGGATACGCCCAGGCGAGCCTGGACGTGATCGCCGCCGAGGCCGGGGTGTCCAAGCCGACGATCTACAACCACCTGGGGTCGAAGGAGAAGCTGTTCCGGCATGTGATGACGGAGACCGCGGCCCGCTCCAACGCCAAGACCCTCGACGTCCTCACCGCCTTCCCGACCGACCCCGACCAGCTGCGCCCGGGGCTGGAGGACCTCGCCACCAAGCTCGTCGACTGCTACTGCGACGAGCAGTCCGAGTCCGTGCGCCGCCTGCTGTACGCGGAGGCCGTGCGCTTCCCGGACCTCTTCGACGCGGTGCGGGCCAGCGGGCCCAACCAGTTCACCGAGGCGCTCGCGGGCCGGCTCGCCCGGCTGGCCAACGCCGGACACCTGCGGGTCGAGGACCCGGTCAGGGCGGCCAACCAGTTCATCGCGCTGGTCTACGAGGAGCTGCCGGGGATGAGCGCGCTGGGCACCCGCCCCCTCGACCCGGCGGATGTCGCGAAGGTCGTCACCGCCGGGGTCGACACCTTCCTGCGCGCCTTCGGTACGGACCCGGCCGCCGGAGCCGGCGAGGTCAGCGGCTGAGCCGGCCGTAGGAGCCCCGGAAGAACAGCAGCGGATCGCTGTCCTCCACCGCGTCGAGCCGGTGCACCCGGGCCACCACGATCGCATGGTCGCCCGCCGGGTGCTCGGCCTCGACCGAGCACTCAAGCCAGGCCAGCGCACCCTCCAGGACCGGCGCCCCGTCCGGCGACGAGCCCCAGGGCATGCCGTGGAACTTGTCGCCGCCGGTCACCGCCAGCCGGGACGCGGCCTCCCGCTGTCCGACCCCCAGAATGCTGATGCCCAGCAGCCCGCCGGCCCGGATGCGCGGCCAGCTGGTGCTGGTGTACGCGACGCAGAAGGAGACCAGCGGCGGATCCAGGGACACCGAGCAGAAGGAGTTCGCCGCGAGCCCCGACCTGATCCCGGTCAGGGGATCCTCCGAGGCGACGGCCACCACACCCGTCGCGAACCGTCCGAGCACATTGCGCAGACATCGGGTACCCCCGTCGACGCCTCTCGTCCCGGTCGTCATCCCCGCTTCCCCCCGCCGTACCGCAGCCGCGCGAACTCCCTGGTCAGCGCGGCCCGTTGGGCGCCGTACCCACCGCGCATCCGCAGCACCGACAGCAGTGTCCACAGCCGGGTCTGCGCGAAGTGCAGCGGAGAGCCGTGCACATCGTCGTGGGCCAGCAGCCGTACCCCGCGCACCCGCTCCCGCAGCAGCCGGGCATCGCCCGGCGGAATGATCTCGTCCCGCAGGCTCGTCACATGCGCCACCGGAATCCGCAGCGCCGCCAGCTCCTCGGGCGACAGCGCCCAGTCCCGGATCAGCCCGTAGACCTCGTCCGGCTTCGACCGGGTGAGATGGGCCAGCGTGTCCGTGGTGACCCGGGGGACCGTGCGCTGCCACTCCGTGTCGGTGAAGAAGTCGTGCAGCGGCGCCCCCGCGCCGACGACCCCGCTGATCCGCGTATCGTGCAGCGCCGCCCGCAGCGCCAGATGCCCGCTGAAGCTGAGCGCCAGGGCGTACGTACGGGAGGTGTCGGCCCGGTCGCCGACCGCGTCGAGCACGGCGGAGAACATCTGCCAGCTGTCGGCCCCGTACAGCAGGGAGTTCTCGCCCACGCCCGGCATCTCGGTGACCACACCGGCGAAGCCCAGCGCCCCCAGCTGGAGCAGCACCGGCGCCCACTGCTCCTTGACGGAGACGATGCCCCCGGTCATCACCAGCAGCGGCTTGGGGTCCGACGCGTCGAGCCCCGCCGTCCAGCAGCGGATCCGGCCGCCCGCGAGGTCGATGTCCAGCCGCTCCACGGCCGGGAAGTCCGACCGCCAGGTGTCGAACGACGCGGTGCACCGCTCCAGCGCCTCCTGCCGCGCCGAGCCGTCCACGAACGGGAACCTGGCCATGTTGTAGTGCACACAGGCGTCCAGCGGCCTGCCCTCGGCCTCCAGCCGGGCCCCCTCGGCGCTCCACTCGTGCACCCAGGACCCCGGCGTGCCGTTCTCGTCGTCCTCGATCCGGGCCAGCAGCGGGTCGTAGTGCTCGGGCGGCAGCCCCTGCGAACGGGTGTGGGCGACGACGAAGTTCTTCAGTTCCGCGATGTCGTTCATACGCTCTCCAGCGCCTCCTTGACCTCGGTCAGTACGTCCGCCGCCTCGGCCCCGTCGATGACCCGGTGGTCGAAGGCGAGACTCAGCCGCAGCACCGGCGCCACCACGATCCGGCCCTCCCGCACGACCGGCCGGTCCAGCACCCGGCCGACCCCGAACGTGGTCGTGGTGCCGCCCACGGAGTGGAAGGAGTCGACCGCGCGGTGGCCCAGCGAGGTGACCGCGAAGGTGCCGTTGAGATGGGGCCGCAGGGCGAGCGAGTCCGCCGCGCCGCGGAAGATCTTCCGGCCCTCCGCCCAGGAGGCCCGGTGCAGTTTCCGTACCCCTTCGAAGTCGGGCAGCTTCTCCGGGTCGCCGTCCCGCACGCGTGCCAGATGCTCCTGGATGGCGGGCAGTTCCGCCTCGTGGACATCGGGCACGATCGTGCCGAGGACCACCCGGCGTCCGTCCAGCGTGCGGTCCAGGGCGACCTTGCCGTTGACGAACGGATAGTGCGCGATCCTCGGACGCCGGGGCCCGCCGCGCACCGCCGCGTTGGCGTCCGGGTGCTTGGCCAGCACCCGGCCCGCGGCCCGCAGCACATAGGTGGTGGTCGAGTAGCGCACGCCCTCGCTCTCCAGCGCCGCCGCGCGGTGCGCGCGCACCGCGCTCATGTCCACCTCGGTGTCGAGGAAGACGGGCGAGAAGTCCCGGATCACCTCCAGGAAGAACAGCGTGTGCCGGCGCTGCCGGGGGAGCGGCTCACCCGCCTCGGGGGTGCTCAAGGCGCCACCGCCAGCAGATACACGTCCTGCAGACTGGCCGCCTCCAGCACATCGGCCAGCGGCAGCGAACGCCCGGTCTCCCGCTCCAAGACCGTGCACAGCGCCAGCAGATGCACCGAGTCCCACGACTCCACGGTGTCCAGCCCGCGCCCGAGGTCCTCGGCGGTCACGGGCAGGGCGAGTTCGTCCCGCAGCAGCGTGACGAAGTCATCGACGGTCTTCACGGGAGGTCCCTTCGAAACGCGCGGTCAGACGGATGTGATCGACGGCTGCGGCGGCCGGCCGGGAGGCGAGCCGGAAGTCGGCGGACGCCGCGTCCTCGCGGACCGTCCCGAACCCGGCCCGGGGATAGAAGTCCGCCACCTTGCCGTTGCGGGCGGTACGCACGTACGCCGCCCGCACCTCGGCGGCACCGGCGTCGAAGGCGTGCTCCAGCACCGCCCCGAGCACGGCCTGCTCGATGCCGCGCGAGAAGACCCGGCAGCTCAGCAGGAAGTTCTCGATGTGCACCACCTGGGCGTCGCGCCGCAGCAGCACCGCGCCGACCAGGCCGTTGTCCCCGAACCGGTCGGCGGACTCGATCGCGAGCACATGCGCCGCCGGGTCCTCGTGCAGTGCCCGCACCTCGGCGGGCCGCAGCCGCCGCGTGGTGAGGTTGAACTGATTGGTGCGCAGGGTCAGCTGGGAGATCCGGTCGATCCTGGCCGCGTCCACGGGCGCGAGCGTCACGGAGATGTCCAGCTCCCGCAGATAGCCGTCGAGCGACTCGAACGTGTGCAGGAAGTCCTGCCGCGCCCGCTCCTCGCGATAGCGGGCGGGGCGCGCCCGGTCCTCCGAGGTGAGGGCCCGTACGTCGAACCACCCGTCCCGCAGCAGCCGTTCCGCATGGTGGGCGGGCTCCCGGTCCACCTGGAGCACCGCGACACCGGGCAGCTCCCGGCGGACGAGACCGCACTCGAAGGAGCTGTCGTCGACGAAGACGAAGCTGTCCGTGCCGAGATTGAGGCCGGCGGCCAGCTCGGCGAGATTCTCGTGCTTCGGCCGCCAGTTGGCCCGCACCTGCACGAAGTCGTCCTCGCGCAGGGTCAGTTCCGGGTGCTCGCGAAGCGTCTTGAGGACCGGCTCCTGGTCGTTCTTGCTGACGGCGGCCAGCAGCACCCCCTGGGAGCCCAGCTGCTTCGCCACTGCCTGGAACCGCCGGAACGCCTCGCCGCGATAGCTCCCCGCCACCTCGATGCCCTCGGGCCCGGCCTCCCCGAGCACCCCGCCCCACACCGTGTCGTCCAGGTCCAGGGCGAGCACCTTCTTCGCACCGCCCGCCGACTGGCGCGCCAGATGGCCCACCTCGCGGGCGTAGCCGGCCAGCAGCGCGTCGGACAGATGCGCCTTGGCGTACACGCTCTGCCGCGCGTCCCGGGCGGCGACCCCCTCCGCGAGCAGCGGATCGAGATCGACGGTCACCACCTCGGGCCGGGTCTCCACCAGCCGGAGCAGGCGGGCGTTGGCCTCGCGCCACAGGACGCCGAGCCGGGCCCGGGAGCCGAGGTCGACGAGCTGAGCGGTCAGCGAGCGCGGCAGCGGCAGCGTGTTGAGGACGAGCGTGGCGCCCGGGGCGGTCGCGGCGAAGACCTCGGCGGCCCGCTCGACCAGTGCCGTCTTCTCCGCGAGGACCCGCTCCACGTCCTCCACCCGCCAGGGCAGCGGCAGTTCGTCGGCGACCAGCTCCGGGTCGAGGACACAGAGAACCAACGAGGGGGCGGCGGCGTAAAGCGCGCTGCCCGGGTCCGCGAGGTCGAAGACCCAGCTGTCGAAGTCGGAGAGCCGCACCCGCGCCAGCAGCCCGTGCCGGGCCAGCTCACCGGTGAGTGCGGGCACCAGGGCGGACAGGGTGCCGTGCCCGGTCACCGCGATCAGCGGAGCCGGGGTGCCGGGGTGCGCGGCGAGGACCTTCCCGGGGTCCAGCCGGGCCAGGACCCGGCCCGCCCGGAGGAGAGCGTCCCCCTCCAGGCCGGCCACCAGGCCCCGTACGGCGGGGTAGTCCTCGGCCGTGATCTCCCGCAGGTCCGCGGTGGTCTCGGTCACGGTGTCAGTTCCCTTCCAGTGCGAAGCCCGCCTTGAGCCATTTGCTGGACTCGATGGAGATGCCCACCGCCCGCCGGCCGCCGGCCAGCCGGTCCAGGGCCCGTTCCAGCTGGAGGAAGACGATGGCGTTGCCGCAGTTGCCCGCGTCGTCGACGCAGGAGACGGCCTCGGCGTCCGGCAGGCCCAGCCCCTCGGTGATCAGCCGGGTCATCCGGCCGGACAGCTGCGGGGGCAGCAGCAGATCCACGTCCTCCCGGGCCCAGCCCAGGCCCTCCAGCAGTTCGTCCAGCACCTCGCCGGCCATGACCGGCACATGCTTCTCGATGGCCTTGTAGTCCTCGGTCGCGGCGGGCCGGTCGCTGTCCCGGTCGGCGGGACCGAACCACTCCAGGACCGCGCCCGGCTCCCGGCCGAGCCCCACCAGCCGGGTGAACAGCGCCCGTACGGACGCGGCGCCGGGACCCGGCTCGGTGGACAGGACGGCGGCGCCCGCCGCGTCCCCGAACAGGACGTAGTTGACCAGCTCGGCGGGGGCCGTGGTGCGCAGATCGGTGTCCAGGTCGTAGAACCGGGCGATCACGTCACCGCCGAGCACCAGCACCGTCCGGGCGCTGCCGCTGCCCAGCAGCTGCTGGGCGACGTCCAGCGCCTGGACCGCGCCGGAACACCCCGACTGGAGCTGGAAGCTCCGTACGCCGTCGATGCCCAGCCGGTCGGCGACGATGTTGACCGTCGCCGGCATCAGCCGGTCCGGTGTCGCGGTGCCCAGCACCACGGCGTCCACGTCACCCGGGACCAGACCGGCCCGGTCCAGCGCCGCGCGGCCCGCCTCCTCCGCCAGATCCGCCAGGGAGGCGGTGAGCTTCCCGGAGTCCAGATCCAGCGCCAGGTGGCGCGACGCGGTGCCGATGAAGACATCCACCCACTGCTGCCACAGCGCGTCCATGCCGAACCGCTCCGCCAGCGTGGCGTTGTCCAGTGGCGGGCCGGGAAGCGCGGAGGCCGCCGACCGTATGTACACGTCCCGACCCGTCATGAGGGCCCTTCCTCGCTTGTTCGAACAGGGCTCAGTCGGACAGCAGGATCCGAGCCTCGGCGGAGGCCCGGACCCCGGTCATGCGCCAGGTGCGGAAGCCGCGCAGCCCTTCGTAACGGCCGCTCGTCCCGGTCGCGGGGTAGTGCACCCACTCGCTGGTGCGCACGTCGTTGAAGTCCGCCCACCCCTCGGCGTGGATGGTGCCGTCGTCGAGGGTGATGTCCTCGGTGTAGTACGTGAGCAGTCCGCCGTCGCCCGGCCGGATGTACTCGATGCGGAACGAGCCGTGCGAGGTGCCGATCAGCTTCCCGTCCTCGTCGTACAGTTCGTCGTCGAACGTGCCGGTCTGGCCGGTGCTGGGGTCGGCGACCTCGACGTCGTCGACCACCTTGACCACGACTTCCCGGGGGACGCGCAACACGATCTGGTCAGCCATCTGACGGTTCCTCTCGATGAAGGGGACGGACTTCCCGGGACGGTGGCGCCCAGGCGATCAGGGGTGGGGCGGCGAGCAGCGCCCCCGGGCCGGTGAGCACCTCGGCCGCGGCGGCGGCCGCCTCGTCCGGCGCACCGGGCGAGGGGAGGAACACCTCCGGGGCGGGTACGTGCGGGCGGGCGAGCACGGACCAGAAGCCGTGCCGGGTCCAGGTCCCGCTGTTCACCGGGTCGTTGTCGGAGAAGGTGTAGGGCGCGTACTGCGCGCCGGTGGGGTCGGGCTGGGTGAAGCGCCCCCAGAACCCGTTGTAGAGGTGGTGGTCCAGGAGGTGCGCGCTGCGCAGCAGCTGGTACGCGCCCCGGTAGCGGAACGGGTTCACCGCCGCCGCGTCCCCCGACGCCGTGACCGCGCCGTGCGCCGTGTATCGGTAGCGGGCGGCGACGGCGCCCTCCTCGTCGACCAGCGCGAGGACCGAGCCCTGCTGGTCGGTCACCGCCCAGTAGTGGCGGCCGGTGTCCGTGAGGACGGCGAGCAGGGTGCCGTCGTGGGTGCGCACGAAGTCGGCCGGCACCCCGTCGTCCGTCGCGCGCACGATGCCCAGCGGCGAGTGGGTGAGCACATGGACGACGGTGCGCCCGTCCACGGTGGTCTCGGTGATGCGGCGCGGAGTCTCCTGGCCCAGCCCGTCGTAGCGCACGTCCACCACCTGGACCCCGCCGAACACACCGGTCAGGGTCTGGTTGGTGGCGCTGTAGCGGAACGAGCCGGTCGGGTCGGTCTCCTCGGTGAAGTTGCCCGCCCCGTCGTACGCGAACGCGGTCTCGCCGAACCGCACCACCTGGCCGGCGTCGTTGAGGGTGAACTCCGTCGTCCCCAGCCGGCGCAGATGGTGCGCGCCGTCGTAGGCGAACCCGGTGTCACCGGCGCGCACGAGGCGCTTGAGCCCGTCGTAGGCGAAGCCGGTGAACGCGCCGTCCAGCACGGCGGACCGCAGCACGTCGCTGTCGGCGCCGCCGCCCGAGCTGTAGCCGTACTCCGCCGACAGCAGACTCTCGCCGCCCGGCCCGCGCACGGTCAGGGCGGTCCGGCGGCCCGAGGCGTCGTAGCGGATCTCCTGGACGGCCGCGCCCAGTTCGATCCGCACCGGACGCCCCGCCGCGTCGCGGACGAACCGGGCCGTGCGGCCGGCCGGCGTGGTGACGGTCTCGGTGCGGCCGGCGCCGTCCAGGGTGTAGCGGGTGGTGCCGCCGGGGGTGGTGAACGAGGTCAGCGCCCCCTCGGCGTCGTACTCCGAGGTGATCCGCTCCGGCGCGGACTCCGGTTCGTCGGTCCGCTCGGAGACGGCGAGCCGGTCTCCGCCTGCCGTCCTGACCCAGTCGAAGGTGTAGGACCAGCCGGGCCCGGACTTGCGGACCACCCGGCCCAGGGCGTCCCGGCCGAGCACCAGCAGGGTGGCGCCCGCGCTCTCGTCCGTGACCTCGGTCAGCCGGCCGGCCGGATCGTAACGGTAGCCGACGCGGTCGCCCGCCCCGCTGGTCACCGAGGTGACCCGGGACAGACCGTCGTAGCCGAAGACCGTGCGGCCGAGCGGGGCGGGCGGGGTGACGGAGGTCAGGTCACCGCCCTCGTCGTAGCCGAACCGGGTCACCGCGCCGTTGCCGTCGACGATCTCGGCGAGCCCGCCGTGCACCGGGTCGTAGCCGCGCCTGTCGATGTCCCCGTCCCGGCCCGGGGTGCTGCTGCGGACCAGCCGGCCCGAAGCGTCGTGGTCCAGCAGGAGTTCGTTGCCCAGCGGATCCCGCAGCGAGGTGCGCGTACCCCCGTCGTCCAGCGCGCTGTACGAGACCTGGGAGCGGGCGCCGGTCGGCAGCCGCAGGGAGGTGGGGCGCCCCTGTGCGTCGTAGGTACGGGTGAGGGTGGCGCCCGTCGCGTCGGTGACCGAGACCGGCCGCCCGTCCGTGTCCCGGGTGACGCCGAGGACCCCGCCCGACGGCTCCTCGACCGCCGTCCACCGGCCCCGCGCGTCGAAGACGTAGCCGGTCCGCAGGCCGGTCGGCCCGGTGACCAGCGTGCGGTCGGGGCCGTAGTCGAAGGCCGTACGGACGCGGCCGCCCGGCCCGGTCCAGGAGAGCTCGGAGACGGCGAACATCCCGTCGTAGGCGACGTTCACGGTCTCGCCGAGCGGATCGGTGAGACCGACCAGCCGCCCGTCGGCGTCCCACAGGAAGGCGGTCGTGGCGCCGTCAGCCCCCGTGTGCCGCTCCAGGCGCCCCGCACGGTCGTAGGCGAACGACGCCGCCTCGGCCCCCAGCGGATCGACGATCTTGGACACCAGCCCGTCCGCGTCGCGGTGCAGGGTCACCACCCGGCCCCGGCCGTCGGTGAACGTCACCGGTTCGCCCTCGGTGTCCGGGGCGAAGCCGGGACCGGCCCGGTACGACCAGCCAGGGCCGAACCCCCGCCCGTCCTGGGCATGGCTGCGGTACTCGCGGACCAGCCGCAGATGACGGCCGGTACCGGCGACGACCAGATCCAGCTGACGTACGATCAGCTCGCCCTCGTGCAGATCGACCAGCACCTCGCCCAGGTCGCCGAGGGGCAGGCGCCGCACGGCGCGATGGGCGGACGGATCCCGGGGCGTGGGCACGGGCGGCTCCTCAGCTGGACCGACTGGACTGCGGATCGGGGGAGTTCGGACGGTCGTCAGGCTGCCGGGGCCGTCTAAAGCACTCCTAAGGCCGCCCGGCCGCCCGCTCCCGGACCGGTCCATGAAAGTTCTGTTACAGAACGATTCATCCCGTCACCCGCGCCTACTCTGGCGAGGGCCACAGCTGTTGGGTGTCTCTCAGCGTCGAGAGCGCGGGATTTCAGACCGGGGGAAGGGGACCTGCGACATGGGCATCACCACCATCACCGGGCCGAACACCGGAGTGACCGTCCGCGCCGCCGAGTTGAGGCGGCTGACGGAGCTCGTCCGGGCGGCCCGCGAGGGGCGTCCGGCGATCGTGGAACTGACGGGCGACCCGGGAACCGGCAAGACCAGACTGCTCACCGCACTCGCCCAGGAGGCACGCGCGCTCGGACTCGCCGTCCTGCACGGCCGCTGCTCCGAGGCCGAGGCACAGGTCCCCTTCCACCCCCTCGTGCAGGCGCTCACCATCTGGCAGAGCGGGGCTGCGCAGGCCGGAGCGGGCGCGGCGGCGACAGCGGCGCTCGTCGAGGCGCTCACCGAGGTCCCGCCCGGCGCCGAACAGTCCGTCTGGCGCTCCCCGTTCTTCGCCGGGGTACGCCGCCTGCTCGCCGCCGGGCCCGCCGCGCCCGCCGACGGCACCCTGCTCGTCCTCGACGACTTCCACTGGGCCGACCCCGGCTCGGCCCGCCTGCTGGAAACCCTGATCCGCTGGCCCGTCGACCGGGGGCTCGTGGTCGTCGTCGCCCACCGGCCCCGGCAGGCCCCCGTGGCGCTGCGCGCGGTCCTCCAGCAGGGCGGCGAACTCGGCGCCGTCGAGACGCTCGGTCTCGGGCCGCTGCCGCCGCACCGCTGCGCCGAGATCCTCGGCCTGTGCGCCGACGCCCCGGAACTGCCGCGCCTGCACGCGCACAGCGGCGGAAACCCCCTCTATCTCACCGCCCTCGCCGAGGCCGGCTCCCCGACCGGGGACGCCCTCGACCTCTGGACCTCCAGCTCGCTCGGCGCCCGGCTGCTCGCGGAGACCGCCCTGCTCGGCTGGCTGCCCCGTACCGTCGTGCACGCGGCGGCGGTGCTCGGCAGCGTCTTCGACATCGACGCCGTCGCCGAGGTGGCCGAGACCACCCGGGACGAGGCCTGCCGGGCGCTCTCCGAACTGCGCCACCGCGACCTGGTCCGCTCGACGTCACAGCCCGGAGTCCTCGCCTTCCGACACCCGCTGCTCCGAGGCTGCCTGTACGCCGACGCCGACTCCTGCTGGCGCTCCGGGGCGCACCGCCGGGCCCGGGACCGCTTCGCCCGGCTGGGCTTCCCCGCCCTCGACATCGCCCCGCACATCGAGCGCGCCGGATCGGGCGTCAGCCCGGCCGACGGCGAGGTCCTGGCCGCCGCGGCACGCAGCTGCGTGCAGGCGGGCAGACCGGCGGAGGCCGCCCACTGGCTGACCTCCGCACTTCGTCTGTGGCGCAGAACCGGCGACGGCCGGAGCGCCGGGCCCGCCGGCACCGAGCTGTGGAAGCAGGTGGTACGGGCCCTGGCCGCCGTGGGCGACGCGGAGCGGATCATGGCGCTCCGGGCGGACATCCTCGCGGGCCCCGACGGCCGGACGCCCGACGTCCGCGCCCGCACCGTCGCCTTCCTCTCCGCCGTGCTCGCCGCGATCGGCCACGACGAGGGGGCGCAGGCCCTGCTGGCGGCCGAACTCCCCGCCGCGCAGGCCGCGTCGCCCGGCGCCGGACTGCTGCTCCGGGTCCACCAGCAGCTGGGCAAGGTGCTGTCGGGCCAGGTCCCGGCCCGTACCGACGTCGAGGTCCTCGTGCACCGCACGGAGGGCGCCGATCCGGTCACCCTGGGCGGCGCCCTCGGCCTCGCCGGACTGTGCGCCGTGCTGGACGGCGACATGTGCGCGGCCGAGATGTCGCTCGACGCGGCCGGTCACGCCCTGGACGAGCTGGACGCGGGCCGTCCTGCCGGGGACGAGGAGGCCGGCCATCTGCTCGTCCTGAGCTGGGCCGAGGCGCTGATGGGCTGGTACGGACCGGCGTACGGCCACGCGGAGCGGGCGCTGACCGCCGTACGCGCCCGGGGCGACATCCACTTCCTGCCGCCGCTGCTCGACACGCTCGGCTATGTCCACTACCAGAGCGGCCGGCTCGCGGACGCCCTGGGCGCCGTCCAGGAGGGCAGTGCCGCCGCCCGTGCCATGGGGCGAGGCGACCATGTCGCCCTGTCGGAGGCGATCACCGCAGCCGCCTGGGCGCAGCTGGGCCGGACCTCCCCGCGTCCCGCGCCCTCGCCGTCCGGCCGGGGCACCCCGGAACCCCGGACACCGCTCAACGCCCTGCTCCTGGCCGAGGCCGCGCTCGCCTCGGGCGAGGCGGGCACCGCGCTGGCCCTGCTGCTTCCCGAGCGGGAGGCCTGGCGGGTCTCCGAACCCGTGGCCGTGTTCGCCGCCCGGAACTACGAACTCCTCGCGGCGGCGGCCGTGCAGACGGAGGCCGACGCGGACACCCTGGACGCCTGGGCCGAGCGGGCGACCGAGGCGGCGGCCGCCGTCGGACTGGTCGAGCAGAGCGGACACGCCCTGCTGGCCCGGGGCCACGCGCTGATGGGCCGGGAGCTGACGGGAGAGGCCGTCGGGTGCTACGAGGAGGCGCAGCGGCTGTTCGGCGACGCCAGCCCCGCCGGCGCGCGGGCCCGCGAACTGGCCAGGTCGGCGGTACGGCTGACGGACCGCCGGGAGGACAGCGGGCTCGGCGAGCTGACCCTGCGGGAGCGTGAGGTCGCCGAACTCGCGGGGGAAGGGCTCAAGACGAAGGACATCGCCGGCCGGCTGCGGGTCAGCCCGCGCACCGTGGATGTCCATCTGACCCACATCTACAGCAAGTTGGGTGTGAACTCGCGCGCTGCACTCGTCCGGCTGATGGCCCTCGCCGGCTGAGGGACACCGATCGCGGTGGCCAGCAGCCCGTCGGCGGCCGCCCACCGGCCGTGGAAGACCGTGACCGCCCGGCCCCCGACCACGGGGCCGGGCACCAGGAGCACCGCCCGGAACGAACCCCCGGCGTCGATCCGGATCTCCGCCTCCGGGAAGTCGAGCAGCCGTCCGGTCAGCGGGAACCAGGCCTTGTACACCGCCTCCTTGGCGCTGAACAGCAGCCGGTCCCAGGCCACCCCCGGCCGGTGCGCGGCCAGCTCCGCCACCCGGGCGCGCTCCCCGGGAAGGGCGAGCGACGCGAGCATGCCGGGCCGCAGCGGGCGGTCGGGTTCCGCGTCGATGCCGAGGGACGCCAGCACCCCTGTCCGGGCCACCGCCGCCGCCCGGAAGCCGGCACAGTGCGTCATGCTGCCCACCACCCCGTCCGGCCAGCGCGGCGCGCCCCGGTGCCCCGGGACCAACGGCTCGTAAGCGACGCCCAGTTCGCGCAGGGCCGTGCGCGCACAGTGCCGTACGGCCGTGAACTCCGCGCGGCGCGACGCCACCGCCCGGGCCACGGCCGCCTCCTCCGCCGGAAGCAGCCGGGCCTCCGGCGGATCGCCGTACACCTGCGCTCCCACCGCACCCGGCGGCAGCAGTGCGCCGATCACCGCGGGACCTCGGGGCCGGGCAGCACGGTCCGAAGACCGCCCGGCCCGTTGCCGCGTCGGCGCCACTCGCGGGGGTAGCCCACCGACACCTCCTCGAAGCGGACCCCGTCGTGGAAGGTGGTGCGCGGGATGTGCAGATGCCCGTACACCACCGCCCGGGCCCGGAACCGGGTGTGCCAGTCGGCGGTGCCCTCGGTGCCGCACCACAGCGCGAACTCCGGGTGGCGCAGGATCCGGGTGGGCTCGCGCACCAGGGGGAAGTGGTTGACCAGGACCGTCTCGGTGCCGGGCGCGAGGGCCGAGAGCCGGCGTTCCGTCAGGGCCAGCCTGGCCCGGCACCAGGCGTCGATCGAGGGGTACGGATCGGGGTGCAGCAGCGCCTCGTCGGTGCCCACGATCCCGCTCTCCCGGGCCCGTGCCAGCGCCTCGTCGCGGGTCGTGGTCCCGGCCGGGCGGAAGGTGTAGTCGTACAGGACGAACAGCGGCGCGACGGTGACCGGGCCCGTCGGGCTCTGCCACACGGGATACGGGTCCTCCGGCGTCAGGACGCCCAGGTCCCGGCAGATCCGCACCAGATGCTCGTACCGGTCACGGCCCCGCAGGGTCAGCGGATCCTGCCGGTGGGTCCACAGCTCGTGGTTGCCGGGCACCCACACCACCCGGGCGAAGCGCCGGCTGAGCAGTTCCAGCGCCCGGCCGACGTCCCCGGCGACCTCGCCCACGTCACCGGCCACCAGCAGCCAGTCGTCCGGGTGGTCCGGGCGCAGCCCCTCCAGCACCGCCCGGTTGTCGTCGAACGCCACATGCAGATCGCTGATGGCCAGCAGGCTTCCGGAGCCGCTCATGACGGCCTCACCACCGGCCGGCCGGGGCGGCGGCCGACAGCGCGGTGGCGAGGTCCACCACGGCCGGCAGTTGGTCGCCCAGGAAGAAGTGCCGCCCGGGGAAGACCCGCAGTTCGAAGGGGCCGGTGGTGTGCCCGTGCCACGCCCGTACGTCCTCGACCGGCGCCTCCGGGTCGCTGTCCCCGGTCAGCGCGACGACCGGGCAGGCCAGGGACGCGCCGGGGGCCGGCACATAGGCGGCAAGGGCCGCGTAGTCGCCGCGCAGCGCCGGCAGGATCAGTTCGAGCAGTTCGGGGTCGTCCAGTACGGCGGGCACGGTGCCGCCCAGCGAGCGGACCCGGGCCAGCAGCGCCGCGTCGGTGTCGAGCCGCTCCGCGCCGGCCACCAGGCGCGACGGCGCCCGGCGGCCGGACACGAGCAGCGCCGCCGGTCCCCGGCCCGCTTCCCGCTCCAGCCGCAGCGCGACCTCATGGGCGAGCGAGGCCCCCATGCTGTGGCCGAGGAGGATCCGGGGCCCGGCCGGCGGCGGACCGCCGGCCAGCGCCTCGGCGATCAGGTCGGCGAGCCGGTGCAGATCACGGACGGGCGGCTCGCGGTAGCGGTCCTGCCGGCCCGGGTACTGGACGGCGCGCACCTTCAGCGCGGGGCGGGCGACGGCGGACAGCGGGTGCCAGTAGCCGGCGGAACCGCCCGCGTGCGGAAAGCAGATGAGCTCCGGGGCGGCATCCGTCTCGTGGTACTGGCGCAGCCAGGTGTCCTGGCGCTCCGTGGCCACCGTCAGCTCGCCACGGGAAGATCGAGGAGGCGGTCCGATGTGAGGATCGCCTGGTGCAGCCGGCGCAGCGAACGGCAGGGCTCCAGGCCCAGTTCGGATCTGAGGACGCGCTGCGCCGAGCGGTAGACCTGCAGCGCCTCCGCCTGCCGCTCCGAGCGGTACAGCACCAGCATCAGCTGCCGGTAGAAGGACTCGCGCAACGGGTACTCGGCGGTGAGGGTGTTGAGCAGGCTGATCACCTCGCGGTGCCGGCCGAGCGCCGTACTGGCCTCGACGGACAGCTCCAGGCAGGCGAGCCGCTCCTCCTCCACCCAGGTGGCGAAGCGCGTCAGCACCGGTCCTTCGGGTGTGCCGTCGAGGACCGGCCCGCGCACGAGGGACAGCGCCCGGCCGAAGGCGTCGAGCGCGGCCTCGTACCGGCCGGACTGCTGGAGGAAGCGGCCCTCGTGCATGGCCGCGCGGAAGTCCTCGACGTCGTAGCCGGCGCCGTCCAGCCGCATCAGGTACCCGGACGGCTTGGTGATGACGGCGCGGCCGCTGTCGTCCCCTGCGGCGGCGAGGAACTTCCGCAGCTGGGAGAGGTAGACATGGACGGCGGCCGACGCGCGCCGGGGCGGCCCCGACCCCCACAGCTCCTCAATGATCTGTTCCTTCGTGGTGACCCGTCCGGCCCCGACGAGCAGGGTGGCCAACGTCATCTCCATCTTGGGGGCGCTCAGGGAGTAGCCGCGTCCGTCGTGCGAGACGCGGAGGGGACCGAGCAGTTCGTAGCGCATCATGACCTCGGGCGGTAGGGGGAACGTACTTTCGTTTTCCCGGCTCCAGTCACTTTCGAGGCAGCGCCCCTGTCCGCGCATCGGGGAAACTGCGTACGTATGCCGATTGGCCGAAATGTGTTGGCAGCGGCCGACTTTGGTACGGCTTTGGAGCCGGTGGGCAGGCTGGGGACATGCGCATCCTCCTCGCCCGGTATCTGCGGTCCTTCGCATACGCACTGGTCGCCTTCGGTCAGATCTGGGTCTACATCCCGCCCGTCGCCGCACCGGACGACGCTCCCGCCGACGGGCCGCCCCCCGGCCACCCCGAACGGCTGTGCCCCGAAGTCCCGCTCAGCGAGGCCGAGATGATGTGGGGACGGCAACTGCTCGGGGCCCGGGGCGCGGATCCGTACGGGAGCTGAGTGTCCGGATCCATGCGGTCCCGGTCCAACGCGCTCAGCGGCGCCGGGCGTTGGGCGCCGGCACCAGACGTACCGCCGTGTTCAGGAGATGGTCGATCACATCGCGGGACGGCTTGTCCGTGAGGTTGGTCAGCAGCCGGGCCAGCGTGTTGAGCAGGAAAGGCGAGCCCATCACATAGCGGTTGAGCACCGGCTGGAAGCCCGACCGGCTGAAGACGAGATCGGCCGCCGTGTTGCCGAGCCGGTAGTAGCGGCCCCAGCGGCGGTTCATCTCCACCGGGTAGTGGTGCAGGGCCCGCTCGCGCCTCGGACCCGCCGGCAGCGCGAGGCCCAGCGCGGCCGACTCGGCGGCGACCTCACCGGCCTCCAGCGCCTGGCCGATGCCCTCCCCGTTCCACGGGGAGATCATGCCGCCCGAGTCGCCGACCAGCAGCAGGCCGCAGGTGTACAGCGGATGGCGGTTGAAGCCCAGCGGCAGTGCGGCGCTGCGGACGGGCCCCTCGGCGTTCTCCTCCCGCAGCCCCCACTCCTCGGGCGTCCGGGCCAGCCACCGGTCCAGCGTGGCGCGCAGATCCGCGTTGCCGTGGCGGCGGTGCGGGACCGCGCCGAGCCCCACGTTGACGCGCCCGTCGCCCATCGGGAAGATCCAGCCGTACCCCGGCAGATAGCGGTCGCTGCGGGGGAAGCGGAGGTCGGCCCAGAGTTCGAGGAACTCCTCCTGGGACCTCTCGGGGCTGCGGTAGTAGCGGCGGGCCGCCGTCGCGATCTGCCGCCTGGTGTCCCGCTGCAGCCCCATCGCGAGCGCGATCCGGGCCGAGGCCCCGTCGGCGGCGATCACGACCGGCGCCCGGTGCACCACCGGCTCCTCCCCACCGGCCACCGCCCGCACCCCGGTGATCCGCCCCGCCCGGTCGGTCACCGGGTCCGTCACCTTCACGCCCGTGCGCAGCCGGGCCCCGGCGGCGACGGCGTGCCGGGCCAGGATGTCGTCGAAGTCGTGCCGGCTGCGGGTCAGACCGAAATCCGGGTAGCCGCCGAGCGAGGGCCAGTCGATCTGCACCTGCCGCTCACCCGCCACCCAGCGCATTCCGCGCGAGCGCACCCAGCCCGGGGCCTTGATGTCCACGCCCATCCGGATCAGCTGGTGCACCGCGCCCGGGGTGAGGCCGTCCCCGCACACCTTCTCGCGCGGGAAGACGGACTTCTCCAGCAGCAGCACGTCGACCCCGGCCCGGGCGAGATGGAAGGCGGCGGACGAACCGGCGGGCCCCGCCCCGACCACGATCACCTCGGCCTCCTCGGCCGCGCCGCCGGCGGCCTCCTCGTCCGACGGTGACTGCTCTGCACGCGTCTCCCGCATGGGGATTCCTTCCTGGAGCGGCCGGCGCCGCCGGGAAGGCGGGCCTGTACACCGACATCCTGCCGGTTCGCCCGGCCGCGCGGCAGGGTGATCAACAGGCTCACGGAAAGGGACGCGCACGGGGATGCACGGCCGCTCAGGACCGGGAGAACACACAGGACCCGCCCATCGGCCCCGGGAAGGGGCGAGGGCGGGTCGCGGACGCGGTCAGTAGGGCAGGGGACGCCCGGACGGCGTGCGCAGATCGAGCGGCGGCGGCCGGGACGGAAGCTGAGGACGCCTGATGACCCTGATGCGGCCCATTGCCACCACCTCCTGTCGGTCACCGGTTCTATGCCCTGCGGCACGCCGTTCACACGTCGGCGCGGCGATCAGCGCGCGGCGGCCCTACCCGGGCGGCCTGCGGCCCGAGTCGGTCAGCAGCGCCTCCAGGCGGTCGAAGCGCTCATGGAGCTGCGCGGTCTCCTGCCGCACCTCGCGCGCGGCGTGTTCCGCCCCGGCGGCGAGCCGGTGACGGCGCTTCTGCTCGTGGCCCACGAACCAGGTGGCCAGGGCCGCGGTGACCATCCCGTACGTCGTGATGCCCACGCACATCGAGAACACGGCGACGATCCGCCCCCACAGGGTCACCGGGAAGAAGTCGCCGTAGCCCACGGTCGTCGCGGTCTCCGCCGACCACCACAGCGCCCGGGGATAGGAGGTGATGGTGGCGTGCGGGGCGTTCCGCTCGGCGACGAGCACCGCCCACGAGCCCAGGAACACGGTCAGGCCGAGCAGCACCGTCGCCCACCCGACGGCCTTCAGATGGAGGGAACGGCTCTCCCGGCCGAGCAGCAGCCCGACGGCCTTGGACAGGAATACAGGCACCATTTTGGGATCATGCGGTGCGGGCGCCGCCGGCCGTCGGCGGGCGCGCCTCCGCACGGCGGGTGTCACCCGATCGAACCGCAGACGGCCGCCGCGCCCGCCCGCTCCGCGCCGTCACACCGATCGGGCCTCGCGAATTCATGTTAAACCTGAATATGTGGGTGGTACTGGTCGATTCCGGGCGTGGGTTCACCGCTCCGCCCGGCGGCCGCATCGACACGATGGCGGACGCCCGGGCGGTGACGAGCCTGCGCCCCCCGGCTCGCGTGCGACGCGCTCGGAACCGGTCCGCAGACTGCGGGCCTTCTTCAGCACCCGTACCGTGGCCGGCCAGGTCTTCTTCCTCATGCTGGGCATCGTGGCCCTGCTCATCACGGCGGCCGTCGCCGCCCTGGTGGTCCAGGGCCGGCGCGACAGCATGAGCGCGGCCCGGTCGAGATCCCTGAGCGTCGCGGAGACCTTCGCCCACGCCCCCGGCATCGCGGCGGCCCTGGACAGCAAGGACCCCACGCTCCTGCTCCAGCCGCGCGCCGAGGAGATCCGGCAGAGCACCGGCGTGGAGTATGTCGTCGTCGCAGGGACCAATGGCATCCGCTACACCCATCCCGACATCGCGCTGATCGGCAAGCACGTCCTCGGCCCGTACAAGGAGATCATCGACGGCGAGTCCATCACCCGGACCGTGAACGCCAGCCGGGGGCTCGCCGTCAACTCGGTGGTGCCCGTCCGCCGGCCCGACGGCACGGTCGCCGGCCTCGTGTCCGTCGGCATCAAGGTCGAGGCGGTCAACAGGCTGGCCTATCCCAGCCTTCCCTTCGCCCTCGGCGCGGCCGTGGTGGCCCTCGCCCTCTCCACGGGCGGCGCGGCCCTGGTGAGCCGACGGCTGGCCCGCCAGACACGCGGCCTCGGCCCGGCCGAGATGACCCGGATGTACGAACACCACGACGCGGTGCTGCACTCCGTGCGCGAGGGCGTCCTCATCATCGGCGCCGACCACCGGCTGCTGCTGGCCAACGACGAGGCCCGCCGGCTCCTGGAACTGCCCCCGGACGCCGAGGGCCGCCCGGTGACGGAGCTGGGCCTGGCGCCCCGCACGGCGGCGCTGCTGGCCTCGGGAGAGGTCGCCACGGACGAGGTGCGGCCCGCGGGCAACCGGCTGCTGGCCGTCAATCTCCGCCCCACCCAGGAGCGCGGCGGCCCGCCCGGCATCGTCGCGACCCTGCGCGACACCACGGAGCTGCGGGCCGTCACCGGACGGGCGGAGACCGTACGCGAGCGGCTGACGCTGCTCTACCGGGCCGGCACCCGGATCGGCACCACCCTCGACGTCACCACGACGGCCCAGGAACTCGCGGAGGTCGCGGTGCCGGGCTTCGCCGACTGCGTGACGGTCGACCTCGCCGACTCCGTCCTGCGCGGGGAGGAACCGGAGACCCCCTCCGGCGACGTCATGAACCTGCGCCGCACCGCTGTCCGCGGCGGCGGCCCGGACCACCCGTTCCACCCCCTCGGCCGGGTCATCGGCTTCGTCCCCACCAGCCCCGACGACCTCGGCAGCAGCACCGGCCACACCTGGATGGTGCCCGATCTGACGGCATCCACCGAATGGCGCGGGCCCGACCCCGTGCAGTCCGCACGGATCCTGGAGCACGGCTACCACTCGCTGCTCTCCGTCCCCCTGCACGCGCGCGGCGTCATCTTCGGCGCGGCCAACTTCTGGCGCGGCCGCAACGAGGCGGCCTTCGACCCAGACGACCTGTCCTTCGCCGAGGAACTCGTCGCCCGCGCGGCGGTCAGCGTCGACAACGCCCGGCGCTACACCCGCGAGCACGAGATGGCCGTCACCCTCCAGCGCAGCCTGCTCCCGCGCGGCCTGCCCGACCAGAACGCCCTGGACGTGGCCTATCGCTATCTGCCGGCCCAGGCCGGGGTGGGCGGCGACTGGTTCGACGTCATCCCGCTCTCCGGCGCACGGGTCGCGCTCGTCGTCGGCGACGTGGTCGGCCACGGACTGCACGCCGCGGCCACCATGGGCCGGCTGCGCACCACGGTGCACAACTTCTCCACGCTGGACCTGCCGCCCGACGAACTCCTCGGCCACCTCGACGAACTCGTCGTCCGGATGGACCAGGACGAGGGCGACGACGGCAGCGGCGGGATCACCGGGGCCACCTGTCTGTACGCGATCTACGACGCCGTCACGGGACGCTGCACCATGGCCCGGGCGGGCCACCCCGGACCCGCGCTCGTCCTGCCCGACAGCACCGTGGAGTTCCCCGACATCCCCGCCGGGCTGCCCCTCGGGATCGGCGGCATGCCCTTCGAGGCGATCGAGCTGGAGGTGCCCGAGGGCAGCCGTCTGGTGCTGTACACGGACGGTCTGGTGGAGCGCCGCGACCGGGACATCGACGACGGTCTGGAGCTCCTGTGCCGCTCGCTGTCCGGCCGCGACCGCACCCCGGAGGAGACCTGCGACGACGTGCTGGAGACCATGCTGCCCACCCGCCCGGGCGACGACGTCGCCCTGCTGGTCGCCCGCACCCGGACCCTGGACCCGGCCCGCCGCGTCGAATGGGAGGTGCCGCCCGACGCCTCGGCCGTCGCCGGGGTCCGCAAGCAGGCCATCCGCTGGCTGGCCGACCGCGGCCTGGACGAGGAGGGTTTCGTCACCGAACTGATCCTGAGCGAGCTCGTCACCAACGCGATCCGCTACGGCTCCGAGCCGATCAGGGTCCGCCTGCTGTACGACCGCGCGCTGATCTGCGAGGTGTCGGACTGCAGCAGCACCTCGCCGCATCTGCGCTACGCCGCCACCACGGACGAGGGAGGCCGGGGCCTGTTCCTCGTCGCCCAGTTCGCGGAGCGCTGGGGCACCCGCTACACCGACCGCGGCAAGGTGATCTGGTCCGAGCAGTCGCTCGGCAAACCGCCGCCCGGGTAGCCGGCACGACGACGCGGGGCCCGGCGGTCGCCGGGCCCCGCGCCGTCCTGTCAGCTCATGCGGATGTCACGGTGTCACGGGAAGGACACCACGTTCGACGGGACGGTGGACGTCCCCGAGGTGGGCGATCCGGTGTTGTTGATGACGTGTTCGTACTGGCCCTGGCCGCCGAGGGAGACGACGAGCAGGTCGTGGAACTTCACGCCGGGCTTCACCGGTGCCTCGAAGCCGTGGTCCTGACGGATCGTCGGGTCGACGTTGAAGTAGCAGTAGCTGCCCAGCCCCCAGCCCTCGTGGGTGGTGACGGAGTCGTCGACCTTGTAGGCCGCGAACCCCTTGATGTCGCCGTTCTGGACGGCGGCCTGGTTGGGCGCGTCGTACGCCTTCTCGTTCTGGAAGAAGATCGTCTTGCCGTTCTCCCCGGACCAGCGGACGTCGTACTTGTTGAAGTGTTCGACGAACAGCCCGGTCGCCAGCACGTTGTCGCCGTTGACCTGGAGGCCGTAGTCGGACCGGTTGGTCTCCCAGCCGATCCCCTCGCCGTGGTCCGCGCGCCACAGCCAGGTGTGGTCGATGATGGTGTCGTTGCTGTTGATCACCATGCCGGTGGTGGCCTTGCCGGCCCCGGCGCCGCCGACCCGGACGAACACGTCCTGGACGGTGGTCGGGTTGGCCGCGTGGCCGGCCGAGGCGTTGTCGGGGCCGATCTGGACCAGGACGGGGGAGTTCTGCGGACCGGCGTCGACGAGCAGACCGGCGAGCTTCACCCCGTCGACGTCACCGACCTTGAGGGCGGTGACCCCGTTGTCCGGGATGATCGTCGCGAGCCCCAGGCCGAGGACGACCGTGTTGGCGCGGTCGATGTTGATGGTCTGGTTCACGTGGTAGATGCCGGGCGTGAACAGCAGGTGCAGGCCCTGCTGGACGGCCTGGTTGATGGTGGCGGCGGTGGCGCCGGGCTTGACCACGTAGAACTGGCTCAGCGGGATGGACTCGCCCTGCGGGGTGCCGTTCCAGGAGACACCGCGTGCGTTGGTGCGCTTGGCGGGGACGAAGACCTTGTAGTCGTTGCCGTCCAGGTAGAGGAACGGCTTCTCCCGGGAGACCGGGGTGTTGTTGAGCGTGGTGTAGGGCGGCTCGGGGAAGCTCTGGGCGGGTGCGCCCTCGACGCCGGAGAACGTCATGTTCCAGACGCCGTTGCCCCAGCTGCCGATGGAGCTGTCGCGGGTGTACCACTGCTGCTGCGAGTACGGCCCGACCTGGCCGTCGATCTTGCTGTCGGCGATGTACCCGCCGCTGGCCCAGCCGTAGCCGTCGGGGGCGAGGTTGAGCCCGCCCTTGACGTGCATCCGGCGGAACGGGGCGGCCTGCGAGACGGCCCAGCGGTCGGTGCCGCTCACCGGGTTGAGCGCCAGGTTCTCCGCCGAGCGCCAGAAGTTCTGCGTGGCGTTCCCGTTGAACCAGCCGGCGTCGACGGTCACATCACCGTTGAAGGTCGTGTCGTCGGGCTTGAGTCCGAGCCCGGCGATGGATGTGTAGAAACCGATCTGGGCGTTGATGTTGTTGTACGTGCCCGGCTTGAACATCAGCGCGTAGCGGCCGGTGCCGAACTGCGCCGACTCCTGCTGGTGGAAGATCTCGTCGACCTTGCCCTGGATGTTGGGCGTCGAGGGGTCGAAGACCAGCACGTTGGGGCCGAGGTCGCCGCCGCCCGGCAGCTGCGGGCCGCCCGGGTCGGTGCCGGTGGTGCCGAAGACCTGGAACTCCCAGAGCGAGTAGCCGTATCCGGTGGCCCGCGCGGTGCCGGTCAGCCGGACGTAGCGGGCGGTGCCGGAGACGTTCAGCGTCTCATTGCCGCCGGGGCCCGTGGTGGTCGAGTAGGCGGTGGTCCAGGAGTTGTTGTCCGTGGAGAACTCGATCCGGTAGCCCGTGGCGTAGGCGGCCTCCCACTTCAGCGCGATCTGGCTGACCGAGGCGGAGGTGCCGAGGTCGACCTTGATCCACTGGGGGTCGGAGAACGCGCTCGACCAGCGGGTGCCGTTGTCGCCGTCCACGGCGGCGCCGGCCGGGGTGCCGGCGCCCTCCTGGCTGGACGCGGTCACGGTCTTGCCCTGGGAGAGCAGCGAGGGAGCGGCGCTCGCGGGGGCCTGGGGGACGAAGGCCAGGAGCGAGAGGACGAGACCGGCGACGGCGGCCAGCACGCCGGTGCGTCTTCTCCCGGTCGAGGGGGCGGGTCTGTGGAGCACAGAGGGTGCGTACATGGGGGTTTTCTCCTGAGTCGCGGTACGGGTGCACGACACGAAGCCGGAGAGCGCTCTCTCCGGCCGATGGGGATACTTCTCTCTTGGATCCGACGCGTCAATAGGTGTGCAACACCCGCTTGTTCGGGTGTCGTTGAGAACAACAGTTGACGACGGATACCGCACGCTTGCCCGCATTGATTCCGCCTTGAGGGCTTCGGCGCAAGGAATCTGACGGGCCGTCGATTCAGGTGCTGATGCGGTGCGTACGGGGAGTGAGTGCGGCGGAACATGTCGTTGCCACCGCAACCGGGCCGATGCCCGCCGCAGGTGTGAAGGGCTCGTGGAATCACGTACCGGAAACGGCCGCGCCTGTTATCGGACATCTTGCGGCCACCCGGGGGACAGCGGGCGCGGGCGCTCGCTATTCTCCGGGCATGAGCCGTGAGCGTGACACGCGCAGCGCCCTTGACCAGGGGCGACGGGGTTCCGGGTGACCGAGGTGAGGGGCCCCGTGCCGGTGGACGCCGGGGCGGCGGAGGCATGGCGTGCGTTCGGCGCCCGGCTGCGTCACTGGCGCAGGCGGGCCGGGCTCACCCAGGCCCAGGTGGGCGCCCGGGTCGGCTACGACCACACTGCCATCAGCAAACTCGAACACGGCAGCCGGAGGGCTTCGCTCCCGTTGGCCCGCCGGCTCGACGACCTGCTGACGGCCGACGGGGACCTGCTGGCCGCCTGCGAGGCGGCCGAGGCGGCAGAGCGGGCGGGGGGCGCGCAGGCGGGCTCCACCGTCCGCCCGGGCCCGCTGCCCGGCGAACCACTGGGTGGTGACCTCCCGGCGACGCTGCCGCCGGGGAGCGTGCTGCCCGCGCGGCTGCCCGCGTACGGGCTCATCTGCCCGGTGCACGGCGGGGACGGCTGCGCGGTGCCCGCACTCACCGATGTCATCGCCCTGCATGCGGCCTTCTGCGCGCGCGGCCCGGACGACGCGTCCCGCCCGGCCCTGGACAACGAGACGGTGCACGCCCTGACCGCCCTGCTCGCGGTCTGTCTGCGCGCCGACGAGGAGTGCGCCTGGCCGGGAGCGACCGCCGTCGTCGAGCGCACCCTGCACGCCATGCTTCGCTGGATGGCGCTCCCCGCCGCGCCGTATCAGCATCAACTCGCCCCGCTGGCCGCCGAGTACGCGCAGTCGGCCGGCTGCCTGCGGCTGCTGTGGGGCCGCAACGGGACCGCGATGGCCTGGCTCGACCGGTCCCTGCTCTGGGCGGCCATGGCGGGACGGGTCGGGACCCAGGTCGCGGCGCTCGGCGACATGAGCACCCTCGCCCGGCTGGAGGGTGACGGCTCCTCGGCGCTCGCCTACGGGGGCGCCATCCGGCAGGCGGCCGAGGGGCGGCCCTGGGCGGGCGCCATGAGCGATCTGTACCAGGCGCGCGGCCACGCGGTCCGTGGCGACGCAGCCCTGACCCTGCGTCATATTGACCGCGCCCGCTCGCAGATGGACCGGGCCGACGAACGCGACGAGACGGAGGCGCCCTGGCTCTCCGTCGCCTCGGTGCGCCTGCGGGTGGAGTCCGGCGCGGCCGGCGCCCTGCGGGACCTGGCGGCAGCGACGGGGGAGCGGCGGTTCGCGCTCCGCGCCGTGGACGCGGCCGGCACCGCGCTCGCTCTGCTGCCGCCAGGGATGCACTCGGCGCGGATGCTGTTCCTGGTGCGGATGGCAGACGCCCACGCCTGCGCCGGTGATCCCTCGGCGGCACGGGCCGCGGCCGGGCCGGTGCTGGCATCGGCCGAGGTCGGCCCGGCGACGCTGCTCGGCCAGGAACTGCGCGGGCTGCACGGCAGGCTGGTCCGCCTGACCGGCGGCGGGCCGGAGACCGAGGACTTCGTCCGCGCCCTGGCGGCGGTGATCCGCTGACACGCCGGGGGCGGGGCGTGTGGATCACGCCCCGCCCCCGCATCCCCCGTCCGGCCGGTCAGCTCGCGTTCAGGGTCACGTCGTCCACGACGAAGCTGGTCTGCAGGTAGGCGTCCTCCTTACTGGTGAAGCCCAGCGTCACCGTCTGACCCGCGGCGGAGCCGACGTCGAAGGACTGCTCGACATAGCCGTTGGTCGCGTCGAGATTCGAGTACGTGGCCAGCGTCCGGGTCCCGAGCTTGACCGTGAAGGTGTCGTACGCGGTCGAGCCGGGCGACTCGGCGGTGTCGGTGCGCAGATAGAACGCCAGCCGGTACGTCGAGCAGCCGGCCGGGACGGTCAGCGACTGCGTGGCGGTGTCGGTGTGAGTGCTGCCCCAGCCGCCGAACCAGGCCTGGTAGGCGCCGCTGTGCGCGGGCTTCTCGGAGGTCCGGTTGTTGATGACCCCGGCGCTCTGGGTCCAGGGCGCCGTGCCGTTCTCGAAGCCGCCGTTGGCGACGACCTGGCTCGGCCGGCAGCTGCCGCCGCCCCCGACGACCAGCGAGTAGGTGGTGGCATGGGTGGCGGTGCCGGTCCCGGTCACCGTGAGCGTGTACGTACCCGCGGCGGTCTGCGCCCCGGCGGACACGGTCATGGTGGAGGAGGCCCCCGACTGCACGGTGGAGGGTGCGAAGGAGACGGTGACACCGCTCGGGGCGCCGGAGGCCGTCAGCCGCACGCTCTGCGCGGAACCGCCGGTGGTGGCCGTGGACACGGTCGCGGTGACGGACGCGCCCGGCTGGACGCTGCCGGAGACCGGGTTCACCGAGACGGAGAAGTCGTCGGCGGGCGCGGTGGTGCCGACCGCGGTCTTCCACAGCGTGTAGGCGACCCCGTCGGCACTGCGGTCGAGCGCGGTGGCGTTGATGTTGGCCGTCGTGTCGCACGACTGGTGGTAGCAGGGGTCGTACGAACGGCCCGCCGTGCCGCCCCACTTGGCGGCCTGCGCCGAGGTCTTGGTGTCACTGGCGCCGGTGGCGTAGCCGGAGGTGGCGATGCCGCCCTGCTGGAAGGAGTAGTCGTCGGAGCGCCCCTGGCCCTCGACGTTCTCCTCCGGCGCGAGGCCGAGCGAGGCCCAGTACTCCTTCATCGGGGCCGAGGCGGCGGAGTTGAGGTTGTTGATGAAGTAGCCGCCGTTGACCGAGGCGACCATGTCGAAGTTGTAGTACGCGGTGATGGCGCTGCGCTGGGCCGAGGTGAGCTGCCCGACGTAGTACTTGGAGCCCTGCAGCCCCTGCTCCTCGCCGTTCCACCAGGCGAAGCGGACGTGCTTGGTCATCGCCGGGTTCTGCTGGGCCAGGGCGAGGGCGTTCTCCAGCAGGGTCGCCGAGCCGGAGCCGTTGTCGTTGATCCCGGGACCGGCGGAGACGCTGTCCAGATGGGCTCCGAACATCACGGTGCGGTCGGCCGGTCCGCCCGGCCAGTCCGCGATCAGGTTGTTGCCGGGGTAGCTGCAACTGGTGCAGGTCTGCTCGCTGACGGTGTAGCCGGCCGCCTGGAGCTTGCCCTTCACATAGGCGAGCGAGGCGGTGTAGCCGCCGCTGCCGGCCCGCCGGTTGCCGCCGTTCTGCGAGGCGATGGTGTTGAGCTGCGTGAGATGCGCCTGCACGTTGGCGACGCTGATGTCCGGCGCGGTGCCGCCGGGGGTGCCGCCGTCCGTGACGGTCAGGGTGTACTGGGCGGTGTGCTCCTGGGTGCCCGCGCCCTTCACGGTGAAGGTGTAGGTCCCGGCCGCCGCGGCCGACGTCGTCGACACGCTCATCGCCGAGGTGGCGCCGGACTGCACGGAGGCCGGGCTGAAGGAGACGCTCACGCCGCTCGGCAGGCCGCTCGCGGACAGGTTCACCGTCTGCGCGCTGCCGGAGGAGACGGTCGTGCGCACGGTCGCGGTGACCGAGTTGCCGGCCTTCACCGAGCCGGAGGCCGGGTCCAGGGAGAGCGAGAAGTCGTTGTTTCCGCTCGGCGAGCAGGTCGGGTCACCCGTCTGGGCCGGGACGCTGATCGCGTCCCAGGCGGCCTTTGTGCGGTTGAAGAGCACACAGGTGGCGTCGAGGTTCTTGGCCGAGGTGAGGGTGGCCGTGCGGTAGCGCTTGTAGGTCATGCCGCTGGTCTTGAGCAGCATCCCACCGTAGAAGACCTTGCCGGCGCTCTGGATGCCCACGCCGGTGACCGTGGAACTGTTGCAGGTGGGGCTGGACGGCTTGCCGCCGCCGGGGTTCGAGCCCTCGGCCAGCAGATAGAAC
Organism: Streptomyces sp. ITFR-16; assembly: GCF_031844705.1. Classification (NCBI taxonomy): domain Bacteria; kingdom Bacillati; phylum Actinomycetota; class Actinomycetes; order Kitasatosporales; family Streptomycetaceae; genus Streptomyces; species Streptomyces sp. ITFR-16. The sequence goes on from NZ_CP134609.1 coordinate 7,227,373, forward strand.
CAGTGGTTGAGCGGACCGGCCGCCGCGTGCTCCTCGGTGCTCGGTATGGAGGAGCTGTAGCAGTTGGGGTCGCCGATCTGCCCCGGGTTGTACATGATCCGGATCGGTCCGTTGCCCACGAGGTTGATCTTCTCGCCGACGGTGTAGTCCGGGTCGTCGTACGGGGCAGGCTCATTGGTGTACGCCTCGGTGAGCGCCCCCATGATGTCGCCGGTGGCCTCGCCGAGACCGGACTCGTTGTTGGCGCCGCCGGGGGTGTACTGGTCGATGCCGTGGCCGAACTCGTGGCCCACGACGTCCATGGCCCCGATCCACTGATTGGCCTGGTTGTGGCCGATGGAGATGGAGGAGCCGTTCCAGTAGGCGTTGACGTCGTTGAGGCCGACCTTGACGGGCCAGCTGCGGCCGTTGCCGTCGTGTCCGTTGCGGCCCAGCCAGTCGCGCAGCATGTCCCACTCGTGCTGGGCCGCCCACATCACGTCGACGCAGCCGGTCTCCTTGCTGGAGGCGCTGCCGGTGCCCCAGGAGTCGCTGGACTTGGTGAAGACGCTCCCGGTGCTGTAGTCCGCGCAGCTGAGCCCGGGCCTGTCCGGGTCGCGCAGCGAGTAACTGCCGCCCGAGGAAGTCGTGTTGATGGACAGCGGGGAGGGCCCGTTCCACTGGCTGCTGCCGGTGCCGGCCTTGACGTCGTCGTAGCTGTCGAGCACCGCGCCCGTGCCCGCGTCGACGAAGACGTGCAGCCGGCTGGGGGCCTTCGCGGTGCGGCCCGTGAGCACGGTCTCCCACGCGAGCCGGGACCGCTTGCCGGTGGCCCGGACGACAAGCCGGTGGCTGTCGACCCGCTCCACGGACCGGAGCCGCGTGCGGGAGGTGGCCTCGGCCGCCTTCGCCGAGACGGTCGCGGTGGTGGGCACGTTGATGCGCCGGGAGACGGCCGACTGGGAGGCCCGTACGCGTCCCTTGGAGTCGGCCACCACGACGGCGTCCCCGCCGACGACCGGCAGGCCGCGGTAGGTGCGTTCGTACGCGACGGAGTAGAGCCCGTTGACCCACGGGGTCACGGCCTGTCGCTCGTACCGCTCCTCGGGCCCCTTGGCCAGGCCGTCGAGACCGCTGGACGCGGCCCGGTCGGCGGCCGAGACGGCGGCGGTGAGCGCGGTCGGCGCCGGGGCCGGCGGGGTCGGTTCCGCGGAGGCGGACCGGCCGCTCGTGGCGACCAGCATTCCGGCGAGGACGGCCAGGGTTGTCCCGGCCGTCATCGGTCTGCGTTTCATCGAGGCTCCTCGTTGTGTGGGGACCTCGGTCACGGGCAACTGCGTGGGGAGACGCACCCACCCGTGCGCAGGCAACGGCCGTCCGTCCGGGTGGTGTCCGTGATCGGGCGACCGAACACTCACACGCCGTCATGACCTCGTCAACGAACTACGGCTGGCTGAGGGGGAGTTGGCAAGTCTGGTCAAGTCGCCCGGTCGGCCGCGCGCGGCAGGCCGCCTCGTGGCGGCATGGCTGAACCATGACCGGCGAAGGCGGTGCGGGGGAGCGGGGATGGACAGGCGGCGCGGCGGAGGTTACCCTGCACTCTCACCAAAAGAAGATCAACGCACGGATCTGTCAGGACGAGCATATCACTCAAGAACCAATCGCACAAGCCCATCTGGCGCCCTCTCACCGGGCCGCGAACCAGCCGTCCCCGCTCAGGAAGGCCTCGGCCATGACCTCATCCACCCCCGACGCGGCGGCCGCCGGCACCTGGCGGCTCGGCGATCTGACCGTCAACCGGATCGGCTTCGGCGCCATGCGGCTCACGCAGAACGGCCCGGCCTTCAGCGACGCACGCACCCCGCACGACCGCGACCGCGCCCTTACGGTGCTGCGCCGCGCCGTCGAACTCGGCGTCAACCACATCGACACCGCCGCGTTCTACTTCTCCCCGCTGCGCTCGGCCAACGAGCTGATCAACAGCGCCCTGGCCCCCTACGCCGACGACCTCGTCCTCACCACCAAGGTCGGTCCCGGCCGCGGACCCTCCGGCGACTGGCTGCCCTGGTCCCGCCCCGGCCAACTGCGCGGCCAGGTCCAGGAGAACATCCGCCAGCTCGGCCGCGACCACCTCGACGTGGTGAACCTGCGGATGAACGGACCCGCCCCTATCAGCGACCACTTCGGCGCACTGGCCGAACTGCGCGAGGAGGGCCTGATCCGCCACCTCGGCCTCTCCAACGCCCGGCCCGACCAGCTCGACGAGGCCCTGGCCATCGCGCCCGTCGTCTGTGTGCAGAACCGGTACGGCATAGGCTCGATCAGCCACAGCTCCGAAGAGATCCTGCGCACCTGCGGTGAACTGGGCATCGCCTTCGTCCCGTTCTACGCGATAGCCGGCCCCGCCCGAGAGGCCGGGGCCCGTGCCACCACGGAGCACGGGGCGGTCCTCGACGTGGCCCGCGCCCACGACGCGTCCCCCGCCCAGGTCCGGCTGGCCTGGACCCTGCAACAGGGCCCGCACGTCCTGGCCATCCCGGGCACCGGCGACCCCGCCCACCTGGAGGCCAACGTGGCGGCGGGCACCCTGCACCTCACCGACGACGAGCTCCGCCGCCTGACGGACCTGGGGCCGGACGCGGGCTGAGCGGACGGCCGGGTCCGCGATGCCCCGAGCGGGGCGGACCCGGCCGACCGGCACCGCCCCCACGTACCATTCCCCTCATGGAGCAGCGCGAACTGGGCAGGACCGGGCGGGACGTATCGGTCATCGGGCAGGGCACTTGGCAACTCGGCGGGGACTGGGGCGAGGTCCGTGAGGCGGATGCGCTCGGGGTGCTCGACGCGGCCGTGGAGTCGGGGGTCACCTTCTTCGACACGGCCGATGTGTACGGCGACGGCCGCAGCGAGCAGCTCATCGGGCGTTATCTGAAGGAGCGCCCCGACGCCGGGGTCTTCGTCGCGACGAAGATGGGGCGGCGCGTCGAGCAGCTGCCGGAGCACTACGTCCTGGACAACTTCCGTGCCTGGAACGACCGTTCCCGCGCCAATCTCGGCGTCGACACCCTCGACCTCGTACAGCTGCACTGCCCGCCCACCGCCGTCTACGCGTCGGACGCGGTGTACGACGCGCTGGACACCCTGGTCGCCGAGAAGCGGATCGCCGCCTACGCGGTGAGTGTGGAGACCTGCGCCGAGGCGCTGACGGCCATCGCCCGGCCGGGTGTCGCGAGTGTGCAGATCATCCTCAACCCGTTCCGGCTCAAGCCGCTGGACGAGGTGCTGCCGGCCGCGCGGGCCGCCGGGGTCGGCATCGTCGCGCGGGTGCCGCTCGCCTCGGGGCTGCTGTCCGGGAAGTACACCGCGGACACCGTCTTCGGGCCCGAGGACCACCGTACGTACAACCGGCACGGCGAGGCGTTCGACCAGGGCGAGACCTTCTCCGGGATCGACTACGGGACCGGAGTGTCCGCCGCGGCCGAGTTCGCCGCGCTCGCTCCCGAGGGGGCGACGCCGGCGCAGACCGCGCTGCGCTGGATCATCCAGCAGCCGGGCGTCACCAGCGTCATCCCCGGCGCGCGCTCCGTGGAACAGGCCCGCGCCAACGCGGCCGCCGCCGGGCTCGACCCGCTGCCGCAGAGCACGCTCGACGCGGTGCGGGACCTCTACGACCGCAGGATCCGGGCCTCGGTCCACGACCGCTGGTGATCGGCGTCTAGGGCGTGTCGTCGAACTGGTGTCGTCGCCCGGCAGACGCCAGTTCGACGACACGCCCTAGGGGGACTGCGGTCCGCTGGTCGCGGTGGGGCCGTCCGGAGTGGTGGCCGAGCTGGAGTCCGGGGAGAACAGGCTCATCCCCAGGTAGACGGCGGCGAGGAAGGCGATCGTGCCCGCGATGGCGCTGGCCACTCTCGGTCTGCGTCTGATCGCCTCGCGGGTGCTGCGCCGGCGCCGGGCGTTCTTCGGCCGGGCCGCCGCGCGGCGGCCGTGGCCGGCCGCCTGGGGCAGCCGGTAGGTCGTCGGGGTGTTCGGCTCCGCTCCGGCCCTGGGACCGGGCGCGGCCGGCGCGGCGTGTGTGGCGCGCGAGGCGGGGACCGCCGGTGCGGGAGCGGGCCGGTGCAGCGGCAGGGGCTCGGCCTGGCCCCGCCAGGCCTCGCCGTGGAACCAGTCGGCCACCTGCTGGGCGGTGGGCCGCTCCTCGGGCTGTTTCGCCAGCAGGCCCAGCAGATACGAGTCGAAGGCGGCGGACACGTCGACGCCCCGCTGCCGCAGCGGGGTCGGCGGGGTGTCCACGTGCTGGTAAAGCGTGGCGGTGGCGGTGTCCGAGCGGAACGGCGGCTGGCCGAGCAGTAGTTGGTAGATCACGCAGCCGAGGGAGTACATGTCCGACGCCGCGCCGGCCGTGCGGCCCAGGGCCCGCTCCGGTGCGAGGTAGAGGCTCGTGCCGACGATGTGGCCCGTGGTGGTGAGCGCGGCGGAGGGGTCGTCCACGAACTGGGCGATGCCGAAGTCGCCGATCTTCACGGACCCTTCGGCGTCCAGCATCAGGTTTCCGGGCTTGATGTCCCGGTGGACGATGCCCTGCCGATGAGCCGCTGCCAGTCCGGCGGCGGCCTGGCCGGCGATCCGGGCGACCTGCTCCGGACCCAGCCGCTCCTGCGCGAGGAGGAGATCGGCCAGGCTGCGGCCCTCGACCAGCTCCATCACGAGGAAGAGCCGGTCCTCCCAGGACCCGAAGTCGAACACGGCCACCAGATGGGGGTGGCTCAGCCGGGCGGCGGTCTGCGCCTCCAGCCGGAACCGGGCGGTGGCCGACTCGTCGGCATGCTCTCCCAGCAGCAGCTTCACGGCGACGGCGCGGCCGAGAACCTCGTCCGTGGCCCGCCAGACCTCACCCATCCCGCCACGGCCGATGGCGGATATCAGTCGGTACCGACCAGCTACCAGCACCTGTGCACACCTATCTCGAATAGCTCGGGCCGAGGACCGCTTCGACAGCCGCGGCGGCGGCCTCATCGGGGACGAGGGCGGGGTGGGGGCACGCGGCAAGATCAGGATATCCGGCGCACGGGCTCCCGACGACCGTCGGCCACCGACTCATGGCGGCAGGGGCGTTGACGGGCCGCCACCTGCCGGTGGCGGGGCCGGTCAGCGGCCTCCCGCCGCCGCCCGTCCGACCGATTCGACCAGTGGCAGCAGCCGGTGCGGCACCCGCTCGCGCAGCGCCACCTCGGTGCGGGTCCTGACCACGCCCGGCAGCTGGATCAGCCGCTGGATCACGTCCTCCAGATGCCCGTTGTCCCGCGCCACCACCCGGGTCAGCAGATCGCCGCCGCCCGTGGTCGAGAACGCCTCGACGATCTCGGGCACGGCGGCGAGCGCCTCGCCCACGTCGTCGAGATGCCCCTGGGTGACCTCGAGGTGTACGAAGGCGAGCACCGGGTGGCCGAGGGCGGCGGGGGAGAGGAACGGGCCGGTGCCCGTGATCACCCCGTCCCGCTCCAGCCGGTCGAGCCGGGCCTGGAGGGTGCCCCGGGCGATGGACAGGATGCGTGCGTACTCCCGCACGCTGGTCTGCGGCTGTTCGATGAGCAGCCGCAGGATCCGGGTGTCGAGCGCGTCCACCGCCATGCTTCGCCGGCCTCTTTCGGTACGTCGGTCGGGCCGGCGACTGTACCAACGGCCCGCGTCCGGGCCGCCGCCCCGGGCGGGGGCGGCGCGAGGCGGCGGCGGGACGTCAGAACTGCACGTCGGAGCAGGCGTAGAAGGCGTTGCCGGTGTCGGAGATCGTCCAGACGCCCAGGATCAGGTGCTTGCCGGACTTCTGCGGCAGCACGCCCGAGTGGCTGACGGTCGAACCCGGCAGCCGGCCGCCGAACGGCACAGTGAGGAAGGGCTGCGGTTCCAGGTCGGCCCGGGTGAGCGGCCGTGTCGGGTCGTAGCCGTCCTTGGTGATGTAGTAACGGAAGTCGGTCGTGGCGTGCCGGGCCTCGATCCGCCAGTTGAACGTGTAGTTCTGTCCGGCGGTGACCTGGGTGGCGGGCCAGGCGCCGCCGCGCGGGTCGTCCAGCTCGGAGAAGCGGCCGATGCCGCCCGAGCAGATGTGGCCGTCGGCCGGACCTCGGGTGGGGAAGCCCTTGGGACCCTCGACGCTCGGCGGCTCCCACTGGATCTGCCCGCAGTGCTTCACGGTGCCCAGGCCGCAGAGCTGCTGACGGCTGACGGGGGAGTCGGTGTACCCGTGGCTCTGGGCGCTGCCGGAGGTGGCGAACAAGGCCGCACCGGCCAGCCCGAGCCCGGCCAGTAAGGAGGTGATCTTTCTGCGCATACGTCGCTCCTGGAGATGTGGGGTGATGTCCGGAGAGTGCTGCGGTCTAGACCAAGGGTGAGCGTAGTGCTGTCAATTTGACATGTCTAGACCAACGACGGCGATCGTCGGGACTCCGGCACGTGCGGGCGCACGGAGTGCACCGGGTGGTCCGTTGGCCGTCCGGTGGTACCTCGAGGATGTCTCCGTATGGGCCAATGGCACAGCATTCCGAGGTCAATTTGAGCCATCGGGCCTTCAGGTGCTCTCATAGAGCTGTCGATGGCGCTGCGGAACCCCGCGGCGCCTTTTTCATGCCGGAACGCGGAACACAAAACCGGCGGACCCGATCGGGGGAGCGGCAGTGCTGAGGAGAGCGTTCGTGGCCCGGGACCCGGGAAGGCTGCGGCTGCGTGCCGCCACCCGTGCCGTGCTCGGCATCGGACTCGCGGTGACCGTCTGCGGACTCGCCGGCCACTCGCTCGTCGCGGCCATCACCGGGGGCCTGGCCGCACTGCTCGCCCTGTTCACCGTGACCGACCCCACCGTGCGCGGACAGGCGGTCACCACCGCCCTGCTCCCCGTCGCGGGCTTCCCCGTCCTCGCGCTCGCCGCACTGCTCCACGATCAGCCGGTCGCGCGCGACGCGGCCTTCCTCGCGGTCATGGGCATCGGCGTCTACGCCCGGCGCTGGGGCCCCCGGGGCCACTCCCTCGGCGTCTTCGCGTTCATGGCCTTCTTCACCACGCAGTTCCTCCACACGCTGCCGGGGCAGCTGCCCGAGCTCTACTGCGCGGTCGCCCTCTCACTGCTCTCCTCCTCGGCCGTCCGCTTCGGGCTCTGGTGCTACGAACGCCGGCTTGCCGCCCCCGCCGTGCCCGCCCCGGTCAGCGGCACGGGCCTGGCCAGGGTCACCACCCGCCAGGCGATCCAGGCCACCGCCGGGGGAGCCGTCGCGCTGATGGCCGGACAGCTCCTGTCCGACCAGCGCTGGTACTGGGCCGTCGGGGCCACCTGGTGGGTGTTCGTGAACACCGCCTCGCGCGGCGAGACGCTGGTGCGCAGCTTCCGCCGGGTGCTGGGCACCCTCATCGGCATCCCGGTCGGCCTGGCCGTCGTCGTCCCCCTGCACGGGGCGCCGGTGCCCACCGCGCTGCTGGTGGCCGCCGGGGTCTTCGGGATCTTCTACACGGCGGCGGTCTCCTACACCTGGATGATGCTCTCCGTGACCGTGATGGCCGGGGCGCTCTACGGCTCCCTCGGCGTGCTCGACCCCGCCCTGCTGGCCCTGCGCCTCGCCGAGACGGCCGTCGGCGCGCTCGGCGCGATGCTCGCCGTACTGGTCGTGCTGCCCGTGACCACGCACGCCACGACCGATGCCTGGATCCAGCGCGCCCTGCGCTGTGTGCACGCGTGCACCGAGGAGGCCGCCGCGCGGCTCTCCGGCTCGGCCACCGCCGACCCGGCGCCGAGGATCGCCGAGCTGGAGGCGCTCCTCGGCCGTGTCCGGCTCTCGCTGGCCCCGCTGGTGCACCCGCTGAGCCCGCTGCGCGCTCGGCGGGCCCGGGCGGGCCATGTGATCGCCCTGCTCGACGTCTGCGCCCGGGAAGTGCGCGGACTGGCCTCCGTCGCGGCCGACCCGGAGGCCTCCCACGACGCCCGGCTCGCCGCCGCCTGCTGGCGCGTCGAAAGCGCCGTCGAGGCGCTGACCGCCCCCGAGCGGCCGGCCCGTACCGCCGTCGCCGCCGAGCTCCCCGCCCACCACGCCGTGACCGAACCCGCCCTCGTCCACCTGCACAGCTTGGAGCGGGCGCTCACCGAACTGGCCGCACCCCTGCACAGCCCGCCGGGCGCACCGCTCGTCACGGCCTGACCCACGCCACAGGTCCGGTCCGCACCGGACACTGCTACGGTCGCCGCGAAAGATCATGACGGCCCTCGCCGTCGGGATCAGTCGGCGGAGAGGAGCAGTGCGGTGGACAGCAGCAGCGGTGCGGGACGGGCATTCATCGGGTCGTTCACCTCGGCGGGCGGGCTGGGTGTCACCGCCGCCGCCGTGGACCCGGAGACCGGGGCGCTCACCGTGCTCGGCGCGACGGACGCCGTACCCGACCCCTCCTACCTGGCACTCGGCCGGGGCAGGGGCCCCGGCGGCGGCGTCCTCTACGCGGTCAGCGAGACCGAACCGGGAGCGGCCGCGGCCCTCGACATCACCGGCGACGTCCCGGGCCTCCTCGGCGAGATCCGGCCCGTCGACGGCAACGGCCCCACCCACCTCGCCCTTGCCGCAGGGCATGTGGTCACCGCCAACTACGGCTCCGGCAGCGTCACCGTCCTGCCCATCGCCGAGGACGGCTCACTCGCCCCGGCGGCCGGCGTGTTCGTGCACGAGGGCAGTGGCCCGGTCACGGACCGGCAGGAGGGCCCGCACGCCCACGAGGCGCTCCCCGACCCCTCCGGGAACTGGGTGCTCGGCGTGGACCTCGGCACCGACTCGGTGTGGATCTACGCGCTGGACCCCGCCACCGGGGCGCTGCGTCTGCACCAGGAGACGGCGCTGCGGCCCGGCACGGGCCCGCGCCACCTCGCGTTCCACCCCTCGGGCGGCCACGCCTATGTGATGAACGAGCTGGAGTCCACGGTCACCGTGTGCCGCTGGGACGCCGCCGCCGGGGCCCTGGAGCCGCTCGGGGAGACGCCCGTGCTGCCCGCCGAGGCGACCGCGGACACGGCCCCGGCCAGCTATCCGTCCGAGATCGTCGTCGCGCACGACGGCCGGTTCCTCTGGGCGGCCAACCGGGGCCACGACAGCATCTCCGTGCTGACACTCGACGCGACGGGCGAGAAGGCCTCCCTGGTCACGACCGTGAGCTGCGGCGGGCACTGGCCGCGCGACCTCGCGCTCGACCCCACCGGGCGCCGGCTGTACGCGGCCAACGAGCGCAGCGGCGACGTCACCTGGTTCACCGTGGACCCGCAGACGGGCATCCCGACCCGGGGCGGCTCCGTGGAGGCCCCGGCGGCCTCCTGCGTGATCTTCGCCTGAGCGCCTGTGCGGGAGGCCCCGGTGCCGGACCGAGTCCGGCACCGGGGCCTCCCGCGAGCAAAAGGGGTCAGTGGGCCTGCGCGCCCTGCGCCACCGGGGGAGCGATCCCGAGCGCCGTGGTGTACATCGACAGCACCAGCTTGCCGATCGCCGGGTACGCGCCCAGCGGCTCGGCGCTCGCGCAGCCGGCCTCCTTCGCCGCGGCGTCCAGCAGGCCGTCGGCCAGCTCGGGACCCACCAGGTACGGCGCCACGGCCAGCTGGAGCGAGCCCGAGCCCTTGAGCTGCTCGGCGATCGCCGCGACCGAGCCCTCGACGTCGAGCGCGGCGGCCATCACCGGCACCGCGAGCCGCGCGGCCAGCAGCATGCCGGTGATCCCGGCGGCCTGCACGGCCTCCTCGCCGCCCACCGTGGCCAGCACGATCCCGTCGGCGGCCGTCGCCACCGTGAACAGCCGGGCGCGGTCGGCGCGGGCGAGACCGGCCTCGGAGAGGCGCACGTGCAGCGCCTCGGCCAGCAGCGGGTGCGGGCCGAGCACATCGGTCAGCTCGGCCGGGGCCTGGCTGTCGGTGATCGACTGGCGTATCCGCTGGACCAGGGTGCTGTCCGGCCCCGCGAGCAGCGGCACCACGACGGCGGCCGGGCCCTCGGGCTCGGCGACCTCACGGCCCACGGCCAGCGCCTGCTCGTAGCGCGCGGTGCGCTCGGCGGCGGCATGGGCGACCACCGAAGTCAAAGTGGGGTACTCGGCATCGTCACCGTCGAGGTAACCGATCAGGGCGTTCAGACCGGGCAGCTCGGAGCGGGCAATGCTGATCACCTCTTCGGCCAGACTGCGGCTGGCCGAAGAGGGGGTACCGGGAACGGCGAGAACGAGCGCGGCAGCGCCCTCAGGTGCGACCACGGGCTCCGGGCGGCGGTGCCGTCCGGACTGGCGAGGTCGCGGCATTCGTACAGGCAGGCCGGAAGCGGGCCCAGTGGGGGTGCTCATGGCGCCGCATGCTACTGGTTTTGGGTACCCCGCTGCGCGGGGAGGGCCCGGTCGAGCGTTGTCTGTCCGTATTTATCCGATCAGTGGCTTACCGGTCGACTGCCCTGCTCTGTCGCCCCTGGTCACGCCCCTGTTCCGGTGCGGACAGCGGCGCTTGTGCCGGAACGTGGAGCAGTGTCGGGTGATGCGGCAGGCGCAGACCGTCCGTCGCCAGTGCCTGCGCGATGCGCAGCGAACCGATCAGGGGATCACCCGAACCGGGGACCGCGCGTGCCTGCGGCAGCTGCCGCGCCAGTTCCTCGCGCAGCGGTACGAGCAGCGGGTCGCCCATCCGGAACAGGCCGCCGGTCAAGGCCACTTCGTACGGTTCGTCGCCCGCTCCCGCCTCGGGGCAGACGGCGGCGGCCGCCTCGGCGATGTGTCCGGCGGCGTCCCGCAGGATGCCCTCGGCGACGGGGTCGTCCGCCGCGCACGCGGCGACCTCGGGGGCGAACGAGGCCAGCAGGGCGGGCCGGTCGGCGCGCGGGTAGAGCAGCCCTGGCAGTTCGGCCGCCGGGCAGAGCACCGCCTCCAGCCGGGCCAGCAACGCGGCCGAACCGCCGCGCCGTCCGTCGTGGGCCCGCATCGCCGCGTCCAGTCCGGCCCGCCCGATCCAGGCGCCGCCCCCGCTGTCGCCCAGCAGATGCCCCCAGCCGTCGGCCCGCCGCCATCGCGTCAGGTCCGTGCCCAGCGCGATCAGTCCGGTGCCGGCCGCCACCACCGCGCCGGGGCGCTGACCGACCGCTCCGGCGTACGCGGTGACCGCGTCGGCCGCGAGCGCCAGCCGGCGCACGCCCAGCGCGTCGGCCAGGGCCGCCGGCAGTTCGGCGCGCAGCTGCTCGCCCAGCGTGGCCATGCCCGCCGCGCCGACCGCTGCCGTGGCGACCCGGCCGCCGGCGGAGTGGCGGGCGAGCAGGCTCCGGGCGGCGGGCAGCAGTTGTTCCAGGAGATGGGCGGCGTCGATGCCGCGCGGCCCGGTCCGCACCGGTTCGGCGCACACCTCGGTGTCCAGCGGGGCGTCCGCGCCCACGGTGCCCAGGGCGACCCGCAGTCCGGAGCCGCCCGAGTCCACTCCGAGGACGTACTCCCCGGGCTCGTGCCCGTGTGACGTCATGGACCGGCCTCCGGAAAGCGACGAGAGATGCGGATGGGGAAGGACGGCAGCACCCTATCCCGAGCCCCGGCGTTGCGCCGGTAGGGTGATCCCTTGTGACAGCACGACCGTTGAACGAAGTTGTCGAGCCCGGCTGGGCCGACGCCCTGGCACCCGTGGCCGGACGTATCGCCGCGATGGGTGATTTCCTGCGGGCGGAGGTCGCGGCGGGCCGCACCTACCTCCCGTCCGGGGCGAACGTCCTGCGCGCGTTCCAGCAGCCCTTCGACGAGGTACGCGTCCTGATCGTCGGTCAGGACCCCTACCCCACACCGGGGATGGCGATCGGACTGAGCTTCGCGGTCGCTCCCGACGTCCGCAGGCTGCCGGGCAGCCTGGAGAACATCTACCGCGAGATGCACACGGACCTGGGGCTGCCGCGTCCGTCGAACGGCGATCTCACCCCGTGGACGCGTCAGGGCGTGCTGCTGCTGAACAGGGCCCTGACCACCGCGCCCCGCAAGCCCGGTGCCCATCGCGGCAAGGGCTGGGAAGAGGTCACCGAACAGGCCATCCGCGCCCTGGTCGCCCGGGGCAAGCCGATGGTGTCGGTGCTGTGGGGACGGGACGCGCGCAACCTGCGCCCGCTGCTCGGCGATCTGCCGGCCATCGAGTCCGCCCACCCCTCGCCGATGTCCGCCGACCGGGGCTTCTTCGGTTCGCGGCCCTTCAGCCGCACCAATGAGCTCCTGGCCGGTCTCGGCGCACAGCCGGTGGACTGGCAGCTGCCCTGAGCCCGGGGCGGGAGCGAAGCGGCCCCCCCTCGTCACGGGCCGACGGCCGCCGCCCGTACGCACAGGACGTCCGGAAGATGCGAGGCGAGCTGCCGCCAGCTGTCCCCGTCGTCCGCGCTCGCGTACAGCTCGCCGTTGCGGTTGCCGAAGTAGACCCCGGCCGGATCGGCGTCGTCCGTGCAGAGCGCGTCGCGCAGCACCGTGCCGTAGTGCGCGTCCTCGGGCAGCCCCGCCGACAGGGGTTCCCAGTGCTCGCCCGCGTCGGTCGTCCGGTAGACCCGGCAGCGGTGTCCGGCGGGGACCCGGTCCGCGTCCGCGTTGATCGGGAAGATGTACGCCGTGTCCGCGCGGTGCGGGTGCGCGGCCACGGCGAAGCCGAAGTCGGAGGGCAGCCCGGCGCCGATGTCCGTCCAGTGGTCCCCGGCGTCGTCGCTGCGGAAGACACCCCAGTGGTTCTGCAGGTAGAGGCGGTCGGGATCGACCGCGTCCCGGCTGACCTTGTGCACGCACTGCCCGAACTCCGGGTCCGGGTCGGGCAGGAAGACCGCCGACACCCCCTTGTTGGCCGGGGCCCAGGTCTCGCCGCCGTCCGCCGTGCGGAAGACCCCGGCGGTGGACACCGCGACCGTCACGGCCCGGGGGTCCCGCTCGTCCGTCAGGACCGTGTGCAGCCCCTCGCCCCCGCCGCCCGGCACCCATCTGGAGCGCGTCGGATGCTCCCAGAGGGGGCGGACCAGCTCGAACGACTCGCCCCGGTCCCGGGAGCGGAACAGGGCGGCCGGCTCGGTCCCCGCATAGACCACGTCGGGCGCCTCGGGGCCCGCCGGATGCAGCTGCCAGACCCGCTCCAGGGAGGTGCCGGTGAACTCGGGGAAGCGCACGGCCGGCCGCTTCGGCTCCACCCAGCTCGCGCCCAGGTCGTCGGAGTGGAAGACGGAGGGGCCCCAGTGCGCGCTGTCGCCGCCGACCAGCAGACGGGGTGCCTTCCCCCGGGTGTCGATGGCGACCGAGTAGATCGCCTGCGCGTTGAAGTGCGGACCGTCGAACTCCCAGGTGCCACCGCGTCCGCGGCCGATGAAGAGCCCCTTGCGGGTGCCGACGGTGAGCAGAACCTCGGTCATGGCAGGACCTCCCGAAACGCCGTTGTGCCGGTACGGGTCAGTCTGCACCCGGCCACTGACACAGGCGCGCAGGACCGCCGGGGGAACCGCGCGCTTCGTCAGTGCCCCGGCGCCGCCGTGCTGCTGCGCACCACCAGGTTGGTCGCCAGGTCGACCCGCGTGGTCGCGGGCTGCCGGCCCCGGCCGAGGTCCAGCACCAGGCGGGCCGCCGTCTCGGCCATCTCTATGAGCGGCTGGCGCACCGTGGTCAGCGGCGGGCCGATCCAGCGGGTGAGCGGCAGGTCGTCGAAGCCGACGACGCTGAGGTCCTCGGGGATGCGCAGGCCCAGCTCACGCGCGGCCTCGTACACACCGAGCGCCTGGAGGTCGTTCCCGGCGAAGACGGCGGTCGGGCGGTCCGCCAGGCGCAGCAGCTCCAGGCCCGCGGTGTACCCGGCCTCGTGCTGGAACTCGCCCTCGCGGACCAGGTCGGGATCGATCGGCAGACCCGCGGTCTCCAGGGCCGCGCGGTAGCCGTCCACCCGGGCCCGGCTGCACATCATGCGCGAGGGGCCGCTGATGACCCCGATCCTGCGGTGGCCGAGTCCGGTGAGATGGCGGGTCGCGGCGAGCCCGCCCTGCCAGTTCGTCGTGCCGACCGACGGGACGTCGTCGCCCGGATCGCCGGCCGGGTCCACCACCGCGTACGGAATGCTGCGGCTCGTCAGCTGCGCGCGCTGGGCCGCGGTGAGGTCGGACAGCACCAGGATCACGCCGACCGGCCGGCGGGCCAGCACCCCGTCCACCCAGGTCTGCCCGGGGGTGAGGCGCCCCGCGCTCTCCGAGAGCACCAGGCTCAGGCCCTCCTCGCGCGCCACGTTCTCCACCCCGCGCACGACCTCCATGGCCCAGGCGCTGTCCAGCTCGTGGAAGACCAGGTCGATCAGTTGCGACTGGGTCGTGGAGCCGCGTCTGCGGCGGTAGCCGTGCAGCAGCAGCAGCTCCTCCACCTTGGTGCGCGTGCCGGGGGCGACATCGGCACGCCCGTTCAGCACTTTCGAAACTGTCGGAGCGGAGACTCCGGCCGCTCGGGCGATTTCCGCCAGGGTGGCGGTGCCGTCCGACGATTCGCCGGCCGGCGCCTTCTCCTGATGTGACTGGACGTTTGCGGGGCTCATACAGGGAATCGTAACCGCCCGGCGGCGACGGGGCGGGGCGGGTCCCGGGGAAAATTCCTCGCTCCGGACCTCTTGACTGGTCCGAAACACGACCGTACGGTTCCGGCAACATTCGCAAGTAACACCGAAACATTCGACAGAGGTGCGGTCATGCGGTCGGGAATTTTCTCTCATGGTTCACGTACGGCGAGATGGACCGCGGCCGGTGCCGCCATGGTCATGGCCGGTCTGCTCGCGGGCTGCGGCGGCGACGGCGGCAGTGACGGCGGCGCGACCCTCACCGCGTACGTCTACGGCGACGACGCCGTGAAGGTCCAGCAGGCCGCGGTCAAGGAGTTCAACAAGACCTCGGACGTGAAGGTCAAGCTCGTCTCCGTCCCCGGCACCGACTACGTCAACAAGCTCCGCAGCGCCATGGGTTCCCCGAGCGCCCCCGACATCTTCTTCAACTGGGGCGGCGGCTCCATCAAGCCGTACGTCGACGCGGACCAGCTGGTCGACCTCACCTCGACCGTCAAGAGCGACACCACGCTCAAGGAGGGCTTCCTCCCCTCCGTCGTCGAGGCCGGCAGCCTCGACGGGAAGATCTACGGCGTCCCGATGCGCGGCATGCAGCCCGTGATGCTCTTCTACAACAAGACCCTCTTCGCCGAGAACAGGATCGAGCCCCCCAGGACGTGGGAGGACCTCCAGAAGGCCATCACCACCTTCAAGGGCAAGGGCATCACCCCGTTCGCCCTCGGCGGCTCCGACAAGTGGCCCGAGCTGATGTGGCTGGAGTACCTCCTCGACCGGATCGGCGGCCCCGACGTCTTCCGGAAGATCCAGAACGGCGACACCTCCGGCTGGGGCGACCCGGCCGTGCTCAAGACGGCCCGGACCGTCAAGCAGCTCGTCGACGAAGGCGCCTTCGGCAAGAACTTCAACTCCGTCGACTACGGCAACGGCGGCGCCCCCACCCTGCTCAGCAAGGGCAAGGCGGCCATGCACCTGATGGGCTCGTGGGAGTACTCCACCCAGCTCGGCAAGGCACCGGACTTCGCCAGGAAGGACCTCGGCTGGACCAGCTTCCCGACCGTCGCCGGCGGCGTCGGCGACCCGGCGGACGTGGTGGGCAACCCGACCAACTACTGGTCGGTCAACGCCCGCACCAAGCACAAGGACGAGGCCATCGCCTTCCTGAAGACCATGGCCTCCAAGTCCTACGCCCAGGCATTGGTCGACAACGGCGACGTCCCGACCACGTCCAACGCGGCGGCCATGCTGAGCGGATCGCCCAACCCGAAGTTCGCCGCCGACCAGTACGACATGGTCCAGAAGGCCCCGAGCTTCACCCTCTCCTGGGACCAGGCGCTGGAGTCCCAGTACGCCACCCCGCTGCTCACCGAGATCAGCAAGCTGTTCGCCGGCAAGTCGTCGCCCGAGCAGTTCGTCGCCGCGATGAAGGCCGTCAAGTAACAATGTCCCACGTCTCTTCGTACAAAAAGGTGCGTGGAGGAAGGAAGGCGGCCGCCGGCAGCGTCGGCCGCCCCCCGGTCGTCTGGGCCCTGCCCGGCATCCTCTTCTTCGCCGTCTTCGCGATCGTCCCGCTGGGGATCGCCGTCTACCTCTCCTTCTGCCACTGGGACGGGCTCAACTCCCCGGCCCCCGTCGGCACGGACAACTGGACCAGGCTGTTCAAGGACCCGGAGTTCCGTCAGGCCGCCTGGCTGAGCCTGCTCCTCACCGCGGTCAGCTGGGCCTTCCAGACCCCCGTGGCCCTGCTGCTCGGTGTCTGGGCGGCCGGCAGACAGCGCAGCCGCGCCGTGCTCTCGGCGGTCTTCTTCATCCCGCTGCTGCTCTCCACCACGGCCATCGCGATGCTCTTCCACGCCCTGCTCGACCCGAACTTCGGTGTGATCAAGGAGATCGGGCCCTGGTTCGGCATCGACCCGAACATCATGGGCTCGTCCACCGGCGCCCTGCTCACCGTGGCCTTCGTCGGCGGCTGGCAGTTCATGCCCTTCCACACCCTGATCTACCAGGGCGGCACCCGGCAGATCCCGCAGGTCCTGTACCAGGCCGCGGAGATCGACGGGGCCGGCATGCTCCGCCAGTTCTTCCACATCACGCTGCCGCAGCTGCGCAACACCGTCACGACCTCGTCGGTCCTGATGATCGTCGGCTCGCTGACGTACTTCGACACCGTGCTGATCATGACCAAGGGCGGTCCGGGCACGGACACCACCGTGCTGCCCTACCTGATGTACCGGACCGGTTTCCAGACCTACGACCTCGGCTACGCCGCGGCGATCGCGACGGCCCTGGTCGTCGTGGCCACCGCCCTGTCCCTGATCCTGGTCCGCTTCAGCGGCTTCGGGAACATGCGGTCCACCCGGGAAGGTATGTGACGCGATGTCTCTCGACACCCGCCCCGCCACGCGCCCCGCGCAGCCCGTGACCCGCGGCCTGCCGGCCGCCCTGCGGCGCCGCAGGAAGTGGGGCAACCCCCTGGCCGGCCTGGGCTCGCTGGTCTGGCTGCTCCTCGTGACCGTCCCGCTCTACACCCTGGTCTCCTCCTCGCTCATGCACCAGGACGAGGCGCTCAACGGCGATCCGCTGGCCGTGCCGGCCCACCCGACGCTCGACAACTACCGCACCGTGCTGGACAGCGGCTTCTCCTCGATGCTCGCCAACACCGCGATCGTCGCCGCGGCCACCGTCGCCATCGTGCTGCTGCTCGCGGTGCCCGTCGCCTATGTCGCGGTACGCACCCGCAGCAGGCTCTCCTCGCTGGCCTTCCGCACCTTCCTGCTCGGAGTGGCCATCCCCGCGCAGGCCGTGATCGTGCCGCTGTACCTGCTCATCAGCAAGATGGGCCTCTACGACAGCCTGCCGGCGATCATCCTGCCCACCGCCGCGTTCGCGATGCCGGTGGCGGTGCTGATCCTCAGCGGCACCATGCGCGACGTCTCCGAGGAGATGTACGAGGCGATGGCGCTCGACGGCGCGACCCCGCTGCGGATGCTGTGGCAGCTGGCGGTCCCGATGTCCAAGGCCGGCATCAGCACGGTGGCCATCTACACGGCCCTCCAGGCGTGGAACGGCTTCCTGTTCCCGCTGATCCTGACCCAGTCGGAGGAGAACCGGGTGCTGACCCTCGGCCTCTTCAACTTCATGTCCCAGTTCGGGGTGAACATCCCCGCCGTGCTGGCCGCGATCGTGCTCTCCGTCGTGCCGATCTTCGCCGTGTACCTCGTGGCCCGGAAGGCACTGGTCAACGGACTGATGGGGGTGGGCGGCAAGTAGCCCCACCACGCCGCCCCGTACCACCGCACTCTTGAGAGGAATCCCCGCCGCCATGGCAAACCCCCCTGTCCCGCATGCCCGCAGCACCGAAGCGGCCACCGCCGTCGAAGGCCCCTGGCAGGATCCCGCGCTGCCCCCGCGGGAGCGGGTGGCCGACCTCGTCTCCCGGATGACCCTTGAGGAGAAGACCGCCCAGCTGTACGGAATCTGGGTGGGCGCCGACGCCGACGGGGACGGGGTCGCCCCGCACCAGAACGACATGGTCGACCCCATCGACTGGGACGCGCTGATCCCGCTCGGCCTCGGCCAGCTCACCCGGCCCTTCGGCACCGCGCCGGTGGACCCCGCCGTGGGCGCGGTCTCGCTGGCCCGGGCCCAGCGGGCGATCGCCGGAGCCGGACGCTTCGGCATCCCGGCACTCGCCCACGAGGAGTGCCTCGCCGGATTCACCGCCTGGGGCGCGACCGCCTACCCGGTCCCGCTGTCCTGGGGCGCGGCCTGGAATCCGGACCTGGTCACCGAGATGGCCCACCGGATCGGCAGCGACATGCGGTCCGTCGGCATCCACCAGGGGCTGGCCCCCGTCCTGGACGTGGTCCGCGACCTGCGCTGGGGCCGCGTCGAGGAGACCATCGGAGAGGACCCCTACCTCGTCGCCACCATCGGCACCGCCTATGTGCGCGGACTGGAGTCCGCCGGCATCGTCGCCACCCTCAAGCACTTCGCCGGATACGCCGCCTCCGCCGGCGCCCGCAACCTCTCGCCCGTCCGGGCCGGGGCCAGGGAACTGGCCGACGTCGTTCTGCCGCCCTTCGAGATGGCGCTGACCGAGGGCGGCGCCCGCTCGGTCATGCACTCCTACACGGAGATCGACGGGGTGCCGTCGGCGGCCGACCCGTCCCTGCTGACCGGACTGCTCCGCGACACCTGGGGATTCGAGGGCACGGTCGTCGCCGACTACTTCGCGATCGGTTTCCTGGAGACGCTGCACAAGATCGCCGAGGACCGCGCCGACGCCGCCCGCCTGGCCCTGCGGGCCGGGGTGGACGTCGAACTGCCCACCGTCCGCAGCTACGGCGAGGAACTCGTCGCCGCCGTCCGCCACGGCACCGTGCCCGAGGAACTGGTCGACCGGGCGCTGCACCGCGTCCTGCTCCAGAAGTGCGAACTCGGGCTGCTCGACCCCGACTGGAACCCGCTGCCCGCACTCCTGCGAGGCGGCGGCCCCGAGCAGGTGCGCGACACCATCGACCTCGACCCGCCCCGGAACCGGGCACTCGCCCGGCGGCTGGCCGAGCAGGCCGTGGTGCTGCTGGCCAACCCCGGTGACACCCTGCCGCTGAGCGGTACGGGACGCATCGCCGTGGTCGGACCCCGCGCCGACGACGCGCTCGCCATGCTCGGCTGCTACTCCTTCCCCAGCCATGTCGGGGTCCTGCACCCCGAGACCGCCACGGGCATCGACATCCCGACCCTGCTCGACTCGCTGCGCGCCGAGTTCCCCGGCGCCGCCCTCGACAGCGTGCCCGGCTGCGAGGTGGACGGCACGGACACCTCTCAGATCGCCGCCGCCGCCGGCCTCGCCCGGGACGCGGACGTGTGCGTCGCCGTGCTCGGCGACCGGGCCGGACTCTTCGGGCGCGGCACCTCGGGCGAGGGCTGCGACGCCGACGACCTCTCGCTCCCCGGCGTCCAGGGCGAACTGCTCGACGCGCTGCTGGAGAGCGGGACCCCGGTGGTCCTGGTGCTGCTGTCGGGCCGCCCGTACGCGCTGGGCCGCTGGGCGGACCGCACGGCCGCCGTGGTGCAGGCGTTCTTCCCCGGCGAGGAGGGCGGCCCGGCCCTCGCCGGGGTGCTCTCCGGCCGGGTCAACCCCTCCGGCCGCCTGCCGGTCGGCGTCTCGCGGCACCCCGGCGGCCAGCCGTGGACGTACCTCCAGCCGCCGCTGGGACTCGCCAACGGGGTCACCAACCTGGACCCGACGCCGCTCTACCCCTTCGGTCACGGTCTCTCGTACACCTCCTTCGCCTGGGAGGCGGGGGCGCCGGTGCCCGAGGAGATCCCCACGGACGGCTCCGCCGACATCGAGCTGACGGTCCGCAACACCGGTGACCGGGCGGGCGCGGAGGTCGTTCAGCTCTATGTGCACGACCCGGTCGCCCAGATCACCCGCCCCGACAGCCGGCTCATCGGCTACGCGAGGGTTGCGCTGGAGGCCGGGCAGGAGGCGCGGGTGCGCTTCCGGTTCCACGCCGATCTGGTGTCCTTCACCGGCATCGAGGGCCGGCGCGTCGTCGAACCCGGTGCGCTGGAGCTGCGCCTCGCCGCGTCCAGCGGTGCCGAGGACATCCGGCACACCGTGCGGCTGAGGCTGACCGGCCCGGAGCGCACGCTCGACCACCGCCGCCGGCTGGTCTGCGACGCCTCCATCGAGCACGTCACGGCGGCCGCCCCGGTCGGCGGCTGACCCTCCCGAGGCCACCGGGCGGGGGCGGCGCCGCCCGCACCGCCGCCGCCAGGTTCCGTACCGCCGCCGCCCGTGCGCCGGCGGTGCGGAGAGGGTCGCGAAACTTTCGAAACACCCGCACCGTACGCACGCCACCGGCCTGACGGCAGGCGCGTACGTCCATCGAAGGGGTTGTATGTCATGCGCAAGCCAACGAAGGCCGTTCTGACCGGCGCCGCCGTCGCGGCCCTGCTCGTCCCCTGCACCGTCAACGCCGTCGCCAACTCCGGCCGCGGCA
Source organism: Streptomyces sp. ITFR-16 (assembly GCF_031844705.1). Lineage (NCBI taxonomy): Bacteria > Bacillati > Actinomycetota > Actinomycetes > Kitasatosporales > Streptomycetaceae > Streptomyces > Streptomyces sp. ITFR-16. The sequence goes on from NZ_CP134609.1 coordinate 7,247,932, forward strand.
GGCCGCACCAGGACACCTCGGCGACCACCCTCGGCGCGCTGGGCAAGCGGGCCGGCCTGCGGATCGGCACGGCGGTCGACACCTCCGCGCTCGCCGAGGACGCGTCCTACCGGGCCAGGGCGGCGTCCGAATTCACCTCCGTCACCCCCGAGAACGTCATGAAGTGGGACGCCGTCGAGGGGCAGCGGGGCCGGTACGACTGGTCCGAGGCCGACAAGCTGGTCGACTTCGCCCGCGCCAACGGACAGTTGGTCCGCGGCCACACCCTGCTCTGGCACAACCAATTGCCCGGCTGGCTCACCACCGCCGACCTCGGAGCCGACGAACTGCGCGCCGTCCTGCGCAAGCACATCACCGACGAGGCCCGCCACTTCAAGGGCCGGATCTGGCAGTGGGACGTCGTCAACGAGGCGTTCGACGACGACGGCACCCTGCGCGACAGCATCTGGCTGCGGAAGCTCGGCCCCGGCTACATCGCGGACGCCTTCCGCTGGGCCCACGAGGCCGACCCCAAGGCCAAGCTGTTCATCAACGACTACAACATCGAGGGCGTCAACGCCAAGAGCACTGCCCTGCTGGAGCTGGTCACACGGCTGCGCGAGCAGCACGTACCCATCGACGGCGTCGGCATCCAGGGCCACCTCGCCGTCCAGTACAACGCCCCGCACGACATCGCCGCGAACATGAAGCGGTTCGACGACCTGGGCCTGGAGACCGCGATCACCGAGGCGGACGTCCGGATCCCGATGCCGTCCGACAGCACCGGGCAGGAGGCCCAGGCCGAGGGGTACGACGTGCTGCTGCGCGGCTGCCTGCTCACCCGGCGCTGCACCGACTTCACGGTGTGGGGCTTCTCCGACACGTACTCCTGGGTGCCGTCCACCTTCGAGGGCGAGGGCGCGGCAACCTCTTCGACGAGAACGACCGGCCCAAGCCCGCCTACCGGGCGCTCCTGGACGACCTGAAGCTGGCCGCCCGATGAGCGACCGCCTCCCGGACACGGACACAGAGAAGAGCGATATGGGCCACGGCGTTCCGCGGTACGCCGGCCGCAGGGCGGTCCTCGGCCTCGGTCTGGGGCTCACCGCCCTCACCGCGACGCCCCTCGGCTCCCTTCTCGGGATGTCGGGCGAGGCGGCCGCGACCGGCCACGGCCCTTCGGCCCGGCCCGCGGACCCCGGCTCGTACATCTCGTTCACGGCGGGACCGGGCACCTTCCCGCTGGTCAGGAACGGGCGTGCGGCCCCGGTCGTGGTCAGCGACCGTGACTGGGCGGGCGTCGTGCGGGTGGCGGGCGACCTCCGCGACGACATCGAACGCGTCACCGGCGTCCGCCCCGCCCTCTCCCACGGGGCGGTGCCCGGGGGGCGCGAGATCACGCTCATCGGCACCGTGGGCCGCAGCCCGCTGATCGACCGGTTGATCGCCGACGGGAAGCTCGACGTCTCCTCGATCCGGGGCAAGTGGGAGACCAGCCTCCAGACCGTCGTGGACCGGCCGCTGCCGGGTGTGGACCGCGCGTTCGTGATCGCCGGCAGCGACCAGCGCGGCACCGTCTTCGGCACGTACGACGTCTCGCGGGGGATCGGCGTCTCGCCCTGGTACTGGTGGGACGACGTCGTCCCCGTGCACCGGGACGAGATCCACGTCCTGCCCGGCCGGCACACCCAGGGCACCCCCGCCGTGAAGTACCGGGGCTTCTTCATCAACGACGAGAACCCCGCGCTCGGCACCTGGGCGCCCGCCCACTTCGGCCCCGGCAAGGCCCCCGGCTACGAGGGCGGCTTCAACGCGGACTTCTACGCCAGGGTCTTCGAGGTCATGCTCCGCCTCAAGGCCAACTACCTGTGGCCGGCCGTCTGGGGCCGCGCCTTCGCCGAGGACGATCCGCTCAACCACGCCACCGCCAAGGCGTACGGCATCGTCATGGGCACCTCCCACGAGGCCCCCATGATGCGCGGCATCGAGGAGTGGAACCGGCACGCGGTCGCCGCCGTGCGCGACGAGGCCGGCACCGTCACCACCCCCGGCCACGACCCCTACGGCGGCACCGGTGAGTGGTCCTTCCGCCGCAACGCCGAGGCCATCAAGGCCTACTGGGCCGACGGCATCCGGCGGATGAAGGACGAGGACTTCGAGGGCGTCGTCACCCTCGGGATGCGCGGCAACGGCGACGTCGGCCTCCCCGACGGCGACGGCATCGAGCTGATGACCGAGATCATCGCCACCCAGCGGCAGATCCTGGCCGAGGTCACCGGCAGGGACATCACCACGATTCCGCAGGTCTGGACGCTCTACGAGGAGGTCCAGCACTACTGGGACCGGGGACTGCGCGTGCCCGACGACATCACGGTCGTCCTCACCGACGACAACTGGGCCAACATCCGCAAGCTGCCCGACCTGAAGAACGACGCCCGCGAGGGCGGCTACGGCCTCTATTACCACTTCGACTACGTCGGGGTCGGCCGCAACTACAAGTGGGTGGACACCACCTCGCTGCCCAACATGTGGGACCAGCTCCACCAGTGCGTCGCCTACGGCAACCACGGACTGTGGGTCACCAACGCGGGTGACCTCAAGGGCAACGAACTGCCCACCCAGTTCTTCCTGGAGTACGCCTGGGACCCGGAGCGCTGGCCCCTGGACCGGCTGCCGGAGTGGGAGGAGCGGTACGCACGGCAGAACTTCGGCGAGCAGCAGGCCACCGCCGTCGCGGACATCCTGCGCACCTACGCCCGGCTCCAGTCACGGCGCAAGCCCGAACTCCTCAACCGGAGGATCACCCTCGACCCGGCCAAGGACCCCGCCACGGACAGCTCGGCCGTCGTCCACGACGACCAGGCCGGCCCGTTCAGTCTCGTCGACTACCGCGAGCTGGAGCGGGTCACCGAGGAGTGGCGCCGGCTCGGAGCCGAGGCCGAGAGCGTCGGCCGCAGGCTGCCTGCCTCCGCCCAGGACGCCTGGTACGAACTGGTCGGCTACGAGGTGCTGGCCACCGCCAATCTCTACGCGCTGCGCGAGGCGGAGTTCACCAACCTGCACTACGCCGCACAGGGCCGGGCCGGCACCAACGACCTGGCCGCCGCCGCAGAGGCGGGGCTCGCCGAGGATCTGGCCCTGGCCGACCGCTTCCACACCGTCGCTGGCGGGAAGTGGCGGGGCTTCCAGACCCAGCCGCACATCGACTACGGAGATGTGGAGCGCTACGGCCCCAACGCGCCCTGGCAGCAGCCCGAGATCGACAACGTCGCGCTCAAGGACGTGCTCTTCCCCGAGGTCAGGCGCATCGAGCTGCCCGCCCGCGCGGAGATGGGCGTGGCCGTGGACGGCTCGGCCGCCTGGTGGCCGCACGAGCGCGGTCCGGCCGTGCTGCCGGTCTTCAGCCCCTACCAGAGCCGGCCCGCCCAGTACATCGAGGTGTTCAACCGGGGCCGCGCCCCGTTCGACTACCGGGTGCGGACCGGCGTCTCCTGGCTGACCGCCGACCGGGTCCGCGGCCGGGTCGCCCGGCAGGACCGGATCACCCTGCGCGTCGACTGGGACCGGGCGCCCCGGGGCGTCACCGAGGTGCCGGTCACGGTCACCGGGCCGGACGGCGCGACGGTGGTCGTCACGGCCGTCGTCGAGCGCCCGGCGCTCTCCCGCGCGCACCTGGACGGCTTCGTCGAGGCGAACGGATACGTCTCCATCGAGGCCGACCACTACAGCCGCGCCGTCGGGAGCCACGGGATCAGCTGGCAGCGCATCCCGGACATCGGACGCACCGGCGCCGGAATGGAGCCGTTCCCGGTCACCGCGCCCCGCCGGAGCCCGGGCGGCTCCGGTCCGCGACTGGAGTACCGGGTGAGCCTGTTCACCACCGGTCCGGTCACCGTCCACGCGTACCTCTCGCCCCGCAACAACCCGCTGCCGACCGACGGGCTGACGTACGCCGTCTCCTTCGACGACGCCGCGCCGCAGAGGGTGAACGTCACCGCCGTGACCGGGGCGGACGACGGGACCATGAACGCCCAGTGGGCCCGCAACACCTCCGACAACGTCAACGTCACCAGTACGGTGCACCGCATCCGCACCGCCGGCGTGCATGTGCTGAAATTCTGGATGGTCGACCCGACGGTGGTGCTGCAGAACCTGGTGGTCGACACCGGCGGCCTCAAGCCCAGCTATCTGGGCCCGCCGGAGAGCCTCCGGCTGCGCTGAGCGGGGGCCGGGGACAGCAGGGGAGCACAGAGCGATGACGAACGAGAACGAGGACACCGGCGGCTCCGCCGGGACTCTGGACGCCGCGCCCGTCGGTGCGGAGGTCGGGATCAGGCTCAGGACACCGTCAAACGAGCTCTCGTTCGTCTGCTCCCCGGCCCGGGCCCGGGAGCTGGCCGCCGCTCTCGGCCTCGCGGCGGACGAGGCCGAGAGCGCGGGGTCGGCGGACCCCGTCACGGTCAGGGCGGACGAACTGCGCCGGGGCGACGTGCGCGACGGCGACCGCCCCATGACGGTGGACGCCGTGCGGGCCGAGGGCGACACCGCCCATGTCACCTGGAGGTCCGGCGCCGGACGCACCTGGAACCAGCTGTACGACGCGGACGCCCGCATCACCCTGCGCCGGCGCGGCTGAGCCCCGGCCCCGCGCGTCCGCCCGTCCGCCGCGCCCGTCCCGTCGCGCGCGGCCACCGGACGGGGCGCACCCTGGAGAGGAGACTCCGGAGGTGAGCCCCATGACGCACACGGCCGTCGGATGGCACATCGAGCTCGAATTCGAGGAAGACACGCACCGCACCCGCGCGGCGGCCCTGGTGCGGCTGTCCGACGGGAGCGAGGTACGCGCCCACGGCTATGCGAGCCGCCATCCCTCCGATTCCGAACAGCCCCGGGTGGGCGAGGAGATCGCGGGGGCCCGCGCGCTCAACGAACTGGCGATGAAGCTGCTGACCAAGGCACACGACGAGATCGACGAGGCCTCCGGGCGCACGTCGTACCCGCTGACCTGAGAGCCGGCGGGCCGGACTCCGCCCTCGCCGGTTGTACGAGAGACGTCGTAATTTGACGGGCTTCGTAGTACGGGATGTATCGTACTAGCGATCCTTTCCGTACCCGGCGAAACGGAGTCCGTCGTGAGTGCCCTCTTCGAGCCCTTCACCCTCAGGTCGCTTGTCGTGCCCAACCGGGTGTGGATGGCCCCGATGTGCCAGTACAGCGCCGAGCCGACGGGGCCGGGTACGGGTGTGCCCACCGACTGGCACTTCGCCCACCTCGCGGCCCGCGCCGCCGGCGGCACCGGCCTGATCCTCACCGAGGCGACGGCCGTCAGCCCCGAAGGACGGATCAGCCCCGCCGACCTGGGCATCTGGAACGACACCCAGACCGCGGCCTTCCGCCGGATCACCGACTTCATCAAGGCGCAGGGCTCGGTCGCAGGCATCCAGCTGGCGCACGCCGGCCGCAAGGCCTCGACCGCCGCGCCCTGGACGGGCGGCGGACCCGTCGGCCCGGACGCGCACGGCTGGACGCCCGTCGCGCCGAGCCCGCTGCCCTTCGACACCGGCTACCCCGTCCCGCACGAGCTGACCACCGACGGGATCCGGGGGGTCGTCGACGCCTTCCGCGAGGCCGCGCGCCGCGCCGTCGAGGCGGGCTTCCAGGTCGCGGAGGTGCACGGCGCGCACGGCTACCTCATCGGCCAGTTCCTCTCGCCGTACAGCAACCACCGCACCGACGCGTACGGCGGCAGCTACGAGAACCGCGTCCGCTTCGCCCTCGAAGTCGTCGACGCCGTACGGGAGGTGTGGCCCGAGGACCTGCCCGTCCTCTTCCGCATCTCCGCCACGGACTGGCTCACCGAGAACCCCGAGGACGAGCGCGAGGGCTGGACCGCCGACGAGACCGTCCGGCTCGCCGCCGAACTCCAGGCCCACGGCGTCGACCTGCTGGACGTCTCCACCGGCGGGAACGCCCCCCGCGCCCGCATCGCGCCCGGCCCCGGCTACCAGGTCCCGTTCGCCGAGCGTGTGAAGCGGGAGACCTCGCTCCCGGTCGCTGCCGTCGGCCTGATCACCGACCCGCAGCAGGCCGAGAAGATCCTCACCGAGGGCCGCGCCGACGCCGTGCTCCTCGGCCGCGAACTGCTGCGCAGCCCCTCGTGGGCGCAGTACGCGGCCCGCGAACTGAGCGGCACGGTCCGCGCCCCCGAGCAGTACGGCTACGCGATCTGACCGCAGCCGCCTGAGCCGCCCTCCCCGCCCCCTCCCACCGAGGCGTGCGGGGAGGGCGGTTGCGTACGGACCGTCCGGATCGCCGCATCCGTTCATCGCGCATTCACCGGGGATGACGGCCCAGGCATTCCCTCCCGCGCCGCGGGGACCTACGCTCGGCCGGGCATCGATCACCGTTGCGACCGGCCGGATCCCGGCCGCTGACAACGTTGTCAGAATCCCTGTGGGTCCCCCTGCAAGGTCTCCCGGAGGTATCGCTCCATGCCCACCAGACCATGGCCCGCGGCCCGGCGCCTCGCCGCGCGCACGGCCGCCGTGCTCGTCATCGGCGCGCTCGGCGCCGCAGTCCTGCCCCCGGCGGCCGGTGCCGCGGCCCCCGCCGTACGGCCCACCGCCTACGTCGACCCGCTCATCGGCAGCGCGAACGGCGGCAACACCTTTCCCGGCGCCACCCTCCCGTACGGCATGATCGCCTGGTCGCCGACGAGCACCACCGGCGACCAGACCAGCACCGGAGCCGCGAACGGCTACGAGTACGGCGCGACCCGGCTGCGCGGGCTCAGCCTCACCCATGTCAACGGCGCCGGGTGCAACCCCGGTGCGGCGGGCGACATCCCCATCATGCCGTTCGTCGGCGAGGTCACCTCCTCGCCGTCCGCCGATACCAAGGACGCCGTCTACGCCGCGAACTTCTCGCACGACGACGAGCGCGCGGTGCCCGGCCGCTACACCGTCGGCCTCGACTCCGGCGCCACCGCCGACCTCGCGGTCAGCCGTCGCGCGGGCGTGGCCGACTTCGCCTTCCCGGCCGGCAAGCCCGCCAACCTGCTCTTCCGGGTCTCGAACTCGCTCAACGGCAGCGAGGACGCCCAGGTCGAGATCGACCCCGGCCACCGCAAGGTGACCGGATCGGTGCTCACCGGCGCGTTCTGCGGACGACGGGCCAACGGCGGCACCAACAACCGCAAGAGCTACTACCGGCTCTACTTCACCGCCTCCTTCGACCGCGCCTTCTCCACCACCGGCACCTGGAAGGACGGCACGCTCGCCCCGGGCTCGACCTCCGGCAGCGGCGGCGAGGGCTATGCCACCGGAGCGGACCGGGCCGGACGGGGATCGGGCGGCTGGGTCGGCTTCGACACCGCAACCGATACCGATGTCCACATGCGGATCGGCATCTCCTACGTCAGCCAGGCGGGCGCCGAGGCCAACCTGCGCTCCGAGATCGCCCCGCACGCCGAGGTGGCCGACGTCGCGGCCGCCGCGAGCCGCACCTGGGACCGGGAGCTGGACTCCGTACGCACGGGCGGCGGCACCGAGGCCCAGCGCACCACCTTCTACACCGCCCTGTACCACTCGCTGATGCAGCCCAACATCATCAGCGACACCGACGGGCGCTACCCGGGCATGGACGGCAAGCCGCACCGGATCGAGCGCGGGCAGGGGGCGCAGTACAGCAACTTCTCCGGCTGGGACCAGTACCGGGCCCAGATCCAGCTGCTCGCCCTGCTGAAACCGCAGATCGCCGGGGACTTCGCCCAGTCGCTGTACAACTTCGCCCGGCAGAACGGCGGGGTGTGGGACCGCTGGGTGCACATCAACGGGGCCACCCATGTCATGACCGGCGACCCCACCGCCGCCACCCTCGCCACGTTCTACGCGATGGGCGTGCGGAACTTCGACTACGAGGGCGCGTACGAGTCGCTGGCGCGCCAGGCGACCGTCCCCGTGGACGACGGGCTCTCGGACGCCGGCTGCCCGGGTCAGTGCACCGGCCAGCGGCCCAACCTGGCCCAGTACCTGGACTCGCACTACGCGGCCCAGGACGTCTGCCACTGCTGGGGCGGCGCCGCCGAGACGCTGGAGGACGCGGTCGCCGACGCCGCGCTCGGGCGCTGGGCCGCACTGCTCGGCCGGGACGCGGAGGCCAAGGCGTTCGAGGAGCGCGGCGGCTGGTGGCGCAACGTGTACAACGCCGGTGCCACGGACGGGGCCGGCACGAACGGCTACATCCAGGCGCGCGATCTCGACGGCTCCTGGGTCACCCCGTTCAGCCCCGGCAGCGACCTCGGCTTCGCCCAGGGCACCAGCGCCACCTACACCTGGATGGTGCCGCAGGACGTCCAGGGGCTCGCGGAGGCGATGGGCGGCCGGGACGTCGCGGCGCGGCGCCTGGACGGCTTCTTCCACAAGGCGGACGGCTCCTGGTCGGTGAAGGGCGGCGACGCCCTGCGCTACGACCCGACCAACGAGCCCGGGATCCACGCCCCCTGGCTCTACAACGCGCTCGGTCAGCCGTGGAAGACCCAGGCCACCGTCCGCGAGATCCTGGACACGGTCTACGGCACCGGTCCGCGCGGTCTGCCCGGCAACGACGACCTGGGGACCATGTCCGCGTGGTACGTCTTCTCCGCGCTGGGGCTCTATCCGCAGTCGCCGGGCAGCGGCGCGCTGCTGCTCGGGGCCCCGCTGTTCCCGAAGGCGGTGATCGGCCGGCCGCACGGCAGGGACATCACCGTCAGCGCACCCGCCGCCGGCGCCGGCCGCCCGTACATCGACGCGGTGACGCTCAACGGACGCGTCCATGACCGGTCGTGGACGGACGCCGGTCTGCTCGCCCGGGGCGGGAAGCTGACGTTCCGGCTGTCGGGGACGCCCAACACCAGCTGGGCGACCGCCCCTTCGGGGCTGCCGCGCTGACGGACGGACGATTCCGCTCCGGTGCGCCGCGTCCTGAGCGCGGCGCACCGGAGCGGGGTTCGCCGCCGGCTCCCCGCCGTTCCTTCCCCCGTGTTTTCTATCGTTGAAAAATCTCTGTGCACGACTGTTGTTTTACGTTTGATGCTGTGGCTCAATGTTCGATTGTGTGCTGTGCCTCACAGGTTCGAGGCACTTCAGCTCTCTCGACAGGACGACGCCTTGAGACGACAAATGCCCCGCCCCCGCGCTCTGTTCAGAACGGCGGTCTGTGCCGCCGCGCTGCTGATCCCCGTCGGGGCCACCCTGGTCCCGGCCGCCGCAGCCACCCCCGCCGCAGCCGCCGGCGCCGCCTCCGCGACCACGTTCAAGGCCGGTGACCCGGCCACCGAGGTCCATGGGCTGAAGGGCGAGTACTTCAGCATGTCCTCGCCCGGCGCGCGGGACTTCGACAAGCTCGGCGGGGTCGCCCTCGACCCGCAGATCAACTTCCCCGGTCTCACCGGCACGTTCGAGTCCACCACCGGACAGACGGAGAACACCACCGCCCGCTGGACCGGCGGCATCACGGCCCCCGAGGACGGTGACTACACCTTCGCGGCCAGCGGCGACAACGGCTTCCGCCTCTTCATCGACGGCAAGGTGGTCATCGACCACTGGGAGCCGGACTGGGACAACGAGCAGACCAGCGCGCCGATCGCGCTGAAGGCCGGCGAGACGCACGAGTTCAGGCTGGAGATGTTCCAGGACACCGGCGGCGCCAACATGTTCCTGCGCTGGTCCAGCGCGAAGCTCGCCAAGCAGATCGTCCCCGAGTCCGCGTTCACCCCGCCGGCCGACTTCGAGGTCTACCCGGTCGGGCTGACCGTCCCGGGCGACGGACAGCGCCTCCAGCTGGCGTTCGACGACAAGGCCGGCGACTACTCCGCGCTGAAGGACCACCTCACGATCGAGGCGGACACCTCCCCGATCCCGGTGAAGTCCGTCGCCCGGGTGCCGGGCAACGCCAAGGCCCTGCTCGTCACCCTGACCGCCCCCGTCCAGAAGGGCCAGCAGGTCCGGGTCACGTACGACGGCAAGGCCGGGCTCACGGTGGGCGGCAAGGCCGTCCCCCAGATCAGCCGCACGGCGAAGAACCTGTCCACGCACCGGCTGACCACCACCTGGGGCGACAAGCTCGACCGCAACCACCCGCTGCCCGAGTACCCCCGGCCGCAGCAGGTCCGCGACGCGTGGCAGAACCTCAACGGGCCCTGGGAGTTCGCCGGGGCCAAGGCGGGCGAGCAGCCCGTCTTCGGCAAGAAGCTCGGTGAGCGCATCACCGTGCCGTTCCCCGTCGAGTCGCAGCTCTCCGGTCTCGAACGCCACGAAGACCACATGTTCTACCGCAAGCTCGTCACCGTCCCGAAGAACTGGGCGGTCAAGAGCGGCAAGGACAAGCACGGCACGAGCAAGGACGGCAACCGCCTGAAGCTCAACTTCGGCGCCGTCGACTACCAGGCCCGCGTCTGGGTCAACGGCAAGCAGGTCGCCGAGCACACCGGCGGCTACACCTCCTTCAGCGCGGACATCACCGACGCGGTCAAGGGCAGCGGCCCGCAGGAGATCGTCGTCGCGGTCACCGACACCACCGGTGACGACCAGCCGAAGGGCAAGCAGTCCCGCAACCCCGGCGGCATCGTCTACACCCCGTCCTCCGGCATCTGGCAGACGGTGTGGATGGAGCCGGTCGCGCCCGCCTCGGTGGACAGCCTGACGACCACCCCCGACATCGACAAGGGCCGCCTCGCGCTGACGGTCAACTCCGCCGACGCCTCGGCGGGCGCGAAGGTCAAGGCCGTCGCCCGGGACAGGAAGGGCAAGGTCGTCGGCACGGTCACCGGCGCGGCCAACCGCCCGCTGAGCCTGCCCGTCGCCAAGCAGCACCTGTGGTCCCCGGACGACCCCTATCTGTACGACCTCGAGGTCACCCTCACCGACGGCCGCTCCAAGGACACCGTCGACAGCTACTTCGGTATGCGCTCGCTCGGCATCCAGAAGGTCGGCGGCTACCAGAAGCTGGTGCTCAACGGGAAGCCGTTCTTCTCCCTCGCCATGCTCGACCAGGGCTTCTGGCCCGACGGCCTGTACACCCAGCCGAGCGACGCCGCGCTGACCTTCGACCTGAAGGCACAGAAGGACCTCGGCTTCAACGCCGTGCGCAAGCACATCAAGGTGGAGTCGGCCCGCTGGTACTACCACGCGGACAAGCTGGGCCTGCTGGTCTGGCAGGACTTCGTCTCCGCCGACATCACCGGCCAGAAGGGGCAGCAGGCCTTCCTCTCGCAGGGCAAGGAGATGATGGAGCAGCTCCACAACTCGCCCGCGATCGGCGGCTGGATCGTCTTCAACGAGGGCTGGGGCGAGTGGGACCGCGCCGAGACCGGCCGGATCGCCGAGTCCGTCAAGGCGGCCGACCCCTCCCGCGTCGTCAACGCGCACAGCGGTGTCAACTGCTGCTCGTCGAAGGGTGACTCGGGCAAGGGCGACATCATCGACCACCACGACTACGTCAACAACGACGCCCCGTTCCCGGACGACCGGGCGGCCATGGACGGCGAGCACGGCGGCTTCACGCTCCGTACCGCCGGCCACATGTGGCCGGGCGCGCCCGCCGCGATCTACAGCGGGGTCGCCGACAAGGCAGCCCTCACCGCCAAGTACGTCGACAACACCCGCACGTACTACCTCGCCGCGGCCGGCGCCGAACTCTCCGGCTCCGTCTACACCCAGGTCAGCGACCTGGAGAACGAGCTCAACGGTCTCTACACCTACGACCGCCGCGAGATCAAGGTCGACCCCAAGAAGGTCCGCCAGATCAACCAGCAGGTCATCGCGGCCGGCGCGGCCGCCGGCCACCGCGACGAGGTGAAGGGCGGCGCCGCCTGGAACCTCGACGAGGGCAAGGGCACCAAGGCGAACGACCAGGGCCCCAACCACTTGCCGCTCACCCTCTCCGCCGGCACGACCTGGACCCCCGGCGTCCACGGCTCGGCGCTGAAGTTCAACGGCGAGGGCCAGTACGCCGAGACCACCGCCCCGGCGGTCGACACCACCAAGAACTACACGGTGTCCGCCTGGGCCCGGCTCGACGCACTGCCCGGCAACTACGCCACCGTCGTCAGCCAGGACGGCCGTCGCACGGAGAACCCGTTCTATCTCCAGTACGGCCAGGGCGCGTTCGCCTTCAGTACCCCGGGCGGCCACCGCGCCCGGCTGGAGATCACACCGAAGACCGGCACCTGGTACCACCTGGTCGGGGTGCGGGACGGCGACGAGGTGAAGCTGTACGTGGACGGCACGCTCGCGGCCACCGCCGCGGCCGGACCCGCCGATGTCAGCACCGGACCGCTCTCCGTCGGACGCGCCCAGTACGCGGGCCAGAAGGGTGACTTCTGGAACGGTTCCGTGGACCAGGTCGCCGTGTACGACAAGGCGCTGACCGCCGACGAGGTGAGCGCCCTGCACCGGGCCGGACAGGGGTAGCCCCCCGCTCCCGGCCGACCAGCGAGCCGCAGCCCGCCGTCGCACGCCGCGACGGCGGGCAGCGGCATGCGCCGGTGTGTGAGGATCATGGAATGGGACAGACGCAGATCCGTCGCCGCCGCGACGCCGACATGAAGGCGTGCCTCGACGCACTGTTCACGGTGTACGAGGAGGACCGCTATCCGGCCCGCTGGCCGGCCGATCCCGCGGGCTGGCTCACCCCGGACGGGCTGCTCGCCGCCTGGGTGGCGGTGGCGGGCCCGGACGTTCTCGGGCATGTGGCGCTGACCCGCACCGATGACGTCCTGGCGGCCGGAGCCGGACTGCCGCCGGATGAACTCGCCTCCGTGTCACGTCTGTTCGCGCGGGCTTCGGCGCGGCGGCGCGGGGTCGCGCAGGCCCTGCTCGACGTGGTGGCGGACGCTGCCGCGTCCGACGGCCGGCGGCTCGTGCTGGAGGTGGAGGACGGCGGTGCGGCCGCCGTCGCGCTGTACGAGCGCGCCGGCTGGCGCCGCACGGGCAGCCGCTCCGGCGACTGGACCACCGCCGACGGCCGGACGGCGCTGCTGCACACCTACCTCGCCCCTGACAGGGGAGCGGGGAAAGGGCCGACGGCCCGGACATGACGCGGGGTGCGTCGCATCCGGGCCGTCGGCCCCGGCGGTGAAGCGGAGGAGAGAGGGTTCAGCTCACGGCGCCCAGGGCGCCTCCACCGCCCAAGTGGTGTCCTCGGTGAACGTGGCAGGGTTGTCCCAGGCGTGGCCGCCGCCCGGGGTGGCCAGCCACACCTCCGAGTCGATGTGGCGCAGATAGCTGCCCGGCAGATTGGCGCTGGACAGCCGCACCCCGCCCGTCCCGCCGACCGCGCACCAGGTGGCGTCGGCCTTGAACAGCGCCGAGCCGTCGTTGGCGTCCCGCCGGACCCGGAAGTTCTGGTGCCGCAGGTACTCGCCGGGATAGTTGCGGGACTCCAGCGAGTAGCAGTTGCTGTTGGCGAGCCCGGTGACGATCTTCCAGGTGGCGTCGTTCTTCAGCAGCGCGCTGCTCCCGCCGTCGACGACGGCGGTGAAGGCCAGCGCGTCCTGATGGCGCAGATACTTGGTGGTGTGCCCCGGTGTGGTGACCCGCAGGGACTTGTACTGCCCGGTGGGCAGGGTCACCGGCGGGGCGGGGTTGCGGGATGCGTTGATGAGGGCCTGGTTGGCGGCCTTCACCCGTGCGGTGTCCACCTTGACGACCTGACGGTCGTAGGTGAGCAGCCCGTTGGCCTCGTTCTCCACATCGGTGATCTCCGTGTAGACGGAGGCGGAGAGGCCCGCGGGCAGCTGGCCGACCCGGATGCTGTCGAGCAGACCGACGAACCGGTTGTTCAGCGCGGCGACGCTCGCCTGGTCCTCGTAGCTGAAGCCACCGCCGGGGAACCACTCGTGGCCCGGGACCTTGTAGCCGAGGCCGCCGAACTCGCCGAGGACGGCCGCCCGGGTCGCCGTCGGGGCGGTGTTGCCGGGGCCGACGTAGATGTGGTTGTCGACCACGTCCCCGTTGCCGCCGTCCACCGACCCGCAGCAGTTGACCCCGCTCATGTTGTTCACCAGGCGGGACGGGTCGTACGCCTTCACCTCGTTGGCGATCCTGGCCTGGTCGTACTGGCCCCAGCCTTCGTTCTGGTCCACCCACATCACCAGCGAGGGCGAGCTGCGGTGCTGGTCGATGATCGCGTGGAACTCGGACTCCCACTGGGTGCGGGCCGCGGAGTCGGGGCTCTTGCCCGTGTCCATGGCCGGCATGTCCTGCCAGACCAGCAGGCCCAGCTTGTCCGCCCAGTAGAACCAGCGCTGCGGTTCGACCTTGATGTGCTTGCGGACCATGTTGAACCCGAGGTCCTTGTGGGCCTGGAGGTCCGACTTCAGGGCGGCGTCGGTCGGCGCGGTGTAGATGCCGTCCGGCCAGTAGCCCTGGTCCAGGGTGCCGGTCTGGAACACGAACTTTCCGTTGAGCACCGGGCGCAGCACTCCGTCGACCTTCGCCACGGCGATCGACCGCATGCCCGCGTAGCTGCCCGCCGAGTCGGTGACCGCCGAGCCGTCGAGCAGCTCCGCCTTCACGTCGTACAGGAACGGGTCCTCCGGGGTCCACAGATGCGCGTTCGGCACCGGCACGGAGATCTCGGAGCCGGCGGTCCCGGTGGCCGTGCCGACCACGCTGCCGCCGCTGGAGACGGTGACCCGGGCCGTGCGCCCGGCCGCCCCGGCGGTCTGCACCTTCACGCGCAGGGTGCTGTCGCCCAGGTTCGGCGTCATGTCCAGCCGGGTGATGTGGGCGGCCGCGACCGGCTCCAGCCAGACCGTCTGCCAGATGCCGGAGGCGGCGGTGTAGAAGATCCCGCCGCCGTTGTGCGGCTGCACGTCATTGATGCGCTGCTTGCCGACGGCCTGCCCGCCGGTCTGCGTCGGGTCGTAGACGGAGACCACGACCGTGTTCGTCCCGCCGTTGAGCTGCGGGGTGATGTCGTAGGCGAACGAGTCGTAGCCGCCCTTGTGCGCGCCGACCTGGGTGCCGTTGACCCAGACCGTGGTCTGCCAGTCGGACGCGCCGAAGTTGAGCTCGACCCGGCGGCCGTTCCAGTCGCTCGGCACGGTGAAGGTGCGCTTGTACCAGAGCTTGTCGTTCTCGGTGATCCTGCGCTGGATGCCCGAGAGCGCGGACTCCGCGACGAAGGGGACCCGGATCTGGTCGGGGAAGGACGCGGGCTGCCCGGCGTCCCGGCCGGTCACCGCGAAGTCCCAGATGCCGTTGAGATTGGCCCAGTCGGGGCGGGTCAGCTGCGGGCGCGGATACTCCGGCAGCGGCTTGTCGACCGGGACCTGACCGGTCCAGGGCGTGGTCATGGGAGAGGGCTTGGGCGACCAGGACGCGGCACCGGCCGGCGTCGAGCCGAGCCCCACCAGCGCGGTGGACACCAGCGCCAGCAGTCCCGTGCCGGCGATCGCGCGTCTCCACCACGGTCTGCGGCCGGGTACACGTAAGCGGCTCATCGATGTGTCTCCTTCGTCGTGTTACGGGGAGCGGGTGTGGAACAGCCGGGGGTCAGACGAGTTGCCAGAGGTGGTCGTCGGTGCCGTTGTCGTCGAACTGGACGACGTGGGCGCTGTCTTCGGTGGACATGGTGTCGACGCCGAGGACCTTGCCGGAGTGGCGGTTGCGGATGCGGTACCAGCCGTCGCCGTCGGGCACGAGCTGCCAGAGGTGGTCGTCGGTGCCGTTGTCGTCGAACTGGACGACGTGGGCGCTGTTCTCGGTGGACATGGTGTCGACGCCGAGGACCTTGCCGGAGTGGCGGTTGCGGATGCGGTACCAGCCGTCGCCCTCGGGCACGAGCCGCCAGTCGTGGTCGTCGGTGCCCGTGTCGCCGAACTGGACGACATGGGCGCTGTTGGCCGTGGACATGCTGTCGACGCCGAGCACCTTGCCCGAGTGGCGGTTGCGGACGCGGTACCAGCGCTGGGAGAACCAGGGCCGCCCGTCCGGGCCGGCCGCGGGGAACGCGGTGATGCGCAGCCGCGCCGCGCCCATCGGGACGAGCGTGACCTCCTGGACCGGCTCGGCGCTGCGGGCCGGGCCGTCCTGGAGCGGGGTGACGACGTGTTCCTCGTCCGCCGTCCACTCAGGAATGCGGCGCGCCCTCGCGGTCATGGTCAGCGGGGTGCCGTCCAGCGTGAACGGGTTGTCGTCCTTGACACGGCGGACCGTGTGGGCGCGCAGGGAGGCGGCGGGCTCGTTCTGGTCCAGGACGAGCCCGTAGTTCCACGGACCGGTGGCGTGCACCGCGTACTCCGGGAACCGGTCGGTGCCGCCGATCCGCTCGTACGCCTCACCGATCCTCAGCGAGTACGTCAGCGGCCCCCGGTCCACGCTGACGGCGCCGTGGTTGTGCTCCCAGGTGCGCACGGTGGTCCGCTGCGGGAAGCGCAGGGTCACCCGGTCGCCGTCGGCCCAGGTGCGCTCGACCCGGGTGAAGGCCGGTCCGGCGGGGGCCTCGGCCCGTTGTCCGTTCACCTCGATCTCGGGCGCGTCGCACCAGGCGGGCACGCGCAGGACGAGCGGGAAGCGCAGGGGCTTCGGCGCCCGCAGGGTCAGCGTGACCGTGTCCGTGAAGGGGTAGCCGGTCTCCTCGGTGAAGGTGACCTCGGTGCCGTCGGCGACCTTGGCCGTCACCTCGCAGGCGGCGTACATCGCGGCCGCGAGACCGCCGTCCGGGGTGGCGAGCCACAGCTCCTCGGTGAAGTACGGCCAGCCCGTGCCGTAGTTGTGCGGGCAGCAGCGGTACTGGTCGACGCCGGGCAGGAACGCCTGCATGGCGAAGCCGTTCTGGAACTGCCGGTCCTGCTTGGGGACGTTGTCCAGGTCCACGCTGTTGGCGCTGGTGATGTAGTGGACGGCCTTGCCCGACGGGTCGAGCGAGGCCGGCAGCGAGTTGAACGCCAGCTCCTCGCAGCGGTCGGCCCACAGCGGGTCGCCCGTGATCCGGGTGAGCAGCTGGTGGCTGGCCATGAACTCGACGATGCCGCAGGTCTCGAAGCCCTGCCGGGGGTCGCCGTGCCCGGGGCGCGCGTTCTCGTCCCCGGCGAAGCCGCCGCCGGGGAACTGGCCGTACTGGTCCATGGCCTTGCCGTACGTCCCGTACGTATTGCGGGTGTCCTGGGCCGAACCGCTGCGCAGGGCGTACTGGGCGGGCTCGCGGAAGCCCTGCGCGATGTTCACGTTGTGCGGGTTGACCAGGTTGTCGCCCCAGTCGGCACCGTTGGCGTGGATCTTGTCGGCGAGGTCCAGGAGGAAGGTGTCCCCGGTGCGGTTGAAGAGCCAGAAGACGCTGTCCAGGCCGTCGCCCCAGCGCAGGGCGATCCAGCTGGTGTTGAACGCGCCGGGCCCCTGGGCGTTCATGTAGCGGAAGAACCTGCTGAGGAAGGGGATGACCCGGGTGTCGCCGGAGTACTCCTGCCAGGAGCGCAGGGCCTGCACCAGCGGCAGGAACGGCCAGAAGTCCGGGCCTCCGTTGAGCGAGGTGCGCAGCGCCCTGGGGCCGAAGAACCCGTCGGACTGCTGGGTGGCGAGGATCGCGTCGAACCAGCGCCGCACCGCCGCGAGGGCCGTGGCGTCGCCCGTGACGATCGCGAGGTCGGTGTAGCCGCGCAGCCAGTACGGGACCTCCTCCCAGCCGCCGAGCTCGGGGCGGACCCAGCCGGTCGCGCCGAAGTCCAGGAAGTGCGAGAACTCCTCGTAGCGCCCGCACAGGCCGTCCAGCTGGAGCTTCAGCTGTCCGGCGAGCCAGCCGCGCGCGGTGACCCGGCCGGGCGGGAGCTTGAGGAACGCGGTGGGGTGCAGGGGGTCGGCGTTGGGGGAGTAGTGGCCGCCGTGGGCCGGCTCCGCCCGGTTCCCGGCGGCGGTCGCGGTGGCCGACCAGCGGCCTGCGGCTGTCGTCGCGGCGACGGTGGCCAGGGCCGAGGTCATGAGTTGTCTGCGGTTCAGGGGCATGGAGGGGGGCTCCTGCTCTGCCGGCCGTGCGGGGACTCCGGCGGCTCGGGGAAGGCACATGACACTGACGTGGTGCGACGGTGCGTCCGGTCCGGGCCGGACGCGCGCATGACGAAGAGCGCCGTCACGACCGGGAAGACGGGCGGGGCAACGCTCTTGCAACGTTGGAAAATTGGGTTCCGGCGGTATGACAGCACGCCGCCGGTCGGCTGTCCAGGGTTACGGCAGTAACCCGTGGGCCGGGGGCGCCCGTTCGTGCCGCGCGGCTCCGACACATTTTGGAAACGCATCGACAACGCTCTTGCCGCCTGTGCCGCGCCGCCTATATAACGTTGTAAACCGAGCCGCCGAGAGGCCGCGCAGGCTCTCACGACCGCAGTTTGTCCAGCTAGCGGGGTCGTGAGGAATGCAGTGACATCAGCCGCCGAGCGGCCGATGCATCGTCCAGCCATGACCGACCGCACGCCCCTCGGCGTGCCGTCATCCCGCCAAGGAGCTCCCGCGCATGATGATCCAGCGCCGATCCCGTACCCTCGCCGTGGCCTGTCTCCTCGCCGCCACCGCCACGCTGGCCGCCACCGGCTGCTCCAAGTCGGAGACCTCGGACAGCGCGAGCGCCGACAGCAGCCAGGGTGCCCAGGCGGCCAAGTCCCCCGAGTCGTCCTCCGGTTCCGGCTGCTCGCTGCAGACCTACGGAGCGCCCAAGCTGGACCTGAAGGACGCCGTGGTCGGCTTCTCCCAGTCGGAGAAGGAGGCCAACCCGTTCCGTATCGCCGAGACCCAGTCCATCAAGGACGAGGCCAAGAAGGTCGGCGTCAAGAAGCTGCTCACCACCAACGCGCAGTCGCAGCTGTCCAAGCAGATCAGCGACATCCAGGACATGCTGTCGCAGGGCGCCCAGTTCCTCATCGTCGCCCCGCTGAACTCCGACGGCCTGGAGCCGGCGCTGAAGGCCGCCGCCGCCAAGAAGGTGCCGGTCCTGACCATCGACCGCAAGGTCAACTCCACCGCGTGCAAGGACTACGTGGCCTTCCTCGGCTCCGACTTCGTCGAGCAGGGCAAGCGCGCCGCCGACGCGATGATCAAGGTGACCGGCGGCAAGGGCAAGGTCGCCATCCTCCTCGGCGCCTCGGGCAACAACGTCACCACCGACCGCACCAAGGGCTTCGTCGACCAGCTCAAGGCCAAGGCCCCCGACCTGAAGATCGTCGCCCAGCAGACCGGCGAGTTCGCCCGTGACAAGGGCCAGCAGGTCATGGAGCAGCTCATCCAGTCCAAGCCCGACATCACCGCCGTCTACGCGGAGAACGACGAGATGGGCCTCGGCGCCGTCACCGCGCTCAAGGCCGCCGGCAAGAAGCCCGGCAAGGACGTCAAGATCGTCTCCGTCGACGGCACCCGCAACGCCGTCCAGGCCCTGGTCAACGGCGAGTACAACGGCGTCATCGAGTCGAACCCGCGCTTCGGCCCGCTGGCCTTCGCGACCGCCCAGAAGTTCTACGGCGGCGAGGAGATCCCGGAGAACGTGATCATCACCGACCGCGCCTACGACGAGTCCAACGCCAAGGCCTCGCTCGGCGGCGCGTTCTGACCGACCCCGGCACCACCTGCCCGTAGCACCCGCAGGGGAACCCGCCGGTCCGGAACGGGCCGCGTACCGATCCGTACGCGGCCCGTCCGGTCCACGGCCGTGTCCCCAGCGGCGCACCGCCGCCGTGACGCTCCCACCCGTCACGGCGGCCGGCCGGGCCCACACCCTTGGAAGAGCGGAAGGCCAAGACCAGCCATGGCACCACCCGAAGCAGTACCGCAGCCGCCGGAGCCGGCCGCCGGCACGAAGGAGGCGACCGCGCCCGGCGCCCTCGTGAAGGAGGCCGCAGGCACGAAGGACGCCCCCGCCCCGGCCGTCCTGGAAGCCCGCTCGGTGAGCAAGCGATTCCCTGGCGTCGTCGCTCTCGACGGAGTCTCCTTCTCCCTGCGCGCCGGGGAGACCCACGCACTGGTCGGGGAGAACGGGGCCGGGAAGTCCACCCTGATCAAGGTGCTCACCGGTGTCTACCAGCCCGACGAGGGCGAACTGCGGCTGGCCGGAGAACAGGTCGCCTTCGCCCGGCCGTTCGAGGCCCAGCACGCCGGCATCTCCACGATCTACCAGGAGGTGAATCTCGTCCCGCTGATGAGCGTGGCGCGCAACATCTTCCTCGGACGTGAGCCGAAGAACCGTTTCGGCCTGATCGACTTCGCCCGTATGAACCGCGAGACCACCGAACTGCTCGACGGCTTCGGCGTCCGCGTCGACCCCAGGCGGCCGCTGCACACCCTGGGCATCGGCACCCAGCAGATGGTCGCCCTGGCCCGCGCCGTCTCGGTCAACGCCCAGGTCGTTATCATGGACGAGCCCACCTCCTCGCTGGAGCCGCGCGAGGTCGAGACCCTCTTCCGGGTCATCGAGGACCTGCGCGCCCGCGGCATCGCCGTGCTCTACGTCAGCCACCGCATGGAAGAGCTCTACCGGATCTGCGACCGGGTCACCGTGCTCCGCGACGGCCGCCACATCCACACCGGCGACCTCGCCGACCTCGACCGCATGCAGCTCGTCTCGATGATGCTCGGCCGGGACATGGCCGAGGTCCGGCGCTCCGGACTCACCAACTTCGACTCCGAGGGCCACGACGCCTCCCGTACCCCCGTCCTCACCGCGACCGGCCTCTCCCGCAACCACCAGCTCCACGACATCTCCCTGGAGCTGTACGCGGGCGAGGTGCTCGGCCTCGGTGGCCTCCTCGGCTCCGGCCGCAGCGAGACCGCCAAGGCCCTGGCCGGCGCGCTGAGCCTGGACTCCGGCGAACTGAGCGTCGGCGGACGCACCCTGCGCCGCCTCACCTCCGCCGGCGCCATCCGCGCCGGCATCAGCCTGCTGCCCGAGGACCGCAAGGCCGAGGGCATCGTCCCCGGCCTCTCGGTCCGCGAGAACATCGTGCTGGCCGCGATGCCCCGCCTCTCCCGCGCCGGAATCGTCTCCCGTGCCAAGCAGGACCGCATCGTGGAGATCTTCATGAAGCGGCTGAGGATCAAGGCCGCGAGCCCCGAGCAGAAGGTCGGCGAACTCTCCGGCGGCAACCAGCAGAAGGTCCTGCTCGCCCGCTGGCTATGCCTGGAGCCCAAGGTCCTGCTGCTCGACGAGCCCACCCGCGGCATCGACGTCGGCGCCAAGGCCGAGGTCCAGAGCCTCATCGACGACCTCGCCCGCGAGGGCCTCGCCGTCCTGCTCATCTCCTCCGACATCGAGGAACTCATCGAGGGCGCCGACCGCATCGTCGTCCTGCGCGGCGGCGCGGTCGCGGGCGAACTGGCCGGCGACGAGGTGGCCGAGAGCCATCTGCTCGAAGTACTCGCCGACCACTCACCGGCACCCGCAGGGAAGGCGCCGGCCGCCAAGGAGGACCCCCGATGACCCAGGCCGCAGTTCCCGCCCCCGCAGCCCGGCCGCTGGCCCGGCTGCGCGACCCCGCCTGGTACCAGGAGTACGGCGTCTACCTCGCCGTCGCGGTCGTCCTCCTCTTCAACGCCCTGTTCACCGAGCACTTCATGACCGCGGACAACCTCCGCACCCAGCTCGTCCAGGTCGCCCCCATCGTCATCGTCGCCCTGGGCATGGCCCTGGTCATCGGCACCGAGGGCGTCGACCTCTCCGTCGGCTCGACCATGGCCCTGGCCGCCGCGCTGCTGCCGCTCTACCTCGGCTACGGGCTGGTGCCGGCCCTCGTCATGGCGCTGCTGGCCGGCGCCCTCGTCGGCGCGGTCAACGGCACCCTCGTCTCCCTCGTCGGGCTCCAGCCGATCGTCGCCACCCTCGCGCTGTTCGTCGGCGGCCGGGGCCTGGCCCTGGTGATGGCGGACGGCCAGCTCAAGCAGATCGTCAACCCCGACCTGCTGTCCCTGGGCACCGGCTCGTTCCTCGGCATCCCGCTCGTCGTGCTCATCGCCGCGGTCCTCGCCGTCGCCGTCGCCTTCCTCGTCACCCGCACCACCTTCGGCCGGCAGATCGTCGCCATCGGCGGCAACCGGTCCGCGGCCGCCCTGGCCGGACTGCCCGTACGGCGCGTCCTGATCGGCGTGTACGTGCTCTGCGGCGTGCTGGCCGCCCTCGCGGGCATCCTCGCCACGGCCCGGCTCACCGCCAGCGACCCTTCCTCGCTCGGCACCCTGATGGAACTCTCCGCCATCACGGCGGTCGTCGTCGGCGGCACCCCGCTCAACGGCGGATCCATCCGGGTCCTTGGCACGGTCGCGGGCGCCCTGCTGATGCAGCTGCTGCGCGCCACCCTCGTCAAGCACGACCTGCCCGACTCCACCGCACAGATCGCCCAGGCGGCCATCATCATCGCCGCCGTCTACGTCGCCCGGGAGCGTCGGTCCCGATGAACGAAACCTCACCCGCCCCCGCGGCCCAGGCCCCCGCACCGCGCAAGTCCCCGGCAGCGGCCGGCGGCGGCGCGCCCCGCCCCGAGACCGGCGCGCCCTCCGCGACCGGCCGGCGCATCGCCGAACTCGTCCAGCGGCAGGGCGTGCTCGCCGTCCTGCTCACGGTCGTGATCGTCGCGTCCTTCATCTACCCGACGTTCGCCACGCTGGACAACGCCCGGGGCGTGACCGTCCAGGCCTCGTTCCTGGCCGTGGTGGCGCTCGGGATGACCATGGTCATCATCACCGGCGGCATCGATCTGTCCGTGGGATCGGTCTTCGCGCTCGGCGGGGTACTCGCCGCCTGGGCCTCCCAATGGGGCTTCCTGGCAGCCCTGTTCGTCCCGCTGCTGGTGTGCGGTGCGATCGGTCTGCTCAACGGCTTCCTCGTCGCCCGCGCCGGCATGGCCCCCTTCATCGTCACCCTCGCCACCCTGCTCGGGGCGCGCGGCATGCTCCTCGCCTTCACCGACGAGGGCGCCACCACCTACCTGGTCCCCAAGGACTCCGCCTTCGCGGAGCTGGGACAGGGCAGTGTCTGGGGCTTCGGCTACCCGATCCTGATCGCCCTCGTGCTCTTCGGCATTGGCGGCCTGCTCCTCCAGCGCACCTCGTTCGGGCAGACGCTCTTCGCCGTCGGCGGCAGCAGCGACGCCGCCACGCTGATGGGCCTGCCCGTCGCCCGTACCAAGATGCTCGTCTACACCCTCAGCGGACTGCTGGCGGGCCTGGCGGGCGCGCTCAACGCGGCGAGGCTCTCCTCCGGCGTCACCATCGTCGGCGTGGGCATGGAGCTCGACGCGATCTCCGCCGTCGTCATCGGCGGCACCCTGCTCATCGGCGGCGCCGGATCGATCAGCGGCACGCTCTGGGGCGTCCTGCTGCTCGCCGTCATCCAGAACCTGATCAACCAGATCGGCTCGCTGAACTCCTCGTACCAGTCGGTGGTCAGCGGCGGGTTCCTTATCGTTGTCGTCGTGGCCCAGCGCTACCTGGCGCGCAGCCGCAGAACCACCTGAGCCGGTGCCGGGGCCGCGGCCCCGGCACAGGTCGAGCCGAACCGGGCAGAGCCGGGCCACCGCGCCTCACCGCGCGACAAGTCGATTCAGGGAGTGCCGTGGGCGTCAGCCTCAAGGACGTTGCACAACGGGCGGGCGTGTCCATCAAGACCGTGTCGAACGTGGTGAACAACTATCAGCACGTCACACCGAAGATGCGCGCCAAGGTGCAGCAGGCCATCGACGAGCTCGGCTACCGGCCGAACCTCACCGCACGCCATCTGCGCAAGGGCCGCACCGGCATCATCGCCCTCGCCGTCCCCGAGTTCGGCAACCCGTACTTCGCCGAACTGGCCGGCGCGGTCGTCGACGCCGCCGCCCGGCACGACTACACCGTGCTGGTCGACCACACCGGCGGCCTGCGGGAGAAGGAACTCCTGGTCAGCCAGGGATTCCGGTCCCATGTGATCGACGGGCTCATCCTCAGCCCGATCCACCTGGAGACCGAGGACCTGATGGCGCGCACCGAGACCGCGCCCCTGGTCCTGCTCGGCGAGCGCGAGTACGAGGCCCCGTACGACCACATCGCCATCGACAACGTGGCGGCCTCCCGCGAGGCCGTACGCCACCTCATCGACCACGGCCACCGCCGCATCGCCTTCCTCGGCTCGCGCACCGGCCGCGAGCGCCAGCCGGCCCATCTGCGGCTGCGCGGCTGGCGGGAGGAGCTGGCCGCCGCCGGCATCGAGCCCGACGAGTCGCTCGTCGTGGTCACCGACGGCTACGGGCGCGAGGACGGGGCCTCCGCCATGGCCGCGCTCCTGGACCGGGGCGTGCGGCCCGACGCGGTGTTCGCGTACAACGACCTCATCGCCGTCGGAGCCATGCGCACGCTCTTCGCCCGCGGACTGCGCATCCCCGAGGACGTCGCCGTCGTCGGCTTCGACAACATCGAGGAGAGCCTGTACGGCGCCACCACCCTCACCACCGTGGCACCCGACAAGGAGGCCATCGCCCGGCTCGCCGTCGACAGCCTCGTCGAGCGCCTCTCCGGCGACGCGGTGACCGAACCCCGGCGGCCGAGGCCCGGTTACCGGCTCGTCGTCCGCGAATCCACCGTCCCCCGGCCGCCCGCCGGACAGGCCGGCCCCTAGGCCCTCCCGCCCGGCTCCCCGCCACACCCGGGGAGCCGGGCGCACATGTCCACGGCCTGCCCGTACCCGGGCCGCCCGGCCGCCCGATCGTCCCAAGGATCTCTGATGCCTCGCCCCACCGTGAACCGCAAACCGTTCGGCACCCATGGGTCCGCGGACGTCGACGTCTGGACGCTCGACTCCGGCACCGGAGTCAGCGCCGAGATCCTCACCTACGGCGGCATCCTGCACCGGCTCACCGTGCCGGACACCTCCGCAACCCCGGCCTCGGTCGTCCGCTCGTTGCCCGCCCTCGACGACTACACCGGCAAGAACCCGTTCTTCGGCGCCCTGATCGGCCGCTACGCCAACCGCATCGCACACGGCCGGTTCACCCTCGACGGCACGGAGCACCAGGTCCCCGCGACCGACCGGGGCCACGCCCTGCACGGAGGCCCGGACGGCTTCCACACCCGGGTCTGGCAGGCCGAGGGCGACGCCACCGACGAGGCCGCCACTCTGCGGCTCACGCTGCACAGCCCCGACGGCGACATGGGCTTCCCCGGCGCGCTCGACGTCACCGTGACCTACGCCCTCGACCGGGCGGGCACCCTCGCCCTCGACTACACGGCGACCACGGACCGCCCCACCGTCGTCAACCTCACCAACCACGCCTACTTCGACCTGGCCGCCCGGGGCGACATACTCGGCCACACCCTCCAGGTCGACGCGGACACCTATCTGCCCGTGGACGAGGACGGCATCCCCGAGAGCCCGGCGGCGCCGGTGCGCGACACCCCGTTCGATCTCGTACGGCCGCAGACCCTCGGCGACCGCATCGCCCTGCCGCACGAACAGCTGCGCCGCGCGGGCGGCTTCGACCACTGCTGGGTCCTGCGGGCACCCGAGGCGTCGTCGGGTCTGCGCCGGGCCGCCCGGCTCACCGCCCCCGACGCCGAACGGGTCCTGGAGGTATGGACCACCGAACCCGGCATCCAGGTCTACACGGCCAACCAGCTGGACGGCGCCCTGGCCACGCCCGACGGCGGCCGTCACGAGCGGCACAGCGCCGTCTGCCTGGAGACCCAGCACCTGCCCGACTCACCCAACCGCCCGGACCACCCCGGCACGGTCCTGCGCCCGGACGAGGTCTTCCGCAGCCGTACCGAGCTGCGCTTCCCCCACCTCGTCCCCAAGGCCGTCTGAGGCGTCGACCCCGCGCCCCGGGCGCGGGAATGCCGGAAGACCCCGGAGCGTTGCGCGGTCCATGACCTTCTCTGTGGACGTGACCGTACGGGGTTACGAACTCGACACCCAGGGCCACCTGAACCAGGCCGTCTACCTCCAGTACGCCGAGCACGCGCGGTGGGAGCTGCTGCGCGCCGCCGGACTGCCCCAGGACAGACTGCTGGCCGACGGGGTGGGCCCGGTCGCACTGGAGGTCACGGTCAAGTTCCGCAGCGAATTGCGCGGCGGCGACCGGGTGCGCGTGACCTGCCGGTTCGACTACGGCGAGGGCAAGACCTTCACGGTCGCCCAGCAGATCCTCAAGGAGGACGGCACCCTGGCGGCCGAGGTCACGGGCGTGGCGGGCATCCTCGACCTGACGACGCGCCGGCTGATCGCGGACCCGGCCCGGCGGCTCGCCTCGCTCGCCAAGGACCCGGATCTGCTGAGCGGCTGACGCGGCGTCACGCCACCTTGCGCCCGGCCGCCATCGCGGTGACGGCCCGGCCGAGGCGCGCCGCCCTGACCTCGGGGGTCGGCGCGGTCACCAGACGCAGGATCACCTGATACCGGTCCGACTTCCCGAGCCCCTCGTAGAAGCCCCGGGCCGCCTCGTCCGCCTCCAGAGCGGCGGCGAGGTCGGCGGGGACGGTGGCCCTGCTCTGCGAGGGGTACGCGGCGTCCCACCGCCCGTCCGCGCGGGCCGCCTCGACCTCCGCGAGGCCCGCCGCACGCATCCGCCCGGCCTCGGCGAGCGCCGCCACCTTGTCCACGTTGACCTGTGACCACAGGCTCCGCCGCCGGCGCGGTGTGATCCGCTGGAGGTAGTACACCCCGTCGCAGGACCTGCGCTGCCCGTCGATCCAGCCGAAGCACAGCACGATGTCGACGACCTCGGCCGCCGTCACCGACGGCACGCCCGACTTCCGCTTGGCGAGCTTCAGCCACAGACCGGGGCTGTCCGCGTGATGCTCCTCCAGCCAGGCCTCGAGCGCCTCGCCGTGCTCGAAGGTCCGCGTCTGCTCCGGGATGTCCGCCATCCGACTCAGCCTCCTGGGGTGACCGGGCGCGTGCCCGGCGACGACACCACGCTAGGACGGCAATGGGACAGTTTCCGTCCTGTACGCGCTCCCGGGGTGGCACGGTGCTTCTTGCGGACATCGTCGAACTACGAAGGGTCTCGTATTATGGGAGCCCCGGACGCAGCGACGAGATGGAGCCACCGTGACCCCTGCCAGCGCCACGGAACCCGCCGTCGGCAGCCGCTCGCTCGCCCACCCCGCACGGGACGAGATCAGGATCGAGTCCGTGCTGCACGCGCTCTCCGACCCGGTGCGGCTGTACATCGTCCGTGAACTGGCGGCGGCCGAGGCCGAACTCACCTGCTCCCGGTTCGAGCTGCCGGTGACGAAGTCGACCACCACGCACCACTTCCGGGTGCTCCGCGAGAGCGGCATCGTCCAGCAGATCTACCGGGGCACCGCCAAGATGAACGGCCTGCGGCGCGAGGACCTGGAGGCGCTGTTCCCCGGGCTGCTGGAGACCGTGCTCGAAGCGGCGAACCGGCAGGCGGACCGCCTCGACGCGAGCTGAACCCCCGCGCTACGGGGCCGGCGTGTCACCGCGCGCCGCGCCCAGCAGCCCCGGCCAGTCCGGGATCTTCACCGGTCCCCGGCCGAGCGACCGCCCGAGCGTCCGCTCCGCCCGCTCGATCGACAGCCAGCCGTCCCACTCCACCGGACGCAGCCCCCAGGACCGCAGGACGCCGAGCGGGTCGGCGGCGGCCGGGCGCCCGGCGAGCAGCGGGGCGTCCTCGATCAGCGAGGCGACCGTCTCCTTGGCGCACGACCGGTTCGAGCCGATGACCCCGGTCGGACCCCGCTTGATCCACCCGGCGACGTACTCCCCGGGCGACGGCACCCCGTCCCGCAGCACCCGGCCTGCAAGATGGGGCACCGTCGCGCGCACCGCGTCGAACGGCAGACCGGGCAGCGGCATCCCGCGGTAGCCGACCGCCCGCAGGACGAGCTCGGCGCCGATGTCCTCGTACGCACCCGTGTCCCGTACCCCTCCGCGTCCGTCGGGGACCGTCCGGGCGAACCGCACACCGGCCACCCGCCCCCGGCGCTCCAGCAGCTCGACCGGGCGCAGGAAGAACCGCAGCGCGACGGTGCGGGCCCGGTCGATGTCCGGGCCGGGCGGACACGCGGCCCAGGTGCGCAGGACATCGAGGTTGCGCCGCACCACGGCGGGCAGGGCCGGGCCGTCCGGCGGCGATCCGGCGTACGCCGGGTCCAGGGCGAGTTCCGCGGGGTCGACCACGATCCGGGCGCCGGGCAGGCCGCCCAGCTCCCGCAGCTCCTTGGTGGTGAACCTGGCCTGCGAGGGCCCCCGCCGCCCCGCCATGTGCACCTCGCGCACCCGGCTGCCGGCCAGCACCCCGAGGGCGGGCTGGGGCACGTCCGTCGGGCGCAGCTCCTCGGCGCCGCGCGCCAGGATCCGCGCCACGTCGACCGCCACGTTGCCGACGCCGATCACCACGGCCGAGCGGGCCCGCAGGGCGAAGCGGCCGGCCTCGGCGTCGGGATGGGCGCTGTACCAGGAGACGAACTCGGTCGCCGAGTGGCTGCCGGGCAGCTCCTCGCCGGGGATGCCCAGCGGGCGGTCGGCGGCGGCCCCGACGCAGTAGACCACCGCGTGGTAGAGCGCGCCGAGGCGTCCGGGCGGCACCCCGTCCCCGCCGACCGGGACGTTGCCCACGAAGGTGACCCGCTCGTGCTCCAGCACGGCCCGCAGGCTCTGCTGGAGCGACTTGATCTTCTCGTGGTCGGGGGCGACGCCGTACCGCACCAGGCCGTACGGGCAGGGCAGCCGGTCCAGGACGTGCACCCGCACATCGGGGACCAGGGTCTGCGTCACGAGGGCCTGGGCGGTGTAGACCCCGCTGGGGCCGGAGCCGACCACTGCGACACGGAGCACGGCACACCTCTTTCCCGGAGGGTGACTCCAGCATGGCACCGTCCGCCCGGGCGGGGGAGGTGTGCGGAGCGTGCTTCCGGGGCTACGCGGTGCTTCCGGGGTGGCGGGCGGCCTCAGGACGACAGTGCGCGCATCCGGCCGATCTCGGTGGTCTGCTGGGCGACGACGTCGCCGGCCATCTCCTCGACCTGCACGTTGTTCCCCTCCGAGAGCACCTCGGTCGCCATGGTGACCGCCCCCTGGTGGTGGGTGATCATCAGCTTCAGGAACAGCTTGTCGAAGGCGGCGCCCTTCGCGGCCCGCAGCTGCTTCAGCTGCTCGTCCGTGGCCATGCCGGGCATCCCCGCGTGGTCGTCGTGCCCGCCGGACCCCTCCGTGCGGCCGTGGCGGCTGAGCCAGCCCTTCATCGTGCCGATCTCCGGCTGCTGGGCGGCCGTGATGCGTTCGGCGAGCCGCTTCACCGGGGACGAAGCGGCCCGGGAGGGCACGAGCTTCGTCAGTTCCAGGGCCTGGGCGTGGTGCCGGATCATCATCTGCACGTACCGCACGTCCGCCGAGTTGGGGGTGTCGACGCCCGCCTCCTCGGCGGCCTGCGATGCCGAGAGCGTCCGCGCGGGCTCCCCGGGCCTCCCGGGGGCCACGACCGAACCCCCCTCGCCGGCCCGGTCCTTGGAGCCGCCACCGCCGTCCGCGTCGCAGCCGGCCGACGCGAGCACGCCGGCGGTCAGGGCAGCGACGAGGAGGGAACGGCGGATCCGCAGGACCTGACGACGCATCAACAAGGCGACCTCCGTGGATATATGGGTGGTTGCGCTCTGTCCTAGCACGTCAACACACAGCTGTGATCAAAAACTTTCATTACGTCTCTGTTGCCATCTGTTGAGATGCGCATGGCAAGGACGATACTGCCGGGGTCCGTGAACCCCACCAACGGATCCATGGAGGACGCAGTGACCTCGTTGCACACCACCCCGGTGCGGCGCAGACGTCTGGGCGTGGCGGCAGCCGCCGCCGGGCTCTTCGCCACTCTGCTGACGGCCGGGCCCGCAGCCGCGACCCCCGACCCCGGTGACGCGCCGACGGGCAGAACCGCCGTCTCCGCGCGACAGCAGGCGCAGGCGACCGCCGCGATCAAGAGCGGTGAGGTGCCCGGCGTGGACGAGATCGTCCACAGCCGCAACATCACTCACCTCGCCAACGTCCCCAAGGACGCGCTCCAGGGCCTCAACACGGACCTGGCCTTCCAGGGGAAGTACGCCTTCGCAGGCAACTACGACGGCTTCCGGATCTTCGACATCAGCAACCCCAGGTCGCCGCGTACGGTCGCCCAGGTGCTGTGTCCCGGATCGCAGAACGACATCTCGGTCTCCGGGAACCTGCTGTTCCTGTCGACGGACTCCTCGCGCAGCGACGACTCGTGCACGAGCACCACCCAGCCCGCCACGGAGAAGTCCTCCTGGGAGGGCATGAAGGTCTTCGACATCAGCGACAAGCGCAACCCGAGGTATGTCGCCGCCGTCGAGACCGCGTGCGGGTCCCACACCCACACCCTGGTCCCGGACCGCAAGAACGTGTACGTGTACGTCTCCTCGTACTCGCCGAGCGCGACCTTCCCCGACTGCCAGCCGCCGCACGACGGGATATCCGTCATCAAGGTGCCGCGCAAGGCGCCGGAGAAGGCCCGCGTCGTGAACTTCCCGGTGCTCTTCCCGGACGGCGGGAACCCGGGCGGGCCGACCAACCCGGGCGTCTCGCAGACCACCGGCTGCCACGACATCACCGTGCTGCCGTCCAAGGACCTCGCGGCCGGCGCCTGCATGGGCGACGGTCTGCTGTTCTCCATCAAGGACCCGGAGAACCCGAAGATCATCGACCGGGTGCAGGACAACGTGAACTTCGCGTTCTGGCACTCGGCGACGTTCAACCAGCGGGCCGACAAGGTCGTGTTCACCGATGAACTCGGCGGCGGCGGCGCGGCCACCTGCAACGAGGAGATCGGGCCGAAGCGCGGCGCCGACGGCATCTACGACATCGTCGGCCGGGGCGACCACCGCAAGCTGGTCTTCCGCAGCTACTTCAAGATCGACCGCCCGCAGGCGGACACGGAGGTGTGCGTCGCCCACAACGGCTCGATCATCCCGGTCAAGGGCCGTGACCTGATGGTCCAGGCCTGGTACCAGGGCGGGGTCTCGGTGTGGGACTTCACCGACTCCTCGAAGCCCAAGGAGATCGGCTTCTTCGAGCGCGGCCCCGTCACCCTCGACGAGGTCACCACGGCCGGCCCGTGGTCCGCGTACTACTACAACGGCTACATCTACTCCAACGACATCGCCAAGGGCTTCGACGTCCTGAAGATCGACGACCGGCGCACCGACCCGGCGAAGCGGGTGCGGACGGACGAGCTCAACGTCCAGACGCAGCCCGACTACTTCGCGCGCTGAGCCGCCCCGCCGCACCGGTACCGCCGGGGGTTGTCCACCCGGCGGTACCGGTGCGGCCCTTTCCGGCGTCTCAGGCGGCCTCGTAGCGGTGGGCCCGGCCGCCCCGCCACTCGACCCACGCGGGGTCGTCCAGGATCCGTTCGGGGTCGTCGAGCCCCGCACCCTCCAGGAACACGATCACATCGTGATCGGAGTGCGCGAGGCCGAGTATCTGGACCCGTCCGTCGCGCTGCACGGTGACGCGCCGCCCGCCGGAGGGGGACGGCCGGAAGATCACGATCGGGGGAGAAGTCATGGCTCCAGGGTGCGACGTACGGGCGACGGTCGCACAGTGAACCGGAAACCCGGCCCGGAAGCAGATCGGCAGGCCGGCCCCGGGGCGCCCGACGGGGTCAGGCGGCGGACCTGGCGTTGGGGCCGGTGGCGGCCGCCCACTCGACCAGGAGCCGCTGGTACTCCTCTTCGTCCTCCGGGGACAGGCAGCCGCCCGAACGCTGCCACAGGTCGCGAATGTCTTCATTCACCACTGCGGCGGGACGTGCGGAACCGGACGGGCACGGAGTCGAAGTCGGAGTCGGGGACATACGTACCAGGCTAAGGCCCCGATGTGACAATCCGACCCATTGCGCGTCAGGGACATCTCTCACATGTTCCTCAGGCAACCTCGGCGGTCAGTCCGAGCTCGCGCAGCGCGCCGGGGCGCTCGTCCACGGGCGCATGCTGCACGAATCGCACCTCACAGCCCAGTGCTGCCGCGCCGCCGTCCGCGTGCCGGTCGTCGCCGACCATCACCACATCAGCCGGATCCTGTCCCAGAAGTGTGCAGGCCGTGTGGAAGAGCTGTGCGTCCGGCTTCTGCACGCCGTGCTCGAAGGAGAGCACATACGCGTCGACGTACGCGTCCAGGCCGTGGGCCCGGAAGACGGGCCGCAGGTCCCAGCCGATGTTGCTGACGATCCCCACGCGGATCCCGGCGGCACGCAGCGAGGCCAGTACCTCCGCCGCGTCCGGGTACGGGCGCCAGGCCTCCGGAGCCATGTGCCGCTCGTACAGTGCCTCGTACAGCCCCGGATCCGGCAGCGCGACCTGCCGGGCCAGACCGGTGTACACCGCCCGGTGCAGCTCCGCGCTCTCGTCGCGGGAGGCCCAGCCCGCGGCGAGCCCGTCCGGCAGCCGCTGAGGGGAGGGTCCGCCCGGCAGCGCGCCGGCCTCCTCCAGCTCCCGTACGCACCGCTCGAAGCCGGCCTCGTCCATGCTCACCCCCTGCTCCGCGAGGGTCGCGCCCAGCCAGGAGCGGACGGACTCGATCCGGAACAAGGTCCCGGAGAAGTCGAAGAGGACACCCTTGATCGTCATGGGCCCGATCCTCGCCGCCCCCGGACGGAGGGGCAAGGATGCGTGTTCAGGTGCCCCGGGCCGGGCGCTCCCGGGGTCCGTACCGGTCGAACCCGGCCGCGGTGAAGGCGACCGCGGCCGCCCCCAGCAGCCACCCGCCCAGCACGTCGGACGGCCAGTGCACGCCCAGGTAGAGCCGGGTGAGACCGACCCCGAGCACCGAGACCGCGGCGGCGGACGCGGCCGCCCACCGGAGCGGGCGCCCCGCACCGGACCGGTACAGCAGCCACAGCAGCAGCCCGCAGCCCACCGTCGCCGACATCGCGTGCCCGGAGGGGTACGCCGCGTAGTGGGCGGAGTCCACCGGGTCGGGCCAGCGGGGGCGCTCCCGGCCGACGGCGGCCTTCAGGCCCTGTTGCAGCAGAGCGGAGAGCAGGCTCGCCGCCGCCACCCACAGGGCGAGCGGCCGGGCGCCGCGCCACCACAGGGCCACCACCGCGACGGCGGTCAGGGCGCGCATCGTCCAGGGGTCCCACACCCAGTCCGTCAGCACCCGGTTGACATGGACGAGGCCCGGCTCCGTCACCGCCCGCCGGTGCAGCGCCTCGGCGACGGTGCGGTCCAGGTCCATCAGCGGCTGCCAACGGGCCGCGACCAGCACGGTCAGCGCCGACGCGAGCACCGTGCAGACGGCGCCCGTCCACAGGGCGGGCGCGGACGGGGGCGCATGGGTGCGGCCGGCGAGGGAGCGGGGCGAGGAGTGCATGGAGGGATCCTCGCCGAGAAAGGGCGCCTCGGGCCGTCCCAGCACGCCGGACCGGCCCGTCGTATGACCCACCGGACCGCCCCGCACCGCCCCGGAAGCCGTCGGCTAGCTCAGGGCGCTGAGCCCCGGGACGAACGCCACCAGCAGCGGGACCACCGGCACCAGTGCGGCCGCGGCGGTCAGCCGCAGCCGGCGGCCCGCCGTGAGCCGCCCGGCCGGCGCCAGCAGCCGGTTCACCCGCAGCGGCACCTGTGCGTCCGGAGCCGGGCGGGGGCCGAACACCCCCCGGTCCTCGTTGAGTTCGACCAGGGCGAGGGCGGTCGTCAGCCGGCCGAAGCGCCGCGACGCCATGTCGTCGGCGGCCAGCTCGACGAGACGGTGCATCTCTCCCCGGAACGCCGCGAACACCGGCACCTGCGGGAAGCCGGAGGCCAGCGCGCCCGAGCAGTTGAGCAGCCAGTCGTGGCGCGCCTTCGCGTGGCCCTGCTCGTGGGCGAGCACCGCGTCGAGCTGACGGCCCTTCAGCCGGCCGAGCGCCGCGGTCGTGATGACGAGCTGGGGCGCCGCACCGGGCAGCCACCAGGCGTCGGGGCGCTCGCCCTCCAGCACCACCAGCCGCCCGCTGCCCGGCTCCTCGCCCGGCATCAGCGGGGAACGCACCAGCAGTTCGGCCCGCCGCCTCCTGCGCCGCAGCTGTGCCCGGTGGATCTCCCGGGTCAGCATCGCGGCCGTCCACACCCCGCCGAGGGCCAGCAGGACGGCCATGACGGCCGACCACGGTCCGTAGGCGGCGAGTGCGTAGGCCTCGACCACGGCGTGCGGCGCGGGCGCGAAGACATGGCCGCGCACCGCCTGCCAGGCGGCCGCCGCGCTGAACGTCATGGACAGCCCGAACGAGAGCAGTACCCCGGCCACCACGCACTGCCAGACCCACAGCGCCACCACGGGCTCGCGCTCCGGCCATTCGGCCCGCGCCATCAGACGCGGGGTCACGACGGCGGCCAGTGCACCGAGCAGCAGCAGCACGAGGGAGACCAACATGGCGTCAGCCTATGAGGGGCGCGGCACGCACGGGTATGGCTGCGCTCGGCAAGTGACGTACGACACGGCGTCCGAGGCCCCTGTCCCACACGCCGTCTCACAGAGTGAGCAGCATCGCGAACATCGCTATCCCCATGGTCAGCCGGCAGGCCAGCGCCAGCTCCGGCCGGGTGGCCCACCCGAGGGCCGGGGGTCCGCCCGGCAGGGTCCCGGAACCACCCGCCGCGGCGGCCACCGGCACGATCCGCGCACCCGCGCGCAGCACATAGACGGCGTAGTAGACGAGCAGCAGCCCGGTCAGCAGGGGTATGCCGCCCGCGGCGGCCATGGCGTGGGCTGCGTGGCCACCGTGTCCGGCACCACCGGACCGCGCCATCACGACGGCCATGTAGACCATCGCCGAGGAGCCGACGAGATGGTGCAGATGATGACCGCTGCCACGGGAGGACGTACGCCGGGAGAACCACAGGGCGCGCAGGGCCGCGCCGCCGAACAGCACCGCGTACACCGCCCACGCCCACGCGGGCGGGGCGACGGCCGCAGCCGGAACCGCCATCGCGGCCATGCCGAAGCCCATCAGCGCCTCCGCGCGCGCGGCTCTGCGCTCCTCCCCGCTCTCCGTGCGGGTCCGCAGCAGGCAGTACGCCCCCGTCACCGCGCACAACGCCATCAGCAGCCATCCGGACACCGCCGGTCCGTGCACAGCAGACCTCCCCCCGGCGAAACGGCATCGCCCTCGCCTAGTCGATGCCCGGGCCCGACGGCTCGTACGCGGCGCACTGAGGTGCGGGGGGAGCGCGCGCAGGGGGTGTTTTCGCGGGGGCTCGCCCGGAACGGGCATCGTGCCCCGCGCGTACGCTGCTGCGGCACGGCCCCAGCAGAGAATCGGAGAAGCCCCGCCATGGACACCGCCCCGCCTCGGAACCCGGGACAGCTGACCTTCCGCGACGCGACCGAAGCGGACGTACCGGCCCTCGTGGAACTCATCGAGTCCGCGTACCGAGGCGACAGCAGCCGCGCCGGATGGACCACCGAGGCGGACATCCTCCAGGGGCAGCGCACCGACCCGCAGGGGGTGCGCGAGGTGGTGGAGAGCCCCGGCAGCCGGCTGCTCGTGGTGGAGCGCGACGGCGAGGCCGTCGCTTGCTGCCAGCTCGAACACCGGGGCGAGGCCGCCTACTTCGGGATGTTCGCCGTCCGCCCCTCGCTCCAGGGCGCGGGCCTCGGCAAGGTCGTCATCGCCGAGGCCGAGCGCACGGTCCGGGAGGGCTGGGGCGTGCGGGAGATGCACATGACCGTGATCTCGGTCCGGGACGAGCTGATCGCCTGGTACGAGCGCCGGGGCTACCGCCGTACGGGCCGGATGACTCCCTTCCCGTACGGCGACGAGCGCTTCGGCATCCCGCAGCGCGACGATCTCGCCTTCGAGCTGCTGATCAAGGAACTGCCGCAGGACTGAACGGTCCCGGCGGTTCCCAGGGCCTGTCTTCAAGACAGGCCCTAGGCGGTGAAGCGGCCCGCGCGGCGGATCTCGGGGAAGTCGGTCGTCGCGCCGTCGAGCCCGAGCCCGCGGGCCAGCCGCAGATGGTCCTGGGTGTTCACCACCCAGCCGACCACCGTCAGCCCCTCGGCGTGAGCCCGCTCGACCAGCTCCAGGGTGATGCGCCGGACGTTCAGCACCAGCCGGGTCGCGCCCACCGCCTTCGCCCTGTCCACCAGGTCCCCGCCCCACCGGCTGGCCACGAGCGCCGTCCGCACGCCCGGGACGAGCTGCGCGATCTCCGCGATCGCCTCGTCGTGGAACGAGATCACCTCGACCCGGTCCACGAGGTCGCGCTCCCGCATCACCACGGCCAGGGTGCGGGCGGCCGCCACATCCTTGATCTCCGCCTGCAACGGGGACCGCACGGCGTCGAGTACCTCCTCGAAGACCGGCACCCGCTCGCCCTGGCCGGCGTCGAGCTCGCGCAGCTCGGCGAGGGTCTTGTCCGCGATGGCGCCCTTGCCGTCGGTCGTACGGTCCACCTCGGCGTCGTGCATGACGGCCAGGGCGCCGTCCTTGCTCAGATGAAGATCCAGCTCGATGAGGTCCATCCCGGCCTGCTCGGCGTGGACGAAGGAGCGAAGGGTGTTCTCCGGCTCGACACCCATCACCCCGCGATGGCCGATGGTGAGAAAAGACAAGGCAAGCTCGCTTCCGTCGACGGTGTCTGCCCGCGTGCTGCTCGTACCCACGCGGTCCCGCGGTATGACCGCTAGGGGGTCGCGGTTCGGCAGCCTAGTGTCCCCGGGCCGTTCTCCGGGGGCGATGCGCGGCGCCGGGCGAGGGTGTGTCCCGAAGACGCCGTCCGTTCATGAAACTGGCCGCCCCGGTGCCGTACGGCAGGAAAAATCGCGGCGACCATAGGGGTGCGGCAGGATAATTTCCAGGTCCGCACTTGTCTCGAAGAACCGCACACGGATACGGTTGCTTGACGCGAGGTTCTCCCGTGGAGGAAGTGTTATGACGGAAATTCTTGTGCACGAAGCCGCAACCGGCGGCATAGCTGCCGCAGCGCGGGTGATCGAGCACCCGGCCTGGCCCGCGCTCAAGGATGCCGTGGAGGAGATCCGTCCCTGGCAGTCGAAGGACGGTTCCATCGACTTCGAGGCCGAGGGCGCGCCCACCCCGGCGGCCGCCGAGGCGGCTCTGGAGCGGGTGACCGCGGCGGTCGAGCAGCTCTCCCCGCTGCTCCCGCACGATGCCGCATACCACCGCGCCCTGGTGACCGACCTGCGCCGCTGGGCGGCCGACGGCTTCGGCATCCCCGACTTCCTGGACTCGCTGCTGGCCTTCCAGCCGGCCAAGGACCGCGCCGACGGCCTCCAGCACCTGGTCGTCTTCGCGATGTACACCCAGAACGGCAACCCCGACCGCAACCTCGAAGCGGTCGTCCTGCGGATGGTCTGGCCCGAGTGGCTCGCCGACCTGGAGGCGACCCGCTACGACAACCCGCTGTTCTGCGGCATCACCTTCGAGGACTTCACCTCCGGGTACGACACCAACTCCGCGGTGCTCTTCCCGGAGACCATCGCCGTGCGCGAAGCCCCCGAGCGCTTCAGCTGGGGCGGCATCTTCTGCGACCGCGAGGCCGCCCGCTTCCGCCGTGTCACCGAGGCGTCCGTCGAGCTGCTGGGCGTCGAGCTGCCCGACGACATCCGCGAGATGGTCTCCGACCAGCAGCGCTGCGAGCAGGCCTTCGTGCTCTGGGACATGGTCCACGACCGCACCCACAGCCACGGTGACCTGCCGTTCGACCCCTTCATGATCAAGCAGCGCCAGCCGTTCTGGATGTACGGCCTGGAAGAGCTGCGCTGCGACCTCACCGCCTTCAAGGAGGCCGTGAAGCTGGAGGCCGAGGGCAACGCCCACGGCCGCGACGTGCAGTACGCGGTGCTCTTCGACCGGATGTTCCGCTTCCCGGTCACCGGCGAGCGCGTCCGCAACTACGACGGACTCGGCGGCCAGCTGCTCTTCGCGTACCTCCACAAGCACGACGTCGTGCGCTGGACGGACAACACCCTCAAGATCGACTGGGAGCGGGCACCCCAGGTCACCAACCAACTCTGCGCGGAGATCGAGAAGCTCTACCGGGACGGCATCGACCGCCCCAAGCTGGTCCACTGGTTCGCCGCGTACGACCTCGTCGCCACCTACCTCTCCCCGCACCCCGGCTCCCGCTGGGCCAAGGGCCCGGACGCCCTGGACCTCTCCCAGCCGCCCCGCAAACTCGTCGACGACGTGCTTCCGGACGAGTTTCCCCTGAGCATGTTCTATGAGGCGCTCTCCAAGAAGCTGAAGAACGTGATCGCCTCGACCAAGGGGATCACGGCCGCGGACGCCGGGCAGGTGGCCGCGTGAGCGCACGTCGTGAGGAGGCGGTGGCCATGAACGGAACCGGTACGGGCAGCGGGAGCGGTGCGCTCGAAGGAGCCGTGGTCGCCGTCGCCGGAGCGGCCGGCCCGGCCGGCCGGGCGGCCCTGCTCCGGCTCGCCGAGGCGGGCGCGACCGTCGTCGCGTCCGACGCGAACGCCACCCGGCTCGCGGAGGCCGTGGACGCGGCCCGCTACGCCCACGGCGGGGCCACCGTCACCGGCGACACCGTGGACCTCCTCGACCTCGACGCCGCCCGTGAGTGGGCGGACAAGACGGAGAAGGAGTTCGGCCGGATCGACGGTCTCGTCCACCTCGTGGGCGGCTGGCGCGGCAGCTCCAGCTTCGCCGAGACCGACCTCGCCGACTGGACGCTGCTGGAGAAGCTGCTGATCCGTACGGTCCAGAGCACCTCGCTCGCCTTCCAGGAAGGCCTGCAGCGCAGCGACCGCGGCCGCTATCTGCTGATCAGCGCGGCCGGCGCCAGCAAGCCCACCGCGGGCAACGCCGCCTACGCCGCGTCGAAGGCCGCGGCCGAGGCATGGACCCTGGCCCTGGCGGACGCCTTCCGCAAGGCGGGGGGCGAGGAGGGCCCGCGCAGCGCGGCTGCGATCCTGGTCGTCAAGGCACTGGTGCACGACGCGATGCGCGCCGAGCGCCCCAATGCGAAGTTCGCGGGCTTCACCGACGTCGGGGAGCTGGCCGATGCCATCGCCGGCGTCTGGGACAGGCCCGCCCCGGAAGTGAACGGAAAGCGCCTGTGGCTGACCCCGCAACCGTAAGGACCGACGCGCGTCGCCACCACGACCCGCAGGTACGCGGATTCGCCAGTGACAACTACGCGGGGACCCATCCGGAGATCCTCGCCGCCCTCGCCCTCGCCAACGGCGGTCACCAGATCGCCTACGGCGAGGACGAGTACACCGGGCATCTCCAGCGCGTGATGCACAGCCATTTCGGACCCACCGCCGAGGCCTTCCCGGTCTTCAACGGAACCGGGGCCAACGTGGTCTCGCTCCAGGCGATGACCGACCGCTGGGGCGCCGTCATCTGCGCGGAGTCCGCCCACATCAACGTCGACGAGGGCGGCGCCCCCGAGCGCGTCGGCGGCCTGAAGCTGCTGACCGTGCCCACCGAGGACGGCAAGCTCACGCCGGAGCTCATCGACCGGCAGGCGTACGGCTGGGACGACGAGCACCGAGCCATGCCGCAGGTCGTCTCGATCACCCAGAACACCGAGCTCGGCACGGTCTACACACCGGACGAGATCCGCGCCATCTGCGAGCACGCCCACGGGCACGGCATGACCGTCCACCTCGACGGCGCCCGCATCGCCAACGCGGCGGCCTCCCTGGACGTGCCGATGCGTACGTTCACCAACACCGTCGGCGTCGACGTGCTCTCCTTCGGCGGCACGAAGAACGGGGCCATCTTCGGCGAGGCCGTCGTGGTCCTGAACCCGGACGCCGTCCGGGCCATGAAGCATCTGCGCAAGCTGTCCATGCAGCTCGCCTCCAAGATGCGCTTCGTCTCCGTGCAGCTGGAGGCGCTCCTCGCCGGTGACCTGTGGCTGCGCAACGCCCGGCACGCCAACGCGATGGCCCAGCGGCTCGCCGAGGGCGTGCGGGGGATCGACGGGGTGGAGATCCTCTACCCGGTCCAGGCCAACGCCGTCTTCGCGCGGCTGCCGAACGCGGTCACCGAGCGGCTGCAGAAGCGCTTCCGCTTCTACTTCTGGGACGAGCAGGCCGGCGATGTGCGCTGGATGTGCGCCTTCGACACCACCGAGGACGACGTCGACGCCTTCCTCCTCGCCCTCAAGGAGGAGATGGCGGCCTCCTAGCGCGGGAATTCCTGGCGCCGTAAACGACGTCACTCCGGGGCGCGGACCACGGTCCGCGCCCCGGAGTGACGTTTCAGCGCCCCGCCGCGGCCTCAGCCCCGCTCGCGCACCTCTGCGGGAGTCGGAGCCGTACCCCCGAGGTGGGAGGGCACCCACCACGTGTCACTGGCGTCCTTCGGGCGCACCGGATAGGCGCGCTGCGCGGCCTCCAGCAGCTCCTGGACCCGCTCCCGCAGCCGCCGGGTGATCGCACCCGCGTACTGATCGGTGGGGGCGTCCACCGGCTCGCCGACGCGGATCGTCACGGGGATGTGGCTGCGCTTGAAGTTGCGCGGCCGGCCCTTGGTCCACAGCCGCTGGGTGCCCCACAGCGCCATCGGGATCAGCGGCACCCCGGCCTCCTGGGCGAGACGCGCCGCACCCGACTTGAAGCTCTTCAGCGTGAAGGACTCGGAGATCGTCGCCTCGGGGAACACACCGACGATCTCCCCGGAGCGCAGCGATTCCAGGGCGTGCGCATACGCGTCCTCGCCCTGCTTGCGGTCGACGGGGATGTGCTTCATCCCGCGCATCAGGGGCCCGGAGACCTTGTGCCGGAAGACCGATTCCTTCGCCATGAAGCGGACCAGCCGCTTCTGCGGCAGCGCCGCGAGCCCGGTGAAGATGAAGTCGAGGTAGCTGATGTGGTTGCTGACCAGAACGGCGCCACCGGTCTTCGGGATGTGCTCCGAACCCTGAGTGTCGATCTTCAGGTCGAGCGCCTTGAAAAACGTGCGTGCGGCGCCGATGACCGGCCGATAGACGAGTTCTGCCATCTGGAGAAGACCCTTCTTCAGCGCCTGGGGAGGGTTCTCCCGGCGGAAGTTACGCAGCCGTAGGTTTTCGGCATTGGGCCGATCGTGCCCCATGCGCGACGCGCTGGCCAGTCTCGGCGGGCGCGGGGCGCGAGATTCTCGTCACGTGGAACGACCGGGAATGTCCGCGCGCCCGCCGGTGCTGACCCTTTGCGTAGAGCTCTGACAGGAGGCCGAAGGTGGACGGGCAGGCGCACGTGAAGAGGCTGGACGCGGCCCAACTCGGCGCGGAATTGGGGGAGCGGGCCACGCTCGTGCAGTTCTCCAGCGCCTTCTGCCAGCCCTGCCGGGCCACCCGGCGCACCCTTGCCGAGGTGGCGGGCATGGTCGAAGGAGTCGCCCATGTGGAGATCGACGCCGAGGCGCATCTCACTCTGGTGCGGGCCCTGGACATCAGCCGGACCCCGACGGTCCTGGTGCTCGACGCCCTCGGACGGATCGTGCGGCGGGCCGCCGGCCAGCCACGCACCGTCGATGTCGTCGCCGCACTCGGCCGGGCGATGTGACGGACCGTGATGCTCCTCCCACCTTGTGGGACGCCCTTGACTGCACGGGCCACGCATCGTCAGTCTGACGCTATGCCGCCAGAACTCCTTCTCTACGGCCGGGTCCACGTCGACCTCGCCCGCAACGCGAGTGCGCGCTGTCCGGATGCCTGAGCACCCACGGCCCCGTACTCCCGACGCGCAGAAGGACCTCTCCATGACGGCATCACCCGAGCTCGGCAACGCCCGTACGGCCTCTCCCGACCTCCTCCGCTCCGTCTTCCGGCAGCACGCCGCCGGAGTCGCCGTGATCACCGCCGCCGGTGACCGGCCGGTCGGCTTCACGGCCACCTCGCTCAACTCCGTGGCCGCCGAGCCGCCGCTCATCTCCTTCGGAGTGGGCACCTCCTCCTCCAGCTGGCCGGTCGTCGCCGAGGCGGAGCACATAGGCGTCCACATACTCGGCGAGCACCAGCGGGAACTGGCCGCCACCTTCGCCCGCAGCGGCGCCGACCGGTTCGGTCCCTCTACCTTTTGGCGCAGCGGGCCGGAAGGCGTCCCGGTGCTCGACGGGGTGCTGGCCTGGCTGGTCTGCCGCGTCGTGGCGCGGATTCCGGCGGGGGACCACCGCATCGTGATCGCGCAGGCCGTGGTGGGCGACCCGGTCGGCGGAGGCCGTCCGCTCGTCTATCACCAGGGCAGGTTCACGGCTCTGCAAGACTGAGAACGCGCCGGTGGTTCCCGGGTGCGGCGCGTTGGGCAGATCACAGTGCGGAGCGCTTGCCCATTGGGTACGCACTGGGTGTACTGGCGAGTAATATTACGGTCGGAGCGTCGGTCGCCCCGACCGGAAATCGCCCCATCAGGCGCCTATGCTGCGTGCAACAAGGCAGCCCGGAAATGACGATGCAGTAGGAGAGCCGGCGTGAGCTTGAGGATCGTTGTCTGTGTGAAGTACGTGCCCGACGCGACCGGTGACCGGCATTTCGCCGATGACCTGACGTTGGATCGTGAGGATGTCGACGGTCTGTTGTCGGAGCTGGATGAGTATGCGGTCGAGCAGGCGTTGCGGATCGCGGACGCGGCGGATGATGCGGAGGTCACTGTGTTGACGGTGGGTCCGGAGGATGCCAGGGACGCGTTGCGCAAGGCGTTGTCGATGGGTGCGGACAAGGCGGTTCACGTCGAGGACGACGATCTGCATGGTACGGATGTGATCGGGACGTCGTTGGTGCTGGCGAAGGCGGTCGAGGAGACGGGTTATGACCTGGTGATCTCGGGGATGGCGTCGACGGACGGGGCGATGGGTGTGGTTCCGGCGCTGCTCGCGGAGCGGCTGGGGGTGCCGCAGGTGACGCTGCTGTCCGAGGTGTCGGTGGAGGGCGGTGTGGTGCGGGGGCGCCGGGATGGTGACAGTGCGTCGGAGCGGTTGGAGGCGTCGTTGCCGGCGGTGGTGTCGGTGACCGACCAGTCGGGTGAGGCCCGGTATCCGTCGTTCAAGGGGATCATGGCGGCGAAGAAGAAGCCGGTGCGGTCGCTGGATCTGGATGATCTGGGGATCGGGGCGGAGGAGGTCGGTCTGGGCGGTGCGTGGACCGCTGTCGAGTCCGCGGCGGCGCGTCCGGCGCGCACGGCGGGCACGATCGTGAAGGACGAGGGTGAGGGCGGGAAGGCTCTGGCCGAGTTCCTGGCCGGTCAGAAGTTCATCTGAGTTCCGCGCTGCCCGTTTCTTTTCCCGCCCCCCCGCTTACTTCGTACACGCAGGAGATGGAAGTCCCATGGCTGAAGTTCTCGTCTATGTCGATCACGTGGACGGTGCCGTCCGCAAGCCCACGCTGGAGCTGCTGACGCTGGCGCGTCGTATCGGTGAGCCCGTCGCGGTCGCTGTGGGCGGTGGTGCCGCGGACACCGCGGCCGTGCTCGGGGAGCATGGTGCGGTCAGGGTGCTGACCGCGGAGGATTCCGGAGTTCGCGGAGTATCTCGTCGTGCCGAAGGTGGACGCGCTGCAGGCCGCGTACGAGGCGGTGTCGCCGGTGGCGGTGCTGTTGCCTTCTTCGGCG
Organism: Streptomyces sp. ITFR-16; assembly: GCF_031844705.1. Taxonomy (NCBI): domain Bacteria; kingdom Bacillati; phylum Actinomycetota; class Actinomycetes; order Kitasatosporales; family Streptomycetaceae; genus Streptomyces; species Streptomyces sp. ITFR-16. The sequence continues at coordinate 7,291,435 of NZ_CP134609.1, forward strand.
GAGGCCAAGGAGGTCGCGGCGCGTCTCGCGGTGCGGACCGGTTCGGGGATCATCACTGATGCCGTGGACCTGGAGGCGGGTGATGAGGGTCCGGTGGCCACGCAGGCCGTGTTCGCCGCCTCGTACACCACCAGGTCCCGTGTTTCCAGGGGTGTTCCGGTGATCACGGTGAAGCCGAACTCGGCGCCGGTCGAGGCGGCTCCGGCCGCCGGTGCGGTCGAGGCGCTGGTGGTGGCGTTCTCGGCGCAGGCCACCGGTACGAAGGTCGTCTCGCGTACCCCGCGTGAGTCGACGGGGCGTCCGGAGCTGACCGAGGCCGCGATCGTGGTCTCCGGTGGGCGGGGGGTCAACGGTGCGGAGAACTTCGCCGTCATCGAGGCGCTCGCGGACTCGCTGGGTGCGGCGGTGGGTGCCTCGCGTGCGGCGGTCGACGCGGGCTGGTACCCGCACACCAACCAGGTCGGGCAGACGGGTAAGTCGGTCTCGCCGCAGCTGTACATCGCCTCGGGTATCTCCGGCGCGATCCAGCACCGGGCGGGCATGCAGACCTCGAAGACGATCGTCGCGATCAACAAGGACGCCGAGGCCCCGATCTTCGACCTCGTCGACTACGGCGTCGTCGGCGACCTCTTCGACGTCGTCCCCCAGCTCACCGACGAGATCACCACCCGCAAGGGCTGACCCCTCGCGCAGCGCATACGACCAGGCCCGGGGCCGCACGGTGACACCCACCGCGCGGCCCCGCGCCGTTTCCGATCACCATTGACGCAGATACGACAGCCTTATAACTTCACTATACGGATTGTTGATTCCGGGAAGCGGAAACGGCGAGAGTGTGGAGGACGCGGAGATGGGCCAGCAGGAGAAGGTGGCGACGAGCCTCGCCGGAGCGGTCAGCGACGGGATCAGCGCCTCCCTCACGGCGGTGGACGCCGAACTCGCCCGCCGCTACCCGGGCGACCCCGGCACCCGCCAGCCCGTCCACACGGTCTACGTACCGGGCGACGTCTTCACCGCAGGCACCATCCGCGCCTGGGGCGACGAGGCGCTGAAGGCGCTCGACGAGCACGCCCCCGACGCGGCCTCCCTCGCCTCGGTGCTCGGCATCCCGGAGGAGCTCGCCGGGCCCGTCCACGACCGGGTCCGCGCCAAGCTGGAGCGCGAGCCGGTCGAGGACCTGCGCATCGACTTCGAGGACGGCTACGGCCCCCGCTCCGACGCCGAGGAGGACGAGGCCGCCGCCCGCGCCGCCCGGCTGGTCTCCGAGGCATACGCGAACGGCACGGCCGCCCCGTACATGGGCATCCGGATGAAGTGCATGGAAGCCGCCGTCCGGGACCGGGGCATCCGCACCACGGACGTCTTCCTCACGGGCCTCATGGAGGCGGGCGGCCTGCCCGATGGGCTCGTCCTCACCCTGCCCAAGGTGACGTACCCCGAACAGGTCACCGCCTTCGTCCAGCTTCTGGAGGCGTTCGAGAGCGCGCACGGCCTGCGCTCCGGCCGGCTCGGCTTCGAGATCCAGATCGAGACCAGCCAGTCCATCCTCGCCGCGGACGGCACCGCCGCCGTGGCCCGGATGATCGACGCGGCGCGGGGCCGGGCGACCGGTCTGCACTACGGCACCTTCGACTACAGCGCCTGCGTCGGCGTCAGCGCCGCGTACCAGGCGAGCGACCACCCGGCGGCCGACCACGCCAAGGCCGTGATGCAGGTGGCCGCCGCGGGCACCGGCGTCCGCGTCTCCGACGGCTCGACCAACGTCCTGCCCGTCGGCCCCACCCCGCAGGTCCACGACGCCTGGCGGCTGCACTACGGCCTCACACGGCGCGCCCTGGCCCGCGCCTACTACCAGGGCTGGGACATGCACCCGGGTCATCTGCCGACCCGCTACGCGGCCGTCTACACGTTCTACCGCGAGGGACTGGAGCAGGCGGCGGCCCGGCTCGCCGCCTACGTGGCGAAGGCGGGCGGCGACGTGATGGACGAACCCGCCACCGCCAAGGCGCTCAGCGGCTACCTGCTGCGCGGCATCGACTGCGGCGCGCTGGACACCGCCGAGGTGGCCCGGCTGACCGGGCTGACCCGCGCGGACCTCGACGCCTTCGCATCGCCCCGGCGCGGCACCCTGACGGTCACGGCGCCGTAGCCCGTACCCCTCCGCCGCCGCCCGTGCGTCTCGCGCACGGGCGGCGGCGGAGGGGCGGGACGGTTCAGGCGGGGACGCCCTCGCCGGACAGGCTCGTCGGCGGCCCGGTGACCAGGCTCTCCAGCCCGGACCACATCGCGAGGCCCTCGTCCTTGAGCAGCCGGGTGCCCTTCTCGCAGAGCGCCTCGTCGCCCCGGGCCCGCGCGCTGAACTCCTCCGGCGTGTCGCCGAACCACTCGCGCAGCCGCCGCGACTCCGCGAGCAGGTCGGTGAGCAGCCGCCGTTCGCCGGGATGGAGCCGGGGGGCGCCCGTTCCGTCCCGGAGGACGCCGAGCCGGTGCACGTACGCGTGGACGCCGTTCAGCAGTTCGCCGGAGGGCATCTCCATGGGGAAGCGGTCGGCCGGCAGGAACACCCGGTCGTACGCGCCGTCGGGGGTGAAGACGCCCTCGCTGTGGTCGATGATCTCCAACTGCACCGCGTCCAGCCAGGTGACGAACAGCCGGCGCGTGCGGCCCGGCGCGTGGAACGGGGACGCCGAGACGTAGCCGAGCGGGCTGACATGGGCGGAGACCCCGACCTCGACGCCCGTGGCGCGCACCTCGGTCATCGGGATGGTCGAGGAGACGCCCAGCCCGGTCATCTTGTACCGGAGCTGCCCCGGGCAGGCGTTCGAGCCGACCGAGAGCACGGGCACCCGGTCGGCGGTCAGCGGCTCACCGGCGTCCGCGAGCACCTGGTCGAGCGGCATCCGCCGGCCCGCGTCCGCGCTCTCGACCGGCCACCGGTCCAGCCCCTGGTCCGCCTCGGGACACAGCCTCAGATACGTGTCCCCGTGCAGCAGACCCGACTCCGCGGGCCAGGCCCCCGGATAGATCAGCGGCTGCTCGCGCGGCGCTGCGTCGAGGACGAGAGCCTCAAGCGTGCGTTCGTTCACCTGACTTCTGAACCTTTCCCCGGGAAGCGACCCCATGGCGGTGTCGCATGGCGGGTCACAGTACCCAAGTGACGTCAGGACGGGCGCAGTTCGCCCGAACCCCGGGCGATCAGCCGCGTCGGGAGCTTCACCCGGGCCGTGGGGTGGTCGGCCCCGTCCAGGCGCCGGAAGAGGTGCTCGGCGGCGGTACGTCCGACGGCGGCGGCGTCCTGGGAGATGACGGTGATCCCGAGCAGGTCCGCGAGTTCGATGTCGTCGAAGCCGACCAGGGCGACCGGCCGCTCCCGGTCCGCCAGGGCGCGCACCACGGTCACGGTCACCCGGTTGTTGCCGGAGAAGAGCGCCGTGACGGGTTCCGGTCCCGAGAGCATGGTCTCGGCGGCGCGGCGGACCCGCTCGGGCTCCGTGGAGCCGAGGGAGACCCAGGAGTCCTCGACGGTTATCCCCGCGTCGGTCATCGCGGTGTGATAGCCGCGCAGCCGCTCGGTGGCGGTGTGGATGCGCGGCTGGTCCCCGATGAAACCGATCCGGCGGTGGCCGTGGGCGATCAGATGGGCGACGCCCTCCCGGGCGCCGCCGAAGCTGTCCGAGAGCACCATGTCGGCGTCGATGCGTCCCGCCGGGCGGTCCACGAAGACCGTCGCTATGCCCGCCTTGATCTCCGGCTCCAGATAGCGGTGGTCGTCCCCGGCGGGGATCACGATCAGCCCGTCGACCCGCCGGGCGCACAGCGCGAGGACGAGCTCCTGCTCACGGTCCGGGTCCTCGGCGCTGGAGCCGTTGATGAGCAGCGCGCCGTGCGCACGGGCCACCTCCTCCACGGCGCGGCTCAGCGGCCCGTAGAACGGGTCGGCGAGATCCTCCAGCACCAGGCCGATGGAGGCCGTACGGCCCTTGCGGAGCACCCGCGCGCTGTCGTTGCGGCGGAAGCCCAGCGCGTCGATGGCCTCCTGGACCCGGCGCTCGGTGTCGGGCGTGACGCCCGGCTCGCTGTTGACCACGCGCGAGACCGTCTTGAGGCCCACTCCGGCCCGGGCGGCCACATCCTTCATGGTCGGCCGGTTGCCGTAACGGGGCTCGGGATGACGGGTGGTCTCGGCCACGGTGCGCTGTCCTGTCGTCGGGTGCGGGCGGTCCGGCGGGGTCGCGGAGGGTACCGCGGAAGGGGGCCGGAGGCTGTGGCGTCGAGCATAGGCCCTGGACAACGTTGTCAGCTGAATAGAGACTATGCAGACTATTCACTGAAGCCGCAGGTCCCACCCCCTCACCACCCGGAGCCCTCACCGATGCATACCGACCTCGTCGCCGCGCTGGACATCGGCGGCACCAAGATCGCCGGCGCGTTGGTGGACGGTGACGGCCGCCTCGTCGTGCGCGCGCAGCGCCCGACACCGGCCCGCGAGAGCGGCGAGAAGGTCATGGCAGCGGTGGGCGACGTGCTGGCCGAACTGACCGCGTCGCCGCGCTGGGGCCAGGCCTCGGCCGTCGGCATCGGCAGCGCCGGCCCGGTGGACGCCGCCACGGGGACGGTCAGTCCCGTCAACGTGCCCGGCTGGCGGGGCTTCCCGCTGGTGGAGCGGGTCGCAGCGGCGACCGGCGGGCTGCCGGTCGAGCTGGTCGGCGACGGGGTCGCGATCACGGCGGCGGAGCACTGGCTGGGCGCGGCCCGAGGCCACGACAACGCGCTGTGCATGGTCGTGTCGACCGGCGTCGGCGGCGGGCTCGTCCTGGGCGGCGCGCTGCACCCCGGGCCGAGCGGCAACGCGGGCCACATCGGGCACATCAGCGTGGACCTCGACGGCGACCCGTGCCCCTGCGGTGCCCGGGGCTGCGTCGAGCGCATCGCCAGCGGCCCCAACATCGCGCGCCGCGCCCTGGAGGGCGGCTGGCGTCCCGGCCGGGACGGCGACACGTCCGCGGTGGCGGTGGCGGCGGCCGCACGGGCCGGTGACCCGGTCGCCGTCGCCTCCTTCGAGCGCGCCGCGCAGGCACTGGCCGCGGGGATCGCCGCCACCGCCACCCTGGTCGAGATCGACATCGCGGTGATCGGCGGAGGTGTGGCCGGGGCGGGCGACATCCTGTTCGCGCCCCTGCGCACCGCCCTGCGCCGGTACGCCACGCTGTCGTTCGTCCAGCAGCTGACGGTGGTGCCGGCGGTCATGGGTAACGACGCCGGACTGGTGGGCGCGGCGGCGGCCGCCTTCGCCACGCGCGCGGGCGGGGTCGTTCCCGTCTAGCGCCCTGATCGGGCCTGTCCTACGCCTCGGGCGCCTGACCGGTCTCGAAGTGGGAGATCTTCCCGTCCTCCACGGTGAACCGCCAGGCGGTCCGCATCGCTCCCCAGGTGTCGTTGCTGTAGGTGGCGACGAGCGCGCGCCCGCCGTCGGTCTCGGTCTCGATGTCCATGTGCCCGTTCGAGGAGAAGATCTCCTTGTCGGTCCACTCCCGCAGATCGCGGGCCGAGCCGTCGTCGGACATGGTGGCGTCCGGTGTGAGGAGGCCGAAGAAGGCCTCCCGGTCGTTGGCGTTCAGTGCGCCCACGAAGGCGCGCACGACGGGATCGCTGAGCTGTTCCACGGAAAGAGTCATGCCCTACCCGTACACCGCTCGGGCCGCACGGCCCCGGAACCGGGCCGTGCGGCGCGTACGGTGTCGGCCGGCCGGACGACCGGCAGGGGCCGGCCGGCGCGGGTTCAGCAGGTGATGCGCAGGTCCGCCCAGTCCGCGTGGTCGGAGTCGACGCCGTCACCGCCGTCGGTGACCACCAGACGGACGACCCGCGCACCGCTCACATCCGCCGAGAGGGGCTGCGCGGCCATCGCGTTGGTCAGGACCCCGGTGGACGCGGCCTTCGTGCCGTCGGCCCAGATCTCGAAGGCCACGCTCCCCTTGTCGCCCTTCTCGTCGTCCACTCCCACCTGTGCCGTCACGGTGGAGCAGGCCCCGCCCGCGTAGTACTCGACGGTGCTGTCCGCGTGCACGCCCAGCCCCTTCGCGTACACCTGGCCGCCGATCGTGAGGGGCTTGCCGTCGCCCGCCGCGCTCTCGCCGTTGCTGGTGTCCTTCTCGACGGGTCCGTAGCCGTTGGACGCGCTGAGCTGCGGCAGATCGCTCAGCTGGCCGCCGCCCGCCGGCGGGGCCACCACCACATGGGCCCGGAACAGGACGGAGGACCGCACCCGCTCCCCGGCCGGGGAGCGGTACTGGGCCGTGAGGGTCAGGTCGTACGTCCCCGCGGCCGTGCCGGCCGGCGGGGTCACCTGCCAGCGTGTGGTGAGCGCCCGCCCGGTGGGCAGGACCGTCGCGGTGGTCGCGGAACCGGCCTTCACCCGCCAGCCGGACGGGCCGGTGAGGGCGGCCGAGACCCGCACCGCGGAGGTACGCCCCAGATCAGTGACCGAGGTCGTCAGCGGCGCGGTCCGCCCCGCCTCCACCAACGGGCTCCCGGCCACGGCCAGTTCCACGGCCGGCGGATGGGTCGTCGCGTCGCTGTCGGCGGCGACCCGCAGCAGCACGGTCCCGTGGGCCGGGACGGTCGCCGAGAGACCGCCCGCCGTGTTGCGGGTGATGTGCTCCCACAGGTCACGCACGGTGTACGCGGAGGCCTTCGGCAGTCCCGCCGCCCCGGCCGTCGTGGAGATCCGCTGCGCCTCGCCCGTCTCGTTGAACAGTGCCACCGCCCGGCTGCCGTCGCCCATCTCCTTGGCGACGACCCAGCGGCCGCCGTCGGAGGACAGCACGACACCCTGCTTGCCCAGTGGGTCCTGGTCGACGGCGATGACCTCCTCGTTGGAGAGGATGTCGAACGTCTCGGGCGTCGCCCTGCGCAGGTCGGCGCCGATGAGCAGAGGGGCGGCCATTACCGACCACATGGAGAAGTGGGTGCGGTACTCGGTGTCCGTCATCCCGCCGTTCCCGACCTCCAGCATGTCGGGGTCGTTCCAGTGGCCGGGACCCGCGGCCGGGGCGAGCGGCAGATTCTGCTTCATGATCGACAGCATGCTGCCCCAGCTGTCGTTGATGTCGCCCGTCGTGCGCCAGAGGTTGCCCAGTCCGGCGGCCCACTCCCAGGGTTTGTTCTCGCCCCATTCGCAGATGCTGTAGACGATGGGCCGGCCGGTGGCGGCCAGCGCGTCCCGCATCGTCGTGTAGCGCTCCTTCGCGTCCACGCCCTGGTTGTTGCAGTTGTCGTACTTGAGATAGTCGACGCCCCAGTCGGCGAACTGCTGAGCGTCGCTGAACTCATGGCCGAGCGCGCCGGGAAGTCCCACGCTGTCGCAGGTCCTGGTCCCCGCGCTGGTGTAGATACCGAGCTTCAGGCCCTTCGCGTGCACATAGTCCGCGACGGCCTTGATGCCGTCGGGGAAGCGCACCGGGTCGGGCTGCAGTTTGCCGTCGGCATCGCGCTCCGGCTTCGCCCAGCAGTCGTCCAGGTTGACGTACTCGTAGCCCGCGTCCTTGAGCCCCTTCTCGACGAAGATGTCGGCGATGCCCTTGACCATCGATTCGTTGAAATCGGCTCGGCAGTGGGTGGAGTTCCAGTTGTTGAACCCCATCGGGGGAGTGAGGGCGAGTCCGTTTGCGGCCTGTGCTCCGGCTGCCGGCGGCGGTACGGGGGACTGCGCGGCGGCGGGAACGGCGACTCCCGCCGTACAGAGAAGGCCTGCGGCCAGCACTCCGATGACTCTGCGGCGGCTCGTGGAGATGGGATGGCTGGAGAGATGACGCATCGCCGAGTTCCTCCTGGCTCGTTCCGGATCGGGTGGCACCATGCACATGCCAATGTGAGCGATTACGTTAGAGCGTGTTGAAGTGTGTTGGAAGGGGTGCGGTAGCTGCTGCTCGATATCTCGTCAAAACCCTTGACGGCCGCTCTGGTTGGGCGGTGAGATCCAAGAACGCGTTCGGTTGTGTTCGGTCGTACGGCGGATCGGATCTGCCCGGCCGTGCGAACGGACATCGGATGTATCGGCGAAGAGCCGGTCACGGGGGCGGCGGTCGGAGCCGGCTGCCCGGAATCGGGACTCGGGCCCGCGCCGCGAGGGGAATGTCAGTGGCGGGTGCGATCCTGCGTGCATGGACGAGATCATGCGGCGGCGGGTGTACGGCGCCGATCACGACGACCCCGACCCCGGACCCCGCCCGGGGCGCGAGTACCGGGAGCTGGTGGGCGGCCCCCTCGACGGCCTGTTGCTGGACGTGACCGGCTGGACGGAGGTCGCCCTCAAGGACGGCTCCGCGCTGATCACCGAGATCGGCGCCTACGGGGCGGGCGGCCGCGCGGAGTACGGTCCGCGCGCCGACGAGCCCTACAAGTGGGACTGGCGCGGGGACACGCCCTAGGCGGGACGCCCCGTGCCGCTCCCCGGCGTCAGCGCCCCCGGTCCGTGGACTGCTGCGGGACGACCACCAGGAAGGCGTCCTGTTCCAGGTCCATCACGACCTCCGCCGCGAGGCCCTCGCCGCGGCGGGCCGCCGCGAACTCCTCCGCGGGCCAACTGCCCCGCGGACCGCCTGCGGGGAACTGCTCAAGCACGGTGCGACGCATGGTCCACCCCCTGTCGTTCATTCCTGCCGTCCGCTCCAACGAGGCCCGGCCGCCGCCGTTACGGCCGCCGCCCCAGGACGCCTTCCGGCCGCCCCGGTCGCTTCGCGGCCGTGTTCGTGCAACGGCATCGCCTCAGTCGTGTTTTCGCGGCAGGGTGTTGCGGGCAAGCCACAGGGGGCTACGGAAGAGGGGGAACCGTGATCGTCTGGATCAACGGTGCGTTCGGCGCGGGCAAGACCAGCGCCGCGCGTGAACTGATCGATCTGATCCCGAACAGCACCTTCTACGACCCGGAACTGACCGGTGTGGGGCTGCGGAGTCTGCTGCCCCAGAAGAAGCTCGCCGAGGTGACCGACTTCCAGGACCTGCCGATCTGGCGGCGTCTGGTGGTCGACACCTCGGCGGCCCTGCTCGCCGAGGTCGGTGGGGTCCTGGTGGTGCCGATGACGCTGCTGCGACAGGAGTACCGCGACGAGATATTCGGAGGGCTCGCCTCCAGGCGCATTCCGGTGTGCCATGTGCTGCTCTCACCAGAGGAAACGATCCTGCGTCAACGGATCGCCGGCCGCGCGGAATTCCCCGCCGACCCGGAGCGCCCCGAGGAGCCCGGACGGCGGGCCCACGAGCACATCGAGCCCTACCGCTCGGCGCTCGACTGGATCACCGGGGACGCCCACACCGTCGACAACAGCGCGCTCACACCCCGCGAGACCGCCGAGGCCATCGCCGAGGCCGTGCGCAGCGGCGCGGCCCCGGCCTGCGAGATCGTCCAGACCCCCGACCCCACGGCGGAGACCGTCGCTGCGGGGGTGCTGCTCTTCGACGAACACGACCGGGTCCTGCTCGTCGACCCCACCTACAAGCCCGGCTGGGAGTTCCCCGGCGGAGTGGTGGAGGCGGGCGAGGCCCCCGCGCAGGCAGGGATCAGGGAGGTGGCCGAGGAGATAGGGATCCATCTGCCCCAGGTGCCCCGCCTCCTCGTCATCGACTGGGAGGCGCCCGAACCGCCCGGATACGGCGGACTGCGGCTGCTCTTCGACGGCGGGCTGCTGCCCGGCGCGGACGCCGCACGGCTGCTGCTGCCCGGATCCGAACTGCGCGGCTGGCGGTTCGTCACCGAACAGGAGGCGGCCACCCTGCTGCCGCCCACCCGGTACGAACGGCTCCGCTGGGCCCTGCGCGCCCGTGAGCGGTCAGCCGTGCTCAATCTGGAGGCCGGAGTCCCGGTCGGCTGAGGCCCGCATGACGGACGCGGCGTCGGCGGTGAGCGGATCGCCGTGCCCGAAGCAGACCGTGGCCGCCTCCAGCGCGGCCAGCCGGCGGAACGAGGCCACGGCCTGCGCGCGGTCGATGTTGAAGACGCCCAGCATCACCTGTTCCACCGAAGCGACGCAGTCCCCGGTGAACAGCACCCCGTGGTCCGGCAGATGGATTCCGATGGACCCCGGGGTGTGGCCGGGGGAGTGGACGACCCGCGCCCCGCCGCCGAAGGGCAGCACCATCCCGTCGGACAGCTCGGTGTCGACCCGGGTCGGCGGGGCCACCGGCACGGTCAGCCCGTGCGCGTACAGCGGGCGCTCCCAGTCGAGCAGGACCGGTTCGCCGATCTCCTCCTCGCCCCGGATCACCGGTGCGTCGAGCCGGTGCGCCAGGATCCGCGCGCCGTGGCGGTCGGCGAGCTCCTGGGCGGCGCCGTAGTGGTCGCGATGGCCGTGGGTGATCACGATCCGGGCGATCCGGCCGGGGTCGTGGCCGAGGCCGCGCACCGCGTCCTCGACGGCGGCAGCGGCGTGGATGTCACCCGCGTCGATCAGGGTCAGTTCCTCCCCGTCGCGCCAGAGATAGGCCTGACCGATCGCGAAGCGGAACATGTGCAACTGGGGCAGCACTTCGACGAGATCCATGCGGTGACCGTACGCAGAAGCGGCCGTTCACCGCATGGATCTACGCTCTCGGCGAGCTTCGCCCAGCGCGTAGCGGACGCCGGGCGGTCCGGCTCAGACAGCCTTCGACGCGGCGTAGTTCCGCAGGAACAGCGCCTCGGTGACGGAGAGCCGCTCCAGCTCCTCGGGCGACACGCTCTCGTTCACCGCGTGGATCTGCGCCTCGGGCTCGCTCAGTCCGATCAGCAGGATCTCCGCCTCCGGGTACAGCTCGGAGAGCGCGTTGCACAGCGGGATCGAGCCGCCCATGCCGGAGGACTGCATCTCCTGGCCGGGGTAGGCGACCCGCATCGCGTCGGCCATCGCCGTGTACGCCGGGCTCGTGATGTCGGCGCGGAACGGCTGCCCCTGGCCCACCTGCTCGACGGAGACCCGCGCGCCCCACGGGGTGTGTGCCAGCAGATGCGCGGTCAGCAGCTTCGTCGCCTCGTCGGCGTTCCCGCCCGGCGGCACCCGCAGGCTGATCTGGGCCCGCGCACTGGCCTGGACGGAGGGCGTCGCGCCGACCACCGGCGGGCAGTCGATCCCGATCACCGTCACGGCCGGCCGTGCCCAGATCCGGTCGGCGACCGTGCCCGTGCCGATCAGCCCGACCCCGTCGAGGACCTTGGCGTCGGTGCGGAACTCCTCCTCCGGGTACTGCAGGCCGTCCCACCGGGCGTCCGCCGTGAGGCCGTCGACCGTCGTCGTCCCGTCCTCGGCCCGCAGCGAGGCGAGGAGCTGGATCATCGCGGCGAGCGCGTCCGGCGCGGCCCCGCCGAACTGCCCGGAGTGCAGGTTCCCTTCGAGGGTGTCGAGCTGTACCCGCAGCATCGTCATCCCCCGCAGCGTCGAGGTGACGGTCGGCAGCCCCACCCGGAAGTTCCCGGTGTCGCCGATCACGACGGTGTCGGCGGCGAGCAGCTCGGGATGCGCCTGCGCGTACTGCTCAAGCCCGCCCGTGCCCTGCTCCTCCGAGCCCTCCACGATCACCTTCACCGACACCGGCACCCCGCCGTTCGCCTTGAGGGCGCGCAGTGCGAGCAGATGCATGACGAAGCCGCCCTTGCAGTCGGCCGAGCCCCGGCCGAACCAGCGCCCGTCACGCTCCGTCAGCTCGAACGGCGGAGAGAGCCACGCGGACTCGTCGAGCGGCGGCTGCACGTCGTAGTGCGCGTAGAGCAGCACGGTGGGAGCACCGGCCGGACCGGGCAGGAAGCCGTAGACGGACTGCGTGCCGTCCGGGGTGTCGAGCAGCGCGACGTCCTGGAACCCCTCGGTGCGCAGGGCGTCGGCGACCCACGCGGCGGCCGCCTCGCACTCGCTCCTCGGATACACCGCGGGATCCGCCACCGACTGGAAGGCCACCAGCTCGGCCAGCTCCGCCTTGGCGCGGGGCATCAGCGAGGCGACGGTCTCGGATATCGGACGGGCGGTCATGGGCACGCTCCTGGTAGGTGCGACGTTATGTGTACGTATCCGGGTACATGCACGCCTGGAGTGCGGCATCGCGTGTACGACGGGGACTCGGCCGATCCTCCCACAGCGGGGGCCGGCCGCAGCGCGCCGTAGGATGCCGTGAGCAGCTTGGGCCACTGGTCGGATCGGGAGCAGAAGCACATCGTGAGCAGCGAGAACGCAGACGCCGGACATGAGCACGAAGAGTCGTCCGTGTGGGACGTCGTCGTAGTCGGCGCCGGACCGGCGGGCGCCTCCGCGGCATACGCGGCGGCGGTAGCCGGCCGTCGGGTGCTGCTCCTGGAGAAGGCGGAACTGCCCCGTTACAAAACGTGCGGCGGCGGCATCATCGGGTATTCGCGCGACGCGCTGCCGCCCGGATTCGAACTGCCCCTGCGGGACCGGATCCACGCGGTCACCTTCTCGCTGAACGGCAGGCTGGCGCGCACGCGCCGTTCGCGCCGGATGCTCTTCGGGCTCATCAACCGCCCGGAGTTCGACGCGGGGCTGGTCGAGGAGGCGCAGAAGGCCGGGGCCGAACTCCGTACCGGAGCGACGGTCTCCCGGGTGGAGCAGCACGGCGCCGCGGTGCCCGACCGGCGCACCGTCGCGCTGGTGCTGTCCGGGGGCGAGACGGTCCTGGCCCGCGCGGTCGTGGGCGCGGACGGCAGTGCGGGGCGCATAGGAGCCCATGTCGGGGTGAAGCTCGACCAGGTGGACCTCGGCCTGGAGGCGGAGATCCCCGTGCCGGAGACGGTCGCGGAGGACTGGGCCGGCCGGGTGCTGATCGACTGGGGGCCGATGCCCGGCAGTTACGGCTGGGTGTTCCCCAAGGGCGACACGCTGACGGTAGGCGTGATCTCGGCGCGGGGCGACGGCGGCGGCACCAAGCGGTATCTCGAGGACTTCATCGCACGGCTCGGGCTGGCCGGCTTCGAGCCGAAGATCTCCTCCGGGCATCTGACGCGCTGCCGCAGCGAGGACTCGCCGCTCTCGCGCGGCCGGGTCCTGGTGTGCGGGGACGCGGCCGGTCTGCTGGAGCCGTGGACGCGCGAGGGCATCTCGTTCGCCCTGCGTTCGGGCCGGCTCGCCGGTGAGTGGGCCGTGCGTGTCGCTGAGGCGCACGACGCGGTGGACGCCCGCCGCCAGGCGCTGAACTACACCTTCGCCATCAAGGCGGGGCTGGGCGTCGAGATGAGCGTCGGGCGGCGCATGCTGAAGCTCTTCGAGCGGCGCCCGGGGCTGCTGCACGCGGTGCTGACCGGCTTCCGCCCGGCGTGGAACGCGTTCGCGGGCATCACCCGGGGAACGACCTCGCTGGCCGAGCTGGTCCGCTCCCACCCGCTGGCGCAGCGCGCCCTGTCGGCGATGGACCGCTAGGGACGGGGCCCTGCCGAGGTCCGGGCGCCGGAGCCCGGACCTCGGCGCTCAGTCCCCGACGGTGATCCGGAACACCGGGTGGTCGGGGCAGGCCGCCAGGATCTCGGTGTCCGCGGACTTCGCCGTGATGCCCTGGAAGTACTGGTTGACCTCCCAGCCCCACCGCTCCAGGTAGGTGCGGATCACGCGTGCCTTGTGCGCGTCGTCCGCGAGTTCCACGGCGCCGAAGGCGCGGGTCCTGCGGCCCACCCGCAGCTCGCCGCCGCCGGCGGCCCGCATGTTGCGCACCCACTGCGAGTGGCCCCGCGCCGAGACCAGGTGGTACGCGCCCTCGTGGGTGTGGAGGTTCACCGGGATGCGCTGCATCTGACCGCTCTTGCGGCCGCGCACCGACAGTTCCTGGGTGCCCACCAGGCTGACGCCGTGCCGGGCGAGCCAGCCGATGACTCCGTTCATCCGGACGGTGAACCGGCTGCCCCGGAGGTAGTACGGCTGCGATGTCTGCGACATGGTGACCCCCACGGTGTGAACGAGCGACGTTTCGGAGAGCAGTGCTCTCGCTTGAGATCAGTGTGCACGGGAAAGACGCTCGAAAGCAAGAGCAGTGCTCTCGTTATTGGGCACTGCTCTGATCGCGTGGCAGAATGACCGGCATGAGCGCTGTCCGAGGAGCCAGGGAACGGGCCCGTATCGAGGTCACCGCCGCCATCAAGGACGAGGCGCGCAGACAGCTCGCCGCCGAGGGCGCGGCGAAGCTCTCGCTGCGCGCCGTCGCCCGCGAACTGGGCATGGTCTCCTCCGCGCTCTACCGCTACTTCGCCAGCCGCGACGAACTGCTCACGGCCTTGATCGTCGACGCCTACGACGCCGTGGGCGAAGCCGCCGAGCGGGCCCACCGCACGGCCGCCGCCGACGGCTCCGTGCCCGTCGGCGGGCACGCCACTCCGCTGTCCCGGTGGGTCGCCGTCGCGTGCGCCGTACGCGACTGGGCGCTGGCGCACCCGCACGAGTACGCGCTGATCTACGGTTCGCCCGTGCCCGGCTACACCGCGCCGCAGGCCACCGTGGCCCCCGCCTCACGCGTCGGCCTCGTCCTCATCGCCATCGTCGAGGACGCCCACCGCGAGGAGGGCCTCGCCCTGCCGCCGCTCGCCGACGAGCTGCGGCCGGAGGCCGAACGGCTCGCCGCCGACCTGGCCCCCGGTCTGCCGCCCGCGGTGGCGGCGCCGCTGGTCGCGGCGTGGTCGCAGCTGTTCGGGCTGCTGTCGTTCGAGATCTTCGGCCAGTTCAACCGCGTGGTGGAGGCCCGCGAGGTGTTCTTCCGGCACGCCGTCACGGAGCTGGCCCGCACGGTCGGCCTGCTCGGCAACCGGCGGTAGCCCGTATTCCGCAGGCAGCCGCCCCGCCCGCCCCGTTCGCCGTACTCCCCAGGGAGTACGGGTGATCACCACGCCCGGCGGACGCCCGCGCGTGCCGGGGCCGTCTAGCGTGGCCGGCATGGACGAGCGGCACTCACAGACAGGCGGCGGCCCCTCCGGGAGAGGGGCTGCGGCGGGCGGGCCCGGAGCCGGGCCCCGCGGCCCGCGCGGTCCGTGGGGACGGCACGGCGAGCCGCCGCGCTGGCTGACCGGTGCGCAGGGGCGGTCAGCCGGCCGGCTGCCCTGGCGGTCGACGGTCCTGCTCGGCGTCTTCGTGATGGTCGGCTCGAACATCGCGGCCCGGGGCCAGCTCGACGACAAGGCCCCGCTCGACCTGTTCGCCCGGCTGCTCCTGCTGGCCGCCGTGGCCGTACTGCTCTTCCGTCATCGCCACCCCGTCCTGGCCGTCTTCGGGGCCTCGGCCGCGGCGACGGTCTATCTCGGCGCCGGATACCCGTACGGTCCGGTGTTCCTGGCCGTGGCCGTGGGCTGCTTCAGCGCCGTGGTCGCCGGGCACCGGCGGGCTGCGTGGTCGGCGGTCGCCATGGTGTGGGTCGGTCATTTGCTGGTCGCGCACTGGCTCTACCGCTGGCTGCCCCCGGACGGCGACACGGCTCCGCCCTGGGGACAGGAGGCGGGTGTCGCCGCCTGGGTGGTGGCCATCGTGGCGGCCGCGGAGTTCGTCCGCGTACGCCGTGAGCAGTGGGCCGACCGGCGGGCCGAGCGGGAGGCCGCCGAGAAGCGCAGGGCCGACGAGGAACGGCTGCGCATGGCGCGCGAACTCCACGACGTCCTGGCGCACAGCATCTCCGTCATCAACGTCCAGGCGGGCGTCGGGCTCGCGCTGCTCGACACCGACCCCGAGCAGGCCCGCACCGCCCTCACCACCATCAAGGCGGCCAGCAAGGAGGCGCTCGGCGAGGTGCGGCAGGTCCTGGACAGCCTCCGGACGCCCGGAGACGCCCCCAGGGCCCCGGCCCCCGGCCTCGACCGGCTGCCCGAACTGGTCCAGCAGGCCGCGAGCACCGGACTGACCGTCACCGTCGAGACCGACGGGGTGCGCCCGGCGGTGCCGCCCGGCGCGGACCTGGCCGCGTTCCGCATCGTGCAGGAGGCGCTGACCAACGTGGTGCGGCACTCCGGTTCGCGGACCGCCGAGGTCCGGATCGGTTACGGGCCCGGCCGCCTCCGCCTCCGTATCGACGACGCGGGACCCGCCACCGGTACGGACGCCGGGGGCAGCGGCAACGGGCTCGCCGGAATGCGGGAGCGGGCCGCCGCCCTCGGTGGCACGATCGAGGCGGGGCCCCGGCCCGACGGCGGCTTCCGGGTACGCGCCGAGCTACCGCTGCCGGCCGGCGGTTCCGGCGGCGCCGCGCACCGTGAGGAGACACCGTGATCCGCGTACTGCTCGCCGATGACCAGCTGCTGGTCAGGGCGGGATTCAGGGCCCTGCTGGACGCCCAGCCGGACATCGGGGTGGCGGGCGAGGCGGCCGACGGGGAGGAGGCCGTCCGTCTGGTGCGCGAACTGCGGCCGGACGCCGTCCTGATGGACATCCGGATGCCGCGCCTCGACGGACTCGCCGCGACCCGCGCCATCACCGGGGACCCCGCGCTCCACGACGTGAAGGTGGTCATGCTCACCACCTTCGAACTCGACGAGTACGTCTTCGAGGCGATCCGCTCCGGCGCCTCCGGCTTCCTGGTCAAGGACACCGAGCCGGAAGAACTGCTGCGGGCCGTCCGGGCGGTGGTGGCGGGAGACGCCCTGCTCTCCCCGGGGGTCACGCGCCGCCTCATCGCCGAGTTCGCGGCCCGCTCCAAGGAGCCGGCCGCCGCGTCCGGGCTGAGCGAACTGACCGAACGGGAGCGGGAGGTGATGGCCCTGGTCGGCATCGGCCTCTCCAACGAGGAGATCGCCCGCCGCCTCGTCGTCAGCCCGCTCACCGCCAAGACCCATGTCAGCCGCACCATGGTGAAACTCGGCGCCCGCGACCGGGCCCAACTGGTCGTCCTGGCCTATGAGTCGGGACTCGTCCGCCCGGGCTGGCTGGGCTGACCCGGCACCGGGGGCGCGCCCCGGCCGATCTCACGCCCTGAGTCCCGGCGCCCGAACCGCCCCAGCACATCGATGACGCGCCCCATGAACACCACCGCCGCCACAGCCCCTGCGAAGACCATCAGGCCCCGGCCCGCCCCGTGCGACGACAGCAGGAAAGCGGGAGCGCAGACCGCCAGGAAGGCGCATCCGGCCAGCAGGCCGCCGGTCAGCACGGCGAAGCCGATCTCGACGGTCATGGCGTCGCGATCCGCCTGGCTCCGCTGTCCCATGCCCGCAGTGTCACAGGCGCGGCGGCCGGCGGACAACCCCGCCCCACCCCGTGCGGGCCGCGCCCTCAGGACCAGGTGACCGCCGAGTTCTCGCGCCACAGCCGGGCCAGGTCCGGGTCGCCCGTCACCGTCAGGGACGTGAGCGGCAGCCGGTTCCACAGGGACAGGTAGAGCGTTTCGGCCGGGGCGCTCAGCTCGCAGTCGGCGGGCTGCTCCACGGCCGGGGCCTCCTCGCGCACGGCGGCGGGAGGTTCGGGGGAGAGCCGTACGGTCCACACCGTGCCGGTGTCCGTCGCGCGGACGCGCAGGGAGCGCGGCACCTCGGTGCGTACCCGGCTCTTCGGGCGGGCGTGGAAGCAGCGCAGCAGTTCGTCGATGCCGTCCAGCGCGTGCGCGGGCGCCACGGGGGAGGGGGCGCCGCCCCGCGCGGACTGCGCGTCCACCCGGTGGACCGTCGTCTCGTGGGCCTGGCGGCGTGCCCAGAAGGCCAGCGGGGACGGTGCGGGGAAGAAGGCCCAGCAGTCCAGGTCCTGCGGGGCGTTCTCCAGCGCCTCGACCAGATGCCGGTGCCCGTCGCGGAAGCGGGCCAGCAGCTCCGGCCCGTCCAGATCGGGCTCCCCGGCGTCGGGGACGTACGAGGTGTGTCCCTCGGTCACGAAGGCGGCGGCCCAGGTGTGCACCATCGCGGTGTGCCTGAGCAGGTCGCGCACCTGCCACCCGGGGCAGGTGGGCACCGGCGCCCCCGTGCCGGCCTCCTCGGCCGCGTCCGCCAGCAACCGGCCCTCGGCGGCCAGGGTCCCTATGTGCTCCGTGATCTTCATGGCAGGGATTGTGCCAGGGGATCAGGCGCCCTGGGGACGGGCCGTGCGGCCGCGTCCGGTGGTGCCGCGCACCAGCCGTACGAACCAGCCCAGCGCGAGCGACTGCAGCAGCACCGACACCACGAGGGCCAGATAGAAGAACCAGGCGGGACCGCCCGACTCCGCACCCCACAGTGAGCCGCCGACGAAGAAGAGGAACACGGTGGGCGCCGCGAGGAAGAAGAGCCACACCCCCGCGAAGGACGCGTCCTCGTGGGCGACGAACAGCGTGTCCACGGTGACGAACACGGCCGTCGCCGCCACGACGCCCAGGTAGATCAGCGATGCGGCGTTGCCGAACGTGAGGCGTACGAGTGTGCGAAGGTGCTGGTGGTTCATGACCGGCCTGTTCATGGCGTGCTCCCCGTCAATGGCTGAGTCTCCATCGTGCGTCCGGGGAATCGTTCCTGCCTGAGTACGCCTACTCACTGCTCATGAGTGCGCGTTGCGCGCGCCGTAGCCGAGGGCGGC
The DNA here is from genome assembly GCF_031844705.1 of Streptomyces sp. ITFR-16. Classification (NCBI taxonomy): domain Bacteria; kingdom Bacillati; phylum Actinomycetota; class Actinomycetes; order Kitasatosporales; family Streptomycetaceae; genus Streptomyces; species Streptomyces sp. ITFR-16. Next base: position 7,309,911 of record NZ_CP134609.1, read on the forward strand.
GGCCGCCGTGGCGAGCAGGGCCACCGTGGTCAGCGCCACGGGCAGCGAGAACCAGTCGGCCAGGAAGCCGATCGCGGGCGGCCCGAGCAGCATCCCGCCGTAGCCGAGGGTCGAGGCCGCGGCCACTCCGCCGGGACCGGCCAGCTCGCCGGCCCGGCCGACCGCGACCGGGAAGATGTTGGCGAGGCCGAGCCCGGTGACGGCGAAGCCGAGGAGCGCGAGCCAGGTGGTCGGGGCGAGCGAGCCCAGCAGCATCCCCGCCGCGGCGGCGATGCCGCCCACGACCAGGGTGCGGGTCTGGCCGAGCCGTTCGAGCAGGGCGGTGCCGCTGAGACGGCCCGCCGTCATGGCGAGGGCGAACAGGGAGTAGCCCGCGGCCGCGATCCCCGGGCGCGCGTGCAGATCCTGCTCCAGGTGCAGGGCGCCCCAGTCGGCCAGGGCGCCTTCGCCGTACGCCGTGCAGAGCGCGATCACGCCGAAGAGGATCACCACCCGGCGGGCCCGGCCGTCGAGCCGCCGGGGGCGCGCCGTGCCGTCGGCCGTCGCCGGGACGGGCCTGCGTGAGGGATACCGCAGCAGGACCGGCCCCGTGAAGGCGGTGACGAGCAGACCGATTCCGGTCAGGCACAGGAGATGTGCGGCGGGCGAGAGGCCGCCCGCGACGAGCCCGCCGAGACCGGCGCCGATCATCCCGCCGAGGCTGAACGCGGCGTGGAAGCTGGGCATCACCGGCCGCCGGAGGGTGGCGACCAGATCGACGGCCGCGCTGTTCATCGCCACGTTCATCCCGCCGTACGCGGCGCCGAACACCAGCAGGACCAGGCCGAGCGAGAGGGCCGAGTGGGTCTGTGCGGGCAGCGCGATGCTGAGGGGGAGCAGAACGCCGCAGACCACGGTCACCGGGTGGCTGCCGAAGCGGTGGCAGAGCCGGCCGGTGAGCATCATCGTGATCACGGCACCGGCGGATACGCCGAGGAGTGCGAGGCCGAGGGTGGCGGCCGAGGCGCCGGTCTGGTGCTTGATGGCCGGGATGCGGACCACCCAGCCGGCGAAGAGGAACCCGTCGAGGGCGAAGAACACGGTCAGCGCGGTACGGAGACGGGCCGACGAAGGCGGGGCGGTGGTGCCGCCCGGTCCCCCCGGCAGTGCCGTCCGCAGTTTGTTTAGTTGCGGCACAAACTCAGCATAGGGGTCCGCCGACAACCGGCGCAAGACAGCCGCCCACCGCTCCGCCCACCGTTCCGTCCGCCGGGCGGCGCACGGGCGGAGTCGGCCACCACGGCGTCAAAGTCACCTCCGGATCATGGGAGACTCGCCCCCATGAACGGCAAGGCGACCACCACCCGGACGAAGCTGGAGAGGGGCCGCAGCGCGCTCGGACCCGCGCTGGAGCTCGTCCACACCGGACGCGCGCCCACGCGCGCCGTCCTCACCTCCGAGCTGGGAGTCACCCGCGCCACGGCGGGTGCGGTCGCCGCGGAGCTGGAGGCACTCGGCCTGATCCAGGTCGACTCCAGCCCCGGTTCGGCCGCCGGCTCGCAGGGCCGCCCCTCCCACCGGCTGGCCGTGCGCGAGTCCGGCCCGGTTGCGGTCGCCGCCCAGGTCCACGCGGACGGCTTCCGGGCCGCGCTGGTCGGACTCGGCGGCCGGCTCGTCGCGACGGCCCCCGGCTGCGTCACCATCACGGCGGACCCCGCGCAGGTCATCGGCGAGGTCGTCGACGACTGCGCACGGCTGCTGCGGGACAGCGGACTGCGGTGCGTGGGGGCCGGCCTCGCGGTGCCCTCCGCGGTCGCCGAGCCGGAGGGCACCGCGCTCAACCCGCTGCACATCGCCTGGCCCGCCGGCGCCCAGGTCCGCGAGATCTTCGCCACCTGCGTCCGGGAAGCGGGCATCACCGGACCGGCGTTCACCGGGAACGACGTCAACCTCGCCGCGCTCGCCGAGCACCGCCACGGCGCCGGACGGGGGGCCCAGCACCTGCTGTGCGTGGCCACCGGACACCGGGGCGTCGGCGGCGCCCTCGTCCTGGACGGCCGCCTGCACACCGGGAGTTCCGGGCTCGCCCTGGAGGTCGGCCATCTCACGGTCAACCCCGAGGGCCGCCCCTGCCACTGCGGCGGCCGGGGCTGTCTGGACGTCGAGACCGACCCGCTCGCCTTCCTCGTCGCCGCCGGGCGCACCCCCGGCCCCGAGGAGTCGCTGCTCAAGCAGTCCGGCGACCTGCTGCGCAACGAGTACGACGACGCGGCGGTGCGCCGCGCCGCCGAGGAGCTGATCGACCGGCTGGGCCTCGGCCTCGCCGGCCTGGTCAACATCCTCAACCCGGACCGGATCATCCTCGGCGGGCTGCACCGCGCCCTGCTCGACGCCGACCCCGAACGGCTGCGGGCCGTGGTCGCCGACCGCAGCCTGTGGGGCCGCAGCGGAAGCGTCCCGATCCTGCCCTGCACCCTCGACCACAACAGCCTGGTCGGGGCGGCGGAGCTGGCCTGGCAGCCGGTGCTGGACGACCCCCTGGGCGCGCTCGCCTAGGCGGTGTCCCCGGCCGTCCCCGCCGGGGCCCCGAAGGCGAAGGCCCGTGCCGGGTTGGCCGTCAGCAGGGCCGACACGGTGTCCGCGCCGAGCGTCTCCTCCAGCCGGGGGTGCAGCCGGCGCAGCAGGTGCGGCATGCCCGGTGTCTCCGGCACGGTGGTGTCGCCGCCCAGCAGCAACTGCCCGGCGAAACCCGCCTCGGCCAGGGCCGCCAGCTCATCGGGCAGCCGCCAGTCCGTCGCGTGGTGGGCGCGCGAGGGGCCGTCGAACGCGAGGAAGGCCCCCGCCCGCGCGGCCTCCCGCTGGACGGCACCGTCCGGTGACCTGCCCAGGTGACCGAGGATCACATGACGCGGCGGGACTCCCAACTCGCCGCACAGCAGGTCGAGTACGTCGAGCGCGGCCGTGCCCAGCTCCAGATGGACGGCGATCGGCGCGCCCGTCCGGTGATGGGCACCGGCCGCCGCCGTCATGGTGAGCCGGGCGTGCGCGTCGACGGTGTGGAAGGCGCCCGCGACCTTGATCAGGCCCGCCTGCACGGTGGTGGAGCCGATGCCGCGCGTCAGTTCCGTGACGAAGAGGTCGGCGAGGCCGTCGCGGATCCGGTCCAGCAGCGCGGCCGGGTAGTGGACCGCCTGGTGCAGCCCGGTCGCCGCCACCACATGGGCGCCCGTCGCACGGGACAGCTCCACCAGCGCCTCCACCTCGCGCCCCATCCCGTACGGCGTCCACTGGATCACGGACCGGCCGCCCGACGCGCGGAAGGCGCGCAGCCGTTCGGCCGCCGAGGCGGGATCGGCCAGTTCCTGGCCCGGCAGCGCGGGGGTGCGCAGGAAGAGGTGGTCGTGCGCGTCGCACACCCCGAGGTCCGCCGGCGGGATGTCGCCGAGGACGGTGCGGACCGCGGCTACCACCGGGGCACCGCCTCGAGGCGTTCGCGGCCCGGCCGGCTGAGGTGGAGCACCTGGTAGCGGTCGCCGGGCTCCTCGGGCGCGGGCTGTTGCTCCCAGAGGGTGAAGTGGACCAGCTCCCAGTGGCGCGGGTCGAGCGCCAGCGCCGTGGCGACCGCCCCCGGCGCCTTCGCGAGCCGGCGGCTCTCCTCCAGTGCGGCCCCGGCGGCGTCGGCGGGTGCCACCGTGTCGGGGACGGCCGCGACACGCCGGGTCGCGGCGCGGGGGAGTGCGCCCGACGCGGGCCCTTCGGCGTACGCGAGGCCCGTCCAGTGCCGCACCTCCGGGCGGCCGAAGTCCCGTACCACGCCCTGGAATCCGGCTCCCAGGAGGAAGGAGGTCATGCCCTCGGGGTCGGCCCACAGATAGAAGGGCGCGTACTCGTTGACCGGGGAGTCCTCCCCCTGCTCCCGCATCAGGTACGCCTTGATGCCGAGGCCGGGGAAGTCGTCCATGAGGTGGCCCTTCGTCGCCACCCGTTCGCGGATGATGCCCATGTCGTAGTCGGCGGGCAGGGTGATCGCGTACTGCATGGCGTGCATGGTGATCTCCTCAGGCCGCCGGGTAGTCGGAGACGGCGGCGTCGGTGTGCCAGTGGATGGTGCTGCCGTCCTCCGCCGCCTCGACGAGGGCGAGATGGGTCATGAAGGCGCGCGGCGAGGCGCCGTGCCAGTGCCACTCGTCCGGCTCGATCCACACGGTGTCGCCCGCCCGGATCGTCTCGACCGGCCCGCCCCTGCGCTGCACCAGGCCCTCGCCCTCGGTGACATGGAGCACCTGACCGTGCGGGTGGGTGTGCCAGGCGGTGTGCCCGCCGGGGGCGAAGTGCACGCTGAACGCCCGTATCCGGGACGGCGATTCGGGCGCGGCCACCTCGTCCAGCCAGACCTGGCCGTTGAACTGCGCGGCCGGACCCCGCTGGGTGTCGGGGCGGTTCCTGGTGATGCGCATGTACGGGTGCTCCTCGGGAGGTTCGGTGGCGGATCAGGCGGTTGCGGTACGGGGGGCGAGCAGCGCGAGCAGTCCGCGCACGCCCGCGTCGAAGGCGTCCGTCGTGCGCGAGGCGCGGGCGAGCACATAGCCGCCCTGCACGGTCGCGACGATCGTCGCCGCGATGTCACCGGGCACCAGGCCCGGCGTGAACTCGCCCCGGTCCAGGCCCTCCTGGACGATCGCGGCCAGCCGTCCCCGTAGCCAGGCGATCGTCTCGTCGACCGGCGCCCGCAGCTCCTCGCTCTCGATGACCTCCGGGTCCATCGTCAGCCGGCCCACCGGGCAGCCCCGCAGCACATCGCGCTCACGCAGGAGGTAGCCCGCGATGCGCTCGTAGGCGGAGCCGGGGGCGTCGAACAGCCGGCCCGTCATCTCCCGCATCTCCTCGGCCGTGCGCCGGATGGCCGCGAGCGCCAGATCCGGCTTGCCGGAGAAGTGGTGGTACATGCTGCCCTGGCCCGCGCCCGCGTGCTGCTGGATGGCCTTGGGGCTCGTACCCACATACCCGCGCTCCCACAGGAGCTCCCGAGTGGCTTCGATCAGACGGTCCGGAGTGCTCATGCCCGTACTGTACATACTAGTAGGTACAGCCAGCAAGCGGAGGCCGGGAGCAGCCGCCGGGCCGCCGTCTACTCCCGAGGGGGTACGCGGACGGCCGCTGCCCGTACGACGACGCGGACCCCTCCCCGGGGACAGGCTCGGAAGCGACACGAAGGACGTGCACCGCACCGACCGAGGAGCTGACCGAGATGAACACCCTGGCCTTCGACGGCGGACCCGGACCGTGGGTCCTCCTCTTCCCGCTCGTCTGGGCGGCCGTGATCGTCACCGTCGTCACGGTCCTGCGCCGCACCCTCTGGCGCGGCCGGCGCGGCCCCTGGCAGGGCAGGCCCGTCCAGGGCGGCCCTGCCGAGCCCTCACCGATCGCCCTGCTCGGGCGGCGCTTCGCCGCCGGCGAGATCGACGAGGACGAGTACTGGCGCCGGCTCTCCGTGCTGGACGAGCAGTTCGGCATCCGGGGCAAGGACGGTGCCGCATGACCACCACCGTTCCCGCCACCGGCACCACGACCGCCGCCCGGGTCGTCGACGCCGTGAAGACCTACGGCACCGGCGGCACCGAAGTGAGGGCCCTGGACGGGGTGAGCGTCGGCTTTCCGGCCGGCCGTTTCACCGCGATCATGGGGCCCTCGGGCTCCGGCAAGTCCACCCTGATGCACTGCGCCGCCGGACTCGACACCCTCACCTCCGGCTCCGCGTTCATCGGAGACACCGAACTCGGCGCCCTCGACGACCGTCGGCTCACCCTGCTGCGCAGACGGCGCGTCGGGTTCGTCTTCCAGGCCTTCAACCTGCTGCCGACGCTCACCGTCGCCGAGAACATCACGCTCCCCATGGACCTGGCGGGGGAGCGGCCCGATCCGGCACGGCTCGACGAGCTGATCGACACCGTCGGGCTGCGCGACCGACTGCACCACCGTCCGAGTGAACTCTCCGGCGGCCAGCAGCAGCGCGTCGCTGTCGCCCGCGCCTTCGCCGGCGCCCCCGACGTCGTCTTCGCCGACGAACCCACCGGCAACCTCGACTCGCGCTCCGGACAGGAAGTGCTCCGGCTGCTCGGCGGCACCGTCCGCCGGACCGGCCGCACGGTCGTCATGGTCACCCACGACCCCGTGGCCGCCGCCCACGCGGACGAGGTCGTCTTCCTCGCCGACGGCCGGCTCGTCGACCGGATGCCGGGCCCCACCGCCGAACGCGTACTCGACCGCCTCAAGGCCTTCGACCCCGCACCGAACACCCAGGGCACGCCATGACCGGCACCCGCGCCACCGTGCGCCTCAGCCTCTCCTCGCTCCGGACCCACCGGCGCCGGTTCGCCGGCACCCTGACCGCCGTCCTGCTGGGCGTCGCCTTCCTCACCGGCACTCTCGTCATGGGGGACACCCTGCGCGCGAGCTTCGACACGATGTTCGGCAACGCGGCGAGCGGCACCGACGCGGTCGTCCGCAGCACCAACGTCGTCACCGTCTCCGGCGAGTCCCAGGGCACCCGGCAGCCCGTGAGCACCGCACTCGCCGCACGCATCCGCGCACTGCCCCAGGTCGCCGCGGCCGCCCCCGTCGTCCAGGGCGCCGGCCAGCTGATCGGCGCCGACGGCAAGCCGATCGGCGGCCAGGGGCCGCCCACCCTCGCCGGGAACTGGATCGACGACCCGCAGCTCAACCCGTACCGGCTCGCCGAGGGCCGCGCCCCCGCCGCGCCCGGCGAGGTCGTCGTCAACCGGGGCACCGCCGTCAAGGGCGGACTCGGGATCGGCGACACCACCGTCCTGCGCACCCCGGACCCGGTCCGCGTCACCGTCGTCGGCCTGGCCACCTTCGGCGGCGAGGACGGCATGGCGCAGGTGACCTACACCGGCATGACCCTCGCCGACGCCGAGAGGCACCTCACCGCCGCGCCCGGCCGGGCGTCCAGCATCCAGGTGCGGGCCGGACCAGGCACCGGTCAGCGGGAACTCGTGGACGCCCTGCGGCCCGTGCTGCCCCCGGACACCGAGGCCATCACCGGGCAGGCGTCGGCCGCCGAGAACCAGGACATGATCTCCGGCGCCTTCCTCAGCCTGTTCACCACGCTCCTGCTGGTGTTCTCCGGCATCGTGCTGCTGGTCGCGACCTTCTCCATCCACAACACCTTCGCCGTCGTCGTCGCCCAGCGCACCCGCGAGAACGCCCTGCTGCGCGCACTCGGCGCCTCCCGCCGGCAGATCCTCGGCTCGACCCTGACCGAGGCGGGCGTCGTCGGCGTGCTCGCCTCCGCGGCCGGTCTGGCCGGGGGCATCGCCATCGCCGCCGGGCTCCAGGCGCTCTTCCCGGCCATCGGCTTCCCGTTCCCCGAGGGCCCGCTCGTCATCAGCGGGGTGTCCCTGCTGCTGCCGCTCGCGGTCGGTGTGCTCGTCTGCGCCGGCTCCGCCCTCGTCCCCGCCGTCCACGCCGGACGCACCACACCCCTGGCCGCCCTGCGCGAGAGCGCGGTCGACGACTCGGCCGCCTCCCGGACCCGGGCGTACACCGGGCTCGTGCTGCTCCTCGCCGCTGTCGCGGTCACCCTCACCGGTGCGCTCGCCCTCCCCTCCGTCTGGCTGTCGGGCGCCGGCGCCGTCCTGACGCTCGTCGCCTTCGTCGTGCTCGGCCCGGCCGCCTCCTCGTACGCCGTACGCGTCCTCGGCGCGCCGCTCGGCCGGCTGCGCGGCGCCACCGGGCACCTCGCCCGGCGCAACGCGCTGCGCAGCCCCAAGCGGACCGCGTCGACGGCGACCGCCCTGATGACCGGGGTCGCGGTGGTCTCGCTGTTCACGGTGTTCGGGGCCTCGCTGAAGGCCACCATGAACCAGACCGTCGACCGGTCCTTCGCCGGTGACCTCGCCATCAGCGCCCCCTCCTTCGGCGCGGGCGGCAGCGGCCTCAGCCCCCGGCTCGCCCCGGCCGTCGCCCGGCTCCCCGAGGTGGACACGGCCGTCGGCCTCGGCAAGGGCGTCGCGGAGGTCGACGGCTCCGGACGCGCCCTCACGGTCACCGACCCGGCCGCCCTGGCCAGGGTCCTCGACCTCGGCCGGACCGACGGCTCGATGGCGGACCTCGGCCCGGACGGGATCGCCGTCTCCGGCCACGAGGCGGACCGGAGGGGTCTGCGCACCGGCTCCACCACGCGCCTCACCTTCGCCGACGGCCAGGAGCGGACCTTCACCGTGCGGGCCGTGTACGGGCAGGCGGAGCCGGCCGGGGACTACGTCATCACCCGTCAGGCCTGGGCGCCCCACCGAGGGCAGGACTCCGACTCGCTCGTCGCCGTCTCCTTCGAGGACGGGGTCCCGGCTGCCGACGGCCGTGCCGCGGTCGAGAAGACCGCCGCCGCGTACGGGAACCCGGACGTCCAGACCCGGAGCGAGTACGCGCAGTCCTCGGCCGGCGGCATCGACATGATGCTCACCCTGGTCTACGCCCTGCTCGCGCTCGCGGTGCTGATCGCCCTCCTCGGCATCGCGAACACCCTCACCCTGGCCCTCCACGAGCGCACCAGGGAACTGGGCCTGCTGCGGTCCGTCGGACAGACCAGGAAGCAGCTGCGGGCCATGGTCCGCTGGGAGTCCGTGCTGGTCGCCGCGTTCGGCACGGCCGGGGGCCTGCTGCTGGGCGGCTTCCTCGGCTGGGTCCTGGTCAAGGCGTCCGAAGGCACGGGCGACACGGCGTTCGCCTTCGCCCTCCCACCGCTGCGGCTCCTGGTGGTCGCCCTCGTCGGCATCGCCGCGGGCGCGCTCGCCGGCCTGCGTCCCGCCCGCCGGGCGGCCCGGCTGGACGTGCTCCTCGCCATCGCCGCCGACTAGGCCGGACGGACAGGAGCGGGACGCCCGTCCGGGCGTCCCGCTCCCGCCGCCTCAGCCCACCGCCGCCGACCGGGCCGTCGAAGGCGGCGCGCCCTCCGGCGCCATGACACCGCTCAGGTCGAACGGCCCGTCGGTCGTCGCGCCGTACAGCACATGCGGGGGCCGCGCGGCGTACGGGGAGTGCGTGGGAAGGGTGAACCAGACGACCTTGCCCGCACCGCCCCGGGGACGGACGCCCCAGCTCTCACTGACCGCGGCGATCAATGCGAGCCCGCGCCCCGAGGTGCTGGAGTCGTCGGCCTCGCGCACGGTCGGCAGCCGTGGGTCGTGGTCATGGACGGACACCGTCAGCCGTTCGAGGAGCAACTCGATCTCGACGGTGCATGATTTGTCCGGCTGTGCATGCCGGTGGACGTTGGTCAGGAGTTCGGTGACGCCGAGCGCTGCCTGGTCGATCAGAGGATCGAGATGCCAGTAGCGCAACTGCGCCGAGATGATTCTGCGGACCTGACCGATCCGCGACGGCAGGGCCTGGAGCTCCACCGTGCAGTGCCTGCTTGGCTCGCTGATCACGGCTGCGACTCCCCGAAATAGGTCCGGAAGAAGACGAAGGAACGGATCCAGCACATGCGTTCTGCTGATTCCGGGCCGGCGGCCTGGATCACAGTGTCACCGCCGGTACACCATGAGTGACGTGACTCCAATGTCGCTCAGGGCCCACGGCTCCGCAACTCGCGGTGTCCCCCGCCCCCGCCGTGTCAGCCGCCCCGCCCGCCCGCGCTGCGCAGCGCCTCCAGGAACCGCCGCGCGGGCGCGGCGTCGTCGGGCTTGCCGTCGAGCCGCCGCATCGTGAGCCGGTACCGCGTCCCGTTGACCCGCGCCACCGTCGCGTCCGCCCCCGCGAACCACGGTCTGCCCGCGCTCACCGTCCCCACCGGGGCGCTGTCGATCTCCGTGCCGTAGCTGGTCAGCAGGGCCAGCCGGCCGTCCTTGACCGTCACCTGCCCGGCCCGGGTGAGCGAGCGCGCCCACCGGTCGATCCGTACGCCCGTCTCGCTGAACTCCGTTTCGGACATGGCCCCTTCGCCCCCTTCGTCACGCCTCTGAGAGGAAGTGTGCCCATCCGTGGCCGTACGCACCAGAGGCGGGAACGGGACGCGGCGGCGCATTCGTGCCACCCCGCCCCGGCGGCGCCGGGCCCGCAACACCAAGGCAGGGCTATGGAGGATCAAAGTCAATGTTTGTGCAGGTAGGGGGCATATCGTGGGGGCCGTCGAGACCGGTCGCACGAGGAGAAGCACGCAGATGGACACGAGTGAGCACAGGCCCGGCGGCGAACCCGTCGCGACCGTCGACATCGACCGCACCGACCTGGAATACCGGGCCTGGCTCAAGGAGGCCGTCCGCAAGGTCCAGGCCGACGCCAACCGCTCGGCCGACACCCATCTGCTGCGCTTCCCGCTGCCCGAGAGCTGGGGCATCGACCTCTACCTCAAGGACGAGTCCACCCACCCCACGGGCAGCCTCAAACACCGGCTGGCGCGCTCGCTCTTCCTGTACGGGCTCTGCAACGGCTGGATCCGTCCCGGCAAGCCCGTGATCGAGGCGTCGAGCGGATCGACCGCCGTCTCGGAGGCGTACTTCGCCAAGCTGATCGGGGTGCCGTTCATCGCGGTGATGCCCCGCACCACCAGCCCCGAGAAGTGCCGTCTCATCGAATTCCACGGCGGGCGCTGCCACTTCGTCGACGACTCGCGCCGGCTGTACGAGGAGTCCGCCACGCTCGCCGCGGAGTCCGGCGGGCACTACATGGACCAGTTCACCTACGCCGAGCGGGCCACCGACTGGCGGGGCAACAACAACATCGCCGAGTCGATCTACCAGCAGCTGAGGCTCGAAAGGTACCCCGAGCCCACCTGGATCGTCGCCACCGCGGGCACCGGCGGCACCTCGGCGACCATCGCGCGCTATGTGCACTACATGCAGCACGACACCCGGATCTGCGTGCCCGACCCGGAGAACTCCTGCTTCTTCGACGGCTGGACGCACCACGACCCCCTGGCCACCAGCGACTGCGGCTCGCGCATCGAGGGCATCGGCAGACCGCGCATGGAGCCGAGCTTCGTCCCGGGTGCCATCGACCGGATGATGAAGGTCCCGGACGCGGCCAGCGTCGCCGCCGTACGCGCCCTGGAGCGGTCCATCGGGCGCAAGGCGGGCGGCTCCACCGGCACCGGGCTGTGGAGCGCCTTCAAGCTGGTCGCCGAGATGCTGGGCCAGGGCCGCACGGGCAGCGTCGTCACCCTGTTCTGCGACCCGGGCGACCGCTATCTCGACAAGTACTACTCCGACGCCTGGCTGGCCGCGCAGGGCCTCGACATCGCCCCGTACGCCCGGACCATCGAGGACTTCCTGGCCACCGGCAACTGGCCCGGCCAGCAGCCCGGCCCGGTCTGAGCGGTGGCCGGGGTCAGGCGGGAGCGGCGGTGAGCCGCCGGTCGAGGCTGCGCATCGCGTCGCGGAACGAGCGGCCCACCACCGCGCGCCCCCGCCGCAGGGCGAACCGGAACACCGGCGTTCCATCGGCGGCGAAGGTCCAGCGCACCCGCGTCCCGGTGCCGGCCGGGGTCAGCCGCCACTCCTCCACCAGGGCCCGCAGACCGGGGGCGTTCGAACTGTCGATCCGGTAGGCGTACCGCTCGGCCGGCTCCGCGGCGACGACCGTCTCGCGGAACACGACCCCGCCCCGCAGCCGCACCGCCCGGCCGGCGCCCCCGTCGGCCGGCACGGCGGCCGTCACCCCGGTGAACCAGCCGGGCCAGCCCTCGACGTCATCGGCCAGCGCCCGGTACACGGCGTCCGGAGGAGCGGACACCTCGGCGGCGAACACCAGCCGCAGGGGAGCGGTCCCGACGAAGTCGAGGCCCACGGAGCGGAGTCGGCGTGCCATGGATCGCACCTCCCGTGCGGTCGGCGGCAAACGGGGCCGCGCACACCATAGCTGTCACTCCGTCAGATGTCGTCCCCCCGGGCGCACCACGCCCTCAGGCGTACGGCTGGGCCGGCCGGTCGAGCATGGAGTCCAGCACCCGGCCGAAGACGCGCCGCCCGGCGGCGGCGATCAGCGGGTCCGCCCAGCGCGGCAGGAACCGCACCCCCAGCTCCTCCACCCACACCACATGGGAGCCCGCACGGTTGGGGTACACATCGATCGACGCCCGGCCGAGCACCACCCGGCCGCGCTTCTCCAGCCGGCACATCCCGGCCCGGCTGCCCGACGGCGGCGACCACCGGACGACCTCCATCGGGTCGTCGAACGCCACCGGACCCATCCCGGTACGCGCCACGAACACCGTCCCGGTCCGTGTCGGCAGCCCGGTCGGCACCGTGATCGTCGTCAGCGGCACATGCGCGGCGTGCCGCTCCCAGTCCGTCACCCGGCGCCAGGACTCGGCTGCGGGCAGAGGGGTGAAGCGCTCGATCCGGAAGACGGCCACACCACGATCCTAGGGCGTGACGGCGCTGCCGCGAGCGGAGCGGAATCGGCGGCCTCAGCCCTGCGCGGGCTCGCCGGCCCCGTCGCGGCCCGCGACCAGCAGACCGGGCAGATGCTCCTCGATCTCCTCGCGGGCCCCGTCGGACAGCCCCGCGTCCGTGACGAACGTACTCACCCGGTCCAGCGTGGCGAACGAACTCAGCCCCACCGTGCCCCACTTGGTGTGGTCGGCGACGACCACCACCAGGCGCGCGGACTGCACGAAGCGGCGGTTGGTCTCCGCCTCGGCGAGGTTCGGCGTGGACAGCCCCGCCTCAACGGAGATCCCGTGCACACCGAGGAAGAGCACATCGAAGTGGAGCGTGGCGATCGCCTGGTCGGCGACCGGGCCGACCAGCGAGTCGGACGGGGTCCGCACCCCGCCGGTGAGCACCACGGTCGCGGCCCCGGGCCGGGCGCCCGGCGTACCGGGCCGCTGCGCGGCGTGGAACACATCGGCGACCCGCACCGAGTTGGTCACCACGGTCAGATCCGGAACGTCCAGCAGATGCTGGGCCAGCGCATAGGTCGTGGTGCCCCCGGACAGGGCGATCGCGCTGCCGGGCACCGCCATCGCGGCCGCCGCCCGGGCGATGTCCTCCTTGGCGGTGAGCTCCAGCGTCGACTTGGCCTCGAAACCGGGCTCGTGCGTGCTCGCCTCGACCACCGGCACCGCGCCGCCGTGCACCTTCTCGATGACACCCTGGCGGGCCAGCGCGTCCAGGTCCCGGCGCACGGTCATGTCCGACACGTTCAGCCGGCGGGTGAGCTCGTTGACCCGGACCCCGCCGCGCCTGCGCACCTCGTCCAGGATCAGCGCACGCCGCTGCTCCGCGAGCAGATTCTGATTCTCGCTCAACGCCGGGCCCCGTCCTTCCCTCTGGCCGTGCAGAAGTGTCTCCGAACGGCCTCATCCTGCCACGCGGTGTCGCGGACCGTCGCACGGGGGAGATTCGGTGAGAGCGATGCGGAGACCGGCGCCCGTCCACGATTCTGGTGACCGGGCATCAGTCGCCTTCCCCCTCCGAGAGCGAGACCCCTGTGCCACCTGCCACCGAGACCCCGCAGAATACCGGGCCCGCGCTGGAACTGCTGGTCCACGGCGTGGGCGGAGCCACCCCGCAGGAGGTGCTCGTCGACCCGCGCACGGTCCGGGTGACCGGAGACGCCACCGCGGCCGTCTACCGGCGCGCCGAGGACGTCGACGCCGAGGCCCACCCCGAGCGGTACCGGGACAAGCCCATCGCCGAGGCGTACTGCTGGTCCAACCTCACCTCGGGCAACGGCTCCCGCGCGCTGTGGCTCCTGCTCCTCCCGTTCATGGTGATCAACCTCGCCCACTGGATGCGCCCGGCGGCCCGCCGGCGCCCCCGCGCGATCCGGCTGTACGGGGTGCTCGTCCGGCTGATCGCGCTCAGCCTCACCGTCCTGCTGACCGCCGCGGCCTGCGAGGTCGCCCTGGACCTCACCGCCTGGCAGTGCGCCGGCGTGCGCGCCTGCTCCGACCGCCGGTCCTGGCTGGGCTTCCTGTCCGCCGCCCAGGGCGGCTGGTGGTCCCAGCCGGGCCGCCGGCTCGCCCTCGCCGCCCTGGTGCCCACCGCACTGGTCGGACTGCTCTGGTATCTGTCCAACCGGACCTGGAGCGCCTACGAGTCACAGCGCCCCCTGACCGAGCCCGGCCCCGACGGCACCCCGCCCGACGCGCGCATCCGGCCCGCGCTCGGACGGGCCGGATTCTGGTACGGACGCCGCCTCGTCGCCCGGCTGCGCGCCGCCCACACCGCCGCCGGATTCCTGACCGTCACCGCCGCCGTCACCGGCGCCGCCGCCCGCCACGACCGGGCGACGGCGGGACCCGTGCCCGAACTGCTCGGCCGGCTGATCGAGGGCGCGCTCGTCCTCGGCCTGCTCGTCGTGCTCTGGGTCATCTGCCGCCGGGGCCGCAGCGAACGCCGGCTCGACAACCGGCTCGACCGCGCCGTCATCAGCTATCTGCCCGTCACCTCGCTCGCGCTGCTCGTCCTGGCCGCCGTCCACGCCGCCTGGTCCCGCCCCGGCTGGGTCTCCGCCGGGACACTCCCCGGTGATGTCACCTTCCGCGTCATCACCCTCTCCCAGGGCGCGCTGATCGTGCTGCTCGCCTCCGTCGCCCTGCATCTGTACCGGCGCGCTCCGGAGCCGCGCACCGTGATGCGCGGACTCGGCGGACCGGCCGTCGCCATGCTGGCCTGCGCGCTCGGCGGCGTCATGAGCGGCGGGGTGGCGCAGCGGGTCGCCGACTGGCTCGACGGGCCCGGCAGCCCCGGTATGGGCCGCAGCGTCGTCATAGAGGGACCCCCGGTGCTGCTCAGCTGGCAGGCGTCCGTCATCCCCGTGCTCCTGGTGCTGCTCCTGGTGCCGGGCACCGTGCTCGGCGTACGGACGTATCTGGCCGCCCGCCGGCTGGAGCCCGTCATCGACGCGGAGTACGGCGAGACGCGGCCCGACCCCTCCCGGACCAAGCGGATCGCCATGATCCGGGCCACGGCGGCGCTCACCGACTCCGCCCCCGGCATGCTCGGCCTGGTCTCCGGCGCCACCCTGCTGCTGGGCGCAGCCGCCGTGGGCGGCGCCTGGGCGACCGGACAGGTCCCCGGACTCGCGATGGACGGCAGCGGACCCTTCCTGGAATCGGCCGCCGAGGCCGCGCAGTCGACCGGCTCCTGGATGATCGGCTTCGGCTTCCTGATATTCGTCACGTGCGGACGCCGCGCCTACCGTGACGCCTCGGCCCGGCGCACCATCGGCATCCTCTGGGACGTCGGTACGTTCTGGCCGCGCGCCGCCCACCCCTTCGCCCCGCCCTGCTACGCCGAGCGCGCGGTACCCGACCTGGCCTCGCGCATGTCCGGCTGGACCGCCCGCACCCGTGGCCGGCTCGTCATCTCCGGACACTCCCAGGGCAGCGTGCTGGCCGCGTCCGCGGTCTGGCAGCTGCCCGCCGGGACCCGTGCCCGGGTCGCCCTGCTCACCTACGGATCACCCATCGAACGCCTCTACGGCCGGTGGTTCCCCGCCTACTTCGGGCCCGCCCAGCTCCACGGGCTGCACCGCTCCGTGCACTGCTGGCGCAATCTGTGGCGGGCCACCGACCCCATCGGCGGCGAGATCAGGCTCGGCGAGGAGTCCGGGCCCGAGGTGGACCGGGGCCCGCTCAAGGACCCCCTGGTCTACGGCCGCACCCCCGAGCACCCGCTCCCCGAGCCGGTGCTCGGCCACTCCGACTACCAGGCCGACCCGGTCTTCGCCCGGGAACGGGCCGCGCTCCTGGAGCGCCTGGCCCCCGTCCTGCCGCACCAGGCCGACGCCTCGCGCGCACCGCTCAAGGGAGTTCCGGAAGGTCCTCCGGATACAGCAGGGTGAGGTCGTCCGTGCTCGTCTCGGCGAGCTGGGCGACCCGGCCCGCATGCCGCTCGACCATCGACTCGAAGGTCTGGCGGGCGGTGCGGCCGTTGCCGAACGCGGGGCCCTTCGGCAGCTCCGCGAAGTACTTCAGCAGGGCCTCGCCGGTGCCGGAGGCGAGGCTGTACTCCTGCTCCTCGCTCTGCTGCTCGACGATCCTCAGCAGCTCGTCCGGCTCGTAGTCGCTGAAGGTGATGGTCCGCGAGAACCGTGACGCCACACCGGGGTTGACGGTCAGGAACCGCTCCATCTCCTGCGTGTACCCGGCGACGATGACGACCACCGCGTCCCGGTGGTCCTCCATCAGCTTCACGAGCGTGTCGATGGCCTCCCGGCCGAAGTCCCGGCCGGAGTCCTCGGGGGACAGGGCGTACGCCTCGTCGACGAACAGCACCCCGCCGCGCGCCCGGTCGAAGGCCTCCTGGGTGCGGATCGCCGTCGAGCCGATGTGCTCACCGACCAGGTCGACCCGGGACACCTCCACCAGATGGCCCCGCTCCAGCACCCCGAGCGAGGCCAGGATCTCGCCGTAGAGCCGGGCCACCGTGGTCTTGCCCGTGCCCGGGGAGCCGGTGAAGACGAGATGGCGCCGGACCGACGCCGCCTTGAGCCCGGCCAGCTGGCGCCGGCGCCCCACCTCGATCATGTCCGTGAGGGCGCGCACCTCGCGCTTGACGCTGTCGAGACCGACCAGCGCGTCCAGTTCACCGAGGACCGCCGCCGATGTGCGCGCCGGCTCGGCCGGGGCCTCGGGCACCGCCGGTTCCACGGCACGCGGCGCGGGGACCGCACCGAGCAGCCCGGGGGCCGACTGGGTCGCCGTCAGGACGCTCGGCGCCGGGGGAGTGGCGGTGCGCAGCCCGCTCTCGTCGCTGCTGCAGTCCTCCACGACCGGCCCGTTGCCCGTGCCGTCGGCGGGTCCGCCGCCCTCCGGGAACTCGTAGCCGCCCCGCGCGCAGCGCTCGGTGCGGCACCGGGTCAGAGTCGTACGGCAGCCCTCCATCACATGGAAGCCGTAGCCCTCACTGCCCGTGACCCGGCAGCTGTCGAAGGTGCCGCGGCCCTCGGCCGACACATAGAAACCGGCCTCGGCGGGCGAGGTCACCGTGCAGCGCTCGATCCTCGGGTCGGCGCCCTTGGTGACGATCACACCCGTCTGGGCCGCGTCGACGGTGCAGTTGTTCAGCGTGCCGCCGCTGCCGTGGTCGCGGAACCAGGCACCGGTGGACGCCTCGCGGATCCGGCAGTCGTCGAGCTGCGCGGTCGCCCCGTCGCTGACCGACACCGCCGTGTTGCGGATCTGGGACAGATCGCTGTCCACGACGTCCGCGCGGGACCCCCGGTCGAGGACGAACAGGGCGTCCGGCACGTCGTGGACCCTGCAGGAGTCCAGTATCACCGTCGCCCCGTCGCTCACCCAGACCGCCGGATAGTCGCCCGTGCTGTCGTGGATCTCGCACTGGTTGGCGTCGACCCGGGTGCCCGGGTCCCAGACGGACAGCCCGTTGCGGCCGAACCTGCGCACCGTCGAGCGGGTCAGGGTCAGCACCGAACGCGAACGCAGATCCACCGCGTTCTCGGGGATGTCGTGGATGTCGCAGTCGGCCAGCGTGAGCACCGCGTCGGTGTCGAGGGTGACCCCGTCCGCCGAGGTCCGGTGCACCGTGCAGTCGGTGAGATGTGCGGAGGCGCGGGCGGACACCTGTATGCCACTGCCCTTGATCTCGTAGACCTCGCAGCCCACGGCCTCCAGACCGCTGCCCTCGCCCGTGACCGAGAGGCCCGCGCCCGAGGCGTGGTGGACGCGGCAGCGCTCCAGCCGGGGGTGGCCGCCGTCGCGCACCGAGACGCCCGACTGGCCCGCGGAGACGATCTCGCACTCCTCGAACACCCCGCCCGCGCCGTCGAGTACGGCGATGCCGACGCCGGCCGGATTGTCGACGGTGCAGCGGCGCACGGTGGGCCGGGCCGCACCGCGCACCTCCATCCCGGCGGCCGAGCGGGTCACGATCCGCAGGTCCGCGAGCTCGGGCGCGCCCTCCTCGATCAGCAGGGCGGGGGCAGCCGAGTCCTGGCCCTCCACATGCAGATCCTGGACGACGGCGGAGGCGCGCAGCGTCAGCGGCACCCCGTCGGCCGGCGCGATCCGTACGGAACCGAGCGAGCCCTCCGGCCCGCGCAGCGTCACCGCGCGGTCGATGACCAGGTTCTCCCGGTAGGTGCCCGGGGCGACCGTGAGCACATCACCGTCCGCCGCCGCTTCCAGCGCCGCGGTGAGGGAGGCGTATTCGCCAGTGCGGCGCCGCCACCGCGATGTGCCGGTGTGCGTCACCTGGACCGTGCCCTGTGCCATGGCGCTGTCGTGCCCCCGTCTCGTGCGTGTGTGATGCCCGGGTCACCGGCCTCGCGGCAGCGACCAGCCGGGGTCCGCCTGCCGGAACGACGGGCGGGCCGGTCCACCGTAGCGCGCGCGGAGGACCGGAGTTGACCCGATCCGCAGGTCCCGGGGTATGTCCGGACGAAAGACCTAGCTGCCGGTGCCCGTCCTGCCCCAGTCCGGACCGGCCTTGGCCCAGGCGCGGTCGAGCCGCTCGTACCGCCGCTGCACCATGCGCCATACGATCAGGCGCCGCACGCCCTCGACCAGGAGGGCGGCCAGCATCGCCGCGCCGAAGCCCGCCAGCGCGGCGTGCGTGTGCGCCGTCGGCCCGTCCATGGGGCGCACGGCGGGGGCGCCCTTGCGGTCCGTCCATATCCGGAGCCGGGAGCCGGGGGCGGTGTTGCGCGCGGAGGTCGTCACCACCGCGCTGCGCGCCGTACCGTCCGGGGTGTGCCAGCGGGCCACCACCGCGGTCTGCGCCATGCGGTCCGTGGTGGCCTCGGGGTCGGCCGCGAAGTGCTGGGAGGCGACCCGGCGCACCACGACGGCGGTGGTGAGATGGCGGCCCGACTGCTGGGCGCGCACCGACCGCTGGAGCGCGGCATCCGTGCGCGCTCCGCAGAACCAGCCGAGCGCCGGCGCCGCCAGCACCAGCAGAAGGAACGCGACCAGAGCCACCCACGCCTCGCGCCGGTCCGTGGCGCGGCGCAGCGGATTGTGCCGCCAGCGCCATACTCCCGTCAGTGCTCGCACAGTCCTGCACCCCCTTGCCCGGCCAACGCACCGCCGGTCCTCGTGAGTTCCCGGCCCTGCGGGCACTTTCGGCCGAGTACGCGCTCCCCGCCGCCTCCACCGGCTCGACCCGTGTGCCGTACGGCATCATGCCGACCGTTTCCCGCGGTTGTGGG
This sequence comes from Streptomyces sp. ITFR-16, assembly GCF_031844705.1. NCBI lineage: Bacteria > Bacillati > Actinomycetota > Actinomycetes > Kitasatosporales > Streptomycetaceae > Streptomyces > Streptomyces sp. ITFR-16. The sequence goes on from NZ_CP134609.1 coordinate 7,329,033, forward strand.
ACCTCCACGGTCGGCGCCGCGCTCCCCGGCGCGGACAGGACGATGCCGCCGTCCGGCAGCGGTCCGGCACGGGCCGGCGACATGCGCAGCAGGCGGCGCTGGGCGACGGCCGCTCCCGTGGCGTCGACCCGGCGTTCAGCTGCGGGCCGCCGCCCGGCCCCCCGAGACCTCCTCCGGAAGGAACCCTGGGGCCCCTCCGGACGGGCCTAGTACCCCCGGCCCTGGTACGGGCGGTTGTAGGGGTCCTCGTACGGGGACTGCGCGGGGACGGGACGGGCCGCCGCGGGACGCATCGACTCGTACCCCGTGCTCGGCGCGGGCCGCTGCGGTTGCTGCTGCTGGTACGGCGGGGGCGACTGGTACCCGCCGCGGCTCGCCGACGGCTGCTGCGGGATGTACGGCGCCGGCGCCGCCTGCAGATGCGCCGGCCGCATCGGCGCGTAGCTCTGCTGCGACGGCTGCGGATAGCCGTACGACTGCTGTGGCTGGGAGGGCGCCGCGGGAAGAGCCGGCAGGGCCGCGGGGAGAGCCGGCAGATAGCTGTTGCCGGTGTCGTAGGCGGCGGGCACTCGGATCGGTGCGATCTGAGGCGTGCCCCGCTCCGCGACCAGGGAGTCGTAGATCGGAGTGTCGGGGAACGACGGCGCGGCGTAGTAGCCGCCGCCGTAGGTGGAGCGGGGGGAGGTCATGGCACCTAAGTTAAGCCCACGATGTGCTGATTGGGGAGCCCCAATCTTGGGGTCATCCGATTTACGCCAGTTCTGACCGTCTGACCTGCTAAAACATTGACAAGGCCGCCGTCGGTGACGGGGGCCTCCGCGCTGGTCGCCGCGCCGGTGGCCCACGACCGGGTCGCACGGGCGGCCGATATCCTGTGGCCATGCCAGCCACCCGCCGCACCGCACGCCAGACCGACCTCCTGGAGCGACTGGTGGCGCTGGTGATCGCGGAGGGGTTTGCCGCGTTCACCCTCGACGACCTCGCGGAACGCCTGCACTGCTCGAAGACGACGCTGTATCAGCTCGCCCGCAGCAAGCAGGGGCTGGTGCGCGAGGCGGTCAAGCACTACTTCCGGAACGCGACGTCCGCGGTCGAGAAGCAGGTGGCGGACACCGCCGCGCCGGCCCAGCGGGTGGTCGTCTACCTCACCGCGGTCGCCGAGCAGTTGCGGCCGCTGTCGCGCCGGTTCCTCGACGACATGGCCGGCCTCGACGTGACCCGCGAGGTGTACGAGGCCAACACCCGGCGCGCCGCCGACCGCATCCGTGAGCTGATCACGGAAGGGGTCGACGCGGGGGCCTTCCGGCCGGTGCACGCCGCGTTCGTCGGCGAGGCGGCCGCCGCCACCATGCAGGCGATCCAGCAGGGCGAGGTCGGCCACCGCACGGGCCTGAGCGATTCCGAGGCGTACGGCGAGCTGGCCTCGCTCATCGTGCACGCCGTCGCACCCTGACGCCGGGGGAGGCGGTCCCCTGCTCACCGGGGGCCTGTGTCAGTGCTCCGCGCCTCCGGTGGTTACGGCGGACGGTGTGCTCATTACGCCGGCGCCGGCGGAGCGCAGCGCGCGGCTGATCACCAGGCGCTGGATCTGGTTGGTGCCCTCGAAGATCTGCATGACCTTGGCCTCGCGCATGTAGCGCTCGGCCGGGCCGCCGGCCGAGTACCCCTCGTCGCCCATGAGTTCCACGGCGTCCCCGGTCACCCGCATGGCGTTGTCCGTGGCGAGCATCTTGGCGATGGACGCGTCCCGGCCGAAGGGCAGGCCCTGGTCCTTCAGCCGGGCGGCGGCCAGGGTGGCCGTACGGGCGGACGTCACGGCGGCCGCCATGTCCGCCAGGGCGAAGGCGGGGCCCTGCTGCTCGATGAGGGGGGCGCCGTACACCTCGCGCCGGCAGGCGTGGCCGACCGCCGCGTCCAGCGCGGCCTGCGCGAGCCCGACGGCGACCGCCGCGATGCCCATCCGGCCGTTGTCGAGGGCGGCGAGCGCGATCTTCAGCCCCTGCCCCTCCTCGCCGATCCGCCGCGCCACGGGAATGCGCACGTCCTCGAAGCGCATGCTCGTCGTGGCCGACCCGGTCAGCCCCATCTTCCGCTCGGGCGGGTCGGCGGTGAGGCCGGGGGTGTCGGCGGGCACCAGGAAGCAGGAGATCCCGTGCGAGCGGTGGTCGGAGGTACGGGCCATCACCGTGTAGAAGTCCGCGTGGCCGCCGTGCGTGGTCCATGCCTTCAGACCGTTGATGACGTAGTGGTCGCCGTCCAGGACGGCCCGCGTACGCATCGCCGCCGGGTCGGAGCCCGCCTCGGGCTCGGACAGGCAGTAGGCGCCGAGCGTACGGCCGCCGAGCATCCGGGGCAGCCACCGGCGCCGCTGCTCCTGCGTACCGAAGCGGGCGAGCGGGAAGCAGGCCATGACGTGGACCGACACCCCGACGCCCACGGAGGCCCAGGCGGTCGCCACCTCCTCCAGGGCCTGCAGATACACCTCGTAGGGCCGGCCGCCGCCCCCGTGCTCCTCGGGGTAGGGGAGGCCCAGCATGCCCAGGTCCCCCAGCGCCCGGAAGGCGTCGCGGGGGAAGGAGGCGCCCGCCTCGGCGGCTGCGGCCCGGGGTGCGAGCGACTCCTGGGCGAACGCGCGGACGGCGCCGAGCAGTTGGACTGCCTCATGGCTGGGAAGTACGCGATCGGCGGGCATGGCTCCCCCTCGCTGTGATACTGAGAATGAAACGACAGTATCATTCACGGTATCGCCGAGGGGGTGCGCTCACCGCGGATCCGGCCCGGATCCGCTCACACCGGCGGGTGGCTGACGAGAAGGTCGTCGGAGGTCGCCGCGAGCAGCCGGCCCGCGTACGAGGCGAGCGCCCTGGCCGCAGGGAAGGGGCTGCCCGGGGTGAAGGGCGCGTCGGAGACGACCGGCGGACGCGTGAGCAGCCCGTCCGGGCCCACCGCGTACAGACGGGCGTTGAGCACGGTCAGGGCCGCCGCCTTGCCCGCCGGGCCCAGGACGGTCCACGGGGCGTCGGGGTGCAGCGCCGGGCGGTGGTGCAGGGTGTCGTCGTGCGGGGTCACCGCGAACAGCGTGTTGTCGCACATCGCCAGCGCGGACGTCCCCTCGGGGACCGTTCCCGCCGGGATCCAGGGCGAGGGGCCCGGCACCGGCGCGCGGGTCAGCAGCCGGTCGTCGGCGGAGACCGCGAGCAGGGCCAGCGGTGTGGGGTGGCACGCCTCGCGGGGTGCGGCCAGACAGCGGATCCCGGGTGCCGGTCCCGGCCCGGGCGGGCAGACGGCCCACGGCATGTTCTGGTCGGACGGCTCGCGGTGGAGCAGGGTCCTGCCGTCCTCGGCCACGGCGAAGAGCAGTCCCTCGCAGGCGGCGAGCGCCCGCAGCCCCGGCGCCGGGCCGATGGTGTGCCAGGCGGGCCGGGGGGACGTACCGCCGAGACGGTCGAGGACGTTGCGGGTGACGCGGTCCACGACCGGATCGTGCAGCGCCCGCCCCCAGTTGATGGTCGCCGCGTTGAAGACGGTGCCGGCGCCCAGCCGGAAGACGCCCATGGTCGCCCAGCCGCCCTGCCCGTACGTACGCCAGTGCCGCAGGTCGGCGGTGGCGAGGACGGCGAAGGAGCGCGGGGTGCCGTCGCGGCCCGTGGCCCGGGGCACCCCGGCCGACCAGTCGAGTTCGGCGGCGTCGGTCTCGTAGCCGAGGGCGCCCCGGGCGAACGTGTCCCCGTCGGACAGTCCGGTGCCCTCGAAGACCCAGTGAGCGGCGAAGCGGACCGTGTAGGACTCGCGGCCGATCACACCCATGCCTTCGCCCCACGCGCCGGCGCCGTTGCGGAAGCTGACCCCGGTCATGGTGTTCTCGGGGCGGTCGACGGGCGAGCTGGACCACTCGACGGTGGTGCGGCGCGGATCCACGGCGGTGACGGGGTCGGCGGAGGCGTCGCGGTGGCAGACCATCGTGCGGCCCCCGTCCTCCAGGCGCATCTGCCACCAGGAGGTGTTGCCCGCGAACACGGCCAGGTTGCCGCCCTTGCGGACGAAGGTCTCGACACTGTCGCGCATCCCGGCCGACCAGTACTCGTCGTGCCCGTTGACCACCAGCAGACGGTAGGAGGACAGGAGTTCGTGCCCCTCGTCCAGATCGAGGCCTGAGCAGAACTCGACCGGATAGCCGGCCTCCGGGAGCCACCGCAGCAGCGGCTCCTCCCAGCGCTCCGGCGGCGGCCCGCCCCCGGGATCGGTGAACGACACCCGCGCGGCGCGGCCCGGCTCCTCCGCGTAGTAGATGCTGCGGCCCGGCTGACCCGCGCGGTGATAGGCGCGCCAGGTGGCGAACGGGACGGAGACGAGCACGGCGGAGGTGGCCGCGGGCCGTGCCGCGCGGACCACGAACCACACCTCGTGCTCCGGGTCCCGCTCCGGCTCAGGCGTCTCGGGACGGGCGTCGTGGAAGCGGGCCACGTACAGAGAACTCGGCCAGTGGGGCGGGACATCGAGGGTCCAGCCGGTCCCGTGGAGAAGTGCGCGGGTCATCGCGCGCCCGCTGACGGCATCGGTGACGACCACCTGGCCGGTCAGCGGGCCGCCGTCGCCGGCGGTCACGCCGAACCGCATGCGGCCGCCCTGGACACACGAGGTCGTCTCCGCACGGGCCACCGGCCGGGGGACGGCGCCGCCCGCGCTCATCGGCCGGCGCCTTCCGTCACGAGGAGTCCGGGCAGCGCCGCCAGCGGGGGCGGGGTTCCGGCCGACGAGGACACGACGACCTCCTCGATGGCGCGAAGGTGGGCATGGATGGCGGCCGGCGGCAGAAACGCGGTGTCGGCGGTGAGCGTGACGGTCAGGGCACTGTCGTCCCCGCTCACATGCAGGCAGTACCGGCAGGCGACACGCTCCTGCGTCGCGGGGAAGTCGAGCACGCTGCGGCGGCGGAGCGCGGCGAGTTCGTCCGGCCCCGGCGCCGGGCGCGGGCCGGTGGGCCGTTCCACCAGCCGCATGTCGTTGAAGCAGCAGTACGGATGCACCTCGACGCCCCGCTCGACGGCCGCCCGCTCCAGCAGGGCGTCCCAGTCGGCGGGATCGTAGGCGGCGGCACGGTACCCGGCGAGCGCGGCGGGCCAGGCCCCCGCCAGCAGGTCGGTGAAGTCGGCTTCCGGGCCCGGCACATCGTCCATGCGCAGGACGAACAGCGCGTCCTGGGACAGCGTGGTGACCAGGGTGCGGTGGCCCTGTGCCGCGCGGTTGCCCGCGATCGGCATGACCGCCGCGACGGAGTGCCCCTGACCGGCGGCGACCAGCGCGGCCGAAGCCGTGAGCAGCACCGTCGATCCGCTGACCCGGTGCGCGGCCGCCACCGCCTCGACGGCCCGGGGGAGCGCGGCGGAGACCAGCCGGCCCGTCCAGAAGCGCGGGGTGCGCGGATCGGCGACCGGCGTCGGGAACATGGTCGGCGGCGCCGCCCGCAGCCCGTTCTCCCAGTGGGCGAGCGCGGCCCGGCCGGAGCGCCGGCCGGCCGGGGAGGCCTGGTGCCGGGCGAGGTCGAGCGGCGTCTCGGCGCACGCGGGACCCGCCGAACCGCGCCGGGCCAGCAGCCGCAGATCGCGGACGAGGACCTCGGCGCCGTGCCCGTCGGTGGCCAGATGGCACAGCGCCAGCACCACATGCGTGATGCGCCCTTCGTGGCGGACGGCGCCGAACCGTACGGGCCACTCGCCCGCGTAGTCGAAACGGCCGGCCGTGAGGGACGACAGCAGCTCCTCGGCGGCGTCCCCCGCTCCGGCCGGGTCGGACACGTCGCGGACGCGGACCCCCACCAGCCCCTCCGCGTACAGGCGTTGGCGGGTCCCTCCCGCGTCCTCGGTCACGATCCGCGTACGCAAAGCCTCGTGGCGGAGCATCAGCGCGGCGAGTGCACCCGTCAGCCGGGGCAGGCCGACCGGCGCGCCCCGGTCGGCGAGGGGCAGGACGCGGCCGATGTTGAAGTAGTGGTCGTTGGGCACGGTGCGCCCGATGGCGTGCCAGATCGCGCGCTGGCCCCAGGTGAGCGGGGCGTCGCCGGTCCGGCCGCCCGCGAACGGGACGTCCGCCGTCGCGCCGGCCTGGGCGCGGACCGCCGCCGCCGTCACGGGGCGCCCTCCTCGGCCAGCCGCCGCACCCGTGCGGTGAGTCCGGCCAGTCCCTCGGCGTACAGCGCCCGGTCGCCGAGGTCGATCAGGACGCCGTACTCCGACTCCAGGCCGTCGGCCAGCCGCAGCAGGGAGAGGGAGCTGACGCCGAGCGCGGCGAGGGATTCGTCGGAGTCCACGATCTCGGCGGCGCGGATCCCGCCGTCCGTGGCCCGCTCGACGAGCAGGGCCAGGTGCTCGCGGGTCGGGGCGTGCGCGCTCACCGGGCACCGCCGGCCTGCGCCGCCGCCTCGGCGGCCAGCCGGCGACGCAGACCGAGCGGCCGGATGTCCGGCCACACCCGGTCCACGTGCGCCACGCACTCCTCCTCGGTGCCGCTGAAGCCCTCGGCCCGCCAGCCTGCGGGCAGCGGTGTGCCCTCCGGCCAGAGGGCGTGCTGCTCCTCGTCGTTGACGGCCACGAGATAGCGGGTCTGATCGCTCATGGGGGTTACTCCTTGCGCAGGGCGGTGACGGCGGCGGAGACGCCGTGCACGGTCGGGGCGTCGAAGAAGACGTCGAGAGGGACGTCCACACCGAGGCCCCGGTGGATACGGGCGGCGATGGCGGTGATGGTCAGTGAATGGCCGCCGAGGTCGAAGAGGTCCTCGTCGGGCCCGAGGTCGTCCAGCTCCAGGACCTCGCGCCAGATGGCGAGCACCGCCTCGGCGGTGGGGTCGAGCCCCGGTTCCCCGTCCTCGGCGGGCGCCGGCCTGCGGTCCGGGACCGGCTCGGGGAGTGCGGCCCGGTCCAGTTTGCCGTTGGGGGTCAGCGGAAACGCGTCCAGCACGGTGTACGTGCCGGGAACGGCGGCGGCGGGGAGCGTGGCGGACAGATGGGCGTGCAGCTCCTGTGCGGTGGGCGCCGGCCCGGCGGGAACGACGTACGCGCAGAGCCGCCGGTCGCCGTCCGCACCGTGCACCGCGGCCGCCGCCTGGGCCACCGAGGGGTGCGAGGCCAGCCGAGTCTCGATCTCCCCCAGCTCGATCCGGTGGCCGCGCAGCTTGACCTGGGTGTCGGAGCGGCCGACGTAGACGAGACCGCCGCCCGCCCGGCGCCGGACGAGGTCGCCCGTGCGGTACAGGCGCGCTCCCGGCGGACCGTACGGGTCGGGGACGAAACGCGTCGCCGTCAGGCCGGGGCGGTGCCGGTAGCCGTGCGCCAGGCCCGCGCCGCCGAGGAAGAGCTCGCCCGGCAGCCCGTACGGGACGGGGCGCAGCCGCTCGTCCAGGACGTAGGCCCGGGTGTTGGCGAGCGGTTCGCCGATCAGGACCTCCCCGTCGTCGGTCACGGCGGGTTCCGCCAGGGAGGACCAGATGGTCGTCTCGGTCGGTCCGTAGACGTTCACCAGCCGCTTGCTCGCGGCGGTCAGCTCCCCGGCCAGGGACGGGGGCAGCGCCTCGCCGCCCGTGAGCGCGGTGAGCCCCGCCGCCGCGCCGCTGAGGCCCGCGTCCAGGAGCAGCCGCCATCCGCTGGGCGTGGCCTGGACGTGTGTGATCCCCTCGCCGTGGATGAGGCCGAGGAGCGCGGGGCCGTCGCGATGGCCGCCCTCCGGTACGAGGACGACGCGCCCTCCGCTGATCAGGGGCAGGAGCAGTTCGACCGCCGAGATGTCGAAGGACAGCGAGGTGAGCCCGAGCCAGCGGTCCTCCGGGCGGGAGTCCAGATGGTCGCGCAGCGCCCCCAGGACGTTCGCGAGCGCGGAGTGGGGCACCTCCACCCCCTTGGGACGCCCGGTCGACCCGGAGGTGTAGAGGACGTAGGCGGGATGGTCGGGCGACGGGCCCGGGGGCGGTGCCGGGGTGTCCGTGCCGTCGGGCGCGAGATCGGCCGGTACGAGATCGCCGGGGCCGTCCGCCCGCGTGGTGATCCGCAGCGCGAGCCGGGAGTCGGACCGGATGAAGGCCAGCCGCTCGGCCGGGTAGCCGGGATCGAGCGGCAGATAGGCGGCGCCGCAGGCCAGGGAGGCGAGCACCGCGACCAGTTGGTCCCGCCCGCGCGGCAGCCCGATGCCGACGAGGGCGCCGGGACCCGCGCCGCGCCGGCGCAGCGCGGCGGCCGCGTGCGCGACGAGAGCGGAGAGTTCGCGGTACGTCAGGGCCTCGTCGCCGCAGACGACGGCGACCGCGTCGGGGCGGTCCGCCACCGCCCGGGCGAACAGCTCGGGCACGGTCCTGCGGGGGAGTTCCGGCCGGGGGGCCGGCGCGGCGAGCTGGTCCGACCGCTCCTCGGGCGTCAGTACGGGCAGGTCGCCGACCGGGGTGCCGGGGTCGGCCAGGACAGCGTCGAGCAGGGTCGTCCAGTGTCCGGCGATGCGCCGCGCCGACTCGGCGGTCAGGGCGTCGGCCCGGTACTGCAGGCTCACCCCGATCCCGGTTCCGGCGTCGACGAGCTGGAGGTGGAGCAGATTGCGCGCGGTGCCGCAGAAGCCGATCCAGTGGACCTCGGCGCGCACGCCGGCACCGAAGCCGGGCACCGGCCCGGCCGCCGGACGGCGCCGGTAGCTCAGCGAGAGCGGGGTGAGGGCGGTGCGCGGGGTCAGGCCGCGCACACAGCGGCCGAGCGGGACGGCCCGGTGGCGGTACAGGGCCCGCAGCTCGGCCCGGACGGACTGGGACCAGACGGCGAACGGCGCGGCGGGGTCGGCCGTGCTGAAGAGCGGCAGCTCGTTGACGGCCGGCCCCACGCCGACCGCCGTGTCGCGCGGGCGCACCGACAGCTCGACAGCCGTGACCGGGGCGGGGTCGCCGTAGCGGGCGAGCAGCGCGTGCCAGGACGCGGTGAGGAGTTCGAAGCGGGTGAGCCCGAGCCGGCGCGCCGTCGTGTCCAGGAGCGCGCTCCGCCCCGGTCCGAGGCCGAACGGGATCTCGGCGCCCGGCCCCGGAGTCGTACCGGCGGCGGGGGAGGGGACGAGCCCCGGCAGGGCGGGCGTGGCCGGCTCCCGCCAGCGGCCCGCCCAGTACGCCTCCGCGTCCGCGAGGACCCCGGGCGCCGGCTCGACGGCCGGCTGCGGGGGGACGGGAGTGAGGGGGCCGCCCCGGTAGGCGGTGGCCAGGTCGCCGACCAGCCGGTCCTTGGACTCGCCGTCGAAGACGAGGTGATGGGCGGTCAGGACCAGGACGTGCCGTACGGGGGACAGCCGGAAGAGGACGAAGCGGTGCGGCGGCCCGTGGACGAGGTCGAAGGGAAGGGACCTCTCCCGGGCGAGGAGCGCGTCGAGTTCGGCACCGGTGCACTCGATGACCTGTGGACGCGAGGGCCCGGTTCCGGGCCCGGGGGTGCCGTCGGGGGCGAACACCGTGCTGAGGACGGGGTGATGGGCGGCGACGGCGGAACAGGCCCGCACCATGGCATCGGCGTCGAGGGGCCCGTCCAGGTCCACGCGCACGGTCAGGTGATAGGCGGCAGCGGTGTCCAGCGTGCGCTCGGTGAGCCAGATGCCGTGCTGGGCGGGGCTGAGGACAGGACTGAGGGGCGCATTCACAGGGTGGCCTCGGGGTGGTCTGGGGCGAGGAGCGGGCGCAGTTCGCGCTTGAGGACCTTGCCGGCCTCGTTACGGGGGAGTGCGTCGCGGAACAGCACGGTGGCGGGCAGCTCGTGGACGGCGAGGTGATCGAGCAGGAAGCCGCGCAGGGCGGCGGCGGTCAGACCGGGTTCGGACACCACCACGGCCGCCACGACGCTCCCCAGCACGGGGTGCGGGACGCCGACCGCAGCCGCGTCCCGCACCTGCGGATGCGCGTGCAGGGCGTTCTCGACCTGGAGCGTGGAGACCTTGTGGGCCCCGGACTTGACGACGTCGCGCTCCCGGTCGAGCAGATGCAGGAAGCCCTCCTCGTCGACACGGCCGAGATCGCCCATGCGCACCCAGCCGCCCTGGAAGACCTCGCTGTCGGCCTCGCCCAGGTACGCCCGCGGAGCCGCGGCCGACCGCAGCCACAGCTCACCCGCCCCGCCCGCCGGGACCGGGGTCCCCTCGGGAGTGGTCACCCGCAGACCGGCGAGCGAGGCGGGCCGCCCGGGAGAGGCCGGGCGGGCCGGATCGAACAGCAGGGTGATCTGCGCGGGCGCCGCCTCGGTGGAGGTGTAGTAGTTGACGATCTGGGCCTTCGGGAAGGCCCGGCCGAGCCCGAGCGCGACCGGCTGGGGCAGGGCGGCCGCCGTGGAGCCGACCAGCCGTACGGCGTCGCGCGCATCCGAGAACCTGGGATCGGCGAGGGCCGGGGACGCCAGCAGCTCGATCGCCATGGCGGGGACGAGGAAGACGCTTCCGATGCCGTGCTCCGACAGCAGACGCAGGAACCGGGCCGGGGTGAACTGCGGGGCGGTGACACAGGTGGCGTACGCGTTCAGCGCGTTGACCAGCATCGTCTGCCCGGCGTTCGTGCCGACCGGGAAGGCGTGCAGGAAGGCGGCGGAGTGGCGCAGCGGCCGGCGGCGCTCGTCCAGCGTGCAGCCGTACGCCAGATTGGCGTGGCGGGCGCCGACCGCCTTGGGGGTTCCGGTGGTGCCGGAGGTGTAGAGGATCTGGGCGAGATCACCGGGCGCGGGGTCGGGCAGGTCCGGCCGGGCGGGGTGGCCCTCGGCGTCCGCCTCGGTCAGCACGGCTGTCCTGTCCGGGAGCCCGGCCGGCAGGTCCCCGCCGCTGTGCAGCAGGAAGCGCGCCCCCGCGTCGGTGAGGGCGTACGCCGTCGCGGCGGGCGCGGACCGGTCGGACAGCGGGACCGCCACCCCGCCGGCCCGCAGCACCGCGAGGAACGCCACGGCGAAATCCGTCCACCGGCTCGTGCCGTGATGCAGCACGACGCGGTCCCCGGGCCGGACTCCGGCGGCGCGCAGCGCTGAGGCGTACGCACCCGAACGGGCCTGCCAGGAAGCGAAGTCGAGCCGCTCGCCGCCGGTGACGAGGGCGGTGCGCCCGCCGTCCGAGGCGGCGCGGTGGGCGAGCAGGGCGGGCAGGGTGGCGGCCGCGTGGGTCATGTCCGGCTCGCCTTCGTCCGGCGGGCGGCGGCCATGCGGGCCCGCTCGCGCAGTCCGACCAGGTCGTCCGGCTCCGCCTCGGGGACGTCCCGGTCGAAGCGGGCCAGCACCGGCAGACGCAGACCGAGCGCGACCAGACCGAGCATGGCGCAGCCGAACAGCACGTACATCAGGGCGATGCCGCGCCCGGGGCCGGTGCCGATCAGGGGACCGAAGACCGGGGCGAGCGCCCCGCCTGGCTCCATCATCGGTCCCAGCAGCGAGGAGCCCAGCGGGGCGATGACCCCGTGGCCCAGCGGCAGGGTCGACCAGGCGACCAGGGTGTTCAGGGCGAAGACGCGGCCGTGGAAGCGCTGGGGCACCTTCACCTGGACGATGGTGGAGTAGACGCCGTTGACCAGGGAGAGCGCGAAGGACATGCCGAACGCCCCGGCGGCGATCACCCAGAGACTGGCGTGCAGCCCGGTCACGGCCCCGGCCAGGGCCAGCAGAGCCGCGATGCCGAGCATGCCCCGCAGCCGGTGCCGGCGCGGGCCGCCCCAGAAGCCCATGGCGATCCCGCCCAGGATCGCGCCGGCCCCGCCCGCGACGGCGACCCGCGCCGCGCCCTGGAGGTCGTCGAAGGCGAGGACCAGCGGAGTGATGAGCAGGAAGAGGGGCGAAAGGAAGATGTTGAGGCCGGCGAACCACAGGAGCATGGCCCGGAACCCCCGGTTGCGCCACGAGTGCGCGAAGCCGTGCCGGATCTCGGAGACCAGGGACTCGCGCCGCGTCCACGGCAGGGTCCGGGGGAACTTCACCGCGAGCAGGACGCCGATGGCCAGCACGTAGCTGACCACGTCGATGACGAGGATGCCGTCGAGGCCGATCGCCGCCATCAGCGCCACGGCCACCAGCGGGACGACGAACTGGGCCGTTCCGAAGGCGAGTTGCACGATTCCGTTGGCGTGCCCGAGGTACTGCTTGGGCACCAGCTGCGGGACCGCGGAGGCGTAGGCGAGCCGTTGGAACGTCAGGGCGAGGGAGAGCACGCCGAGCAGGACGTACACCTCCCAGGAGTGCAGGTTCCCGGTGAGGAGCAGGGCGAGGAGTCCGGCCTGCGTGGTACAGGCGGTGATGTCGCCGGCAAGCAGTACCGTACGCCGGTCCATCCGGTCGACGAGGGCTCCCGCGAGGGGGCCGACGAGGATGCCGGGGACCATGGCGACCACCGCGTAGAGCGCGTACCGGGTGAGCGAGCCGGTGTTCAGGAGGATCCAGAGGGGCAGGGCGAACTCGGTCAGCGCGGAACCGGTGATGGAGACGAGCTGACCGCCCGCGACCAGCAGGAACCGGCGCATGCTGGGCTCGGGCCCGGTATCGGCCTCTGTGCCCCCGGAGGGCGTCCCCGCACCGGCGGGGTCCTCCCCTCCTTCCTCGACGGCCGCGACGGGACCGGTGTCCCCGTGGAACCACCACGGATGCAGCGGATCGCGGGCGGGCAGTTCGCCGGTCCGCCCGTCGCGGACGGCGAGGTGCACCGTGGTGACCGCTTCGGCGACCTCGGCGGCCCGGTACTTGAGGAAGAAGTGACCGCCCTGGTCGAGCACGGCCACGGCGGAGCGCTCGGCCAGCAGAAGCCACTCGCGGTAGCGCTCCTGGTAGAAGTCGGCGGCCGGGTCCTGGTCCCCGATCAGACAGACGAGCGGCGCGCGCAGACGGGGGGCACCGGCGGCGACGTCGGCCATGGCGCGGGTGAAGTAGTCCTCGGCGGCCTGGGTGTCCCGGCGCATGTTGCCGATGATGAACGCGGCCTGCTCCTTGTCGAGGTCGGAGGTGTTCACACCGAGCCCGATGAGCCAGTTCGCGTAGACCCGGTCCCCGAGGAGGGGTTCGAGGGAGGCGACCCGGCTGAGCGCGTTGAGCACCCGGCTGCGCGGCCGGGCGAACGGGAACTGCGCGCCGGCGTAGACCGCCTCCAGCGGATGCCCGGTCGCCTCCAGCAGCCGGGAGACGGCGATCGCCAGCGCCGTGCCGACCGCGCAGTGGCCGTAGACGACCACGGGCCCCTCCGTGCGCTCCCGGACCTCGGCCGCGATGCGCTCGGCGAGTTCGTCGAACGGCACGGACGCCTCGGTGACACCCACGTCGTGGCCCGGCACGGCGACGGCCCACAGCTCGACGTCGGCGGGCAGGGCGTCGGCGACGGGCTGGTACACGACGGGGCTGCCGCCGCCGTACGGGACGCAGACGAACGTACGGGTCCGGCGGGCGGCGGACACGGGCGGGGTGAGCCGGTGCAGCAGCGGCCTCGGGGAGTCGTCCTGCTCGTCCCGCGCGGCGACGGCGGCCAGGTCCCGGACCGTGCGGTGGGTGAAGAGATCCATGACGCTGACGGGCCGGGCGCCCGCCTCGGCCAGCCGGTTGCGGGCCCTGGCGACGACCTGGGTGGCGAGCAGCGAGTGGCCGCCGAGGTCGAAGAAGTCCTCGTCCGTGCCGACCTCCGTCAGGCCGAGCACCTCGCCCCAGATCTCCGCGAGCAGCCGCTCGGCCGGGGTGGCGGGCCGGGTGGCTCCGGACGCCCGGCGCAGCTGGGGAGCCGGCAGGGCGCGGCGGTCGAGCTTCCCGTTGGGGGTGAGCGGCAGGGCGGGGACGACGGCTACGACGGCAGGGACCTGGTGGTCGGGCAGCAGCTTCTTCAGCGCGGTACGGAGCCGGGCCGGCTCGGGCTCGTCGGAGCCGGCGGCGACGACGTACCCGACGAGGCGCTTGTCGCCCGGCCGGTCCTCGCGCAGGACGACGGCGGCATCGGCGACCCCGGGCTGGGCGCGCAGCGCGGCCTCGGTCTCGCCGGGCTCGATCCGCAGCCCGCGCAGCTTGATCTGCTGGTCGACACGGCCGAGGTGCTGAAGGGTGCCGTCCGGCCGGCGGCGGGCCAGGTCCCCGGTGCGGTAGAGGCGGGAGCCGGGCGGGCCGTACGGGTCGGGCACGAAGCGGGACGCGGTCAGACCCGGCCGCCGGTGGTAGCCGAGGGCGACGGCGGTTCCGCCGATGTGGAGTTCGCCGGGGGCGCCGGGCGGTACCGGCCGCAGGGCGGAATCCAGCACGTACAGCCGCGTGTTGTCGATCGGCAGCCCGATCGGCACGGTCTCCAGGGGCCCGGTGCACTCCCAGGAGGAGACGTCGACCGCGGCCTCGGTGGGCCCGTACAGATTGGCGAGGGAGCAGTGCGGCAGCCGGGTGGTCAGCTCGCGAGCCGCGTCGGGCGGCAGGGCCTCTCCGCTGCTGATCACGCGGCGCAGCGCCGTGCAGCGTTCGATGCCCTCCTCGGCGAGGAAGACCGTCAGCATGGCCGGGACGAAGTGGGCGACGGTGACGCCGGCACCGGCGATGAGGTCGCGCAGATAGCCGCTGTCCTTCTGGCCGCCCGGCTTGGCGAGGACGATGCGCGCACCGCTGGCCAGGGGCCAGAAGAACTCCCAGACCGACACGTCGAAGCCGACGGGAGTCTTCTGCAGAACGGCGTCGTCCGCCCCCAGCCGGTAGGTGTCCTGCATCCACTGGATGCGGTTGGCGATCGCCCGGTGGGTGTTGGGCACGCCCTTGGGCCGTCCGGTGGAGCCCGAGGTGTAGATGAGGTACGCGGTGTCGTCGGGCGAGGGGCCCGCCGGCCGGCGGCGCGAGCGGGGCGGCTCCACGGGGTCGTCCAGCAGCATGATCTGCGCGGTGCAGCCGTGCGGGGTGGGCAGTCCGCGCTGGGTGAGCAGGACGGGCGCGTCGCTGTCGGCGAGGAGGAAGGCGAGGCGTTCGGCGGGGTAGCCGGGCTCCAGCGGGGCGTACCCCGCACCGGTGCGCAGAATGCCGAGCAGACCGGCGACGAGTTCGGGCGAGCGCTCGGAGCAGATGGCCACGAGGCTGCCGGGACCGACCCCCTCGGCGGCCAGCCGCGCGGCGATCCGGTCCGCCTGCGCGTCGAGCTGCCGGTACGTGAGGGCCGCCCGGCCCTCGACGGCGACCGCGACCGCGTCCGGCGTACGGGCGATCTGCTCGGCGACCAGGGCGGTGAGGGTGGTGGGCGCACGGTCCCGCGCGGTGTCGTTGAACCGCCGCGTCTCGAAGTCGTGCTCCTGCGGGGTGCGTCCGGCGAGCCCGGACAGCGGGGTCCCGGGGGCGTCCGTCACGGCGTGGAGCAGCCTGCCGAGGTGGTCGGCGAGGCGCGCGATGTCGGACGCGTCGAAGAGGTCGGTGTTGAAGTTGAAGGAGCCGTGCAGCCCGTCGGGCCACTCCTGGAGGAAGAGTTCGAGATCGAAGCGGGTGCCGCTGGCCCGCACCCCGAAAGGTTCGGCGGTCAGCGGCCCGTCCGATGCGGCGTCGCGCTCGGTGGCGTAGTTCTGTACGGCCAGCACCGCCTGGAAGACGGGCGGCCGCGCCACGTCGCGGGCCACCTTCAGCTCGCTGACCAGCTGCGCGAACGGCAGCTCCTGGTGGGCGTAGGCGTCGAGGCAGGTCTCGCGGGTGCGGCGGACCAGTTCCGCGAAGGAGGGATCGCCCTCCAGCCGGGCCGGCAACGGGATGACGTTGACGAACATGCCGACCAGCGGCTCGAGTTCCGGCTCGGGCCGGCCGGCGACCGGGGAGCCCACGGCGAAGTCGCGCTGGCCGCTGTAGCGGGACAGCAGGATCTGGAAGGCGGCCAGCAGGACCATGTGGACGGTCGCGTCGTGCCGGCGGCCGAGCGCGGTGAGCCGGTCGAGGAGGTCCCGGTCGACGGAGAACGCGTGCCCGGCGCCCTCGAAGGTCTGGCGGGGCGGCCGGGGACGGGAGAAGGCCAGCTCCAGCGGCTCGGTCCCGGCGAGTTCACGCGACCAGTGGGCGACCTCGGCGGCGAGCCGTTCACCGCTCAGCTGCTCGCGCTGCCACAGGGCGAAGTCCCCGTACTGCACGGCCAGTTCGGGCAGCGGGTCCGGCTTTCCCGCGACGCGTGCGGCGTAGCCGCGCAGCACCTCGCCGAGCAGGACCTCGCTCGACCAGCCGTCACTGACGCTGTGGTGGACCACCAGGAGCAGGACGTGGTCGTCGTCGGCGAGCCGGATCAGGAGCGCCCGCAGCAGCGGTCCGTGCTCCAGGTCGAAGGGCACCGCCGACACCTCGTCGACGAGGCGTTCGGCCTCGGCGGGGGAGCCGGCCTCGGCAAGGGTGAGACCGGCCGGTCCGGGCGGGTCGACGGCCAGCACCGGTCGCCCGTCGTCGGTGGCCGGGTACCGCGAGCGCAGCGTCTCGTGCCGGGCCACGCTCGCGTCCAGCGCCGCGCGCAGGGCTCCGGTGTCCAGCGGGCCGCGCAGCCGCCGGACCACCGGGATGTTGTACGCGGCGGTGCCGGGCGCGAACTGCTCCATGA
This sequence comes from Streptomyces sp. ITFR-16, assembly GCF_031844705.1. Classification (NCBI taxonomy): domain Bacteria; kingdom Bacillati; phylum Actinomycetota; class Actinomycetes; order Kitasatosporales; family Streptomycetaceae; genus Streptomyces; species Streptomyces sp. ITFR-16. Next base: position 7,345,556 of record NZ_CP134609.1, read on the forward strand.
ACCAGAGCCGTTCCTGCGCGAACGACAGCGGGACGGGCACGCCGGGGTCCCGGCGGGGGATGGTGGTACGGGCGGGGGCGCGCGACGCCAGCCGGCGGCGCAGCAGTTCCTTCTTGGCGGCGGAGAGGTCCTTCCTCGCGGCCGGGAGGTCTTTCTCGGCGGCCGGGACGGGGGCCGCCGCGGGGTCCGCCGGGTGGGCGGTGTCGGCGCTCATGAGGCGGGCCGGCTTCCTTCCAGTGCGTCCTGCGCGGCCAGGAGTTCCTCGGCCGCCGTGTCCGACAGGGCGTCGATCTCGGCGGTCAGGGCGGCCTCCACGGCCTCGGCGAAGGCCGCGACGGTGCGGTGGGTGAACAGGGTGCGCAGGGGGACGGCGAGGTCGATCGCGGCACGGATCCGGGCGACGACCCGGGTGGCGAGGAGCGAGTGGCCGCCCAGGTCGAAGAAGTCGTCGTCCGCGCCGACGGGCCCGGTGCCGAGCACCTGTCCCCAGATGTCCGCGACGAGTTCCTCCGCCTCCGTCCGGGGCGGCACATACGCGGCACGGACCGAGGAGCCGGCCCCCGGGTCGGGCAGGGCCGCCCGGTCCACCTTGCCATTCGGGGTGAGCGGCAGCTGATCGAGCACGACCCAGGTACCGGGGACGAGGTGCGGCGGCAGCATGCCGGCCAGCTCCGTGCGCAGCCGTGCCGGATCCGGCGCGGGCGCCGCCGGCGCCGGCGCCGGTACGACATGGGCGATCAGCCGGTCCTCGCGGGCGGACACCACAGCCTCGGCCACGCCCGGCAGGGCACCGAGCGCGGCTTCCACCTCGGCGGGCTCGACCCGGAATCCGCGCACCTTCACCTGGTCGTCCAGCCTGCCCAGGAACTCCAGCCGGCCGTCGGCGCGCCGGCGCACCCGGTCGCCGGTGCGGTAGCGGCGGGCCCCGGGCGGACCGTCCGGGTCGGGCACGAACGCACGGGCGGTGGCGCCGGGGCGGCCCAGATACCCGTCGCCGACACCGGCCCCGCCGATCACCAGCTCCCCGGGCGTGCCGGGCGGTACGGGAGTGCCGTGGCGATCCAGCACGGCAACCGTCGTCGCGCCGATCGGGCGGCCGATGGGCGGCCTGCGCAGGGCGTCGGCCGCGCCGAGCTCCGCCGTGGTGGCGATGATGGTGGTCTCCGTCGGGCCGTAGGAGTTCACCAGCCGCACGGTGTCGCCGAAGCGGGCCCGCCAGCGGGCGACCGCCTCGGCGCGCGCCTGGTCGGCGCCCAGGACCAGCAGGCGCAGCGAGTCCGGCCACGGGGTCTCGTCCAGGTCCGCGACGAGGTGGTGCCAGTAGGGAGTCGGCAGGTCCAGCACGGTGACACCGGCCGCGTACGGCTCCGCCAGCTGGTCGGGGAGGGTGGCCCCGGGCCGGGCGGTGACGAGGACCGCACCCGACGCCAGGGCCGGGAAGATCTCCTCGGCGCTGGTGTCGAAGGAGAGCGAGGCGCTGTGCAGGACCCGGTCCGCCGGTCCGAGGCCGTAGCCCTCGCGCATCCAGGCGACCCGTGCCGCGAGCGCGCGGTGCGGGACGAGCACGCCCTTGGGGGTGCCGGTGGAGCCCGAGGTGTAGATGACGTACGCGGGATCGTCCGGGCCCGCCTCGGTGCCGGGTCCGGGGAGGGGCCCGGCCGGGTCGCCGGAGCCGGGCTCGGGGGCGGCGGAGAGCACGGGGAGTTCGACGGTGAGGCCGTCCACGGGCTTGCCGTCAGGGGTCAGCAGGAGCGCGGCCCCGCTGTCGCGGAGCATGAAGTCGAGCCGTGCGGAGGGGTATTCGGGGTCCAGGGGGAGGTATCCGGCGCCGACGCGCCAGGCGGCGAGCATGGCCACGACCGGCTCGGGCCCCCGGGGCAGACAGAGTGCGACGAGGTCGCCCCGGCGCACGCCGTGGGCCAGGAGCCGGGCGGCCAGGGCGCGGGAGGCGCCGGCGAGCTCACCTCGTGTGAGGCGTTCGCCGGGTCCGACGACCGCCGTCGCGTCCGGGGCGAGCGCGGCCCGGTCGATCGCGGCGAGGACCGTCGGGGGGTGCGGCGCGAGCGCGGGTCCCGCGGCCTCGTCCCGCTGCGCCGCCCGCTCGGTCTCGCCGAGCAGCGGCAGCAGGTGCACAGGGGTGCCGGGCGCGTCCAGGGCGGCCCGCAGGAGGACCGCGAAGCGTGCGGCGGTCCGGGCGGCCTGCGTCGCGTCCAGCAGATCGGTGCGGTAGCCGAAGACGGCGTGCAGATCGTCGCCGTCCGGGCGGACGTCCAGGGACAGTTCGAACTTGGCGGCGGTGTGCCCGCCGTCCCCCTCGGCGCAGACCAGATCCGCGAAGGGGTGCTCGCCGAGCGCGCCGCCGCTCTGCGTGTGCACGGTCAGGAGGGTCTGGAAGACGGGCGTACGGCCGGTGTCGCGGTCCTGCCCCACCTCATCGGTGAGGCGTTCGAACGGGACGCGGCCGTGCGTCAGGGCGCGGAGCCAGTCACCGCGGATCCGCCGCAGCACGGCGTCGAACGACGGCGCTCCGGAGAAGTCCGCGCGCAGCACCAGGGTGGACGAGAAGTAGCCCACCGTCCGCTCGCTGTCGACCGTGGTCCGCGCGGCCGTGGGGACGCCCACGCAGAAGTCGTCCTGGCCCGTGCAGCGGTGGAGCAGGGCCTGATAGGCGGCGGCGATCACCATGAACGGGGTGAGGCGCCGCGACCGGGCGAAGGACTCCACCGCGGCACCCAGACCGTGCAGCACCTCGGTGTGGTAGGCGCCGGCGTTGCTGGGGATCTCCGGGCGCGGGTGTTCGAGGGGGAGCGCCAACGGGGGTGCGCCGTGCAGCAGTTGGCGCCAGTGGTCGAGCGCGGCGGCGGCTTCGGGGCCGTCCAGCCAGGCGCGTTCCGCGACCGCGTGCGCAAGATAGGACGGCGGCTCGGCCAACTCCGCCGTGGCACCCGCACGATGGGCGGAGTAGTGCGCGGCGAGCTCGGAGCGCAGGAGGCCGAGCGACCAGCCGTCGGCGACGATGTGGTGCAGCACGAGGCAGAGCGTGTGCGCGCTCTCCCCGGTGCGCAGCAGCGCGGCGCGGAGCAGGGGCCCTTCGGCGAGATCGAAGGGCCGGTTGGTGAACTCACTGACGACCGACGCGACATCGGCGTCGGTACGGTCCCGCAGGTCACGGATGTCCAGCGGTACGGGGGAGGGCGGCCCGACGACGACGTACGGACGCCCGTCGACGGCGGGGAACCGGCTGCGCAGGGCCTCGTGCCGGCCGGTCACCGCGTCCAGAGCGGCCCCCAGGGACCGGGCCGACAGCGGTCCCGTGAAACGGAGCACCAGCGGGATGTTGTAGGCCGCGTCGCCCGGCTCGAACTGGTCCAGGAACCAGAGGCGTTCCTGTCCGACGGAGAGCGCGGCCCCGGCGTGAGGCCCCGCCGGTGATCCGGTCTCTCCGGCCGGTGGGGCGGGGGGCTGCTGATCGGCTGTGGGCATGACGCTCCTGGGGGCCGGGCCGGGGAACACCGGCCCGAACTGGCTGAAAACCATGTACGTGTACGGCGTGCGAAACGTGAGCGTGAAGGCGGGGGACAGCAGCCCTGATGGGGTGTCGTGGTGCCGCAGATGCTAGAGAGGGACCGCGCGGCGGGTCAATGGTCTGGACCAAATTACTGGTGCCGAAGGGCCCGCCGCACACGCGTCGGCCCAGGGCAGGTGCCCTGGGCCGCGTACGGAGGACGGCAGCGCGATGCGCTGGATCGGCGACACCCGGACGCCTCGCGTCATGGCGGGTGCGGCGGGAACGGGCCGGCCGCGCGGGAGGTTCGCACCCCGGCCGCCCGACCGTGCCGAACCAGGGGCCAATCGGCCGAAACCCGCCCTTGGTGCACCCCTACGACACGGCCTCCGCGAAGACGGCCGCCGCCAGCAGCCGTTCGTCCCCGCCCGGCGCGGCCAGCAGGCACAGCCCCACCGGCAGGCCGCCCGCACGGGGGCCGGGCACGGTGAGGGCCGGCAGCCCGCCCAGTCCCGCCGGACAGGTCAGGCCGAGCAGCGCCTCGCGCACCCCGGCGCCCGCCCGGCCGTACGCCGGGGCGGGCGTCGGCGTCGCGGGGATCGCCAGCACGGCGCCGTCCAGACGCGCGCCCAGCCAGTGCGCGACGGCCGTCGCACGGGCCCGCGCGGCCTGCTCGCGCTCACGCCCCACGGTGCGGGCCGTGCGCAGCCGCGCGGTGACGTTCGGGCCGAACGCCGGGCGGGCGCGCACGATCCACGGCCCATGGGCACGCCACACCTCGGCGGCCTGGACGGTGGTGAAGGCGTCCCTGGCCACGGCGTGCGGGAACGGCGCCCGGTCGTCGAACAGGGCGGCCCGGTCCGGCTCCAGGCCGAGCCCGTCAGCGAGCCGGCCGAGCGCCGGTGACAGTGCCGCGCGGACGTCCGGAGCCGCGAGGGACCACAGATCGGCCGGAGCGAGCAGCCGGCGGGGTGCCCGGTCGTCGGGCTCGGTGCCCGCCAGCAGAGCCGCCGCGGCGTCGCGCAGCAGGGGCAGTGTGCGGGTGAGCAGGCCCGGGGTGTCGAACGAGGGGGCGAGCGGGCTGATGCCGGTCCGGTCGGCGCGCGCATGCGTGGGGCGCAGCCCGTACAGGCCGCAGTATGAGGCGGGCACCCGGATGGAGCCGGCGGTGTCCGTGCCCAGTCCGATGTCGGCGAGCCGCCCGGCGACCGCGGCCGCCGTCCCGCTGGAGGAGCCACCCGTCAGCCGGCCCGGGGCCGCCGGGTTGGCGGGCGCGCCGTAGTGGGCGTTGGTGCCGCCCAGGCTGTAGGCGAGTTCGTCGGTGTGGGCCTTGCCCGCGATCACGCCGCCCGCGTCCAGCAGGCGGGTCACGCACGAGGCGTGGCGCGCGGCAGATCCGGCCTCGGCGAGCAGCAGGGGATGGCCGTTGCCGGTGGGGGCGCCGGCGAGGTCGATCACGTCCTTCACGGCGACCCGGGCCCCGGCCAGTCCCTCGGCCGCGGCCGGTTCCGGCAGCACCGGGGACGGCAGCCAGGGCACGAACGGGCCGATGACGGGCAGCGGGCCGGCCGTGGACGCGGCGGGGGCGGCGGTCATCGCAGCGGTCCCTCGGCCGTCACGGGCGCATCGGTCAGCAGCGGACCGAGATCGGCCTTCGGCAGGCACACATGGACGCCCTTCACGCGGTCCACCACCTGGGATATGCGCAGATCGACCGCCGCGCTCAGATAGGCCAGCGCCACCGCACCGGGCAGCCCGCAGCGCTCGGCCAGATAGGTCAGTGCCGCCCGGGTGGCCTTCCGTACGGCCTCGTCCAGGTCCTCGTCGAGGCCGGTGACGAGATAGTGCCCGGCCGTCTCCGCGTACGGTCCCGCGAGCCCCGCCGCCAGCCGCCGGGCCCGGGCGTCGGAGTGCAGGGTCAGCCGCAGGGTGGCCCGGAGCGGAGCCTCGAAAGCGGTCAGGGCGACCTCGCCGTCCCCCTGCGCGAAGTGCGGATCGCCCGCGTAGAACATGGCCTCCGCGACCTGCACCGGGAGGAAGAGGCGCGCGCCCTCGCCCAGGAGCCGGATGTCGAGGTTGCCGCCGTGCGCCCCCGGCGGTACCGAGTGCACCGGCGCCTGCGTGGCGGGTGCGACGCCCATGATGCCGAGGAAGGGAGCGAGCGGGAATCCGATGTGCCGTCCGTCGCCGACGGGAAGACGGCCGCGGCCGTCGTCATCGACGTGGGCGACCAGCGACACCGGCGGGACGGGCAGACCGTCCGGGTGGCCCGGCGCCGGAACCGGGTACTCCCCGGGCAGGGCGCCGCGCCCGTGCCGGTTGCTGATCACGCCGTACGCCGTCCTGCGCCGCAGGCGTACGACCTCGACCTCCAGCACGTCGCCCGGGAGGGCTCCCCGGACGGCGACCGGCCCGGTGACGACGTGGGGCCCCTGCGCGGCGGGGTCGAACAGCACGTCGGACGAGGCCAGTTCAATCGCGTCGCGCAGCACGTCCCGCTCCGGGATCCCGTCCTCCGCGAAGAACTTCACCGGGTCGCGCCCCTGGTCCGGCAGGATGCCCTCGTGGCTCGTCGTGTCGAGGCACACGGTGGTGCCGGAGCCGACGGTGAGGACGGGACGGGCCGAGGCGTTGGGGAGCAGCCCCCAGGCCGTCGTCGCGTGGTCCGCGGCAAGGTAGACCGAGCTGTCGATCGGGCCGTGGTGCGGCTGAAGTACGCTCATGGCGCTGACCTTTGCATACAACCGTTACACGCCGGTTAACCCATGGGGCCCGGCACATCCCGGAGGGCGGAGCCATGGCCGAAGTCGGCGCGGTGCGGAGACGGGACACGGGACAGGCGGTGTGCGACGCCATCAGGAACGACGTGGTCACCCGCGTGTTCACCCCCGGGGACCGGCTCACCGAGGAGCGGCTTGCGGCCCGATACCGGGTCTCGCGCATCCCCGTCCGCGAGGCCCTGCGCACGCTTGAGGCCGAGGGGTTCGTGCACTCGCGCCCCTACGGAGGCACGTTCGTGGCCGAGCTGAGCGACAAGGAGGCCGAGGACCTGCTGGGCATCCGCCTGCTCATCGAGCCGTTCGGCGCGGAGCGGGCCGCGACCCGCCGGACCGCGGTGCACCTGGCCACGCTCGAACTCCTGGTGGCCGAGGCCCGGGAGATCCTGGACGCCGGCGCGTCGGCCGGGCTCGCGGACCTCAACACACGCTTCCACCGGGTCCTGGCCGAGGCGTCCGGCAGCCCGACGCTGGCGGCGCTGGTGGCGCAGCTCGGGTACAAGATCTCCTGGGTGTATTCAGTCGAACTCCCGCGCCGGGCACCGGACTCGTGGGCGGAGCACGAGAACATCGTCCGCGCGTTGCGGGACCGCGACCCGGAGGCGGCCCGCGACCGGGTCGCCGACCACATCATGCGGGCCCAGGCCGCCTACCGGCTCCGGGGGAAGCGCTGATCGCCGAGGGCGGGGCCAGGACCCGCCGCATCTCCCGGAGACCGAGCCCCGCGACGCGGCGCGCTGCCGCTGCGAGATCCCGGTAACAAGAGCGTCACGCGGCCAGCGGTATACCGTAACGCGGCCTCTGTATACACCTTCTGGACGTCTTCGTACGTCGCTCCCGACCCGGAACGCCAGAAGGGGATCGCTGTGTACGACCTCGTACTGCGCCGCGCGCTGATCACGGAAGACGATGCGCCGGCGGACATCGCCGTCAGCGGCGGAACGATCGCCGCAGTGGGCGACGTACCACCGGGGGCGCCCGCCCGCGAGACCATCGACTGCGAGGGACTGGTCGTCGTCCCCGGCTTCATCGAGCCCCATCTGCACCTGGACAAGGCCCTGTTGAGCGGGCTCAGCCCCCGGCCGGCGGAGACCCTGGCCGAGGCCATCGCGGTCACGGCGGCGCTCAAGCGCGACTTCACCCACGCCTCCGTGCGGGCCCGCGCCCTCCGGGTGCTCCGGTGGGCCGTGGGCAACGGCACCACGCTCATCCGCGCCCATCCGGACGTCGACCCGGTCGCCGGCCTCACCGGGCTCGACGTCATGCTCGAACTCCGCGAGAGCCAGCGCCATCTGGTGGACCTCCAGGTCGTCGCCTTCCCGCAGGAGGGCATCGAACGGGCACCGGGTACGTACGCCCTGCTGAGGGAGGCCCTGCTGCGCGGCGCGGATGTCGTGGGCGGCTGCACGTACAACGAGGCCGACGTCGACGCCTGCCGCCGCCACATCGACACGGTGCTCGGCCTGGCCGTCGAGTTCGGGGTGCCGGCCGATCTGCACGCCGACTTCGCCGACGACACCACCGACGGCCGCTTCGCCCTCGCCGGAGCCCTCGCCGAGGCGACCCGGCAGCACGGTCTCGGTGGCCGGGTGACCCTCGGCCATGTCACCTCGCTGGCCGGACGGCCGCCCGCCGAGCGGGCCGAAGTCGTCGCACTCCTCGCGGAGGCCGGAGTCGCGGTCGTCGCGCTGCCCGCCACCGACCTGTACCTCGGAGGGCGCGGCGACACCCGGGCCGTGCGGCGGGGGGTGACCCCGGTGCGCGAGCTGATCGACGGGGGTGTGGTCACCTCCTACTCCTCCAACAACGTCCGCAACGCCTTCACCCCCTTCGGCAACGCCGACATGCTCGACATCGGCCATCTGCTCGCCCAGACCTGCCACATGGGCGGTCCGGCCGACACCGCCCGGATCCTGCGCATGGCCACGACCGAGGCCGCCCGGGTCACCGGCGTCCACGAGGGCTACGGCATCCACCCCGGGGCCCGCGCCGACCTGGTGGTGCTCGGCACCCGGCGCCACGCGGACGTGCTGATCGACCGGCCCGAGCGCCGCTGGGTCGTCAAGCGCGGCCGGGTCGTGGCGCGTTCCGTCCGCACCACCGACGTCCTCGACGTCCCCGCCGCCGATGTCGCCATGGACATCCGGGCGGCCTGACCCGGGACGCCTCCCCCTCCCCGGGGTTCCGCCACGGGACCACCGACCCCCTTCCCCTGCCTTATGTCAGGAGCACGCCATGCGTGAGCGCATTCCGCACGAACTCACCGCGTCCGTCCTCGCCGCGACCACCGCCTTCGTCGGCGGGACCGCGCTGAACCTGCCGCCGTGGGCGATCTTCATATCCTGGGCCGGGCTGCATCTGATGGGCGGGCCGAGCCTGGCCAACGCCACCCGGCTGTGGCGGGCGATGCCGGTGGGCTCCGCCTTCGCCCTGGCCATCGTCGTCTGCGACCAGCACCTCGCCCCGCACGTCGACGACGCGCGATGGGCCCAGAACGCCCTGCTCGGCGCGGTCATCCTGGTCCTCAACACCGCCCTGATGTACACCGGCCGCCTCCGCCCCACCTCGCTCGTCCCGGGCATGTTCCTCGGATTCGCCTCGTACTTCGCCACCTACTTCGGCGGCTTCGGCTACGCACCGGGCAACGTCTGGGCGGCCTGGCTGAGCGTCGTCGCCATGAACGCGCTCGGTCCCGTCTACGCCTGTCTGGCGCACCGGCTGACCCTGCCCCGCTCAGCCGCCCCCTCCGTCGAATTCCCGCCCGCCGCCGCGGAGGCCCGATGACCGTGCGGCAGCACCAAGCCGACGCCACCGCCACGGCGGGCCGGGTCAATCTGCCCGGGACCGTCGCCGAGGTCCGCGCTCTTGCCGACGCCTACGAGGCGGCGCTCACCGGCAACGACATCCCCGCCCTGGACGGGTTCTTCCGGGACGCCCCGGACACGGTCCGCATCGGCGCGGGGGAAGAGCTCTTCGGTGCGGCCGAGATCGCCGCGTTCCGCCGCCGACGGCCCACGACCGGACTGCGGCGCACCCGGATCAGGACCGAGGTGACCACCTTCGGCAGCGACACCGCCGTCACCACCACGCTGTTCGTCCGGGACGGCGAGCCCGGTGTCGGCCGGCAGACCCAGACCTGGCTGCGGCTGCCCGAGGGCTGGCGGATCGTCGCCGCCCACGTCTCCCGGCGCCCCCCCTGCGCCCTGACGCCCCGTCCCGCACCCACCACCCGCGTACCACCGAAGGGAAGACCCATGGCCGCAGCACGCACAACCGGCGCCGACCGCCCCGGCGTTGCCGGTGAGGAGTACGAGCACACCGCCGTCCCGGCCCACGCGAGGAAGAGCCTGCTCTCCGTGGCCGGAGTGTGGGCGGGCTTCCCCATGTGCCTGGGCAACGCCGTCTTCGGCGGCCTGATCGTCTACAACCTCGGCCTGGAGCAGGGCTTCTGGGCCATCCTCACCGGGAACCTCCTGCTCTTCTGCTACGTGGGCGCGCTGAGCCACCACGCCGGGCGGACCGGCCGCAGCTTCGCCCAGCAGTCCGCCGCCGTCTTCGGTCCGCGCGGTCGCGCCGTCGTCTCCGGCTTCCTCGCCACCGTCGTCATCGGCTGGTTCTCCTACCAGATCGGCCTCACCGGCACGGCCCTGCACCAGGTGCTCGGCTGGACCCCGCTGTGGGGAGCCCTCCTCGGAGCCGCTGTATACATCGGACTGACCGCGGCCGGCATCCGCGCCCTGTCCGCCGTCGGGCTGCTCGGCGTCCCGCTCTTCCTCGTCACCGCGGCCCTCGCCTTCTGGTACGCGGCGCAGGACGGCGCCGGCCTCTCCCGTGCGCTCGACTTCGAGGGACACCACCAGGGCATCACCTTCTGGTCCGCCGTCGGCATCGTCATCGCCGGATTCGTCGACTCCGGCACCATGACCGCGGACTTCACACGCTGGAGCCGCGACGGCCGGTCCGCAGTCCTCGCCACCTTCAGCGCCTTCCCCCTCAGCAACACCGTCGCCTACCTGGTGGGCGGCGCCGTCGTCGCCACCGGGGGTGCCGCGAACCCGGCGACCGACGGCGGCACCTACCTCGGCCTGCTGACCGGGCACGGCGCCTGGATCACCGCACTCGCCGTCCTGTTCACCCTCACCAACCTGGGCTTCGTCGCCGCGCACTGCCTCTACAACGCGGCGCTCGGATGGTCCGGTACGACACCGCTGCGCATGCGGCCCCTGGTCCTCGGCCTCGGAGTCCTCGGATCCGTCATCGCCCTGACCGGCGTGTGGAGTTCCATCGTGAGCTGGCTCCAGCTCCTCGGCATCCTGGTTCCGCCCATCGGCGCCGTGCTGATCGTCCAGCAGGCGGCCGACCGGTTCCGGCGGCGCGCGGCGGGGGCGGCCGGTACCGAGGGGCCGTCCGGTTCCGGCAGCTCCGGATACGTCCTGCCCGCCCTCGTCGCCTGGGCGGCCGGATCGGCGGCGGCGTGGGCGCTGCACCACACGCACCCCGGATCCGTGGACGCCGCGCTGGGCTTCGCGGTCGCCGCCCTCGTCCACGGCGGCCACCTCTGGTGGACAGGCCGTTCGCCGGACGCCGCGGCACGCACATCCCCGGTGTCCGCCCGCTCCGGAGCCGAGTCCGACTCCGCCGAGCCCGACCCGCTCCCCGTCTGAGCCGGACAGCCGGCCTCCCTCTGTGACCTCCGACTGCGAAGGGCCCCCGTGACCCCCGAAGAACGCGAAGAGCTCTGCTTCCTGCCGGCCACCGACATCGTCACCGCCGTGGCCGACCGCCGGCTGAGCCCGGTCGAGATCGTGGACGCGGTGCTGGACCGCCTCGACACGGTCAACCCGCTGATCGGCGCCTTCTGCACACCCGCGCCCGAACAGGCCCGCGCCCGGGCGCTCGCGCTGGCGGACGCTCTGGCCCGTGGCGGAACCCCGGGGCCGCTGGCCGGTGTGCCGCTCGGGGTGAAGGACCTGATCGCCACCGCCGGCCTGCTGACCACCTCCGGGTCGCCCGCGTACCGCGACCACGTACCCGACGAGGACGACATCGTCGTCGAAAGGAGCCGGGGCGCCGGAGCCGTCGTGCTGGGCAAGACCAACACCACGGAGTTCGGTTACAGCGCGGCCGGCCACAACCCCCTGTTCCCACCCAGCCGCAATCCCTGGAACACCGCGCTGACCCCCGGCGGTTCGAGCGCCGGATCGGCCGCCGCCGTCGCGGCGGGACTCGGCCCGGTGGCGCTCGGCAGCGACGGCGGCTGCTCCCTGCGCGTGCCCGCCGCGTTCTGCGAACTGGTGGGCTTCAAACCGTCGATGGGCCGGGTCCCGGTCTGGCCCGGCTGCCGGGACGAGCGGTACCCGGGCGTCTCGGGCTGGGAGAGCCTCGAACATCTCGGCGTGCTGACCCGGACGGTCGCCGACACCGCCCTCATGCTGTCCGTGCTCGCCGGCCCCGACCCGCGCGACCGGCACTCCATCCCCTGCCAGGACGTCGACTGGAATGCGGCGGCCCGGCTCGGCGCCCTGGAGGGCTGCGCCGGACTGCGTATCGCCTACAGCCCCGACCTCGGGTACCTGCCGGTCGACCCGGCGGTGCGCGCGGTCGTCGACGGGGCCGTCTCCGTCTTCCGCGACCTGGGCTGCACGGTCGAGGAGGCCGATCCGGGCTGGAGCGACCCGGCGGAGGCCTTCCAGGCGCTGATCACCGCCGAGACGGACCTGACGGGCATGCGCCGCCTCATCGGCACGCACGGCCCGTCCATGTCCCCGCATCTGGTGGCCTGGATGACACGGGAGTGGACGGCGCGGGAGCTGACCGACGCCAACATCGCGCGCAAGGCCCTGACCAACCGCATGGCCGCGCTGATGTCCCGTTACGACGTGCTCCTGACGCCCACCTCCGCCGTGCCCCCGTTCCCCGTCGGCATCCAGGGGCCCGACCGCATCGGCGGACGCCGCGTCGACGACACCGCGTGGATCGGCTTCAACTACCCGGCGTCCCTCACCGGAGCGCCCGCCGTCAGCGTCCCGGCCGGCCGCACACCGGACGGCCTCCCCGTCGGGCTCCAGCTGATCGGGCGCCACCTCGCCGACGCGACGGTCCTGCGCACGGCCGCCGCCTACGAGGCGATCCGCCCCTGGGCCCGCCGCCGTCCACGCGGGATCGGTACCGATGTGGGGACCGGGGCGGCACGGGCATTAGGTTGATCCGGACAGACTCGGCAGCCGGACTCGCGATGGGGGCGAGCATGACCATGCTAAAGGGAACCAATGTTCCAGTGGCGGCTCAGGCCGTGCGCGTCGAAATGGGGTGGCACACCGCTCCGGGGACACCGGACGTGGATGCCTCGGCACTCCTTCTCCTCGCCACGGGCAAGGTGCGCAGCGACGCCGACTTCGTCTTCTACAACCAGCCCGCCCACGCCTCGGGCGCGGTGCGCCACGAGGGCAAGCGGAACGCCGGGGGCGCGGCGACCGACACACTGAGCGTCGATCTGGCACGGGTGGAGCCGGCCATCGACCGCGTGGTGCTGGCCGCCTCCGCCGACGGCGGCAGCTTCGGCAGGGTGAGCGGGCTGTACGTACGGATCGTCGACGCGGCGAACGGAGCGGAGGTGGCCCGCTTCGACAGCGCCGACGCCACCGTCGAGACCGCCTTCATCCTCGGCGAGCTCTACCGGCGCCAGGGCGCCTGGAAGTTCCGGGCGGTCGGCCAGGGCTACGGCACCGGCCTCGAAGGGCTCGCCACGGACTTCGGCATCTCCGTCGACGAACCGCAGCAGCCCCAGCGGGCGCCGCAGCCTCCTGCCCCGCCTCAGCCCCAGCCGGCCGCCCGGGTCGCCGCGCCGCCGCCCCCGCAGTACCACCAGCAGCCGACGCTCGCCGCGCCGATGGCCCCGCCCCCGCCTCCGCCGCCGGCACCTCCGGCGCCGCCCGCGGCCCAGCCCGTGCGGCTCACCAAGGTGACGCTCACGAAGGAGGCGCCGTCCGTCTCGCTCGCCAAGCAGGGCGGCACATCGGGCGCCATGCGCGTCAATCTCAACTGGGAGACGCGCAAGCAGTTCAAGGGCTGGGGCAGCAAGCTCGGCCGGGCCGTCGCCCAGCACGCGGACCTCGACCTCGACCTCTGCGCCCTCTATGAGCTGACCGACGGCCGCAAGGGCGTCGTGCAGGCCCTCGGCAACGCCTTCGGGTCCCTCCAGCAGCCGCCCTACATCCACCTCGACGGCGACGACCGCACCGGCGCCATCGCCTCCGGCGAGAACCTGACGATCAACCTCGACCAGAAGGCCAGGATCCGCCGCGTCCTGATCTTCGTCACCATCTACGAGGGCGCCCGGAGCTTCGCCGATCTGCACGCGACCGTGACCCTCCAGCCCCAGCACGGCGCGGCGATCGACTTCTCACTGGACGAGTGCACCGTCCCGTCCACGGTCTGCGCACTCGCCCTCATCACCAACACCGGGAGCGATCTCACCGTGCAGCGCGAGGCCCGGTACCTCGTGCCGCAGCGCGGCGTGAGCCCGCAGCGCACCATCGACCAGGCCTACGGCTGGGGCATGAACTGGACGCCCGGCCGCAAGTAGCCCTTGCGGACGTCACCGAGCGGGCGTCACTGATCCGGTGCGGCCTCGGGACGGGCGTACGTACGCCCCTTCCAGGCCGCACCGCGCCCCGGTAGTGCTGCACGGCGGAGTCCACCGTCATGAGGAGATACAGCAGCGCGGTGAACGGCAGCAGCGGGGCGAGCCACAGCGACTGCCGGTAGTAGCCCAGCATCGGCATGTACGTCCCCGCCATCACCGCCCAGGCCGCGCCCCCGGCCCACGCCGCCGCGGCGTCACCGCCCAGCAGCCCGGCGACCAGGGTCACGGGCGGCGCCAGATAGACCAGCGCGAGCCCCAGCACCGTGCCGAGCAGCACCAGCGGATTGTGCCGCAGCTGGGCGTACGCGCTCCGCGAGACCATCCGCCACAGGTCGCCCAGGTGCGGATAGGGCCGGACGCTGTCCACCCGCTCCGCCAGCCCCAGCCAGATCCGGCCGCCGCTGCGCCGCACGGCCCGGGCCAGCGACACGTCGTCGATCACCGCCTGCCTGATCGAGTCCGGCACCCCCGCCCGCAGGGCCGCCTCGGTCCGCAGCAGCACACAGCCGCCCGCCGCGGCCGCCGTCCGGCCCCCCGACCGGTTGATCCACCGGAACGGGTAGAGCTGCGCGAAGAAGTAGACGAAGGCGGGCACGACCAGCCGCTCCCAGACGCTCGCCACCCGCAGCCGCGCCATCTGCGACACCAGGACGAACCCGCCCGACTCGGCCGCGGCCACCAGCTCCCGCAGGCTGTCCGGCTCGTGCGCGATGTCGGCGTCCGTCAGCAGCAGATACTGGGGATCCCGGGCCCGGGCCAGCGCGATCCCGTGCCGTACGGCCCAGAGCTTGCCCGTCCAGCCGGGCTCGGGCTCCCCGGGCGAGACCACCGTCACCGGCAGCCCGCCGTACCGTACGGACAGCGCACGGGCGATGTCCCCGGTGCCGTCCTTGCTGCAGTCGTCGACCAGGAAGATCTCGGCGGTTCCCGGATAGTCCTGCGCCAGCAGGGACGGCAGGCTCACCGGAAGCATGCCGGCCTCGTCGCGCGCGGGCACGACGACGGCGACCGACGGCCACGTCGCCGGGGCCGCGCGGCTCGGCAGCCGCTGGTCGGTCCGCCAGAAGAAGCCCTGTCCCAGCAGCAGCCACACCCACGCGACAAGCGAACCCACGGCGATCCAGGCAACGGCGCTCATTGGCCGAAGTCTGCACCACTGAGCCGGGACCGCAAGGGCGGTCGACTATGGTGACCGGGTGAAGATCGCGCTCATGGACTCCGGAATCGGCCTGCTCGCCGCCGCCGCCGCAGTACGCCGGCTGCGGCCGGACGCCGATCTGGTGCTCTCCTCGGACCCCGACAGCATGCCCTGGGGGCCCCGCACGCCCGAGGACGTGACGGCCCGCGCGCTCGCGGTGGCCCGCGCCGCCGCCGCCCACCGGCCGGACGCCCTGATCGTCGCCTGCAACACCGCCTCCGTACGCGCCCTGACCGCGCTGCGGGCCGAGCTCGAACCGGACCTGCCGGTCATCGGCACGGTCCCCGCGATCAAGCCTGCGGCCGCCGAGGGCGGCGCCGTCGCCATCTGGGCCACCCCCCTCACCACCGGCAGCCCGTACCAGCGCGGGCTCATCCGTGACTTCGCCGGGGACGCGGCCGTCACCGAGGTGCCCTGCCCGGGCCTCGCCGACGCCGTGCAGTACGCGGACGAGGTCGGCATCGAGAAGGCGCTCGCCGCCGCCGCCGCGCTCACCCCGCCCGACGTGGAGGCCGTCGTCCTGGGCTGCACCCACTACGAACTGGTCGCGGAGCGCATCCGCGACGCCGTGCGCCGGCCCGGCAGGCCCTCCGTCGCGCTGTACGGCTCCGCCGGGGCGGTGGCCGCCCAGGCGCTGCGCCGGATCGGCGCCGAACCCGCCCCGTCGGCCGAACCCTCCGCCTCTCTCGCGGTCCTCCTCGGCGGCCGGCCCTCCGAGCTGCCGGACGTCGCCCTGGCCTACCCGGAAGGGCGCGGGCTCGCCGCGGTCGGGTCCGTGCGCTGACCCTCCGGTGACCCGGCCGGAGGCACCGGACCCGTCCCCTGGCGCGGATTGTTCAGTACGCTGCTTGGCATGAGGGACGACCCCGGAAAACCCCCGCGCACCGGTGCCGAGACCCACACCGCCGTCTGGACGGGCCGGGCCACCAACCGGACCCAGTGGGTGCTCGCGGCCGCCGGCGCGGCCTGTCTGGCACTGGGCATCCAGCTCGCCGTCAGCTCCACCTGGTCCTCCGGCATCGCCCCGCTGCTGATGTCGGTGATCGGCTGCGTGGCCGCAGGGCTGCTCATGCTGTTCGGCACCCTCGCCTTCGTCAACGTGGCCGTCCGCGTGGACGGGGACGCCCTGGAGGTGCGCTGCGGCCACATGGGGCTGCCCCGGCGCCGCATCCTGCTGACCCATGTGGTGGGCGCGGAGTTCGCGCCCCGGGTCACCCCGCGCCAATGGGGCGGCTGGGGCTACCGCTGGCGTCCCGAACAGGGCACGGCCGTGGTGGTGCGCCGGGGCGAGGGCCTGGTGCTGAGGCTCGGCGACGGCAGGACGTTCACGATCACGGTGGACGACGCCGAGGCGGGCGTCCGCTTCATCCGCGACCGGCTGCACCTGCCGGCCACCGGCGCGGCGGCCGGAGCCTGACGGCTCACTCCGCCACCGTGGGCCCCCCGGGCGCCCGGGGCCCGGGCCCGCCCGTCCCGATCGGCCGCTTCGCCGAGGCGAGACCGGCCAGCAGCCCCGCCCCCGCCGTCACCGGCGTGAAGCTGAGCACGTTGCCGACCACCGCCAGCGCCGCCAGGGCCGTGAGCGCCGCCCCCGCCGTCAGCGCCACCGACGTGGTGCGCGGCGAGCGCCACAGGACGTACAGCAGCCACCCGAACGCGGCGCCCAGCAGCAGCACCCCGACCACTCCCTGCTCGGCGGCCTGCTGGAGCGGCGCCGAGTGCGGCTTTCCGTCCGAGCCGAGGGTCTGCTGCGCGGTGGGGCTCAGCTCGGCGAAGCGGTCGGGGCCGATGCCGAGGGCCGGATGCTGACCGGCCAGCCGCGCCGCGTCCTTCCAGAGCTCCACCCGGTTCCCGGTGAGCTGGCCCTCCAGTGAGACCGTGAGCCCGTCGGGCAGCACGTCCTCGGCCACGGCCCAGGAGATCCCGACCATCAGGGCGGTGGCCAGGGCGAGCCCGGTGAGACCGAGCAGCCTGCGGTGCGTCCTGGCCGCCGCCAGCGAACACAGCAGCACTCCGAGCGCCGCCGCGAAACCCGCCACCGAACCGAGCCGGAGCGAGGCGCAGGCCGTGCCGAGCGCCAGCAGCCGCAGGGCGAACCTCAGCCACTCGGTCCGGGCGGCCGCCGCCGCGCAGCAGGCCGCACCGGCCGCGAGGACCAGCAGCGCGGCGGCCGCCCCGGTGTGCCCGGGGGCGATGTCCACCGTGGCCGTCGCCCCGGGCATGCCATGGCGCCAGACGAGGGCCGCGCCCAGGGCGGCCAGGGAGGCGGCCGTCGCGGTGGCCACCGGCAGCAGCGTTCCGCAGATGCGCCCGCAGGCGAAACCCGCCGCCACGGCGAGCAGCGCGAGCAGCACCCCTTCGGGCCGGGTCTCCCGGCCCGCCGCGCTGATCAGCGTCCACACCGCGCAGGCGGCGAGGATCAGCGCTCCGGCGGCGTCGGACGCGTTGCCGCCCTCGGCCCCCCGCTCTGCTGCAGTCATCACGTCCGTCCCCCGGCCTGTGACCGTCCCGTCCGCGACGGCCGGATCCGGCCGGTCGGCGGGGGACTGGCGCACAGGTTAACGGCCTCGGGGGGCATATGTGCAGAAGATGCGGAGAAACGATCCGGCGGCCGGGATTCCGTCACCAGGACGCCACTCCCCGGCACACAGCCCGCCACCGTAGACTCCGCCGGGTGAGCACCACCATCGCCCAGGTCGGCGACCCGCGACAGCCCGCCCCCGCTCCCCGGGAGGGCCGCCTGCTGCCCCGCCTCGCCCGCCCCGCCGCAGCCGTGCTCTCCGGAGCGATGCTGTACGCGAGCTTCCCGCCCCGGCCGCTGTGGTGGCTGGTTCTGCCCGGTTTCGCGCTGCTCGGCTGGGTGCTGTTCGAGCGCAGGCTCCGGGCCGCGTTCGGGCTCGGGCTGCTGGCCGGACTCGGCTTCATGCTGCCGCTGCTGCACTGGACCGGCGAGGAGGTCGGCCCGGTGCCGTGGCTGGCCCTGGCCGCCGCCGAGGCCCTGTTCGTCGCGGTGGGCTGCATCGGCATCTCCGCCGTGAGCCGGCTCGCCTGCTGGCCGCTGTGGGCGGCCGCCGTCTGGACCCTGGACGAGGCGGTCCGGGCCCGGGTGCCGTTCGGCGGCTTCCCCTGGGGCAAGATCGCCTTCGGCCAGGCGGACAGCGTGTTCCTGCCGCTCGCGGCGCTGGGCGGCACCCCGCTGCTCTCCTTCGCCGTGGTCCTGTGCGGCTTCGGGCTGTTCGAGGCGGTGCGCCGCTTCCGTGTCCACCGGGCCACGGGCGAACTGCCGCGCGGCGCCGTCGCGGCGGTCGCCGCGACCGTCCTGGTGCCGGTGGCCGCGGCCTTCGCGGCGCTGCCGCTGGTGGACGACTCCGCCGAGGACGGCACCGCGACCGTCGCCGCGATCCAGGGCAACGTGCCGAGGCTCGGCCTCGACTTCAACTCGCAGCGCCGCGCGGTCCTGGACAACCACGCCAACCGCACGGAGCAGCTCGCCCGGGACGTGAAGGCGGGCAAGGTCCCCCAGCCGGACTTCGTCCTGTGGCCGGAGAACTCCTCCGACCTCGACCCCTACCGCAACGCCGACGCGCGGATCGTCATCGACGACGCGGTGAAGGCCATCGGGGTGCCGACCGTGATCGGCGCGGTCGTCGAGCCCGACACCGGCAAGCTGCGCAACACCCTGATCCAGTGGGACCCGGACAAGGGCCCGGTGAACACGTACGACAAGCGCC
Organism: Streptomyces sp. ITFR-16; assembly: GCF_031844705.1. Lineage (NCBI taxonomy): Bacteria > Bacillati > Actinomycetota > Actinomycetes > Kitasatosporales > Streptomycetaceae > Streptomyces > Streptomyces sp. ITFR-16. The sequence goes on from NZ_CP134609.1 coordinate 7,364,412, forward strand.
ACATCCAGCCCTTCGGCGAGTACATGCCGATGCGCTCCTTCGTCCGCGTCTTCAGCTCGGACGTGGACCGGGTGCAGCGGGACTTCGGACCGGGCAGGAAGGTGGGCGTCTTCGGCCTGGCGGGCACCAGCGTCGGGTTCGTCACCTGTTACGAGGCGGCGTTCGACGACGCCGTGCGCGACACGGTCGAGCACGGCGCCCAGATGATCGCCGTCCCCAGCAACAACGCCACCTTCGGCCGCAGCGAGATGACCTACCAGCAGCTCGCCATGTCCAGGGTGCGCGCGGTCGAGCACAGCCGGTCCGTGGTCGTCCCGGTCACCAGCGGGGTCAGTGCGGTCATCCGCCCGGACGGCACGATCGTCCAGAAGACGAAGATGTTCACGCCGGACGCCCTGGTCGACGAGGTGCCGCTGCGCTCCTCGCTGACCCCGGCGACCCGGATGGGGCCGCTGCCCGAGGGCCTGCTGGCGCTGCTCGCGGTCATCGGTCTCGGCTGGGTGGCGGCACGCGCGGCACGCGCACGCCGCGACCGCTGAGCCGGCCGGCACGGGACGTAGGGTCGGGGCATGGCCATTCCTGACTTCATCCGCGAGATCCGCGCCACCGCGGGTCACCAGTTGCTCCTGCTGCCCGGCGTCACCGCCGTCGTCTTCGACGACGAGGGCAGAGTGCTGCTCGGACGGCGTGCCGACACCGGCGAGTGGTCGGTGATCGGAGGCATCTGCGAGCCGGGGGAGCAGCCCGCGACGACGGCGGAGCGCGAGGTGTACGAGGAGACGGCCGTGCACTGCGTGGCGGAGCGGGTCGTGCTCACCCAGGCGCTGCCGCCCGTCCAGTACGAGAACGGCGACCGCTGCCAGTTCCTCGACGTCACCTTCCGCTGCCGGGCCACCGGCGGCACCGCCCGGGTCAACGACGACGAGTCGCTGGAGGTGGGCTGGTTCCACGTCGACGCACTGCCGCAGCTGGCCGAGTTCGCGCTCTTCCGGATCAAGCAGGCGCTGACGGACGGACCCACCTGGTTCGAGTCGACCGTCCCGCAGTGAACGCGCGGGGCCGGGCGGGCCGACTGCGGCCCGCCCGGCCCCGGACTACGGGCATCAGACGCTGCGGGCGGTGTCCGCGGACCGCTCTGCGGACGCCTCCCGGACCGCACCCGACGGGCTCTCCGGTTCGACGTCCGCGAGGTCCCGGTGGCGGGTCTCCTTCGCGCACACGACGGCCAGCACCGTGAGGAGCGCGGCGGCGATCACGTACAGCGCGATGGGCGTCGAGCTGTCGTAGTCCGCGAGCAGCGCGGTGGCGATGAGCGGCGCGGGGGCGCCCGCCGCGACCGAGGAGAACTGCGCGCCGATCGACGCGCCCGAGTACCGCATCCGGGTCGCGAACAGCTCCGAGAAGAACGCCGCCTGCGGCGCGTACATCGCCCCGTGGAAGAACAGCCCGACCGTGACGGCGAGCAGCAGGCTCCCGAAGCTCCGGCTGTCGATCAGCGCGAAGAACGGGAACATCCACAGCCCCACCCCGACCGCGCCCACCAGATAGACGGGCCTGCGCCCGACCCGGTCGGAGAGCGCGCCCCACAGTGGGATCACGGCGAAGTGGAACGCCGACGCGACGAGGACCGCGTTGAGCGCCGTCTGCTTGCTCAGACCGGCCGCCGTCGTCGCGTAGACCAGGATGAACGCCGTGATGACGTAGTAGCTGATGTTCTCCGCCATCCGGGCGCCCATGGCGATCAGCACATCGCGCCAGTGGTGCCGCAGCACGGCCACGACCGGCAGTTTCTCCGTCGCCCCGGAGGCGGCCCTGCGCTCCTGCGACTGCTTCAGCGCGGCCTTGAACAAGGGTGATTCATCGACAGAGAGACGAATCCACAGGCCGACGACCACCAGCACGCCGGAGAGCAGGAACGGTACGCGCCAGCCCCAGGACTCGAAGGCCGAGTCCGACATCAGCGCGGTGAGCGCGGAGAGCACCCCGGTGGCGAGCAGCTGCCCGGCCGGCGCACCGGTCTGCGGCCACGAGGCCCAGAACCCCCGGCGCTTCGCGTCCCCGTGCTCGGACACCAGCAGGACGGCCCCGCCCCACTCACCGCCGAGAGCGAAGCCCTGCACCAGCCGGAGCACGGTGAGCAGCACCGGAGCGGCGGCCCCGACCGTGGCGTGCGTCGGCAGCAGCCCGATCGCGAAGGTGGCCCCGCCCATCATCAGCAGGCTGAGCACCAGCAGCTTCTTGCGGCCGAGCCGGTCGCCGTAGTGCCCGAAGACCAGGGCGCCGATCGGGCGGGCGGCGAACCCCACGGCGTAGGTGAGGAAGGACAGCAGAGTGCCGACGAGCGGATCGGACTCCGGGAAGAACAGCTTGTTGAAGACCAGCGCGGCGGCCGATCCGTAGAGGAAGAAGTCGTACCACTCGATGGTCGTGCCGATGAGGCTCGCGGCGACGATGCGCCGGAGATGCGAGGGGGTGGGGTGGCGATGGGTACCACTTCCGGGCGGTGGGCGGGGACGGTTCTGTGGTGCCGCACCGTAGGAAGAGGCGGGTCGGCGGCGTATGTTGCGGGACACCACAGATCCGTTCACCGGAGTGCGGGCACCCACCATGGAGGGCCGGTCACCAATGGGGTGTGGGCACGGTCGGGGTGTCGTCGTCGCCGCGTACCGGTCGTGGCGGCTGGTTGAGGACCTCACGTGCCGTGCGGCCCTCGCCGCCGGCGGGGCGCGGCCGGGGGCGGACCCGGCTGCCGAGCAGGAGGGCGACGAGTTGGAGGAGGAGGGTGAGTGCCCCTTTGGTCCGTTCCACGGTGATTCCTTCCAGGGGGTCTGGTGAATATCTACCGCGCATCTGAACAATAGACATCAGTACGGGCGGGGGCTGAGTCATCTGACTGACGAGGGGGTTGGGTGGGCGGCATGGGTGAGGGCGGCCAGTTACCGGGTCTGCGCAGGGCGGCCGGCGGGACGGTGTCCGGGACACAGTTGTCCGAGGAGGCCGTCCGGGTGTTCCGGTGGGTGAGCGACCAGGGATCGTGCGACGTCAAGACACTGGGCGCGACACTGGGGCTGTCCGAGAGCTGCGTGGCCTCGGCGGTGGCGACACTGACCGGTCTGCTGCTGCTGAGGCATCTGCCCGAGGACCCCGACCGGCTGGTACCGGTGGCGCCGGACGCGGCCATCGCCGCGCTGGTCGCGCCGAAGGAGGCGGGGCTGCGCCGGCAGCTCGCCGAGATCGACCAGCTCCGGGGCGAACTGGCCCTGCTGACGCCGTTCTACGCGGAGGGGCGGCGCCGGCGTCAGGGGCGGGCTCCCCTGACGGAGGTCACGGACCTGAAGACCGTCGTCGGCATGATCACCGAGGCGACCATGCGGTGCCGTCAGGAGGTCCGCACCTGTCACCCCGGCGGCGGCCGCTCCCCGACGCTCCTGGAGCAGGCGTTCGTACGGGACCGGGACATGCTGCGCCGGGGCGTGCGGATGCGCACCCTCTACCAGCACACGGCCCGCTACCACCTGCCCACCCAGGAGTACGCGCGGCGGATGACCGACGAGGGCGCCGAGATCAGGACGCTGAGCGAACTGTTCGGCCGCATGGTCGCGTTCGACGGGGAGACGGTGTTCATCCCGCACCAGGACGACCTGGACGCGGCCATCGTCATCCACGACCCGTCCACGGTGACCTACCTGTGCGCGACCTTCGACCACGCGTGGTCGCTGGCCGAGCCCTACCACCCGGCCTGGACGGAGAGTTCGGCGCGCGACGAGGTGAAGCAGGCCATCGTGAGGCTGCTGGCGGAGGGCATGAAGGACGAGATGGTGGCCCGGCGGCTGGGGATGTCGCTGCGCACCTGCCGCAAGCACATCGCCGAGATCATGGAGCAGCTGGGGGCGGCCAGCCGCTTCCAGGCCGGCTATCTGGCCCGGGTCCAGTCCTCCGGCCCGGCCGCGGCGGCCCCGGGCGGGGCCTGACCGCCTCACCGCGCAGGGTGCCCGGCGGCGGGCGGCCCCGGCGCCGCGTCGGACGGGGCCCGCCTCGGCCCGCCCGGCGCGGCCGCCTGCTCCCGGGCGAACAGCAGTGTCAGCCAAGGCAGTTCGTAGTGGACGGTCTCCGCGCCCGCCGCCGAGTGCGCGGTCACCTCGGGGCAGGACGGCGGCGCCAGGACGCCGACGTCGATCAGGCCCTCCAGCGCCCGCTGCGCGTTCCGGCCGTCGAGGTTCAGGGCGCGGGCGGCCGTGCGCAGGGAGAACGCCGGGTCCGGCAGCGCGGCCAGCGCACGGAGGGTGGCGCGGGCGGGGACGGGCAGCCGGGCCCACGCGCCGGCGAGACGGGCGCGGACCCCGAAGCCGCCGGACGCGAGCTCGTCCAGCGCCTCCGAAGGGTGCTCCAGGCGGTCCGCGTACTGCCCGAGCGGCATGTGGCGCAGCACGGCCAGCCGGTTCCCGGCCGCCCGCAGGGCGAACGGCAGGAGCCCGGTCGCGGCGACGATGCGTACGGCGGCGGCGTACTCGGCGGCCAGCCTGGTCCGGCCGACGATCCCGCCGAGCAGGTCGAGCGCCTCCTCGGCGGACAGCGGCGGGAGTTCGGTGCGGTAGGCGGACTCCAGACATGGCAGCCGGCTGCGGGAGGTGACCAGGGCGGCGGTGGGGCCCGACGGCGGCAGCAGCGGGCCGAGCGCGGCGGCGTCGGGCGCGTCGTCGAGGACCAGCAGGATCCGGCGCCCGGACAGCCAGGAGCGCCAGACGGTGGCGGCCTCCTCGCGGTCGGCGGGCAGCCGCTCGGCGCACCCCAGCGAGCGCGCCAGCTCCGCGAGGACCGAGGCCCACGGCCGGGTGGAACCGTCCTCGGCGCACAGCCGGGTGGCGACCACCCCGTCCGGATAGCGTGCGGCCAGGCGGTGCGCGACATGCACGGCGAGGGCCGTCTTGCCGACCCCGGCCGGACCGGTGAGCAGCACCGGGGGCCCGCCCTCGCAGCTCAGCTGTGCGGCGACCGCCTCCAGCTCGGGGGTCCGTCCGGTGAAGTCGGCGAGGTCGGGCGGCAGCAGCCGGGGCCCGGCGGGTCCGCCGCGCGGCCGGAGCGGGGCCACGTCCTCCAGCAGGGCGCGGTAGGCGCTCTGCAGCGCCCCGCCCGGCTCCAGTCCCAGTTCCCGGGAGAGCTGCTGGCGGCAGTCGTCGTACGCCGCCAGCGCCTCGGTCCTGCGCCCGACCCGGTGCAGCGCGGTCAGCTGGGCCGCGCGCAGCCGCTCCCGCAGCGGGTGGCGGCTCACCATCTCGTCCACGGTGTCGGCGACCGGCGCCGGCTCACCGGCCTCCAACTGGGCCTCCGCCCAAGCCTCGTACACGGCGAGCCGGCGGGTGTGCTGCCGCTCGACGGCGGCCCGCAGCACATCGGCCCGGGCCGCGAGATCGCTGAAGGGGTCGTGCCGCCACAGGTCCAGCGCCTGGCGGTAGAGCCGCGCGGCGCGGCTCGGGGCGCCCGCGCGGACCTCCGCGTCGCCGCGCCGGGCGAGTTCCTCGAACCGCAGGCTGTCGCACTCGTCGGCGCCGAGGTGCAGGACGTAGCCGCCGGGGCCGTGGCTCAGCCGGCCGAGATCGTCGGGGTCGAGCACCCGGCGCAGCGTCGAGACGTACACCTGGAGGTTCTTGCGGGCCGTGCGGGGCGGGTCGTCCGGCCAGACGGCGTCGGTGAGTTCCTCCATGGAGACCGGTGTGTTCGGCCGGGTGAGCAGGACGGCCAGGACGAGGCGCTGCTTCAGCGGGCCGAGCGGCAGGGGCAGGCCGTTGCGGGAGGCGCGCAACGGGCCGAGAAGGTCCAGACGGAGAAGGGCGGTGGTGCCGGTGCTCTCGCGCGGAATCCCGGGAACAGTCTCCCTGCGGCTTTCCGTGAAAGTGTCGGTCATTTCCCTCAGCCCCTTCCCCAGCCGGTGTCGTCGGAGTTCGGGGAGAAGAGAGCAATTCCGTGCACGAAAGCCTCCGGGGAGCGGGTCGGGGGGTGAGCGAATCCGCGAGGAGCCGGGAAGAGCGGTGAAGCGGCCGGGAATTCGAAGGAATTCATTCCGTTCTTCACAGCATGCGCACAAGCCGGGGGCGGTGCCATGGGCTCGAGCGTGGCTCAAGGTGCATGCAGCAACGCACCCGCCGGGATAGACACGGCACAAAGCCTCATATGCGGACTAAGCGAACGGCCATGTTCGGCCGCTCGGACGGCCGGGCGGCCCCGCAGCGCGTACCGCCGCCGAACCGGACACCAACCGCCACCGAACCGGCGCCGCACACCCTGGCACCGCATGTCCCGGTGACCGACGGAGGTGACGCGATGCGACTGGCGGAGATCATCGAGCTGCGTCCCGTACCGGCCGCAGGGCTGCTCGCGACCCTCACCAGGCGCTGCCCGCTGAGCTGCGCCCACTGCTCCACGTCCTCGGGCCCCCGGGGCGAGGACACCCCGGCCGACGCCCTGCGCCGCTTCGTCGGCGGCTTCACCCCGGGCGACCGTCCGGAGGTCCTCATGCTCACGGGCGGCGAACCGCTGCTGCGGCCCGCGCTCGTCGACGGCCTCGCCGGGCTCGCGGCATCGGCCGGCACCCGGACGTCGGTACTCAGCGGCATGTTCTTCGCGACCGACGGGAAAGTACCCGCCCGCATCATGCGCGCCCTTCGGCACATCGACCACTTCTCCGCGAGCATCGACGTATTCCATGAACGCGAAGTACCGCGCGCGGCCGCTTTCCGGGCCGTGCACCGCATCATGGAAAGCGGAATCGAGGTGAGTTTCCACGCGGTGGGCCGGTCGGCCGACGATCCGTATCTCACCGACATCACCGCGTCGATACGCGCCGAGTTCCGCGACCGCGCCGCCGTCCTCGTCAACCACGTCCGGCCGGCGGGGCGCGCGGCGAGCTGGGCCACCGCCCGCCAGGTCCCGCCCGAAGGCACCGGGCAGCGTCCGGCCCCCTGCGCGATGGCGGCCTGGCCGGTGGTCGCCTTCGACGGCACGGTCACGGCCTGCTGCAACCAGCGCGTGGTCGACGCCCGCCCCGTACCGGACCATCTGCGCCTGGGACACATCGCCGTGGACGACTGGCAGGCCATCCGGCGCCGCTGCCAGGACTCACCCGTGCTGCGCACCATCCGTACCGCCGGCGCCGGGTCCTGCGCCGACTGCCGCAGCCTGGCCCGGCGGCCCGCCGAGCTGGACGCCGCCGAACGCGCCGGGTCCCGCCCGGCCGCCGGTGCGATGGACACCCTCGGTGCCCGCCTCCAGCGCGACGCGGGCGCCGCCGCGCTGCTGCGGCGCTACGGCAGCGGCCCCTACGCGCCGCTCGTCCTGCTCGGCGGCCCCGGCGACGAGGAGACGTCCCCATGAGCCCCACGGCCCTGGCGGGCCTGCGCGCCCAACTCTCCCTCGTCCAGCCCGTCCTGCGGACCGCCGCCGCCCGCATGTGGCACGCCGACGCCGGGCTCCCCGGCCGCTACCGGCACTACCTGCGCGCCATGCACCAGGTGATCCGTGCCTCCGTCCCGCTGATGGAACGGGCCGCCGCCCGCTGCGAGGCGCTCCCGCACGACCCCGTGGCACCGCCCCTCGCCCGCTACCTGCGCGCCCACGCCGAGGAGGAACGCGGCCACGACGACTGGCTGCTGACCGACGCGGCGGCGGCCGGGACCACCCCGGGCGCACTGACCGCCCCCACCCCGCCGGCCCACATCGCCGCCCTGGTGGGGGCCCAGTACTACTGGATCGAGCACAGCCACCCGGTGGCCCTGCTCGGCTACATCGCCGTACTGGAGGGCAACGCGCCGGCCCCGGGCCTGGCCGCCCGGCTGGCCCGGGAGACCGGCCTCCCGCACGCCGCGTTCGAGACCGTACGCCTCCACGCGGACCTCGACGACGGGCACAGCGCCGATCTGGACCGGCTGATCGACCGCCTGCCGCTGGACCCCGCGCAGCGCTCGCTGGTCGCGGTCAGCGCGCTGCACACGGTCGCCGCCCTCGCCGAGCTGTTCGACCGCATCGCCACGGCACCCCACCCATCGGAGAGCGCCCATGAATGAGCACGCGCACGACCGCGACCGCCTCCGCGCGCTGGAGGACGCCGGATTCCCGCTGCACAGCCTCTCGCCCGAGCAGCGGGAAGTGCTCCAGGACCTCAGCGCGGAGGAACTGACCCTGCTGCTGGGGCTCAAGGAGCGCCTTGACGCGGCCGAGCCGGAGGTGCAGGCCCACAGCGAGATCGCCGGCGGAGCGCTGTTCTGATGACCGGGACCGCGCGCACCACGTGCCCCAAGTGCCCCGAACCGCCCCCGGACGGCGCCGCCTTCTGCCCCCGGTGCGGCACCCCCTGTGTGCCCGCGGCCGGTGGTGCGGCGGCCGAGGAGCGCCGGGTGGTGACCCTCGTCTTCTGCGACCTGGTCGGATCCACCGCCCTGTCCGGACGGCTCGACCCGGAGACCCTGCGCACCGTCACCCTCCGGTACTTCGCGCTGATGCGCGCCCGGATCGAGGAACACGGCGGCACGGTGGAGAAGTTCATCGGCGACGCCGTGATGGCGGTCTTCGGCGTCCCCGCACGTCACGAGGACGACGCCCACCGCGCCCTGGCCGCCGCCCGAGGCATGGTCACCGGTCTGGACGGACTCAACGCCGAGCTGGAGCGCGAGCACGGCGTGCGCCTCGCCGTCCGCATCGGCGTGAACACCGGTGAGGTCGTGGTGAGCGCCGACCCCGCCGCCGGGCAGGCCCTGGTCTCCGGCGAGGTGGTGAACATCGCCGCCCGGCTCGAACAGCACGCCGGTACCGGCGAGATCCTGATCGGCCCCGCCACCCTGCGCGCCGCCGGGCCCTCGGCGGTCACCGAACCGGCCGGCGCGCTCTCCCTCAAGGGGGTCGGCGCCCCCGTCCCCGCCCACCGCCTGCTCGCCCTGCACGAGGACGACCCGGAACGGGTCCGCCGCTTCGACACCCCCTTCATCGGCCGCGCACAGGAACTCGCCGAACTCCGCCTGCTGCTGCGCAAGCTGGAGGCCGACCCCCGCTCGCACCTGGTGACCGTCTACGGCGAGGCGGGCCTCGGCAAGACCCGCCTGCTGCGCGAATGGCTGCGCGACTGCCCCGCGTACGGCGAGGGCCGCTGCCGCCCCTACGGCGAGACCGGCACCCTCGCCCCGCTGGCCGAGGCGGTACGCCAGGTGGTCGCCGCCGTCGGGGAGGAGGCCGGGCTCGCCGGGCTGCCCGGCCAGGAGCGGACGGAGGCCCGGCAGGCGCTGCGCCTGCTGCGCGGCGGGCTGCTCGCGGACGGCACCCCCAGCCCCTCGGAGGACGACACCCTCATGGCGCTGGCCTGCCTGCTGGACGGGCTCTCCCGGGAACGGCCCGTGGTGCTCGTCCTGGACGACTGCCACTGGGCGTCCGCCCCGCTGCTCGACCTCACGGGCCGCCTCCTCGACGAGCTCGACCGCGCCCCGGTCGCCCTGGTGTGCGCCGCCCGGCCCGAACTGCTGGAGACCCACCCCGGCTGGGGCAGCGGCCGGATGCGCTCCGCCTCGCTCATGCTCACCCCGCTCACCCGGGAGGAGGCCGCCGCGCTCGCCGCCGAACTGGTCGAGGTGGCCGCCCACCGGCAGGGCGTCCTGGAAGGCGCCCTCGACCGGGCCGAGGGCAATCCGCTGTACCTGGAACACCTGACCGCCATGGCGGCCGAGTGCGACGACCTGCCGCTCACCGTGCACGCCCTGCTCGGCGCCCGTATCGACGCGCTTCCTCCCGAGGAGCGGACCCTGCTCCAGCTGGCCGCCGTCCTGGGACGCGAGTTCGGCCGCGCCGACCTCACCGAACTGGCCGGCGCCGAGGACGCCGGGCCGCCGGAGTCCGCCGCCGGGCTGCTGCGCGGTCTCGTACGGCGCCGGCTCATCGAGGCCGGGGGCCGCACCCTGGCCACCAGCTCCGTGCTCCGGTTCGGCAGCGCCCTCGTCCAGGAGACCGCCTACCGGGGCATGGCCAAGAAGGTGCGCGCCCGGCGCCACGAGGACGCCGCCCGGGTCCTCGTCCGGCACGACGCGGGGGACGCGGCCGTCGGCACCCATCTGGCCCGCGCCCACCGGCTGCTGACCGAACTCGGCCTGCGCGACGACGGCACCGACGCGCTGCGCGCCCGCGCCGCCGGGCTGCTCACCCGGGCCGGCACCGCCGCCCTGGCCCGCTCCGACCTGCCCTGGGCCGACGACCTCCTCACCCAGGGCCTCGACCTCGCCGCCCCCGGCGAGCCGGCCGCCGCCGAGGCCGCCCGGCGCCTGGGCGAGACGAAGGTCGCGCGCGGCGAACCGGCACGCGGCCGGGAACTGCTGGCGGGCGCCCTCGACACGGCGGAACGGGCCGGAGACCGGCTGGGCGCCGCCCATGCCCGGCTCGCGCTGACCGCCCTCGACCCCCGGCACGGCTCCGCGGCCGAGGTGGCCGAGAGCGCCCTCGGCCTGTTCACGGCGGCCGGCGACGACCAGGGCATCGCCCGCGCCTGCGTCCGCATCGCCCAGGACCGCCAGCGGCGCGGCCGGCACGCCGAGGCCGAAGCCCTCCTCGGCCGGGCCCTGGACCACGCGGGCCTGGCCGACGCCGAACCCGAACGGGCCCTGGCGCTCGGCGCGCTCGGCATCTCCCTGTGGCGGGGCCCGGCCCCGGTCGCACAGGCCGTCGCCCGCTGCGAGGAACTGCTCGCGGCCCACGGCGCCGGCCGGCCGACCGTCCGGGCCACCCTCGCCTGCCCGCTGGCCGTACTCCTCGCCCTCCAGGGCCGCACCGACGAGGCGCACGAGCGGCTGGCCGAGGCGGCGCGGCTCGCCGGCGGCCTCGGATACGCGGAGAGCGCCCTGTTCGTCCCGCTGTTCGCCGCCGAGGTCGAGGCCCTGACCGGAACACCCGGGCGCAGGCTCGACCTCCTCGCCGAGGCCGCCCGCGCCGGGCGCGGACTCGGCGCCGCGGGAGCGCTGCCCGGCATCGCCCGCGAGCGGGCCCGGATCCTGCTGGACCGGGGTGAGCCCGCCGAGGCGCTGGCCCTGCCCGACCCCCAGGAAGCCGGCCTGCCCCCGGCGGAGTCCGCCGACGCGGACGGGCTGCGGGCCCGGGCCCTCGCGCTCGCCGGAGACCCGGCCGCCGCGCGCGCCTGCGCCGGCCGGGCCACCGAGGCCGCCGAGGGCACCGACTCCCCGGTCGTGCGCGCCACCGCCGCGCTCGACCTCGCACACACGCTGCGCACGCTCGGCCGGCCCGGCGACGCGGCACGGGAGGCGCGCACGGCGCAGCGGCACTTCGCCGCCAAGGGACACCGGCTCGGCGCGGACCGCGCGGCCGCGTTCGCCGACGACAGCGCGGCCGGGGCCCGGAACACGGACCCCCCGGCCGGGCGGGAAGGCAGGAGCGTATGACCACCGGGACGGCAGGAGGGCTCACCTGGAGCCTGCGCGACCGTACCCCCGACGACCTCACGATGCTCGCCGACACCGTGCCCGACCTGCCCGCCGATCCCTCGGCGTGGTCGGACGGCGCGGGGGTGCGGGTCTGCGTGGTGGACACCGGGGTGGAGTGCGGGCACCCCTCGGTCGGCGCGGTCCAGGGCTCCTACGAGGTGGCCCCGGCACCCGACGGGAGCCTGCACGTCGTCGACAGCGGTCCACTGCCCGACGGCGCAGGCGACGCCTGCGGGCACGGCACGGCCTGCGCCGGGATCGTCCGGCGCGTGGCGCCGGACTGCGCCCTGTACAGCGTGCGAGTGCTGGGGGAGGGCTTCACCGGCAGCGGCGACGCGCTGCTGACCGGGCTGCGCTGGGCCGTCGACCAGGGCTTCGACGTGGTCAACCTCAGCCTTTCCACCACCCGCCCCCAGTTCCTCGAAACGCTGCGCTCCCTGGCCGACCAGGCGTTCTTCACCGGCACCACGCTGGTGGCGTCGGCGCACAACACCCCGGTGGAGAGCTTCCCGTGGCGGTTCTCGTCCGTCATCTCGGTCGGCACCCACCGCGAGGACGACTCCGGCCTCTTCCTCTACAACCCCGCACCGCCCGTGGAGTTCTTCGCGCCCGGCCAGAACGTGCAGGTGGCCTGGACGGGCGGCAAGACCATCCGGACCACCGGGAACAGCTTCGCCACCCCCTTCATCAGCGGGATGTGCGCCCGGCTGCTCGGCAGCAGGCCGAAGCTGACGCCGTTCCAGATCAAGCACGCGCTCTACCTCTCCGCCGCGAACGTACGTATCGGCGAACCAGGAACCCGAGGTGAATCATGAGCCAGTCCCACGGCCTCGTCCCCGCCACCGGCGCGGGCCCCGCGACACGGCCCGGCAGCGCCGAGCGCGATCTGCTGCAGTCCGTCGTCGAGACCGCGCGGGCCATCTTCGGCGCGGCGGCCAGCTCCGTCCTGCTGCACGACCAGGACGCCGACGAGCTGGTCTTCCAGGCGGTGGCCGGGGAGGGCGAGGAATCCCTCGTCGGCTCCCGGTTCCCGGCCGGCCGGGGACTGGCGGGCTGGGTGCTCGTCTCGGGCGAGCCGATGGTCGCCGACGACCTGCGCGAACAGGGCATGTTCGCCCGCGATGTCGCCAAGTCGACCGGCTATGTGCCGGACGCGCTGATGGCGGCGCCGCTGGCCCACCACGACCGGGTGCTCGGGGTGCTCGAAGTGCTCGACCCCGCCCAGCAGTCCCGGTCCAGCCTCTCCGAGCTCGACCTGCTCGCCCTCTTCGCCCGGCAGGCCGCAGCCGCGCTCGCCGTCGTCATCGACCGCCGTCAGGAGGAGGCCCCGGCGGCGCTCCGCGCCCGGAGCCTGGAACTGGTGACCGCGCTGCGGGACGTACTCCTCGACGGGATGCCGCCCCAGGGGTGAGACCCGCAGGGCACGGCGTCAGCGCGCCGCCGACTCCACCAGGTCGGCGGCGCGCGTCTCGCTCTTGCCGTCGGCGAGCAGACCGCCGACCTCCTGCGCCCGCGCCCGGACCCCGGGATCACGGGCGGTGTCGTCGACCGCCGCGCGCAACTCGCCTGCGGGCGCGCCGCGTTCCGGGAACGTCCGGGCGACCCCGGCGCGCAGACAGGCGGCGGCCAGGACCTGCTGCTCCGAGCCGTTGGGGGCCACGAGCAGCGGTTTGCCGTACAGGAGCGCGGCGAGCACGGGGGCGGACGTCGCATTGGTCAGGACGAGCGCGGACCGTGCCACGAGCGGCCCCATCCAGGGGCGGCGTCCCACGGTGAGATCGGCGCCCGGAGCGGCCTCGGGGGCGCCCGAGCGGCCCAGTTCCACGACGGCCCGGTGCGTGCCCGAGGTGAAGGCGGCGTTCAGGCGCGGCCAGAGGCTGGTGCCGCCGAAGGTACGGCCGAGATGCACGTAAGCCAATGGCCCGGAGCCCGGCAGCGGTTCGGCCGCCGACGGCTCCGGCTCCCACCAGCAGGGGCCGACATGCCGCACGGCCGGGGGCAGTTCGGCCCCCGGCACCTCCATCACGGGGTGGCCGCGCAGCAGAAAGGCGGTGCCGAGCAGCGGGGTGTCCTCGAACCGGTCGCGGCGCGGGGCGAGACCGGCCGCCTCCCGGACCGCCCGGTAGTGCTTGAGGGTCTCCGTCAGCCGCCACTCCCGGCCGCAGCTGTCCGCCGGCGCCGTCCCCCGGTACGGCCACAGATGGGCCGCCAGCCCGAGCACCACCACCGGAAGTCCGGCGGCCTCGGCGGCCACCAGCGCCCCGTGGCAGAGCACGGAGGTGACCAGGACATCGGGCCGCAGCCGTCGGACCGCACCCGCCACCGTCGTGTACTGCTCGGCGCCCCGCACCGTCCAATGGCTCACCGACAGCGCCGTGTCGTCGTGCACGGGCGCCGCCTCCAGTCCGGCGGCGGCCACGGCGGACGCGGCCCCCGGCCCGGCGAGGACCCGCACCGTGTGGCCCCGGCGGCGCAGCTCCCGGCCGACCGCGAGGGCCGGGTAGAGATAGCCGGGGTCGCCGAGCGGGCACAGAAGGACGTTCATCGCGGGACGCTCCCCGTCAGGTCGAGGCCCAGGTGGTGGGCGAAGAAGGCCATCACGTCCCCGTACAGCCGGGCGCTGCGCGAGGCCCCGCGCGTGCCGTGGCCGACGCCGCGCTCGGTGCGCAGCACGACCGGCCCGGCCCCCGTGCCCGCCCACTGGAGCGCGGCGCACATCTTGCGGGCGTGCCCGGGGTCCACGCGGGTGTCGCCGTCGAAGACGGCCAGCAGCACGGCCGGGTAGCGGGCGCCCTCGCGCACCCGGTGGTACGGGGAGTACGCGAGCAGCCGGGCGAACTCGGCGGGGTCCGCCGCGCTGCCGTACTCGTCGCGCCAGCTCGCCCCCATCCCCGACAGCTCGTACCGCACCATGTCGAGCAGGGGCGCCGCGCACACGACGGCCGCATAGGTCTCCGGGCGGCGGGTCAGCGCGGTGGCGGCCAGCAGACCGCCGTTGGAGCTGCCGAGGACACCGAGCCGTCCGGGCGCCGCCCAGCCGGCCCCCAGCAGATGGTCGGCGGCGGCGTCGAAGTCCTCGAAGGTGTGGTGCTTGTGCTCGCGGCGCCCGGCCCGGTGCCACTCCTCGCCCTCCTCGCCGCCGCCGCGCACACAGGCCACCGCGTAGACCCCGCCCGCGCGCACCCAGGGCAGGGCCTGCGGGGTGAATCCGGGGGTCATCGAGGCGCCGAAGCCGCCGTAGCCGGTGAGGACGGCGGGGCGTGGCCGGTCGGGGCGGCCCTCGGGGGACATCACGAACATCCGCACCTCGGTGCCGTCGCGGGAGCGCACGGCCTCCTGGGTGACGCGCACGCCCTCGACGGGCGCTGCGGGCGGCGGCCCGCCCGGCCAGGGGCGCAGTTGCCCGCTGACCGCGTCGTAGTGCAGGACGACGGTGGGTGTGATGTGGTCGGTGTACGCGAACCACAGCTCGTGTCCCGGCTCTTGACGGGCTGTCAGTCCGGTCACGGTGCCTTGTCCCGGCAGGGGGACGGTGACCGCCGGGGCGCCGGTCCCGGCGTCGTGCAGGGTCAGCTCGCCGACCGCGTGCCGGGTGCGTACGACCGCGAGCAGCGGCCGCTCCAGCGCCGGGCCGTCCAGCACCGCGAAGTCCTGGAGCACGGTGCCGGGCCGCTCGTCGACCAGGGTGCGCCAGTGTGCGGGGCCGGTGGCGCCGGGCGGGGCCGCGGCGATCCGGCCGCGCGGGGCGCCGGCGGTCGTACGGAGCAGCAGCGGTCCGCCGCCCGGGCGGGGGCGGACGACGGTGTGGGCGTCGGTGCCGTGCTGCAAGGGGCGCAGAGCGGGCCGGTCCGGGGCGCTCGCCGTCAGATCGGCGGTCCACAGATCGGTGCGGGGTGCGGTCCCCTCGCTGGCGCCGACGACCAGGAGCCGGCCGTCGGGGGAGGTGGCCACGGTGTAGTACTGGGTCTCCGGCCGTCCGGCGCCGAAGATCTCCGCGTCCCGCCCGGCCGGGGTGCCGACCTCGTGCAGATACACCCGCCGGTGCCGGCCCGCCCCGCCGGGAGTCTCCTCCGGCGGCAGCCGCCGCACGTAGTAGAAGGCCCGGCCGCCCGGCAGCCACGCCACGGGGGAGCGGCGGACCCGGTCCACGGGCCCGTCCACCACCTCGCCCGTCGCCGTGTCGAGCACGCGCAGCACCGAGTGCTCCGTACCGCCCGAGGACAGCTGCACGGCGACCAGGCCGCCCTCCCAGGACGGCTCCCAGGCGTCCAGCACCGTGGTGCCCGACGGGTCGGCCGCCAGCGGGTCGAGGAGCACCCGGGTCCGGCCGTCCTCCCGGACGGCGAGCACCGCGAGTTCGTGCCCCGGCCGCCTGAGCAGATGGAACTCCCGCCCGCCGCGCGGCACCGGCGGCCGGGCGCCGCCCCCGGCGAGCAGCGCCGCCATCCGCCCGTACAGCGCCTCACGGTCCGGCCAGCGCGCCTCCTCCTCGGCGTAGAGCAGATCCTGTGCGGCGCCCCACGCGGCGGTGGCGGGATCCGCCGGATCCTCCAGCCACCGGTAGGGGTCCGCCACCGGCTGCCCGTGGATCACCTCCACCGGGCCGCTGCGGGGCGCGGCCGGGTAGCCGGGCCGGGCCGGCGTCGGCCGGGCGTCGCGGGGCGGGGACACGGTCATCGCGGCGCTCCAGGGAGAACGGTCACGTCGGACCCGGTGTCGGACCCGTTGTCGGACACGGGGAAGGGCGGGGTCAGTTGCCGCCGGTGCCGGGGCGCGGCACGGGGGGTGCCGGGACCAGCCCCACGGCCCCGGCCTCGTCGGGCGTCCGGCCGGAGGGTGCGACCGCGTCGCCGGGTGCGGGGTCCTCCGGGCCGTCGCCGCCGCCCTTTGCGTCGTCGGCGGTGGCGTCGAGGCTGGTCTCCCGCAACAGGGGCACCGACGACACCAGCGTGACCACCGCCGCCGTGCCGGCCAGGACCAGCCAGGTGCGGCTGCCGCCCATGGAGTCCACGAACGAGCCGGCCAGGACCGGTCCGACCGAGGCGAGACCGGCCATCATCAGCCCGGTCGCCGTGCTCACCCGGCCCAGCAGGTCGCGGGGCGCGAGCACCAGGACCGCGCGGCCGACGACGATGCCCGCAGGCGGGCTGAAGAAGACGACCACGACGAGCACCGGGCCGAGGATCCAGGGGTGCGTGGTCCGGGAGAAGACGGCGAGGCCGAGGGCCCAGACGCCGCCGATCAGCAGGAACAGCCGGCCGGCGGTGATCCTCTTGATCAGCCAGGGCGCAGCGGCCGCGCCCAGCAGCCCCCCGACACCCGCGCACGCCATCACCGCCCCGATCGCCGTGCCGCCGGCGCCGCTCTGGCGCAGCGAGACGACCATGGTCGTCTGCGCCGCCGCCGAGACGATGTTGATGCCCGCGGCGAAGAGCAGCGCCGCCAGCAGCGCCCGCTGGTGGGTGAGCCACCGCAGCCCGGCCGTCAGCCGGTTGTCGCGTTCGGAGGCCGCGACGCCCTGGGGCTGCCGGATGCCCATCCGCAGCACCAGCACGGCCGACACCCCGTACGTGGCGGCGTCGACCGCGAACGGCAGGATCGGGTCCAGGGTGAACAGCCAGCCGCCGAGGAACGGGCCGATCAGCGAACTCGACGCCATGGCGGTCTGGCTGCGGCTCAGCGCGTCGGTGAGGTCCTTCTCCGGCACCACGTCGCGCACGGCGATGGTGGCCGCCGGAGCGAAGAGCGCGGTGGCCGCGCCCTCGACCACGGCCACCGCGAGCAGATGCGCCTGGCCCAGGTCCCCGAGGCCCGAGGCCAGCGGAATGCTGGCCAGGGCCACGAGCCGCACCAGATCGGTGCCGACCATGATCATGCGCCGGTCGAGCCGGTCGGCGAGATGGCCGGCCGGCAGGCGCAGCACCGTCCGCGTCACCAGCGAGCAGGTCGCGACCGTACCCGCCTGTGCGGCGCTGCCACCGATGGACAGCACGAGCAGGGGGAAGGCCAGCAGCGACAGCTGCGAACCGAGGGTGGACAGCGTCGAACTGAGCCAGTAGCGGCGGAAGTCGGGGTTGGTGCGCAGAATGCCGGCGCTCTTCATCCCAGCCGTCCGACCGCGTCCAGGCAGTCCAGCACACCGGCGTCGACCCGGTCCTGGAAGACGGCGCGTACGGCCGCCTCCTCGTCGTACTGGTAGTGGTCGTGGCAGCTGACCCAGCGGCCCTCGGTCTGCTCGGCGCTCAGATAGCCGTCGGTGACGGTGCCGACCTCCATGCCGGGCTTGCCCGCCGTCTCCCAGCAACTGGCCAGCACCCCGTCGGCGTTGATGACGGCGCCGTAGCGGCCGTCCGCGAAGGAGCAGGCCTGGCAGGGGACATGGGCGCGCGGACGGGTCACCGTGAAGCCGAGTTCCAGCGCGCGGGCGTGCCAGCGGACGAAGTCCCCGACGAGGCCGTCCTCGTGCAGCAGGTTGTTCGCGTAGCCGACGCCGACGTCTCCGACCCGGGCGAAGTGGATGCCGCAGCGGGCCGGGTCCAGGCGCGAGCCGAGGCGCTCGACGAGTTCGTCCACGCCGTTCCGGTTCAGATGCGAGACGTTGACCCGCAGCATCCAGCGCAGGGAGGTCCGTTCGATGGCCCGCGCGATGTTGGAGACGATGACGTCGAAGGTGCCGCCCCCGGACCGCTTGACCCGGATGGCGTCGTGGTCGGCCCGGTCGCCGTCGAAGGTCACCTGGACGGAGCCGAGGCCCGCCGCGTTGAGCTCCTTGGCGATCAGTGGCGTGAGCAGCGTGCCGTTGGACGTCATCGACGCGGTGAGCGGGCCCAGTTCCCGCGCCCGGGTGAGCAGGTCGCGGCAGCCGCGCGGGTTGAGCAGCGGCTCGCCGCCGAACAGCAGCAGCGACAGCCGGTCGAGTCCGGCCGCATCCATGCGCGTCCGGGTGAAGTCCAGTACCTCGGTGACGCCTTCGGGTGTCAGCCGGGCGTGGCTGATCCGGGGCGGCCTGCTGCCGCCCTTGGGGTCCTGCGCGGTGTTCTGGAAGCAGTAGCCGCAGCCGAGGTTGCAGTCCGTGCTGGTCAGCACGGTGAGCGAGTACGAGGTGTAGGGCCGTACGTCGTACAGCCCCGCCTCGCGGAGATAGCGTTCGGCCGAGGGGCGCAGGGTGCCGTCGGGCTCCACCTGGCCGGGCCGCATCAGGGCGTATCCGCCGGCGCCCAGGAACCACCACCCCCTGTCGGCGCGGATCAGACGGGCCCCGGCGGTGGGGACGGTGACGGACTGCGTACCGGGCACGGCAACCTCCGGGTCGGGGCGTGGCTGGAGAGGGGTGGCCGGTGGGCCCCCGGCCGCGGCGGCGTCGCGCCTCCGCGGCCGAGGAGGTCCGGCCGGTGGACCGGATCAGAGGCTGTGCTCCTGGTGGACGCCGCACCACGGGGTGTCCTCGCCCTCCTCGGAGTGCGCGATGACCTCGGGCTCGTCGACCGACTCCTGGTGCACACCGCACCAGGCGACGTTGGACGCGGAGTGCGCGATCACCTCGGGCTCGTCGACCGACTCCTGGTGCACACCGCACCAGGCGACGTTGGACGCGGAGTGCGCGACGACCTCGGGGGCGTCCTCTGCGGGGGTCTCGGTGGGCTCGGTGTTCTCGGCCATGGTGATCCTCCATACGACGGGCGATCGGGATGACGGGCGGCGGCACCGCGCCGACCGCCAGGAAGCTAGGAGCACGGGGTTCGGCACCGGTTCGCCACCGGTTGGCCGGCGGTGAACCTCCCTGGTCGGCGCCCCGGCCGCCCGGCGGCGCCCCGGCAGAGCCATACCGGAATCGCACCGGGCGCGAACCCGCGGTCAACCCGCCGTTCCTACGGTGGCCGCCGTACGCTCCGCGACCGCGAGAGGACGCCCCCGTATGGACACCGAACCCGCCGTCCCGGCCGGCGCACCCGCACCTGTGGCGCGGCAGCGGCTGCCGGAGCCGCTCGGGGCGGACTTCCTGGCCCGCCCGGCCGAGACGCTGGCCGGAATCCGGGAGACCTGCCCGGTGGCCCGGGTCAGGACGCCCGCCGGACGCCCGGCCTGGCTCGTCACCCGGGCCGAGGACGTACGGGCCGGCTTCCTGGACCCCCGCCTCTCACTCAGCGGCGGCCGTGTCCCCGACCCCACCGTCCGCCGCCGCGCGCTGGAGGTGTCGCTGGTCAACTACGACGCGCCCGAGCACACGCGGATCCGCCGCCTGGCGACACCGGCGCTGACCCCGGCCCGGATGGCCGCCCATCGCGAGCGCATCGAGCGCGCCGCAGCCGAACTCCTGGACGCGGCCGATGCGGCGCGCGGCGCGGGGCCCGTCGAGCTGATGGACGCCTTCGCCCGCCCCTTCGCCTTCCGGTCCCTGTGCGAGGTCTTCGACGTACCGGAGGGGGAGCGGGCCGCGCTGTACGAGCCGGTGGCGTGTCTGGCGGACAAGACGGGCCGCACCGCCGCCGACATCGAGGGGAGCGTCGACCGCATCGACGCCTTCGTCCGCGACACGATGGCCCGGCGCGCGGCCGTCCCGGGAGACGACGTCGTCTCCCGCGTCCTGGTGGCCTGGCAGGAACAGGGCGGGGCCACCGAGGACGAAGTGGCCTCGCTCCTCGCGATGCTGCTGCTGGCCGGCTTCGACAGCACTGTGCAGGCCATCGGCATGAGCGTGGTGGCGCTGCTGGGCCACCGGGACGTCCAGAACACGCTGCGCGAGGAGCCGGCCCGGATCCCGCGCGCGGTCGACGAACTGCTGCGCTGGGACACCCCGGGCCCCTTCAGCACCAAGCGGGTGGCCCTGGAGGACGTCCGGTTCGGCGACACGGTCATTCCGGCGGGCAGCGGTGTCCTGCTGTCCGTGGCGGCGGCCAACCACGACCCGCGCTGCCACGCCGACCCCGGCACGCTGGATCCGGACCGGAGCACCGCGAGCCGCCATCTGACCTTCGGTCTGGGCCCGCACTACTGCCCGGGATCGGCCCTGGCCCGGCTGGAGCTCACGGTGGCCCTGACCGGCGTCCTCGTACGCTGGCACCGACTGGAACCGGCGGTGCCACTGGACGAACTGACCTGGACCGGCGGCTACTTGCACCGCCGGCTCGCCGCGCTGCCGGTACGTCCCTGCGGGCCCGCCTAGGGGCCGCAGGGATCAGTCCGGGAGGCGGCCGCCGATCGTCAGCTCGACGTCGTCCCCCGCCCGGACGAACTCCCGCACCAGCCAGTCGCGGGCTCCGAGGGAGGTGCCGGCACCCGTGGTGTGGGCCGGGACGGCGAGCACCGGGCCCGTCGGCTCCCCGGTGCGCAACTCGGCCTCGACGACCACGTCGTCCAGGAAACGGAGCGCCAGGTCGACCGGGCGCGGGCCCGCCGCGAAGGCACCGGGATCGGTGAGCCCCAGCAGCCGGCAGCGTGCTCCCGGGAAGAGATGGGTGTGCGCGCACACCGCCAGGAAGGCGGGTGCTGCGTCCGGTGCGGTGGACGGCTCGGACATATGACGGGACTCCGGAATCCGTGACGACGGGGGCCCGGGCAGTCTGGCCGCCCGGGACGGACATGCGGCGGCATTCGGCGGCTGCCGCGCCCCCTGTCACCCGGCCGGCGCCGGGACAGGGCCGCACGGGCTCGCGGTACGGGGAACACGGCCCCGTACCGCACCCCGGTCACCGGCGGTCCGGCCGCGCGCACATGGACGCACGGCGCGTGAGGTCCCATGATCACGCGGATGTCCGGCGGGGGCCCGGCGCCAGGAGAAGAACCGTGAAGCTCTGCGTCGCGATACCTGTCGTCCTGCCGGCCCTGCTCCTCGCCGACTCGGGGGCGGCGGCCTTGGCCCGGGGCTGGGTCCTGCCCACCAACCGGCGGCCGGTGCACCGTCCGCGCCCGTACGGCTGGGCCCAGCTGACCGTCGCCTGTGCCCTGTGCCGGCAGCTGGTGTTCCTGCTGGTGCTCGACGACGTCGGCACCCGCCAGTGGGGCACCCTGGCCGGCAGCGTGCTGCTGGTGGCCGGCCTCGTCGCGATGGCCGTCAGCCACCGCGCGGTGCGCGGGGGCGGCGGAGGCGCGGGCTCTCAGGCCTGAGGCCGTTTCCATTCGAGCATCAGGATCGTCGCGTCGTCCCGGAGGCCGGTGCTCTCCGACTCCAGGAGCGAATGGATGAGCCGGCGCAGGGTCTCCGGCGCGAGTTCGCCCGCCGCCGCGGCCCGTACCACGTAGTCGACGAACCGTTCGAGGCCGAACTCCGTGCCGTTGCGCATCCGGGACTCGGTCGCGCCGTCCGTGTACATCAGCACCCGGTCCCCGGGCTCCAGGGCGATCTCGTGGACCTGGCGGGGACCGGCCGCGAAGGTGGAGAGGTAGCCCATCGGCGGGTCCGCCTCCCTCTCCATCGCGTGAGGGACCAGCACCCGGTCCCGGATGAGCAGAGGCGCGGGGTGGCCGCAGTTGATCCAGCGCAGCACACCGCCGGCCAGGTCCAGCTGGGACAGGATGCCGGTGCAGAACTGCTCGGGGAGCCAGCGCGAGAGGGCCGCGTCGACGCTCTCGACGAGCTCCGGCAGGTCCGCCCCCGTGCGGCGGGCGTTGCGGCAGGCGGCCAGCGTCACCGAGGTGGTGAGGCCGGAGGCCAGGTCGTGCCCCATCGCATCGAGGATCGAGGCATGCAGGGTCGTGCCGGTCAGGGCGTGGTCGAACCCGTCCCCGCCGATCTCGTACGCCGGCTCCAGCACCGCAGTCGAGACGACATGCGGTGTGCCGACGGTCCGGGGCGGCAGGAACGCCTGCAGCAACTCGGCAGGCAACCGCATCGGCTCTGTACGCGTCCGCCGGATGAACGAGTCCTTGTAGGCCCGCTTCGACGTGATCATCATCGCCAGCAGGGAGGCGAGGGCACGGCCGCGGGCCAGCAGCACCGGGTCCAGCGACGGCGCGGCCACCGCCACCACGCCCAGCCGTTCGGCCCCGTCCACCAGCGGAAGCCACGCCGTCAGACCCCAGGCCCCGCCCTCCTCCACCCGCAGCGCCTGGGTGCGGTAGGACCACCCGGCGAGCGACCCGTCGATGTCGAGCTCCGGAGCCCGGTCCGTCAGCGGCACCAGCAGGCGCTGCTGGAGATCGGCCAGATAGACCACGGACTGCCGCAGCCCGAGCGCCTTGGTGCAGCGCTCCACGGCGGTGGACAGGTCGAGGGCGGCATTGGCCGGATCGGCCAGGAAGCCGGCCAGCAGCTCGTCGCCGGCCGTCGGCTCCGTCATCGCGTTCCCTCTCCGCCGTCGTCCGCTCGTCCCTGTCCGAGCAGTCTCGCCCGAGCGGCCCCCACCCGCTCGGTGGAGGGGCGGGGGCCGGGGACGACCGGACCGCGGCGGGAGGCGCCCGCGGATCAGGGGCGGCTGGTCAGATATCCGCCCATGGTGGTGAAGTACTCCGTCGCGGGAAGCTCCCGGCCGTCCTCGGTGCGCACCCGGGTGATGGCGAGCCCGTGGTTGCGGCCGGTCCGGGCGTCGGCCCCGGCGACGATCGCCACGCCCTCGCCCTCGCGGTAGAAGATGCGGCCGGGCGTCCCGCCGTACAGACCCTCGGAGACCACGGCGGAGAGGATTTCGAGCCGCTTGCCCCGGTGGTAGGTGAACGCGCTGGGGTACGGCTCCGACTGGGCGCGGACCAGACGCTCCAGGGCGTCGGCCGGCCAGTTCCAGTCCATGCGGATGTCCTCGGTGGACCGCTTGTGGAAGAAGCTCGCCTGCGAGCGGTCCTGCTTGGTGAACTCCGTCTGCCCGGTGGCGATGAGGTCCAGCGCGCCCGTGGTGACCGGGCCTATCAGGTCCACGGTCTTGTGGAAGAGGTCGGTGGCGGTGTCCTTCGGCCCGACCGCGACCGCTTCCTGGCGGACGATGTCGCCGGCGTCCAGCTCGTCGTTCATCATGTGCGCGGTGACGCCCACTTCGGACTCGCCGTTGATCAGGGCCCAGATCAGCGGGGAGAAGCCCGCGTACTTCGGGAGCAGCGAGTCGTGGACGTTCAGCGTGCCGCGGCGCGGGAGGCGGAAGATCCGCGGCGGGATCCAGGTCCGCCAGTTGTTGGCGACGATGATGTCCGGGTCGGCTTCCTTGAGGCGCTCGAACAGCTCGTCGTCGTCCGGACGGTTCCGGATCAGCACCGGCACGCCGTGCTCCTCGGCGAGGTCGGCAACGGAGTCGCTCCAGATCTTCTCGTACGCGTGCTCGCTCTTGGGGTGCGTCACGACCAGGACCACGTCGTGTTCGGAGTCCAGGAGGGCTTGCAGGGTGCGGTGCCCCCAGGTCTGGTAACCGAACATGACGACCCGCATGGGGTTCCTCCTCAGCGTGGGGAATAAAATGATCGACGGTAAGTAAAGCAAGGCTTGCCTTAGTTTGCAACGCGTGTGCGCCGCGCCCCAGTTGACTACATCAATGCCGGGGGTGTCCGTTCTGTCCCGTCGACATGGTTGTAGGATTAGCTTAGGCTTACCTAAATTACTGCGGGTCGCTCCATCGGTGTGCCCGCCTACCGCTCTTTTCCCCCACGCCTGACAGGCGGCTTCCCCGCACGATGGGAGTGACATGTCACAGGTTCGTCCTGGCGACGCACCACCGGTCCACGACCTCATTGGTATCGGCTTCGGGCCGTCCAATGTGGCCATGGCCATCGCGATCAGCGAGCACAATGCGCGCCACGGTGCGCAGGAGGCGGTGAGCGCTCAATTCTTCGAGCAGCAGCCGCGCTTCGGCTGGCACCGCGGGATGCTCATCGACGACGCCACCATGCAGGTGTCCTTTCTCAAGGACCTGGTGACGCTCCGGAATCCGTCCAGTGAGTTCAGCTTCCTCTGCTATCTGAAGAGCAAGGGGCGGCTGATCGACTTCATCAACCACAAGAACCTCTTCCCCCTCCGGGTCGAATTCCACGACTACTTCGAGTGGGCCGCGGCCCAGGTCGACGACCTGGTCTCCTACGACCACGAGGTCGTCGGCGTCACCCAGGTCGTCCGGGACGGCGCCGTGGAGTTCCTGGACGTGACGGTCCGCTCGGGGGAGGGGCTCACCGTCCACCGCGCCCGCAACCTCGTCATCGGCACCGGGCTGCGCCCCCTCGTACCCGAAGGCGTCGAACGCGGTGACCGCGTCTGGCACAACTCCGAACTGCTCGCCCGCGTAGGGGAGCTGGACGGCACCTCGCCCTCCCGCTTCGTCGTCGTGGGCGCCGGCCAGAGCGCCGCCGAGAACGTCGCCTATCTGCACCGCCGCTTCCCCGAAGCGGAGATATGCGCCGTCTTCTCCCGCTACGGCTACAGCCCCGCCGACGACAGCAGCTTCGCCAACAAGATCTTCGACCCGGACGCGGTCGACGAGTTCTACGCCGCGCCCGAGAGCGTCAAGCGCCGGCTCATGGACTACCACGGGAACACCAACTACTCGGTGGTCGACATCGACTTGATCGACGACCTGTACCGGCAGATGTACCAGGAGAAGGTGCTCGGCACCGAGCGGCTGCGCTTCCTCAACGTCTCCCGCCTCACCGCGGTCAAGGAGACGGCGGAGAAGGCCAGCGCCACCGTGACCTCCCTCGTCACGGGCGAGGAGACCCTCCTGGACGCCGATGTCGTGGTGTTCGCCACCGGCTACAGCCCCGCCGACCCCCTCGGCCTCCTGGGCGAGGTCGGCGAGCACTGCCTGCGCGACGAGGAGGGCCGGGTCCGTGTCGAGCGCGACTACCGCATCGCCACCGACGCCGGGCTCAACTGCGGCATCTACCTCCAGGGCGGTACGGAGCACACCCACGGCATCACCTCGGCCCTGCTGTCCAACACGGCGATCCGGGTCGGCGAGATCCTCGACTCGCTGCTGGACCGGAGTGTGAAGTCCGCGCCCGACGCGGCCCGCCCGGTCGCAGACGAGACCGGCAGCAACGCCCGCTAGGCCGGCCGCGGGAGAGGGGCGGGAGGCGAGGGCGCGGGCACACCTCCTCGTGGGTGTGGTGTCCGGCCGCCGTCCCGCCCCAGTGGATCAGAGGGATAACGTACGTCGACATGAGCACGACTGCAGTGGAGCGGCCCCTGCCCAGGGGCATAACAGGGGCCCGTCACCGACGGGTCATGGGTTTGGGCGCGCTCGGGGTGATCGTCCTGGTCGTGGGGGGCCTGTCGCTGGCCGTCGGGGCGCGCTCGCTGAGCCCCGCCGAGGTGTGGCACGGGCTGTTCGGCGGCCCGGAGTCCGACCAGCGGCTCTCCGAGATCCGGCTCATCGTGCAGACCGTGCGCGTGCCCCGCACGGTGCTCGGGATCGTGGCCGGCCTCGCCCTGGGGGTGGGCGGGGCGCTGATCCAGGGCTACACGCGCAACCCGATCGCGGACACGGGCCTGCTGGGAGTCAACACCGGCGCCTCGTTCGCCGTGGTGTCGGTGATCGCCGTGTTCGGCCTCACCCATCCGTTCCAGTACGTCTGGTTCGCCTTTCTGGGCGCGGCGGTCGCCGGTGTCGTCGTGTTCGGCCTCGCGAGCATCGGCCGGGGTGCCGGCAATCCGCTGACGCTCGCTCTCGCCGGGCAGGGCGTCACGGTCTTCCTCGCGGCGATGACCACCGCTGTCGCGCTGTCCGACGTGAAGTCGCTGAACGCGCTGAGGTTCTGGAACGCGGGTTCGGTGGCCGGGGTCGGCTTCGACGTCATCTGGCCCGTGACCGCCTTCATCGGGGTCGGGCTGGTGCTTGCCCTGGTCATGCTGCCCTCCCTCAACCTGCTCAACCTCGGTGACGACGTGGCGCGCGGGCTCGGTGTGAACATCGCGCTGTGCCGTACGGTCGGCATCGTCGCCATCACCCTGCTGGCCGGCGCGGCGACGGCGGCCTGCGGCCCCATCGCCTTCCTCGGACTCATGGTGGCCCATGTGGCCCGCTATCTGACCGGCCCCGACTACCGCTGGCTGGTGCCGTACGCGGGTCTGCTCGGGGCCGTCGTCCTGCTGGTCTGTGACATCGTCGGACGCCTGGTGGTGCGGCCGGGCGAACTGGACGCGGGTGTCGTCGTCGCCCTGCTCGGCGCCCCGTTCTTCGCGGTGCTGGTCTGGCGAGGAAAGTTCAGGAGCGCATGAACGGGACGGAAATGAAGCCATCGGTGGCGCCGGGCGTCCGCCTCGGCCAGGTCTCGTTCGTCTGGCGGCCCTGGCCCGTCCTGGTCACGCTGCTGCTGGCGGCGGCGGCCTTCCTGGTGTTCTGCGTGTCCATCGGGGTCGGCGACTTCCCCATCGGGCTGTCCCGGGTGATCGCCACGATCCTCGGCCGGGGCGAGCAGGTCGACGAGTTCGTCATCATGGACCTGCGGATGCCGCGCGCCCTGGCCGGGGTCGTCGTGGGCGTCGCGCTGGGAGTGTCCGGCGCGATCACCCAGTCCGTCGCGCGCAACCCGCTGGCCAGCCCCGACATCCTGGGGATCACCGGAGGGGCCAGCGCGGTCGCGGTGTTCCTGGTGACGGTCTCCGGCGGGACGGCCGCGGCGATCGCCCACTCCGTGGGCCTCTCGGCGGCGGCGCTCCTGGGCGGTCTCGGCACGGGACTGCTCGTGTACTTCCTGGCCTGGCGGCGCGGGATCGACGGCTTCCGGCTCATCCTCATCGGGATCTCGGTCAGCGCGCTGATGGAGGCGCTGACGACCTGGCTGCTGGTCACGGCGGACATCAAGGACGTGGCCCGGGCCCAGGCATGGCTGGTCGGCTCCCTGGACAACCGGTCGTGGGACGACGTCCGGGTGGCGCTCTGGTGCACGGTCGTGCTTCTGGCCGTGGTGAGCTGCGTGGCCTTCCAGTTCAAGCCGATGCACCTCGGCGACGAGGTGGCCGCCGGTCTCGGCGTCCGGTACACCCGGGTGCGGGCCGTCCTGCTGCTGTGCGCGGTCCTGCTGGCCGCGGCGGCGGTGAGCGCGGCCGGGCCGGTGCCGTTCGTCGCCCTGGTGGCACCGCAGGTGGCCATGCGCCTGGCGCGCTGCCCGACGCCGCCGATGGTGGCCTCCGGCCTGGTGGGCGCGCTGCTGCTGACCGGATCCGATCTGCTCGCCCGTACGGCGCTGCCGATCGGCCTGCCGGTCGGGGTGGTCACCGCCGCGATCGGCGGGCCCTTCCTGGTATATCTGCTGGTCCGGGCGAACCTCAGCCGATGACAGACGAGTTGGACAACCCGAGCAGAGGGGGGCCTGTGGCCGCGCAACGCACCATCACCAGGACCGAGGCGGTGGGCGACGACGTCCCACGGCTGGCGGCCAGGGACATCACCGTCGGCTACGGCGGCCGGACCGTCATCAAGGGCCTCGACGTCGAGATCCCCTCCGGGGTCGTCACCACGATCATCGGCCCCAACGGCTGCGGGAAGTCGACGCTGCTGCGCACCCTGACCCGGCTGCTGAAACCGGCCGGCGGCGCGGTCGTGCTGGACGGCGAGGACATCGCCGGGCTCCGGACCAGGGACGTGGCGAAGAAGCTCGGTCTGCTGCCGCAGGCGCCCGTGGCGCCGGAGGGGCTGACGGTGTCGGACCTGGTCGCCAGAGGGCGCCATCCGCACCAGAGCTGGCTGCGGCAGTGGTCGTCGGACGACGCCGCCGTCGTGGAACGGGCGCTGGCCATGACCGGGGTGGCCGACCTGGCCGACCGGCCCGTGGACTCGCTCTCCGGCGGACAGCGCCAGCGGGTCTGGATATCGATGACCCTGGCTCAGGGCACCGATCTGCTGCTGCTGGACGAGCCCACCACCTATCTGGACCTGGCGCACGCGATCGACGTGCTCGACCTCGTGGACGACCTCCACGAGTCGGGGTGCACCGTGGTGATGGTGCTGCACGACCTCAACCTCGCCACGCGCTACAGCGACAACCTCGTGGTGATGCGCGAGGGGTCGATCCTGGCGCAGGGGCACCCCCGTGACGTGATCACCGCGGAGCTGCTGGACGAGGCGTTCGGGCTGCGGGCCAAGGTGATCGACGACCCGGTGGGCGACCGGCCCCTCATCGTGCCCATCGGACGGACGCACGCACAGGTCAACTAGGGTCCGGATCACGGAATTACCCCAGTAAGGCTAGGCTGTCCTCACTTCACCGGGATAAGGTTTGGCTGCCCTTGTGAAGGGGCCTCAGTGACAGCGCGAAAGCAAGGGATTCGGATGCTCCTCGACAGAACGTCGCCCAGGAAGACTTGGCGGCGGTTGGCCGCGGTACTGACCGCGGCGACCCTCGGCGTCGGCCTTCTCGCGGGATGCGGCTCCGACGCGGAGGACAAGCCGAGCGACAAGGCTCCGGCCGCCGCCAAGGGCGCGTTCCCGGTCACCGTGGAGCACGCGTTCGGGTCCACGAAGATCACCAAGGCCCCCCAGCGGGTCGTCTCCGTCGGATACACGGACGACCAGACCATCCTGGCGTTCGGCATCAAGCCGGTGGGCATGGTCGACCAGTACCCGAACCCCGAGGGCAAGACCCCCGACGTCAACACCCAGTGGCCCTGGGTGAAGGACAAGTGGGGCGACTCCCGCCCCGAGGTCATCATGAAGAACGGTGACTCCGGCCCCAACTACGAGAAGATCGCGGGCCTCCGGCCGGACCTGATCATCGCCGTCTACTCGGAGATCGACCAGGCCGCCTACGACAAGCTGTCGAAGATCGCCCCGACGGTCGGCCGCACCAAGGCCGAGAAGGAGCCCTTCAGCGCGCCCTGGCAGGACAACGCGCTGCACATCGCCAAGGCCCTCGGCAAGGAGAAGGAGGGCAAGGAGATGGTGGCCGGCATCCAGTCGCAGCTGGACACCGCCGCGAAGGCACACCCCGAGTTCGCCAAGCAGACCGCCGTGGCGCTCTCCTGGTACGACAACTCCGTCGCGCCCTTCACCACCACCGATGTGCGCGGACGCCTGCTGACCGGCATCGGCTACAAGGGCGCCACCGAGATCGACAAGATCGCCGGCGGCAAGTTCTACACCAAGCTGTCGCCCGAGCGCATGGACCTCGTCGACGTCGACCGCATCTTCGTCATCAACGACAAGGCCGACCAGGAGGCCCTGAAGAAGTCCAAGCTCTTCAGCAACCTCAAGGCGGTCAAGGAGGGACGCGTCTCGTACCTCCTCGACGGCGAGGGCCCGGCGGTCGGCGCCGCCATCTCCCAGGGCACGCTGCTGTCCATGCCGTACGCGATCGACGAGCTCGTCAAGGCGGCCGGTCAGTGATGTCCGCGCCGTCCCGCCCCCGACCCGAACTGGCCCACGTGTGAGCACCACCACGACCCCCGCCCCCCCGCCCCCGGCGACCCTGCGCACGGCGACGGGGGGTGAGGCCACCCGGTGGCTCGCGGCGCACTGCCGCGAAGTGCCGTGGCTGTCGGCCGCGACGCTGTTCACCACGGTGGCCGGGGCGGCGCTCCAGGTCCTCCCGGTGCTGCTGCTGGGCCAGGTGGTCGACGGGGTCGTGGACGGTGAGTCACGCGCGGTGCTGGTCAGGGTCGGGGCGCTGATGGTGGCCGCCGCGCTGCTCGGCGCGGCGGCCACCGCGGCATCGACATATCTGATCGGACGGCTCGGCGCCGACCTGCTGGCCACGCTGCGGGAGGGCGCCGTCCGCGCGGTGCTGGGCCTGCCGAGCGCGCGGATAGAGCAGGTCGGCCGGGGCGATGTGCTCTCCCGGGTGGGCGACGACGTCGCCGTGCTGTCCCGGGGCATCCGGAGCGCGATCCCCACCGTGTTCTCGGCGGGGGTACTCGTCGCCATCGCCACCGTCGGCATGTTCGGACTGGACTGGCGGCTCGGGCTCGCGGGCGCCGGCGCGCTGCCGGCGTACGCGCTGGCGCTGCGCTGGTATCTGCCCCGCTCCGCCCCGCTCTACCGCAAGCAGCGGACGGCCCAGGCCGACCGCGCCCAGGCGTTGATCAGCGGCCTGAACGGAATCGACACGGTCCGGGCGTACCGCCTGGAGGGCGCGTTCCGCGAGAAGGTCACCGACGAGTCGTGGCGGGTGCGCGATCTCGGCATCGAGGTGTTCCGGTTCTTCGGCCGGTTCGTCGGCCGGGAGAACCGGGCCGAGTTCATCGGCCTGGTCCTGATCCTGCTGGTGGGGTACGCCCTGCTGGAGGGCGACGCGGCCACCCTCGGCGAGGTGTCGGCCGCCCCGCTGATGTTCCACCGGCTGTTCACCCCGCTCGGGGCGATCATGTTCACCTTCGACGAGGCGCAGAAGTCGGGCGCGAGCCTGACCCGTCTGGTCGGGGTGCTGGGGGAGGACGCCGAGGAGCGGCTGGTGGGCGACGCCGGCGTGACACCGGCGGCGGACGTGCCGTACCCGGTACGGGTGGAGGGGCTGACGTTTCGTTATCCCGACACCGAGGACCCGGTGCTGTGCGACGTGAGTCTGACGATCCCGGCCGGCGGCTCGCTCGCGCTGGTGGGGGCGACGGGCGCCGGCAAGTCGACGCTGGCCGCGCTGATCGCCGGCATCGGCACCCCGCAGGAGGGCTCGGTGCGCATCGGGCCGACCGACCTCGCGGATCTGGACGAGGCGGGCGCGCGGGCGCTGGTGAGCATCCTCACACAGGAGACCCATGTGTTCTCCGGTCCGCTCTCCGACGACCTGAGGCTGGCCGCTCCCGAGGCGACGGACGCCGAACTGCTGGACGCCCTGCGCACGGTGGGGGCCGGCGGCTGGGTCGAGGCGCTGCCCGGCGGACTGCACACCACCGTCGGTGAGGGCGGTGAGCGGCTGGACGTCACCAAGGTGGCCCAGATCGCCCTGGCCCGGCTGGTGCTGGCCCGCTCGCCCGTGGTGGTGCTCGACGAGTCCACCGCGGAGGCGGGCAGCGAGGGCGCGGCCGAACTGGAGCGCGCCGTGCTGGCCGCATGCGCGGGCCGCACCACGCTGTTCGTGGCGCACCGGCTGACCCAGGCGATGGCGGCGGACCGGATCGCCGTGCTGGACGCGGGACGGGTGGTGGAACAGGGCACCCACCAGGAGTTGGTCGCTCAGGGCGGCCGGTACGCACGACTGTGGCGGGCCTGGCGGGAAGGTAGTTAGGCCAACCTTAGTTAGGTTAGGCTCGGCTGAACACCTTGGAAGGGAAGCGGAGTCTTCGATGATGGAACCGAGCGCTCGCCTCGTGCGGCTTTCACCTCAGAGCCTGGCCGGTCTGCGCCGCCGGACCGGTGACCGCGACGACCGGACCATCACCGAGGCCTGTGCCATCGGGCTCTCCTACTGGGCGACCGGCCTGA
Organism: Streptomyces sp. ITFR-16; assembly: GCF_031844705.1. NCBI lineage: Bacteria > Bacillati > Actinomycetota > Actinomycetes > Kitasatosporales > Streptomycetaceae > Streptomyces > Streptomyces sp. ITFR-16. The sequence continues at coordinate 7,396,138 of NZ_CP134609.1, forward strand.
GTCCGGAGGGCATCGACCTGACCCCCGCCACCCTCTTCGCCGATGTGCTCGCCTGGGCCGACAACGGCGGTGCCGGGCCCACCGGCTGGGAGGTCGGCGCGGACGGCCTGAGCATCACCCTCCCCGAGGGCGTGGAGCCGGCCGACGCCCAGCTCGCCCTGGACGACCTCGCCGACTTCCCCGACCGGCCGCTGGGCACCATCGCGCCGTCCACGGTCGCCGCCCGGATCGAGGCCCTGGCCCGCTGGAACGACACCGGGGCGGACCGGGTCCGGCCCACCGTCGTGGAGATGTTCCGCGAGCAGGTCCGCACCCGCCCGGACGCCGTCGCCGTAGTGGACGAGCACCGGACCCTGACCTACCGTCAGGCGGGCGAGCTCTCCGGCCAGCTGGCCCATCACCTGACCGAACGCGGACTCACCGCGGAACAGGTCGTCGGGATCTCGCTCGGCCGCTCCGCCGAGATGGTCATCGGGCTGCTCGGTGTGCTCCAGGCGGGCTGCGCCTTCGTCCCGCTCGACCCGCAGTGGCCCGCAGCCCGCCGCTCGGTCGTCGTGGAGGACGCCCGTATCGTCCTCCAGCTCAACGGCTCGGGCGCGCACGACCCGGGCGAGCCCGAGGCCGTGGCCGTCGACCTCGACGCCTGGGCCTTCGCCGACCGCCCCACCGAGGCACCCGCGATCACCGTCCCCGGAGCCGCACTCGCCTATGTGATCTTCACCTCCGGATCGACCGGGCGGCCCAAGGGCGCGATGATCCGTCACGAGGCCATCAGCGAACGCCTGTTGTGGCAGGCCCACGAGATCCTCGGCTTCGGCCACGACGACGCCTCCCTGTTCAAGGCGCCGCTCTCCTTCGACATCTCCATCAACGAGATCTTCCTGCCGCTGGTCACCGGAGCCAGGCTGGTCGTCCTGCGGCCCGGCGGCGAGCGCGACCCGCACCATCTGCTGAGCGTGATCGCCGAACACCGCGTCACCTTCACCTACCTCGTCTCCTCCATGCTGGACGTCCTGCTGGAGATATCCGGCGACTCCGGACGCCTGGACAGCCTGCGGCACGTGTGGTGCGGCGGCGAGGTGCTGACACCCGAGCTGTACGAACGCTTCCGTACCCGCCTCGACATCCCCATGTACCACGGCTACGGCCCCGCCGAGACGACGATCGGCGTCTCGCACGTCATCTACCGGGGCGAGGCCGAGCGCCTGTCCACCTCCATCGGCAAGGCCAACCCCAACACCCAGCTCTACGTCCTGGACGACGAGCTGCGCCCGGTCCCGGTCGGGGTCGGCGGCGAACTGTACGCGGGCGGCCTCCTGCTGGGCCGGGGCTATGTCAACGCGCCCGGACTGACCGCGTCCCGGTTCGTGGCCAACCCCTTCGCCCAGGACGGCTCACGGCTCTACCGCACCGGCGACCTCGCCCGGTTCGCCCCGGACGGATCGCTGGACTTCCTCGGCCGGGCCGACAACCAGATCAAGATCCGCGGCATGCGCCTGGAGATCGAGGACGTCGAGGCCGGACTCGCCGAGCACCCCCGCGTACGCCACACCTGTGTCGTCGCCCGGAAGAACTCGGTGGGCGGCACCTATCTGGTGGCGTACGTGATCCCCGCCGCAGGCAGCGAGGAGCTGACGGCACAGGACGTCCGGGCGTGGGCCGTCGCGCACATGGTCGAGTACATGGTGCCCACCCACACCGTCGTGTTGCCCGCGTTCCCGCTCACCGCCAACGGCAAGATCGACCGGAACGCCCTGCCGGAGCCCGTGATCACGACCGGGCCCGTCACCGCGCCCACCACCGAGAACGAGCGCGCGGTGTGCGCGGCCGTCGCGGCGGTGCTGAAGCTCGACGCGGTCGGCACCGACCAGGACTTCTTCCGCCTCGGCGGAGACAGCATCCTGGCGATCTCCCTGCTCAGCGCGTTGCGCGAGGCCGGTCTCCATGTCACGGCCCGGCAGATCTTCACCCACAGCGTCGTCGGCGAGCTGGCCGCGGTGGCGAGCCGCGAGGACGTCTCCGCAGTGCGGGACGACGACGTGGCCACCGGCTCCGTCGTGGGATCGCCCATCGTCCAGTGGCTCGGCGAGACCACGGACGCCGTCGACGGCTTCGTGCAGTCGGTCGTCCTGAACACCCCGGCGGACCTCACCGCCGCCGCCCTCGACGAGATCCTGACCGCCGTCGTCCGCCGGCACGACATGCTGCGCGCCCGGCTGGTACGCGGCGAGCGCTGGGGCTTCCACATCCCCGAGGCGGACGGCGCCGTCGCCCGGTGGCAGGAGAGCGGGGCACCGCTCGACGACTGCGTCGCCCTCGCCACCGACGGGCTCGACCCGGACCACGGCGTGATGCTGCGCGCCGTCTGGCGCCGCGAAGCACGCCAGCTGGTCCTGGTCGCCCACCACGTGGTCGTCGACGGGGTGTCCTGGCGCGTCCTGATGGACGACCTGGCCACGGCATGGCGGCAGGCCGCCTCCGGCACACCGGTCGAACTGCCCCCGGTGGGCACCTCGTTCCGCCGCTGGACCGAACTGCTCGCCCGCACCCCCTTCGACACCGACCGGGCCCACTACGGGCGCGCCCTGCCCGGGCCGGACGCACCGGTGGGCCGGCGGCCGCTGACCGACGAGGACACCGTCGCCCGGGAACGGGAGCGGACCTTCACCGTCGGTCCCGCTGTCACCTCCGCCCTGCTCGGCGAGATCCCCGCGAGGTTCCACGCCGGCGTCAACGACGTGCTGCTCACCGCGCTCGCCGTCACGCTCGCCCGCCGGCGGCGCGACCTCGGGCAGGACCAGACGTTCGCGCACATCGAACTCGAGGGCCACGGCCGCGAGGGCCAGTTCGTCGCGGACACCGCCGGATTCGAGCCGGATCTCTCGCGGACCGTGGGCTGGTTCACCACCCTGTTCCCGGTGACCGTGGACCCCGGCCCGGCGGCCGACCCCATGGACCCCGGCTACCTGGCCGCCGCGCTCAAGGCCGTGAAGGAGGACCTTGCCCGGGTCCCGCGCAACGGTCTGTCCTACGGCGCGCTGCGCCACCTGGCCGGCGCCGGACCGCTCACGCCCGCCCCGCAGGTGCTGTTCAACTACCTGGGCCGGTTCGACGCGGGCGCGGGCGGCGACTGGCAGCTCGCCGGAGCCACCGGACAGCTGGGCGAGAAGCGCGACCCGAGGATGCGGCTGCCCCGCGCCCTGGAGTTCAACGCCATCGCCGAACCCGCCGAGAACGGCGCCTACGAACTGGTCACCACCCTGTCCTGGCCCGAGGGGATGTTCACCGACGCCGACATCACCACCCTCGTCGGCTACTTCCGCGAAGCCCTGACCGCCCTGGCCGCGCTCGACGGGGGCGGCCACTCGCCCAGCGACTTCGCCCCCGTCCCGCTCACCCAGGCCGACGTCGACGCGCTGGACGGCCCCGGCCTGCGCGACATCCTGCCGCTGACCCCGCTCCAGGAGGGCCTGTACTTCCACTCGGTCTTCGACGACGACTCCGCCGGCAGCTACGTCGAGCAGCAACTCCTCACCCTGGAAGGCGAGGTGGACGCGGACCGGCTCCGGGCGGCGGCCACCCGGCTGCTCACCCTGTACCCCAACCTGGCCGCGCGGTTCGTGGCCCTCGCCGACGGCCGGGTCGTCTCCGTGCTGGAGAGCGGCGCCGAGGCCCCGTTCACCACGCTGGACCGCCCCGGGATCACCGACGACGCGCTCCGCGACCTCGCAGAGCGGGACCGGCGCGCCGGATTCGACCTGGCCGAGGGACCGCTCATGCGGTACACCCTCGTCCGCGGCGGCCCCGGCCGCACCGTGCTGGTGCAGACCGTGCACCACATCATCGCCGACGGCTGGTCCGTCCCCCCGATGCTCCGCGCGCTCCTGGCCGAGTACCACCGCCCCGGCACCGCGTACCGCGCCGGCGGCTTCCCCGACTACGTACGCCTGCTCGCCGGACGCGACGACGAGGAGAGCGACCGGGTCTGGGGCGAGCAGCTCGCCGGGCTGCCCGGACCTTCGCTGGTGGCCGAGGGACACACCCCGTCCGACCGGTTCGCCGACACCGCCGCGGAGCCCGGGGACGACATCGACGCCGCCGCCCGCGCCGCCGGCGTACCGCTGAGCGTGGCCGTGCACAGCGCCTGGGCCCTGACGCTCGGCGGCCTCCTGCACGGCAGGGACGTCGTGTTCGGCTCCACCGTCTCCGGCCGCGACGCCGATGTTCCCGGCATCGGCGACATGGTCGGCCTCTTCATCAACACCATTCCGGTACGCGCCCGTTGGGACGCCGCCACCACGGCGGACGGCCTGCTCACCTCGGTGCGGGAGCACCAGAGCGCGGTCCTGGCCCACCAGCACGTATCGCTGGCGCGGATCGGCCGCCTGGCCGGCGCCGACGCCCGGTTCGACACCCTGGTGGTGTTCGACGTGGCGACCGATGTGGCCGGTCTGCGCGGGCCCGACGACGAGCTGGTCATCACCGGCATCGTCAACGAGGGCGCCCCGCACTACCCGCTGACCCTGGTCGTGGAACGCGCCCCCGACGACAGCCCGCGCTTCAACCTGATCTACGACGGCGAACTGCTCCGCGAGGCGAGCGCCCGGCAGATCCTGGACACCTTCACCCGCGCCCTCACCGGCCTGCTCACCCGCCCGGACACCCCGGTCGACGAGCTGGTGGCCGAGGACACCGGCCGGAGCGCCGCGCTCGCCCCGACGACCCTGGGCGCCCTGTTCGACGCCGCCGCCCGGCGCGACCCGGCCGCCGCGGCCGTCACCCAGTGCGCTCTGGACGGCACCACCGCGTCCCTGACCTACGGCGAACTGGCCGCGGCGAAGGACGAGCTGGCCGCGACCCTGCGGACGGCCGGAGTCGCGCCGGGCCGCCGTGTCGCCGTCGCCGTCCCGCGCTCCACCGAGCAGGTCACCGCCCTCATCGCCATCGTCACAGCGGGCGGCGCCTACGTACCGCTGGACCTGGCCTACCCCGACGAACGGCTGGAGTACATCCTCGCCGACGCCGCCCCGCAGGCCGTCCTGGTCAGCCGTGAGCAGCGGGACCGCTTCACCGCGCTCCTGGACCGGGCGGGCGTGCCCGCCCGGGTGCTCGTGCTCGGCGAGGAGCCGGCGCCGACGGAACAGCCGCAGACGGCCCCGTCGGGACCCGGACCCCAGGACCCCGCCTACGTCATCTACACCTCGGGGTCGACCGGCCGTCCCAAGGGCGTCGTCGTCCCGCACTCCGCCGTGGCGGCGCTCCTCGCCAACACCCGCTCCGACATGGAGTTCGGCCCCGACGACGTCTGGGTCCAGTTCCACTCGTACTCCTTCGACTTCGCCGTCTGGGAGCTGTGGGGCGCGCTGGCGCACGGCGGTGAGCTGCTGGTGCCCGACTACGGGCTGACCCGCTCCCCGGTGGACTTCCACCGGCTGGTGCGCGAGCGCGGGGTGACCGTGCTCAACCAGACTCCGTCGGCGTTCTACCAGTTCATCGAGGCCGACCGGCACGCCGGTGCGCCGGCCACCGCGCTGCGCCGGATCATCTTCGGCGGCGAGGCGCTGGATCCCGTACGGCTGCGCGGCTGGGTGGAGCGGTACGGCACCGCCTCGCCCGAGCTGGTCAACATGTACGGCATCACCGAGACCACCGTCCATGTCACCCACCGGGTGCTCACCGACGAGGACTTCGGCGCCGACGTCAGCCCGATCGGCGGCCCGATCCCCGGCCTGACCACCTATCTGCTCGACGACCGGCTCCGTCCGGTGCCGCCGGGCCGGGTGGGCGCCATCTATGTCGCGGGCGACCAGGTGTCGCTCGGCTACCTCGGACGGCCGGGGCTCACCGCCGGCCGGTTCGTGGCCAACCCCTTCACCGACGACGGCTCCCGCATGTACCACACGGGCGATCTGGCCCGCCGCACGCTCGACGGGGAGCTGGAGTTCGCCGGCCGCGCCGACGACCAGGTGCAGCTCAAGGGCTTCCGCATCGAGCTCGGCGAGGTCGAGTCCGCGGTGCGCGAGCTCGACGGGGTGGTCGACGTGGCCGTCACCCCGGCGGACAGCGGCGACCATCTGATCGCGCACGTCGTGGGCCGGGTCCCCGGCGACCTGGCCGTCCTGCTCGCCGCGAAGCTGCCCGTGCACATGGTGCCAGGCCAGGTGCTGACGGTCGACGCGCTGCCGCTCACCGTCAACGGCAAGCTGGACCGCAAGGCGCTGGCTTCGCACGCCGCCGCACGACAGGACGACGCCCCGGTGGCGGCGGACGGCTCCGCGCTCGCCGAGCTGACCGCGATCTTCGCCGGCGTGCTGCCGGGCGCCGACGTGGACGAGGACACCGACTTCTTCATGGCCGGCGGCGACAGCATCGTCGCGATCACCGTGATCAACCGGGCCAGGGCGCTCGGTCTGGCCATCGCGCCCCGGGACGTGTTCCTGTACAAGACCCCGCGCGCGCTGGCCGGACAGCTGGGCTCACGCACACCGGCGGCCGCCGGACCCCGGCGGGAGCGCCACGAGGACGGACCGCTGGCACCGACGCCGATCATCCTGCGCCGGCGCGAACTGGGCGGCTCGCTCGCCCGGTTCGCCCAGGCCAGGACCCTGCTCACGGCCGAGGACAGCACGCTCGCCGACATCGGGCGCGCCGCGAACGCCGTCGTGGCCGCGCACCCGGCCCTGCGGCTCCGGCTGGACACCGCCCACGGCGTGTGGACCCTGCGCACCGAGCCGTTCCGCGAGTTCGCCGTCGAGCAGTCGCAGGCGCCGGACGCCGCAGCCGCCGCGGACGAGGCCGCCGGTCGCCTGGACCCCGAGTCCGGTGACGTCGTCGCGTTCAGCTGGCTGCCCGCCGCCCGCACCCTCGTGGTCACCGCGCACCACCTCGCGGTCGACGCCGTCTCCTGGCTGATCGTCCTCGACGACCTGGCCACCGCCCTGCGCGGCGAACCCCTGGCGCCGGCCACCACCTCCTACGCGGAGTACGCCGAAGCCCTCACCGCCCGGGCGTCCCACGAGACCGGGAGCCTCGGCGACTGGGTCACCACGCTCGACGCGCCCCCGCTGCTGCCCGAGACCGGGGAACTGCGCGAGACCACCGTCGTCCTCGCCCCCGAGGTGAGCGACCGGCTGACGCGTACGGCGCCCGCCGCGCTCGGCACCGGCCTCACCGAGCTGCTGTGCGGCGCCCTGCGCACCGCGCTGACCCGCGTCCAGCCCACGCCCACCGACCTCGCGATCGACCTGGAGCGGCACGGCCGGGTCCCCGCGGCCGACCACCACGACTACACCCGTACGGTCGGCTGGTTCACCTCCATCGCGCCCGTACGGCTCACCGCGCACACCGACCCCGTCGAGGCCGCCCGGGAGGTCGCCGAGCGCCAGCCGGACGAGTCCGGGCACGTGGCCTACGGCCGGCTCAGGTACCTCAACCCGCAGACGGCCCCGCTGCTGACCGCCCGCCCGCAGGTCCTGTTCAACTACCTCGGCCGGGGCGGCGAGTCCGACGTCCCGCAGATCACCGGCGGCGAGGGGAACAGCCCGTACGCCGTCGAGGTCAACGCCTGGACCGACGCCTCCACCGGCAGTCTGCACGCCGCCTTCACCCTCGCCGACGGCATCCCCGACGCCGTCACCGCGCACTGGCGCACCGCGCTGGAACATCTCGCGGACGCCGCCGCCACCGCCGAACGCACCGCACCGGTCACCCCGCTCCAGCGCGGCCTGTACTTCCAGGCCCAGCTGGCCGGCACCGCCGGACACTACGTCGCGCAGAGCTACTTCACCTTCGACCGGCGCCTGGACACCGACGCGCTGGCCGACGCCATGGCGTACGTCATCGCCCGGCACCCCGTCGTGGGCGCCGGCTTCACCACCGACGACGACGGCAACCCGGTCCAGGTCCTGAAGGCGGGCACCCGGGTCGGCGTCCGCACGGTCCACCTGGAGACGGAGGCGGAGGCCGACGCACTGCGCGCCAGGGACCGCGACACCGGCTTCGACCCGGGCGAGCCGCCGCTGATCCGGCTGACCGTGGTGCGGCTGCCCGACGGCCGCGACGGCCTGCTGCTCAGCTACCACCTGCTGCTGTGGGACGGCTGGTCCCGCGAGATCCTGCTGCGCGACCTGTTCGACGCCTACCGGGCGCTCCTCGCGGGCGAGGCGCTGGACGCGACGCCGCTGACACCGGGGTTCGAGGACTACGCCCGCACGCTCGCCGCCAAGGACCCCGCCGTATCGGAACGCTTCTGGGCGGAGCACCTGACCGGCCTCAGCGGCCCGACCCTGCTCGCCGGACCCCGGCCGGCGCAGACCGACGCACTGCCGCACGCGCTGGTGCACACCCTGACCGCCGAACAGTCCGACCTGCTGCGGGAAGCCGCCCGGGTGCACGGGGTCACGCTGAACTCCGTACTGACCGGAGCGTTCGGCCTGCTGCTCGGCGCCCACACGGGCCGCGGCGACGCCGTGTTCGGAGTGACCGTCTCCGGACGCGAGGGCGAGGGACTTGCCGGCATCGTCGGCGTGCTGCTCAACACCGTGCCCCTGTGGACCCGGGCCCGGCCCGGTGACACGGTCCGGGAGTACCTGTCGGCCGTGCAGGCGGCCCGGGTCGAGGCCATGGAGCACGAGCACCTGGGGCTCGGCGAGATCCAGCGCGCCAGCGGGCACGACACCCTGTTCGACAACCTCTTCGTGCTCCAGAACTTCCTGGACCTGGACGCCTTCGCCGAGATGAACGCCCGGCACGGCATCACGTCCGTCAAGGCCGACGACTCCACGCACTACCCGTTCACCTGGGTCGTCACGCCCGGCGAACGGCTCACCGTCAAGCTGGAGCACCGCGACGACGACACCGAGGGCGCCCGCCGCCTCCTCGACGGCTATCTGCGGGTCCTGGAGGACCTGGCCCGGTCGACCGGGCCGCTGGGCGCCCTGCCGGGCCTCGCACCGGCCCCCGAACCCGCCGGGCGCACGGACGTCGGCACCGACACCGTCGTCGACCGCTTCGACCGGGCGGCGGACCGCGACCCCGGACGCACCGCCCTCGTCGCCGATGGCTCGAGACTGACCTTCGGCGAACTGCGCGACCGCAGCCGCGCGGTGGCCGGGGTGCTCGCCGCACGCGGTATCGGACCGGAGAAGGCCGTGGGGCTCGCCGTCCCGCGCTCCCTCGACTCGATCGTGGCGCTGTTCGCCGTACTGCGGGTCGGCGCCGCCTATGTGCCGCTGGAGCTGGACCACCCGGACGAGCGGATCGCGGCGATCGTCGCGGACGCCCGGCCCGAGGTGATCCTCACCGTGAGCGCCGTCGCGCCCCGGCTGACCGGCGCGCTCATCGAGCTGGACCGCCCGCTGCCCGAGGCGGAGCCGTACCTCACGTTCGCGCCCGGGGACCCGGACCGGCTGCGGCACCCCGCGTACACGATCTACACCTCCGGTTCGACCGGGCAGCCCAAGGGCGTGGTGACCGAGTACGCCGGGCTCACCAACATGCTGGTCAACCACCAGCGCCGGATCTTCGAACCGGTCCTCGCGGAGCACGGGCACCGCACCTTCCGGATCGCGCACACCGTGTCGTTCGCCTTCGACATGTCGTGGGAGGAGCTGCTGTGGCTCGCCGACGGCCACGAGGTGCACATCTGCGACGAGGAACTGCGCCGCGACGCGCCCCGGCTGGTCGAGTACTGCCTCGCGCACGGCATCGACGTCATCAACGTGACCCCGACCTACGCCCAGCAACTGGTGGCCGAGGGGCTGCTCGACAACCCGGAGCGGCGCCCCGCGCTGGTGCTGCTGGGCGGCGAGGCCGTCACCCCGGGCCTGTGGCAGCGGCTCGCCGAGACGGAGGGGACGGTCGGCTACAACCTCTACGGCCCCACCGAGTACACCATCAACACCCTCGGCGTCGGCACCTTCGAATGCCAGGACCCGGTGGTCGGTGTGGCCATCGACAACACCGAGGTGTACGTCCTGGACCCGTGGCTGCGCCCGCTGCCGGACGGCGTCCCCGGCGAGCTGTACGTGTCGGGCATCGGCATCGCCCGCGGCTACCTCGGACAGCCCGCCCAGACGTCGCACCGGTTCGTCGCCTGCCCGTTCGGCGCGCCCGGCGAGCGCATGTACCGCACCGGGGACCTGGTGGTCCGGCGGCCCGACGGCAATCTGTCCTACCTGGGCCGCACCGACCAGCAGGTCAAGATCCGCGGCCACCGGGTCGAACCCGGGGAGGTCGAGGCCGCGTTCGCCGCGCACCCGGCGGTGCGGTTCGCCGCCGCGGTCGCCCAGAAGGACCCGCAGGTCGACGGGGCGTACCGGCTGGCCGCCTACCTGGTGCTCGACGGCGCCGACCTGGCCGCCGTCGCCGCCGAAGTGGGCGCCGGACTGCCGGACTTCCTGCGCCCGACGCACTACGCCGAGGTCGACAGCATCCCGCTGACGGTCAACGGCAAGGCCGACACCAAGGCGCTGCCCGAGCCCAAGCCGCTGGGCGTGCTGACCGGGGCGGGGGAGCGCGCGCCCGAGACCGGGACCGAGATCACGGTGTGCGAGTTCTTCGCCGAGGCACTGGACCTGGACGACGACGAGGTGAGCGCGGTCAGTGACTTCGTGTCCCTCGGCGGGCACTCCATGCTGGCGGTGCGGCTGATAGGGCTGCTCCGACGGGAGTACGGTCCTGTGATCACCATCCGAGACCTGCTCACCCTGCGAACCCCCGAAGCGATTGCCGGCCACCTCGATGAACACTCCTGACACCCCGCGGCCCCGCCAGGGCGCCGACATCCTGCGCACCGCGCTGCGGCGCAACGTCGGCGCCATGGCCTGGGGCACCGTCCTCATGGGCCTGTACCAGGCCGGTGAGACGGCCTTCCCGATCGCGCTCGGCCTGATCGTCGAGCACACCCTGCAGCACCGGAGCCCCGGTTCGCTCGGGCTGTCGATCGGCGCGCTGGCCGTGATCATCACGACCGTCTCGCTGTCGTGGCGGTTCGGGATGCGGATCCTGCAGAAGGCCAACACGACCGAGGCACACCGCTGGCGGGTGCAGGTCGCGGCCTGCGGCCTGCAGCCGGTGGCCCGGGACGTGGACCTGAAGTCCGGCGAGGTGCTGACCATCGCCACCGAGGACGCCGACCAGACCGCCGACATCATCGAGGTGGTGCCGCTGCTGTTCAGCTCGCTGGTCGCGGTCCTGGTCGCCGCCGTCGCGCTCGGTCTGGCCGATCTCCGGCTCGGGCTGCTGGTGATCGTGGGCACCGTCGCGATCCTGTCGGTGCTCAGCGTCATGTCCCGCCGTATCGGAGCCGGCACCCAGGAGCAGCAGGCCCGGGTGGCACGGGCGGGCGCCAAGGTCGCCGACCTGATCACCGGTCTGCGCCCGCTGCACGGCTTCGGCGGCAATCACGCCGCGTTCCGCTCCTACCGCGCGGTCAGCGCCGAGGCGAAGCAGCAGTCGATCACCGTCGCCCGGGTGAACGGGGTGTACGCGGGCACCGCACTGGCCCTCAACGCGGTCCTCGCCGCCGCCGTCACCCTGACAGCCGGCTATCTGGCCTTCGCCGGCCGGATCACCATCGGGGAACTCGTCATGGCCGTGGGCCTCGCGCAGTTCATCATGGAACCGCTCAAGATGTTCTCGGAGATGCCCAAGTACGTGATGATGGCGCGCGCGTCGGCCGAGCGGATGGCGCTGGTCCTGTCCGCGCCGCCGGTGACGACCCCGGGACAGGAGAGCCCGGCCGAGGGCGGATCGCTGGAGATCGACTGTGTACGGTACGGGGCGCTGCGCCGGCTGAAGTTCGAGGTGGCCGCCGGGGAGTTCGTGGCGATCGCCGCCTACCAGCCGCGTGCCGCCGCCGACTTCGCCTCGATCCTCGCGGTGAACGTCCCGCCGCAGGCGTACGAGGGAGTGGTGCGGGTCAGCGGGCAGGAGATCGCGGACCTGTCGGCCGAGGCGGTCCGCGCGCACATGCTGGTGAACCCGTACGACGGGGAGATCTTCGCCGGCACCCTGCGGACGAACATCGACCCGTCGGGCACCAGCCGTACGGTGCCCGAGGCCGTCGAGGCGTCCATGCTGACCGATGTCGTCGCCCTCCACCGCGAGGGGCTCGACTACACCGTCCGCGACCGGGGCGCGAACCTCTCCGGCGGCCAGCGCCAGCGGCTCTCGCTGGCCCGCGCGCTCGCCGCCGACACCGACGTCCTGGTGCTCCACAACCCGACGACGGCCGTCGACGCGGTGACCGAACAGCTCATCGCGCGCAACATCGCGAAGCTGCGCCGGGGCCGTACCACCGTCGTGATCACCAGCAGCCCGGCGGTGCTGGACGCCGCCGACCGGGTCCTCGTCCTGGACGACGGCGTCATCACGGCGGAGGACACCCACCGCAACCTCCTGGCCACCGACGAGGCGTACTGCCTCGCGGTGGCCAGGTGAGGCGTCGCCCTAGGCCAGCGCCCAGGCGACGTCGCGCAGGAGGGCGTGCCGCCAGCCCGCGCGGTCGTGGTCCGAGGCGGACCGGGACACCCGGACGGTGGCGCCCGCCTGTTCGGTCAGGGCCTCGACGGGCGCGCAGTGGGGCAGCATCCGGGTCTCGTGCTCGCCCGCATCGAACGCGATGCGCAGCCCGGAGAGGTCGGGGCGCTCCCGCAGCCGGTCCGCGATCGCCCCGCCGAGAGGGCCCGCCAGCAGGTCCGTGCGGCTCGCGCAGTCGGGCGTCCACCAGAACGAGCCCGACTGGCAGGCGACGCGCGAGACCAGGTCCGGGAACTCCAGGGCCGCGTACACCGCGCTCAGCCCGCCGAGGCTCTGCCCGGCCACCACGAGCCGGTCAAGGCCGGCGGGGACACCGGACTGCGCGACCAGCGGCAGGAGTTCGTCCCTGACCGCCTCCCACAGCTCGGGCCGGCAGGTGAACTCGCCCGCCCGGTCCTTGGCCGGCAGGAAGACGAGCGTGGCGGGCGGCATCGCGCCGTCGGCGAAGGCCGCGTCGAACGCGGCCGCGGCCGGGTGCAGATACAGCCAGTCGTCCCCGTCGAGCAGCAGGACCACCGGGCCGCCGCCGCCCACCGGGTGGACGCGCACGGTGCGGCGCCCGCCGAGCCGTGCGGACGCCCAGCGGAGCCTGGTGGCGGGCACGGGCAGCACGTCGTCCGCGCCGACGACGGGCCAGTAGGGCTGTTCCGGGGCGTCCGGCGTTGCGGCGATCGAGCGGTCGCCGCCGGCGCCGGACGGGTTGAACGGGTCGGCGTGCGCCCCGTCGTCCGCGATGATCTGGTAGGTCACCCGCAGCCGCGCGGGCATCGGGACCTCGGCGTACCAGCAGTCCGTGTCGTCCCACCGGCGCAGCGGCACCTGCTGCGACCAGCTCTCGAAGGCTATGTCGGCGGGGGAGCCGCGCCAGAGGAACAGCGTCACCCAGCCGCCGTTCCCGTCGGGGCGCGACACGGGGGTCCGGGCCGCCGCCCAGAACGCGTCGGTGCCGGGACCGCCGGGCAGTCCGAACCCGGCGAAGGGGCTCTCGGCAGCGGCCGTGCGGCCGGTGGCGAGGCCGGTCATGACCGGGTCCGTTCGATCACCGGGGGCATGAGGGGTCTCCTTGTGCAGAGGGAAAGGGAGAGGCTAAGCTCGTATCTGATTAGGCGAGCCTAACCTAAGCTTGATCCTGATGATCTGACGCACACTCTCGACGAGGCCGGCACCGGCCCGTTGGCCCGAGGAGGCACTGCCCGCATGAGCACCAACCCGTTCGACGACCCCGAAGGCCGTTTCCTGGTCCTGGTGAACGACGAGGGCCAGCACTCCCTGTGGCCGTCGTTCGCCGAGGTGCCCGGAGGGTGGACGATCGCCTTCGAGGAGAACACGCGGGAAGCGTGCCTCGCCTACGTCGAAGCCAACTGGACCGATCTGCGCCCCCGGTCGCTCGCGGCGTCCATGGACGCCTGACCTCGGTTTCCGCCGCGCTCCGGCGGGAGTGACCCGCCGGAGCGATTCTGTCTCGTGGAACCGAGGAAGGAAAGTCTTGACCACGGCCACGCCGCGCCCTGCCCCGCTGCCGTACCCGTCCCGCCCGCCGGCGTCCCGTCCGCCGTCGCCCCGCGTCCGCACCGCCCGCGTCCCGGACGCCGCCGCGCTGGCCGAGCTGTCCCGGCCCTTCGTGCGCTCGGGGGCACTGCGGGAGCGGCCGGACACCCTGTACGCGGCGCAGGCCGCAGAGTTCCTGGTGGCGGTCGCGCCCGGCGGCGGGCTGGAGGGCTGTGTGGGCCTTCGGGTCTATTCGCCCGACCCTGTGACCGGCCACGGCCCCGCGGGGGTCCTGTACAACTTCTGTGTGGCCGGGCACCGGCAGGGGCGCGGTGTGGGGGCGGCGCTGCTGCGCGCGGCGCTGGCCATGGCGCGCGCCCAGTCGCTCGGCGCGCTGTTCACCGCTACCACGGGCAGCGGCAGGCTCTTCCTGCGGTACGGCTTCGCGCCGGCGGGCGTACGCCGGGCCCCGCGCCCCTGGGCCGATTCCCTGGATCCCCGGCGCAACGCGCGGATCCTCGCGCGCACCCTGTGAGCTGACGCGAGGGGGGCCGGATGCGTGTCACATCCGGCCCCCCTCGTTCGCGCTCAGACGGCGCTTGTCGCGCGGTCCTGGCAGGGTTCGGGAACCACGGTGGTGCCGGCGCCGTTCTCGCCGAGGACGCCCCGCAGCACCGCGTGCGGCACCCGGCCGTCGAGGACGTCGGCCCGGCCCACTCCGCCCCGCACTGCGCGCAGGCAGCCCTCCATCTTGGGCAGCATGCCGCTGGCCAGTGAGGGCAGCAGTCCGTCCAGCGCGTCCGCCGTGAGATGCCGGATCACCTCGGTGCTGCGCGGCCAGTCCGCGTACAGCCCCTCCACGTCGGTGAGCATCACCAGCCGCTCCGCGCCGAGGGCCACGGCCAGGGCCGAGGCGGCGAGATCGGCGTTGACGTTGTAGACCTGCCCGTCCGTCCCCCGGGCCACGGGCGAGACCACCGGTATATGACCCTGCGTCAGAAGGCTGCGGACCATGGCCGGGTTGACCTCGGTGATGTCCCCGACCTGGCCGATGTCCACCGCCACGCCGTCCACCCAGGCCGGCCGCCGCACGGCCGTCATGGTGTGCGCGTCCTCGCCGGTCATGCCCACGGCGTACGGCCCGTGGGTGTTGATGTGGCCCACCAGTTCGCGCTGGACCCGGCCGGAAAGCACCATGCGGACGACCTCCATGGTCTCCGCCGTGGTCACCCGCAGACCCGCCTCGAAGCGGCTCTCCAGGCCCAGGCGGTCGAGCATCGCGCTGATCTGCGGGCCGCCCCCGTGCACGACGACCGGGCGCAGACCAGCTCGCCACAACTCCACGACGTCCTGGGCGAACGCCTGTTGCAGACTCGCGTCCACCATGGCGTTGCCGCCGAACTTGATGACGACCGGTCTCAGATCCTCTTCCATTTAGCTTAGCCTAACCTAAGTGAAATGAGGCCGGTGCCTGCATCGCAGGGTCCGGGCGGGCGGGATCTCAGCCGATCTCGATGAGCAGATCGCCCGCCTCGACCTGCTGGACACGGCCGATCGCGAGCCGCCGCACCACCCCTGCGGACTGGGCGGTGATCGAGGCCTCCATCTTCATCGCCTCGATCGTGGCCACCGTCTGCCCGGCCGACACCGAGTCGCCCTCCGCCACCTGGAGCGTGACCACCCCGGCGAACGGGGCCGCCACATGGCCCTCGTCGGCGCGGTCCGCCTTCTCGGCGGCCTTGACCTCGGTGGCGACCGACCGGTCCCGGACCGACACCGGCCGCAACTGCCCGTTGAGCGTGGCCAGTACGCTGCGGAAGCCGCGCTCGTCCGCCTCGGAGATGGCCTCCAGCTCGATCAGCAGGGTGACCCCGGGATCGAGCGTGACGGTGTGCTCGGTCTCCGTCTCCAGCCCGTACAGGAAGTCCGGAGTCGGCAGCACGGAGGTGTCGCCGTACGCCTCGCGGTGCGCCTCGAACTCCTTGGTCGGGCCGGGGAAGAGCAGCCGGTTGAGCGTGGCGCGAGGCGACTTCTCCAGGCCTTCCCGGTCCTCGTCCGACAGCTGCGGCGCCTGCGCCTTCTCCGGACGGCCCTTCAGCGCCCGGGTGCGGAACGGCTCCGGCCAGCCGCCGGGCGGGTCGCCCAGCTCGCCGCGGAGGAAGCCGATCACCGAGTCCGGTACGTCGAACTTCCCCGGGTCGGCCTCGAAGTCGGCCGCCTCCACGCCCGCGCCCACCAGATGCAGCGCCAGGTCACCGACCACCTTCGACGACGGGGTCACCTTCACCAGCCGGCCGAGCATGCGGTCGGCCGCGGCATAGCAGTCCTCGATGAGCTCGAAGCGGTCGCCGAGCCCGAGGGCGATGGCCTGCTGGCGCAGGTTGGACAACTGCCCGCCGGGGATCTCGTGGTGGTAGATCCGGCCGGTGGGCGAGGCGAGCCCGGACTCGAAGGGGGCGTAGACCTTGCGGGTCGCCTCCCAGTACGGCTCCAGGTCGCCGACCGCCTGGAGCGAGAGGCCCGTCGCGCGCTCGGTGTGGTCGGTCGCGGCGACCAGCGCCGACAGCGGGGGCTGGCTGGTGGTGCCGGCCATCGAGGCGACGGCCGCGTCCACCGCGTCCACCCCCGCGTCGATGGCGGCGATCAGCGTGCCCAGCTGCCCGCCCGCCGTGTCGTGGGTGTGCAGATGCACCGGCAGGTCGAACCGCTCGCGCAGCGCCGTCACCAGGGTGCGTGCGGCAGGCGGACGCAGCAGCCCGGCCATGTCCTTGATGGCGAGCACATGGGCGCCCGCCTCCACGATCTGCTCGGCGAGCCGCAGGTAGTAGTCCAGCGTGTACAGCGTCTCGCCGGGGTCGGAGAGGTCGGCGGTGTAGCAGAGCGCCACCTCCGCGACCGAGGTCCCGGTGGCCCGCACCGCGTCGATCGCCGGACGCATCTGGGACACGTCGTTGAGGGCGTCGAAGATCCGGAAGATGTCCATCCCGGCGGAGGCGGCCTCGCTGACGAACGCCTCGGTCACCTCGGTCGGGTAGGGCGTGTAGCCCACCGTGTTGCGGCCGCGCAGCAGCATCTGCGTACAGATGTTGGGCACGGCCTCGCGGAGCTTGACCAGCCGCTCCCACGGGTCCTCGGCCAGGAAGCGCAGCGCCACGTCGTAGGTGGCGCCGCCCCAGCACTCGATGCTCAGCAGCTCGGGGACGGTCCGGGCGACATGCGGCGCGACGGCCAGCAGGTCCCGGGTCCTGACCCGGGTGGCGAGCAGCGACTGATGGGCGTCGCGGAACGTGGTGTCGGTGACGGCCACGGCGGACTGCGCGCGCAGCTCGGCGGCGAAGCGCTCCGGGCCGAGCTCGGCCAGCCGCTGGCGCGAACCGGCCGGCGGCGTCCCGGGCGGCAGGGCGGGCAGCTTCTCTGCGGGGTCGATGACCGCGGGGCGCGGGCCGTAGGGCCGGTTGACGGTGGTCTCGGCCAGATAGCCCAGCATCCGGCTGCCGCGGTCGGCCGACGGGCGGGCGAGGATCAGCTCGGGGTGCTCGTCGATGAAGCTGGTCGTGATGCGTCCCGCCCGGAAGTCCGGGTGGTCCAGCACCGCCCCGAGGAAGGGCAGATTGGTGGCCACCCCCCGGATACGGAACTCGGCGATGGCCCGGCGCGCCCGCCGCGCCGCGTTGGCGAAGTCATGGCCGTGGCAGGTGAGTTTGACCAGCATCGAGTCGAAGTGGGCGGACACCTCGGCGCCCGTGTGGACCGTGCCGCCGTCCAGCCGGACGCCGGGGCCGCCGGGGGAGCGGTAGGCGGAGATGGTGCCGGTGTCCGGACGGAAGCCGTTGGCCGGGTCCTCCGTGGTGATGCGGCACTGCATCGCCGTGCCGTTGAGCGTGATGTCGTCCTGGGACAGGTGCAGTTGGGGCAGGGTCATGCCCGCGGCGATGCGCAGCTGCGCGATGACCAGGTCGCGACCGGTGACCTGCTCGGTCACGGTGTGCTCGACCTGGATGCGCGGGTTCATCTCGATGAAGACGTGGTTGCCGCGCTCGTCGACGAGGAATTCGACGGTGCCCGCGTTCACATAGCCGATGTGCCGGGCGAAGGCGACGGCGTCCGCGCAGATCCGCGCCCGCAGCTCCGGGTCCAGGTTCGGGGCGGGCGCGATCTCCACGACCTTCTGGTGCCGGCGCTGGAGCGAGCAGTCCCGCTCGTACAGGTGCACCACGTTGCCCTCGGCGTCGGCGAGGATCTGCACCTCGATGTGGCGGGGGTTGATCACCGCCTGCTCCAGGAAGACCGTCGCGTCGCCGAACGCGGAGCGGGCCTCGCGCATCGCCGCGTCGATCGCCTCGCGCAGCTCGGCCGCCTCCGCGACCCGGCGCATCCCGCGCCCGCCGCCACCGGCGACGGCCTTGACGAAGACCGGGAAGCCGATGTCCTCGGAGGCCGCGACGAGCGTGTCCACGTCCTCCGACGGCTCGGACGACTTCAGGACCGGTACCCCGGCCTCCCGCGCGGCGGCGACCGCCCGGGACTTGTTGCCCGTCAGATTCAGCACCTGCGACGGGGGTCCGACGAACGTGATGCCCGCCTCGGAGCACGCGGCTGCCAGATCCGGGTTCTCCGACAGGAAGCCGTAGCCCGGATAGACGGCGTCGGCGCCCGCCTTGCGCGCGGCCTTGATCACCTCGTCCACCGAGAGGTACGCCCTGACGGGGTGCCCCGGCTCCCCGATCCGGTAGGCCTCGTCGGCCTTCGCCCGGTGCAGGGAGTTGCGGTCCTCGTGCGGATACACGGCCACGGTGGAGATGCCGAGCTCGAACGCCGCGCGGAACGCGCGGATCGCGATCTCCCCGCGGTTGGCGACCAATACCTTCTCGAACATCAAACTCCCCAGTCGTGTCACGAGCGTGTGGCCCCGGAACGGGCGGTGTGCGGCACGGGACGCGTACCCGCGCATCCGGTGGCCGCCCGGCGGTGGTGAAGTCCTCCGAGGCCCTCGGGCCCGAAGTGTTCGACACCGTACCGGAGACTTTCCCAGAGATCGCGAGCGCAAAAGATGGCCTGCGTCACGTCCCGAACACCTTCCGTTTCCGGCTCCGGGACCCGCCCGGTGCGATCCGCGGTGGCGGAGACATCCATGCCCCGCCCATCGGGCGAAGCCAGTGATATACACCGGATATGCCCCGTTTGCACGCGCTGCCCGCCGCGCTGAGCAGGAGCGGCCGGCGGCGCGGGACGGCCCGGGTCCGCCGCGCGCTCTCCCCGCGCGGCGCACTCGCCCTGCAGAGCGTGGACGGTGCCCTGTCCTTCGCCCTGCGCGCCGCCCTCGCCATGGCCCTGCCGGCGCTGCCGATGGCCCTGGCCGGCCACGCCGACCTGGCCGTCTACGCCATGCTGGGCTCCTTCACCACCACATTCGGCCGCAACCTGCCCTACGCCCGGCGCGCCCGTGTCCTCGCGCTGGTCGCGGTGACCATGACCGCGTGTGTGGCGGGCGGTTCGGCCCTCGCCGCATGGGCGGACCCCCGGAGCGGAGGAGCGGGCGCCGCCGTGGTGGTCGCGGCCATGGCCGCGGTGGCGGGCGCCGCCAAGTTCGCCTGCGACGCGGCCCGTCTGAGCGGGCTCGGCGCGGTCCTGCTGCTGTTCTCCTTCGCCGTGGCCGCCAACGGCTCGCCGGGGGCGGGCGACATCCTCCCCCGGACCGCGCTGGCCGCGTCGGGCGCCGCCGTCGCCTGGGTCCTGGCCGTGTCGGGCCGCCTCGTGCACCCGGACCGTCCGCAGCGCCTCGCCGCGGCGGCGGCGCTGCGGACGGTCGCGGACCTGCGGGAGGCCGGCGCGGGTGACGCCCGCGGCCACCGGCACCGGGCGACCGCCGCCGTGCTCCAGGCCTACCGGACTCTTGGCGCGATGCCCCCGGACGCTGCCGGGCGGACCGTCCGGGGGGACAGCCTCATCCGCCTCACCGACCTCTCCTGGGCGCTGCTGAACGACAGCGCGGACGGCGCGCCGGACCTCGTACCCCTCCTGCGCCGGCAGGCCCGTGTACTCGCAGGCCGCCGGCGCGACCCGCAGCCGCTGCCGGGGCTGGCGGCGCTGATGCCCGCCGGCGGGGCCGGCCCGGTCCGGGAGGTGCCCGCCACCGGACACGCCGCCGGGCTGCGCGCCACGGAGCTGACGACGGGAGCCCGCCCCGGCGGCCACGGCCGGACGGCGGTGCTGCTCGTCCCCGCCCTGCGGATGACCCTCGGCACCGGTCTCGCGGGCGGGGCGGCGCTCGCGCTGGGCCTCGGACACGGCTACTGGGCGGCGATCAGCGCGGCGGCGGTGCTGCACTCCGTCAACGTCCGCACGGCGGCGCAGCGGGCCGTCCAGCGCACGCTGGGCACCGTCGCCGGACTGCTGCTCGCCCTCGGCGTCCTGGCCACAGGCCCCGGGCCCGTCGTGCTCGTCCTCGTCATCGTGCTGCTGGAATTCCTGCTGGAGTACGTCGTGGCCCGCAACTACGGCTTCGGCGTCGTCTTCCTCACCCCGCTGGCCCTGCTGCTGACCGACCTGGCCGCTCCCTCGCCCGCCGGGACCCTCGTCCAGGACCGGGCGCTGGGCAGCGTGGTCGGTGTCGTCATCGCGCTGGGCTGCGCGCTCGTGGTCGTCCACGACCACGCCGCCGTGCGCGTCCAGCGGGCGCTGGCGGCCTGCACCCAGGCATCCGACGGCGCCGCGTACGCGATGGGCGCCGGCGCGGAGGCGTCGTTCCCGGTGCTCCAGGCCCATCTCGCGGCAGCCGTCGTGGAGTTGCGCGAGGCGGACGACGCGGCGGCGGGCGAAATCTGGTCCGCCGAGATCGATCCCACCGAACTCGCGGCGGCGGAGCAGCGCGCCCATCTGCTCCTCGGCCGGCTCGCCAGGTGGCGGTGACCGGGCTCGCTCAGGCGGCCGGCTCGATGGTCACCTTGACGTGCTTCATGATGGGCTGGTCGCTCTGGGTGCTGTAGTCGTCGAGCGCGCACAGCACGTTCATCTCGGGCATGTAGCCGGCCGCGCAGCCCCGGGGGATGTCGTAGGGGATCGCGAGATAGCCCGCCAGGGACCGCAGGCTGCCGTCCCTCGCGGTGCTCGTGATGTCGACGGGGCCGAGGTCGGCGATGCCGCGTTCGCGCATGTCGGCCCGGTTCATGAAGACGAGCGTGCGCAGGTTCTTGATGCCCCGGTAGCGGTCGTTGTCGGAGTAGATGGTGGTGTTCCACTGGTCGTGGGAGCGCATGGTGCCGAGCGCCAGCGTGCCGGCGGCGGGCACGACATCGGGCAGGGCGGCGGCGGAGAACTCGGCGCGCCCCGACGGCGTGAGGAAGACCAGCTCGCGGGCGGGCTGCTTGATACGGAAACCGAGCGGCAGGCGCACCCGGCGGTTGAAGTCCTCGAAGCCGTCGAGCGCCCGGGCCATGGTGTCCCGGATGCGGTCGTAGTCCTCGATGTACCAGTGCCAGGGCGTCTCGCTGTCGGGGAGCGCGGCCTGCGCCATGCCGGCGACGATCGCGGGCTCCGACAGCAGGTGCGGCGAGGCGGGGCGCTTCATCCCGATCGAGAGGTGGACCATGCTCATCGAGTCCTCGACCGATGTGCTCTGGATTCCCTTGCGCTGATGGTCCTTCTCGGTCCGGCCCAGGCACGGGAGGATGAGGGCGCGCCGGCCGTGGACGACATGGCTGCGGTTCAGCTTGGTGCTCACCTGGACGGTCAGGTCGCAGGCGCGCAGCGCCTCGAAGGTGAGCGGGGTGTCGGGCGCCGCGAGCGCGAAGTTGCCGCCCATCGCGACGAACACCTTCACCTCGCCCGCGAGCATCGCCCGGATGGTGCTGACGGTGTCCTTGCCGTGCTCCCGGGGCGGCTCGATGCCGCAGGCGTCCGCGAGCCGGTCCAGGAACGCGTCGCCGGGGCGGTGGTCGATACCGCAGGTGCGGTTGCCCTGGACGTTGCTGTGGCCGCGCACGGGGGAGGGGCCCGCCCCCTCCCGCCCCAGATTGCCGCGGAGCAGCAGCAGATTGACGATCTCGCGCACGGTGTCGACGCCGTGTTCGTGCTGGGTCAGCCCCAGGCACCAGCTGACGATCGAGCGGTCCGCCTCGCAGTAGACCCGCGCCGCCTCCAGGATGTCGGCGCGGCTCAGACCGGACTGGCGCTCGATCTCCTCCCACTCCGTGGCCTCGCACACCGCGCGGTACTCCTCGAAGCCGGCGGTGTGGCGGTCGATGAACTCCCGGTCCAGGGCCTTGGGGTCGGAGACCGACTGTTCCAGGACGGCCTTGGCCATGCCGCGCAGGAGGGCCATGTCGCCGCCGATGCGCACCTGGAGGTTCAGGGAGCTGGTCCTCGTCGTCTTGAACAGGGCCATGTCCACGAAGTCGTGCGGCACGATCGTGCGGGTCGCGGCGGCCTCGACCAGCGGATTGACATGCACGATGCGGGCGCCCCGGTCGTGCGCCTCGGCGAGGGCGGTGAGCATCCGGGGTGCGTTGGAGGCGGCGTTGACCCCCAGGATGAACAGCGCGTCGGCGGACTCCCAGTCCTTGAGGTCGACGGTCCCCTTGCCGGTGCCCAGGGACGCCTGGAGGGCCCGGCCGCTCGCCTCGTGACACATGTTGGAACAGTCCGGCAGGTTGTTCGTGCCCAGCTCACGGGCCATCAGCTGGTACAGGAAGGTGGCCTCGTTGCCGAGCCGCCCGGAGGTGTAGAACGACGCCCGGTTCGGGTCGTCCAGCTCCCGCAGCGTCCGCCCGACCAGCTCGAACGCGTCCTTCCAGCTGATCGGCACGTAGTGGTCGGACTCGGCGTCGTACACCATCGGTTCGGTGAGCCGGCCCTGGTTCTCCAGGTCGTAGTCGCTCCACCCGGCCAGCTCGGTCACCGAGTGGGCGGCGAAGAACTCCCGCCCGACCCGCTTGCGGGTCATCTCCCAGGTGACGTGCTTGATGCCGTTCTCGCAGATGTCCAGGCGCAGCCCCTTGGTGTCGTCGGGCCACGCGCACCCGGGGCAGTCGAACCCGGTGTTCTCGTGGTTCATCCGCATGATCGCCCGGGGACCGTCCACCAGCTCGCGCTCGCGCACCAGGAAGCCGCTCACGCTCTTGGCCGCACCCCAGCCCGCCGCGGGATGGTGGTAGGGGCGGAACTCCGGAGCGCCCTGCGGGACGGGTCCCACCCGGGACTCGGGGTGCTCCCTGCGGTCCTTGTCACCGTCACCGTCGGCAGTCACGTTTCTCAACCCCTCGGCCCTTCGGGCATGGCGGGAAAACGATGCTCCCTGGCAGGCTATGTCCGTCGTGAGGGGCCCGCCACCGGGCTTCCGAAGCCGCTGCCGCGCCCGTTCCGTGCCGTGGCGGCGGCCCCGGAATCGCGTTGTACTTCCCTGCATGAAGCGCCTGCTGCCGTTCTCCGCCGTCACCCGGCTCGCCGCCTCAGTGGCCGTCGGGGCGGTGACCGGCGTGGTCGTCGGCGCGCTGACCACCACCGCGCTGGGCCTCCTGGCCGGCATCGCCATGGTGGAGACCGCCTTCGTCGTGGCCGGGTGGCTCGCCCTGTGGCCCATGGACGCCGCCCGTACGCACCACCACGCCCGGCGTGACGAGTTCCGTCCGGTCACCGAGGAGCTGGCCGTCGTCGGATCGGCCCTGTGCGGGCTGGTGGGCATCGTGCTGCTGCTCGTGCTCGGCCGCTCGGACCTGGGCCACGCGGCGGCAGCCACGGCGCTCTGCGGGGTCTTCATGGCCTGGGCGGCGCTCCATCTGATGTACGCCACCCGCTACGCGTACCTCTACTACCGGGACCCGGAGGGCGGCATCGACTTCAATTCCGCCGCCCGGCCCAGGTACATCGACTTCCTCTACTTCAGTTACAACCTCGGCATGACCTACCAGGTCTCCGACACCAACGTCTCCGACTCGGCGTTCCGCGCGATCGTCCTGCGGCACTGCCTGCTGTCCTATGTGTTCGGCGCCAGCATCCTGGCCACCACCATCAACCTCGTCGCCGGAATCGTCACCGGCTGAGACGGGCAACGATCGGCGCTTGACCTCAACCCGACTTGAGGTCGAAGGATGGCGTCCATGACTACGCAGCCTGCGGCGCACGCCGCAGACATCGAAGCGATCAACCAGCTCGTCGCCACCGTCGAGCACGCCCAGCGGAACAAGGACCCGGAGGAGTTCATCGGCCTGTTCCACCCCGACGCGATCTGGACCACGGGGCACGGCAAGGTGCTCATCGGACTCGATGCGATCGCGGAGTTCACCCGGGCGGTGCTGCCCGCCTCGAACTGGGACGGTGAGGTCACCTACGAGGCGGTCCATGTCTTCTTCATCCGCCCGGACGTCGCGGCGGTCAAGGTCCGCCAGCGCTACCGGGCCCCGGAGACGGAGGCGGAAGGGGCACCGCTCTATGTGGTCTCCCGGCAGGACGACGGCCGCTGGCTGCTCACCGCCTGCCAGAACACGGAGGTCGTCGCCGCCTGAGGGCTGTCCCGCCAGGAATTGCGGGACAGCCCTTGGGGAGTGCCGTCGAGCCGGCGTCTGCCGCTTCGGGCAACGACGCCGGTTCGACGGCACGCCCCGGCCGCCTGCGGACCGGACATATTGCCGCTCCCTGGTCTCCGGGCGATGCTTGTGGGCATGGCTGACCACGCCGGCCCCGAGCCCGTCGCGGCTGTCCGTCGCGCGCTCCGCCTGCTGGAGGCCGCCGGATCGCACGGCGGCCAGGCCACCGCGCAGCAGCTCGCCCGCGAGGCCGGACTTCCCCCGGTCACGGTGAACGAGCTGCTGCCCATGCTGGTCCAGGACGGGTACCTGACGGAGCTGGGCGACGGCACGTATGTGCTCGCCGAGCGGGAGTCCCCGCCGGGCGCCCAGCACGGCCGCGAGCTGCTGGCCCGGGTCCGCCCCCTCATGACCGCCCTGCGGAACGACCTCGCGTCGGCCGTCTATCTGACGCTGTACGAGGACGGGGAGATCCGGGTCCTGGAGATCGTCGACAGCGCGCGGGCCCCCCGGGTGGACCTCTGGGTGGGCTTCGAGGACGCCGGGCACGCCACGGCCCTCGGCAAGAGCGTGCTGCGGGAGCTGGACGAGGAGGCCCGCGCCGACTATCTCTCGCGCCACTCCCTGACCGGCCTCACGCCCCGGACCATCACGCACCGGGAAGAGCTCATCCAGGAGCTGGACGCCGCACCGGCGGCGCCGCTCGTCATGGACCGCGAGGAGTACGCGCGCGGGACGACCTGCATCGCGGTGCCCGTGTACCGGGGCGAGCAGATCGGCTCCCTCGGGATCTCCTTCCGGTCGGACCGGATGTACCGCACCAGCCGGGTCCGCAAGGGGCTGCTCTCGTCTGCCATCCGCGTGTCCAGGGGCCTGTCGCTGCCTCCCGACTGAGCCGTCCGGAACGGCCCGGCCCGGCGCTCCTGGTATTCGTTCCGCCAGGCAACTACTTCCTCATGGGAAAGTGCATGCCATGATGGCAAGGACAGGCTTCCCCTTGCCCGGAAGGTGCACCACCCATGCCGAGGAACGAGAGCGTCACGGAGTCCGCCCCGCAGGACCAGGGGATGTCGGCCCAGGCCGCGATCCGGGCGCTGGCGTCCGTCGAGACGGCCAGGAAGGGGCCCGGACGGGTTGCGTACCCGTGGTGGTACGGCCCGCTGGCCGCTCTGGCGGTGGCGGCGGCCGTCGTCGTGGTCGGCGTCCGGCTCACCGGCGCGGACCACCCGGGCCGGGTGTGGGCGGGCGCCGCCGTCGTCTGGGGCATCGCCCTGCTCCTCATGCGCACCCGCAGCCGCGCCACCGGGGTCCGGCTGCGATTCTCCGCCCACTTCCGCCGCGTCGGCGCGGCGCACCTGCTCGTCCACCTCGCCGCGACCGGCGCGGCCTGGGCCCTGTGCGCCCTGCTCGGGGCGGGCGGGACCCTCACCACGGCGGTCGTGGCCCTGGTGGCGGGACTCGGCGCCTGGGCCAGGGTCGCCGCACGCAACAGCAGGATCCGGCGCGGACTCGGGGGACACGCGTGAGCGCCGACGGCGACAGAGCCGCGTCCCCGGCCCTCGACGAGGCCATCCACCACCCAAGCCGGCTGGCGGTCTCCGCGTTCCTCTCCGCGTGCGCCGAGGCCGATTTCGCGACGGTACGCGACCGCTGCGGCCTGTCCGACTCGGCGCTGAGCAAGATCGCCACGGCGCTGGAGGCCGCCGGCTACGTACAGATCCGCAAGGGCCACGTCGGGCGGCGTCCCCGCACCTGGCTCTCGCTCACTCCCGCCGGGCGCGACGCGCTGGACCGCCATGTCGCCGCCCTCCAGCAGATCGCCGAGGCGGCCCGCGGCGCGGGCGCGGCGGTCACGGAAGAGGCCGACGGCGCCACGGGCTGACCGGCCGCACCCCGTCAGCCCAGCCGGGTCAGGTCCGGCCGCAGCCGCTGCCAGACCGGGTGCCGCAGCCGCCCGGCGGCGGTCCACTCCGACGCGGTCACCTCCGCGACGAGCCGGGGCTCGACCCAGTGGGCGCCGGCCACGTCGACCGGGTCGACGAACGGCGGTGTCCGGCGCCCGATCACCGTCAGATAGGCCTTGAGCTCACCGAGTTCGATCTCGGACATCCCCGAGCCCACGGACCCCGCGTACCGCAGTCCCTCCGGACCCTCCAGGCCGACGAGCACCGCTCCCGGGACCCCCTCGGGCGCACCCTTGCGCTGGGTCCAGCCACCGATGATCACATCAAGCGTCTCGACCCGCTTGGTCTTGCGCCAGTGGGGTGAGCGCAGGCCCGGGGTGTACGGGGAGGAGAGCCGCTTGGCGACCACGCCCTCCAGGCCCCCGCTCACCACGGCGTCCCAGGCCCGCGCCCCGCTGCCGTGCACATACGACGGCACCGACCAGTGCGGACCGGCCAGGGCCAGCCCGGACAGGGCCAGGCGGCGTTCCTCGTACGGAAGAGCGGTCAGCGGGCGGCCGTCGAGGAACATCACGTCGAACACGATCAGATGGGCGGGGAAGTCCAGCGCGAGGCGTGCCGCACGCCGTTGGTTGATGATGCCCATCCGGCGCTGGAGCCGGCCGAAGTCGGACCTCCCGGACGCGTCCAGGGCCACGATCTCGCCGTCCAGGACGACCCCGTGGCCGCGCAGCACGTCGCCCAGCGCGTGCAGCTCCGGGTAGGTCGGGGTGACGTCGTTGCCGGCCCGTGAGGTCAGCCGCAGGGTGCCGTCCCCCGCCGTGGTCACCACACAGCGGGCCCCGTCCCACTTGGCCTCGAACGCCCACTCCGCGTCCGGCACGGGCAGCGGGCCCGGCACGGCCAGCATCGGCGCGATCGGCGACGGCGCCCCGGAGGCGTCCGCGTGATTCGGGGTCATAGCACCGATGATCGAACGGCCGGCGGATCTTCGCAGTCCGGGCCTGCGGGCGACTTGCGCAGCCGGGGTCCGCGGGCCGGGCGGATGTGGCACAGTCGGGCCGTGGATGCACTGCGGCCCCGGGACCCCGCGCGAATAGGCGCCTACGAGCTGCTTGCCCGCCTCGGCGCGGGCGGCATGGGGGAGGTGTTTCTCGGCCGGTCACCGGGGGGCCGGCTGGTGGCCGTGAAGGTCATCCGCGACGAGATCAGCGAGCACCCCGAGGCGCTGGCCCGCTTCCGACGGGAGGTCGCGACCGTCGAGACCGTGCGCAGCGCGTACACGGCGCAGCTGATCGAGGCCTCGCTCGGCACGTCCCCCTACTGGCTGGCCACCGAGTACGTCGCGGGGCCCACCCTGCGCGGCGCGGTGGGGGAGCACGGCCCCTTCCCGCCGGACAGCGCGCTGCGGCTGCTCGCGGCCCTGGCCGAGGGGCTCGCCGCGGTCCATGTCCACGGCGTCACGCACCGGGATCTCAAGCCGCAGAACGTCATCCTCTCGCCGCAGGGCCCGCAGCTGATCGACTTCGGGATCGCCCGGGGCCTCGGACAGACGGCTCTCACCAAGGACGGGACGGCGCCGGGCACACCCGGATACGCGGCCCCCGAGGTGCTCCTGCGCAACGAGACCGGCCCGGCGGCGGACGTCTTCGCGCTGGGTGCGACGCTCGCGTACACGGCCACGGGCCGCCCCCCGTTCGGTACGGGTGAGGAGGCGGCGGTGAGCTTCCGGACGGTGTACGAGGACATCGACGTGGCCGGCGTCCGGCCCGACCTGGCCGCCCTGATCCGCGCGTGCGTCGACAAGGACCCGGCGCGGCGCCCGGATCCGGCCGCCGTCATCGCCGGATGCGCGGTGGACTCGCCGCTGGCGGCCGACCCGCACTACCGCAGGGTCGCGCACGCCACCGAGCCCGTGCCCGGTTCCGTTCCGGCCGTCGAGGACGCCCCGCCGGAGACCGTCCTGCTCCCCGAGGCGGGTCCCACCGCACCTCCGGACCGGGACGACCGGCAGCGGAGTCCGGGCCGGGGGCCCTGGGGGCGTTTCTGGCTCGCGGTGTGCGCGGTCGCCGTCGCCGTGCCGCTGACGGTGTGGCTCCTGCCCGAGGGGGATCAGCGGCAGGCCGCCGGCGCCGGCGGTGGGGGAAGCGGCGCGCCCGCTTCCGCCGGGCCCTCGGCCTCCGGCCGCCCGGCAGGCGCCACCCCGGCCGGGCGGCCGCCGGACCACATCGTGAACGACCGGGACTCCAAGGACCGCTGGGTCCTGTCGGAGGACCCGGTCGAGGCATCGCAGGGCGGCGGTTCATGCGAACGGGACCTCCCCGACGCCTTCCCGCCGAGCGGCCTGATGTCCTCCGTCTCGCACACCACGGGCTCGGACACGGCCTCACTGCTGGTGCACACCAAGGGCGCCGGCAAGGGCAAGCGGCCGGCGCCCTACTACGTGTCGATCGGGGTGCGGCCCCCGCACGAGACCGATCCGGCCACGGGACGGCCGCTCAAGTCCGTGGGCAAGGGCATCGGTTTCACCAGCAGGCCCGTCGACCTCTACGCCCACTGGAACTCCGGCGGGAGCGTGCGGCTCAGCTACCCCGAGGACTTCCGGGCCCACTTCGGCGACCGTGCCGTGGAGGCGATCCCGGTGGGCGACGACCGGGGCGACTGGACCGTGGTGATCTACCACGTCGAGGGCGCGCCCACGAAGTACACCTCGGTCTCGTGCAACGGGTTCCACGCCTGAGCGCGGCGCCGGGATCCGCCCCGGTCCGATGACTACTCGATGACGAGCTCGACGGGGATGTTGCCGCGGGTCGCGTTCGAGTACGGGCAGACCTGGTGGGCCTGCTCGACCAGCTTGCGGCCGGTGGCCTCGTCGACGCTCTCCGGCAGCTCCACGCGCAGCGTGACCGCGAGGCCGAAGCCCTCGCCCTGCTTGCCGATGCCCACCTCGCCGGTCACGGCGGCGTCGGTGACGTCGACCTTGGCCTGCCGGCCGACGACGCCCAGCGCGCTGGCGAAGCACGCGGCGTAACCGGCGGCGAAGAGCTGCTCCGGGTTGGTGCCCTGGCCGTTGCCCCCCATCTCCACCGGCACGGCCAGCTGCAGATCCAGCTTGCCGTCGCTGCTGACGGCGCGGCCGTCCCGGCCGTGGGTGGCGGTGGCGACGGCGGTGTAGAGCGTGTCCATGGAAATCGTTCCTCTCCGAGGTCCTGTGCCGACCGCGAGCTGCCGGTCGCTTCTCCTCAAGTAGAGCACACAATTCAATTGCACACAATCAAATGGGGTGTGCGGAGCTATGCTGAAGGTATGACCGCAACGCCCAGCTCCGCCCGCACGGCCCCGTCCGAGGCCGACTACCTGCGTCTCGACCAGCAGATCTGCTTCTCCCTGAACGCCGCGTCGCGCGCCTTCGGCAGTGTCTACCGGGTCCTCCTGAAGGACCTCGGGCTCACCTATCCGCAGTACCTGGTGATGCTGGTGCTCTGGGAGCACGGCGAGCTGCCGGTGAAGAAGCTGGGGGAGCACCTGCGGCTCGACTCCGGCACGCTCTCCCCGCTGCTGAAGCGGCTGGAGGCGGCGGGCCTGGTGCGCCGCGAGCGCAGTGTCGAGGACGAGCGCTCGGTGCACGCGCATCTCACGGACGAGGGCACCGCGCTGCGCGAGCGGGCGCTGCTCGTGCCGCGCAGGATCGCCGCCGCGACCGGCTTCGACCTCGACGAGATCAGTGAGCTGCGGGACCGCCTGAACCGGCTCACGGCCGCCCTGGACGCATCGGCGGAACAGAGCCCGGCCTGACCGGCCGGCCGCGCGGTCCCGGTACGCCTTCATCTGCACGGGTTACGCCTCGACCCGGCCGAGTACCTCCTCTATCTGCGCCATCTGCTCCGCCGCCAGCGGGCCGAAGGCCATCGCCCCCGCGTTCTCCTCCGCCTGGGCAACGGTGCGGATGCCCGGGATCGGGAGCGTCAGCGGGCTCCGCGCCCACAGCCAGCCGAGAGCGCCCTGGGTGAGCGTGCGCCCGCCCGCCGTGAGGATCTCGCGCACGGCCTCGACCCGTGCCAGTCACTCCGGCGCCGGGATCCCGCCCGGACCGAACCACTGGAGCCACTCGGGCGGCGTGGCCCGGATGTCGCCGGCGGCGCCCTTGCTCCCTGCGCCGTACTTCCCGGTGAGCAGGCCCATGGCGAGCGGGCCCCGGTTGATGCTCGCCAGCCCCGTCCGCGTACAGAAGTCGAGCATTTCCGGTGCGTCGACCAGCACGTTCAGTCCGTGCTGGACCGCCGCGCAGTGCGGGCCCCGGGCGAAGACCTCGGCCCGGGCGGGGTCGTCCGTGCTCCATCCGTACGCCCGGACCAGTCCCTCCCGTACGAGGTCCTCGCAGGTGTCCCGCAACAGGGCCGCGCGCTCCGGGTCCGCGTCGCCGAGATGCAGCTGCCAGAGGTCCACATGGTCGGTCCCGAGCCGCCGCAGTGAGGCCGTCAGCGCCTTGCGGGCGTATGCCGCGCTGTCGTCGCCCCCGGTCATGGCGTTGCGCCGCTCGTCGAAGACGTTGCCCCACTTGGTGGCGATGACGACCTGGTCGCGCCGCCCCCGCAGGGCCCGTCCGAGTACCCGCTCGCTGTGACCCGTGCCGTACACATCGGCGGTGTCGAAGAACGTCACCCCGAGATCGAGGGCCCGGCGCAGCGCCGCCACCGACTCCTCGTCATCGGCCTTCCCCCATCCCAGCGGCGCCCCGTCCGCGTCCGTCCACTCGCCGCCGACGGCCCAGCACCCGAAACCCAGCGCGCCGGCCTCGATGCCGCTGCGCCCCAACGTCCTGCTCCTCATGGTGTCCATGGCCGGGACGCTAGGTGCTGAAGTGCGCGCGAAGGCAAGCACGCCGGCGCGCGGCCTCAGGCGGCGTAGGCGGACAGCGCCAGCGTCCCCGCCAGAACACGCCACAGCGCCCAGGCGCCCGCCCGGCTCGCCGCGCCGCACAGCACCGCCTCCGTGCACGGTGTCGGCCGGTCCTGCCAGGCGCCCACGACCAGGTAGTGGAAGCCGAGCGTGCGGGTGAAGGTGAAGCGGATGTGCAGCCCCTCGCCCAGATCGTGGCCGGGCAGCGTGGCGATCTGGAGGTGGTCACCGGCCGCGGACTCCACCCGGACCGGATTTCCGCCGAGCAGATCGCACTCGTCCGCCGGCCGGATCCGGGCCGGACAGGAACCGCTCACCGGGAACATCCAGAAGTGGTCGGTGAGCTGTGCGCGCACGGCATCGGGCCCGGTGAAGGGGTGGAGGCCGAGGGAGTAGCTGTAGCGGTAGAGCCACGGGGGCGGAGGGGTGCTCGTACGCGGTCCGGCGTACGCGGGCGGCGCCAGCACGGCGAGCGCCAGGGCGAGGGCGGGCACCAGGTGCCGGACGGTGCCGCCGGCTGTGCGCCCCGCCTTCCCCATCGGCACTCCACCTCCCGGACGGCGACATCGGCCCCAGGGAAACGTAAGCCGTCGGGGGGAGCCCGGCATCTCGGAATGCGGGTCCCGGCACGTCCGTGATTACCCTTGCGGGAGGCGCCGAACGCATTGATCGAGGTGCCCCGGGTACGCGGCCCGCGAAGCAGCCGTTGCCCGGGACCGCCGGGCGGGGGTCGTACCGAGGAGGATCTCCATGACCGATCGCAGGCCGCAGGGCACCGCCTACACCGGGGCTTCCCCCACCCCGCCCCCGGTGCCCGCCGACATGCCCGACCAGCAGGTGCAGGACGGCGAGGACCCGATGGACGTCCCGCAGCCGCCGGAGACGGACCCCGCGGGTGACGCCAAGGGCCCTGCCCGGGAGCTCCCGGAGCTGGACGAGTCGGGGTCGGGACGCGGTACGGCCCGCAATCCCGGAGTCCACCCCGAGCACCCCGTACCGGACGAGTCCCCGGGCTGACCGGACCCGTCACCCCGGGCGGACCGCGCCCCCCGGGGCGGGGCGGACCGCCCCCGGGCGCCTACCGCCGGGCGAGAAGGAAGAGATGCGGTTCGGGGACGGCCTCCGGATGGTCCGGGACGAACATGCCGCTCTCCTGCTCCAGGACCGTGAAGCCGGCCTCGGCCACCAGCGCGGTGAAGTCCGCCTCCCCGAAGCTGCTCACCCGCACCGGCCGGCCCATGAACGTCCCGTCCACGCCCTCCACGTCCAGCGGCACGGTCGCCACCGCCAGATGCCCGCCGGGCCGCAGCGCGCGCCCGACGGCGCGCAGCAGCTCCGTCTGCTCGGCGCGGGACATCTGGAGAAGCGAGAAGTAGATGCAGACCGCGTCGAAACTCCCCTCCTCCAGCGCGAGTTCACGGACGTCGGCGCAGCGGAACTCGGCCTCCGGCACCTGCCGCGAGGCGAGGTCCACCATTACGGGGGAGACGTCGATGCCGAGGACCTCGTGGCCGGCGCCGGTCAGCGTCTCGGCCGTCGGCCGCCCCGTCCCGCTGCCGACGTCCAGGACCCGGCTGTGCGGCGCGAGGAGCTTCAGCAACTGCTCCAGCGAGGCGCGGTGTGCGGCCGATCCGGCGAACGCCCGCTCGTAGTCGGCGCCGACGGCGTCGAACACCGACGCCGCGGTGGGGGGACTACCCGATTCCATGACAGATCCCTTTCCTCTCCGGCAGGGCGGGCGGACGAACCGCTCCGCCGCAGCAGTCTGCCAGTAACTCCGTGGTGATCGAGGTGAGTTGGCGGGGTCCGGCGGCGGGTGGCCGCCGACCGGGTGCGCGGCTACTGCAAGGCGTGGACCGCCGCGCCGAAGACGCCCGGCGCCCGGTGGGCGGCCGGCACGATCAGGCGCGCGGTGGCGGGATGCCGGGCCACCGCCAGCAGCCCTGCGGTCAGCACCCGATGACGTAACGTCACATGCTGCCAGCGGGCCGGATAGGACTGCGGGCGGCCGGCGGCCAGACAGTCCACCGCCGCCCCGGCCGTCGCCACGGCCAGGGCGACCCCCTCGCCGGTCAGGGCGTCCACATAGCCCGCCGCGTCACCGACCAGCAGCACCCGTCCGGCCCGCCGCGCCCGCGCCCGCTGCCGCAGCGGCCCGGCGCCCCGCACGGGACCGGACTCCCGGCCGCGCAGCGCGGCGGCCAGCCGGGGGAACGCGGCGAGCTGGCTCTCGTACGGAAGGCGCTCGCGGCTGAGCACGGCCACGCCCACCGAGCCGTCGCCGAGCGGGGTCACGTACGCCTCGCCGTGCCGGGACCAGTGGACCTCCACGAACTCGGTCCACGGGTCGATGCGGTAGTGGCGCCGCTGCCCGTACCGGCGCACGGCCGTCACGGGCCCGTCGAGCCCCAGTTCCCGGCGGAGCGGAGAGTGCAGGCCGTCGGCGGCGACGAGCCAGCGGGCCGTCAGTCCGCCGGCCTCGACCCGGTCGTGGTGCTGGCGGACGGAGGCGACCTTGCCGGGGACGATCCGTACGCCGAGTTCCAGCGCGCGGCCGTGCAGCGCGGTGTGCAGTGCGGTCCGGCGCACCCCGAGTCCCGGCGCGCCGCGGAACGGCGCCACCGCGCTGCGGGGCCCCTCCACGTACCGGATGCCGTGCAGCGGATGCCCGGACAGGGCCACGCCGAGTGACCGCAGCGCCGCCACCCCGCTCGGCATGATGCCCTCGCCGCACGCCTTGTCGATCGGGGCGGTGCGGGGTTCGACGACGACCGTCTCCATGCCCAGCCCGGCCGCCCGGATCGCTGCCGCGAGACCGGCGGGGCCGCCGCCCGCGACCAGCAGATCGATCATGCCGGCAGGCCCGAGGCGGGACCGGAGGCGAGGGCCGCCTCCTCGCACCGGACGCGTACGGCCATGAGGACCGCGTTGAGCGCGGTGAAGAGCACGGCGGTCACCCACGCGCCGTGCACGAGCGGCAGCGCGATCCCCTCGGCGGCGACGGCCACGTAGTTCGGGTGCCGCAGCAGGCGGTACGGTCCGCCGGTCACCAGCGGCAGGCCGGGGACGACGATGACACGGGTGTTCCACCGGTGTCCGAGCGTGCGGATGCACCACCAGCGCAGGGCCTGCGCGGCCACCACGACCGCCACCATGGTCCAGCCGAGCGGCGGCACGAACGGGCGGTCCGCCCACCCCGCCTCGACGAGGCAGCCGGCCAGCAGCGCCGTGTGCAGGGCGACCATCGCGGGGTAGTGGCCCCGGCCCGACTCGGTGCCGCCCCTGGCCAGCGCCCAGCGGGTGTTGCGCAGGGCCACGGCGAGTTCGGCCAGGCGCTCACCGGCCACGGCCAGCACCAGCACGGTGTACCAGATCATGTGTCCTCCGACCTACCAGCGCAGCAGCACCAGTTCGCAGCAGAATCCGGGGCCCATCGCCATCATCAGACCCGGCGAGCCCGGCTCGGGCCGCCGGTGCGCCAGGGTGTCCCGCAGGACGTGGAGCACCGAGGAGGAGGAGAGGTTCCCCACCTCGGCCAGTGAGTCCCAGGTGACGTCGAGCGCCCCGTCGGGCAGGGAGAGGACGTCCGAGACGGCCTCCAGGACCTTGGGGCCGCCCGGGTGGCACACCCAGTGCGCGACGTCCTTCGGCTTGAGCCCGTGCTTGTCGAGGAACCCGCGTACGTCGTCGGCGAGATAGCGCCGCACCACGTCCGGGACGCCGGGGTCGAGCACCACCTTGAAGCCCGAGCCCCGGATGTCCCAGCCCATCACATGCTCGGTGTCCGGATACATGCGGCTGCGCGTGGCGATCACCTCCGGACCTCCGGCGGCCGCCCGGCCCTCGCCCACCGCCACCACGGCGGCGGCCCCGTCGCCGAACAGCGCGGTCGCCACCAGGTTGGCCGGTGTGACGTCGTCCCGCTGGAAGGTCAGCGAGCACAGCTCCACCGAGAGCAGCACCGCCACGTCGTCCGGCCGGCCCAGCAGATAGTCGTGCAGCCGCGCCACCCCGGCCGCCCCGGCGACACAGCCGAGCCCGAAGACCGGCAGCCGCTTCACATCGGGCCGCAGCCCGAGCCGCCCGACCAGCCGGGCGTCCACGGAGGGCGCCGCCACCCCCGTGACGGAGGTGAACATCAGCAGGTCCACATCGGTGGGCCGCAGCCCGGCTGCCCGCAGCGCTCCGCGCACCGCCTCCGCGCCCAGGTCCACGGCCGCGCCGATGAACACGTCGTTGGCGTCCCCGAAACCGTCCAGCTCGGCATAGCGCTCCAGCGGCAGCACCATGTTGCGGGCGCGCACCCGGGCGTTCTGGTGCAGCCGGTCCAGGACCCGCCGGTCGGCCCCCGGCGGCAGACAGGTGCGGGCCACCATGTCGGTGATCTCGCGCTGGGTGTGGCGGTACGGGGCCAGGGTGCCGTGAACGGCTGCGATCCGGGTCATACCGGGTCCCGCTGAGGAGGAGTCATGGCCTCCATCCTGCCCGGCATACCGGGTAAAACGTCGCAAACATCCCGTGCGGCTGTCAGGCCCGGCCGGTCCGGAGTACCTACCATCGCGTGATGGGCACTCCGGAGCCGTCACAGGCCTGCGCGGCTCCCTGGCCGCCGTACCGCACCGCGACGGGCCTGGCCCGCTCCTGCCACCCGGGGCCGGTGGTCGCGGTGACCGCCACCACCGGCGCGCTCGGTGTGAGCGCCGGCCTCGACGCGTTCCGGTGCACCCTCCTGGTCGCGGCCGTGCTCACCGGCCAGCTCTCGGTGGGCTGGTGCAACGACGCGTTCGACGCCCGGCGGGACGCGGCGGCGGGCCGCAGCGGCAAACCGGTGGCCGACGGGTCGGTGGGCCGGCGGGCGGTGTGGACGGCGGCGTTCACGGCCGCCCTGCTGTGCGTGCCGCTGTCCCTGGCCTGCGGTCCGGCGGCCGGGGCGGTGCATCTGACGGCGGTGGCGGCGGCCTGGGCGTACGACCTGGGCGTGAAGGCGACGGTGCTGTCCTGGCTGCCGTACGTGATCGGCTTCGGCAGCCTGCCCGCCGTGGCCGCGCTGACGCTCCCCGGCAGCCCGTGGCCCGCCTGGTGGGTGGTGGCCGCCGGCGCGCTGCTGGGCCTGGGGGCCCACCTGGGCGACGTGCTCCCCGACATCGACGACGACCTGCGCGCCGGGGTGAACGGACTGCCGCAACGGCTGGGCGCCACCGCCACCGCACTGCTGCTGCCCCTGCCCCTGGTAGCGGCCTCGGCCTTCCTGTCCCTCGCCCCACCCGGCCCACCCGGCATCTGGGGCACGACCACCCTCGCGGCAGCGGCCCCGACGGCCCTGGCAGGACTCCTGCTGACCCGCCACCACCGCAAGGCCCCCCTCGCGGCAGCAGCCGCCGTGGCGGCGGCGGACGTCGCCCTCCTGCTGGTACGGGGGGTTGCTCCGGTGTGAGCCGGCGACGGTCGGTGCGGTCACCGGTCGCACGGCCGGACGTCCCCCGACCTCAGCGCCCGCCCGCCACGCGCAGGACCGCGCCTGAGGCGTACGAGGCGTTGTCCGAGAGGAGCCAGGCGACCGCGTTCGCGATTTCTTCGGGTTCGCCGGGGCGGCCCAGGGGGATGGCCGGGGCCGCCTTGTCGGGGCGGTCGGGGTCCGCGTGGAACTCGGTGCGGATGATGCCGGGGGAGACCGCGTTGACGCGGATGCCGGACGGGCCGACCTCCTTGGAGAGGCCGGTCGTCAGCGTGTCCACGGCCGCCTTCGCTGCGGCGTAGTGGACGTACTCGCCGGGGCTGCCCAGCGTGGCGGCGGCCGAGGACATGTTCACGATCGCGCCGCCGCCCGACCCGCTCATGTCGCGCACCGCGCGCCGCGCGCACAGGAGATAGCCGATGACGTTGACGTCCAGAGCTCGCCGCAGCCCGGCCGCGTCCGCCTCGGCCAGCGGGCCCAACGGGCCGCTGACCCCCGCGTTGTTGACCAGGCCGGTGACCGGGCCGAGTTCGGCGGCCGCGGTGTCGAAGAGCCGCTCGACGTCGGCCTCGTCGGCCGTGTCGACACGCACCGTCACACAGCGCCCGCCCCGTTCCCGTACCGCCTCGGCGACGGCCTCCGCCGCGTCGGCGTCGGAGTGGTAGCCGAGCGCGATGTCATGGCCGTCGGCAGCCAGACGTACGCAGACCGCGGCTCCGATGCCGCGGCTGCCGCCGGTGACGACGGTGACCGGCCGACGGGTCATGGGGCCCTCATCTCGATGCGTCTCACTGCTGTACGGGAGGCTCCATCGTAGGCAGGCGTGATCGACAACCTGCGGGCGGGCGGGCGGGCCGGAGACGCGCCGATGGACCGCGACCCACTCATGGAAGAGCCGCGGTCCATCGGTCAGCTGTGCGGTACGCCGTTACCGGGCGACCGGGCTGCTGTCCCGGCCGTCCTGCTGCCGCTCGCTCTGCTCCTGCAGCTTCCGGGCCTTCTCCTGGAGCCGCCGACGCTGCTCCGGGTCGCTGGTGCGCTCGGCGGCCTCGGTCATGTGCCGGGCCTTCTCGCGCAGCTGCTGGGCTCGGTCGGTCTCTCGTGCAACGCTCATCATCGCTCCTTGAACGGTAGGGGAGAGCGGGCTCCTTCAGAGAAGCAGCGCAGCGTGAGCAGCGCATGCCGGAGCGCCACGCACCGTAATAACCCCAGGTGGGGGCAGGTGGGGGAGTCGGGTGCCGGAGCGCTGGCATGATCGGGGGTATGAACGAGCGCATGATCGCCGCGTGTGACGGGGCGTCGAAGGGTAATCCGGGGCCCGCGGCCTGGGCCTATGTGGTGGCCGACGCGGAGGCCAGGCCGCTGCGGTGGGAGGCGGGCCCGCTGGGCACCGCCACCAACAACGTCGCCGAGCTCACCGCACTGCGGGAGCTGCTGGAGTCGGTCGACCCGGCCGTGGCGCTCGAGGTGCGGATGGACTCGCAGTACGCGATGAACGCGGTGACCAAGTGGCTGCCGGGCTGGAAGCGCAACGGCTGGAAGACCTCGGCCGGCAAGCCCGTCGCCAACCGTGAGCTGGTGGTCCGGATCGACTCCCTGCTCACCGGACGGACCGTCAAGTTCGTCTATGTGCCCGCCCATCAGGTCGACGGCGACCCGCTGAACGCGCTGGCCGACCAGGCCGCCAGCGAGGTGGCCGTCGCCCAGCGCGCGGCGGGCACCTCGCAGGGAACGGCGGACCTGCCGGTCCCGGCACCCGCCCGTGCCACCGAAGGGCAGCGAACCGCCGGGACGGCCAGGAAGGCGAGCGGCACGGCCCGCTCCGGTGCGACCATCCGTGCCAGGTTCGCCGGCCGGTGCCACTGCGGAAAGCCGTACGCGGCC
The DNA here is from genome assembly GCF_031844705.1 of Streptomyces sp. ITFR-16. Classification (NCBI taxonomy): domain Bacteria; kingdom Bacillati; phylum Actinomycetota; class Actinomycetes; order Kitasatosporales; family Streptomycetaceae; genus Streptomyces; species Streptomyces sp. ITFR-16. Next base: position 7,434,828 of record NZ_CP134609.1, read on the forward strand.
AAGGAGATGATCGCCAAGAACGACCACGGCTGGGGCCACCCGGAGTGCCGGACCGCCTCCGCCTGACGCCTCGGCCCGGCGCGATTCCACCGGTCCCGTTCCGCCGGTCCCGGGCGATACGGCCCCCGCGAGGGGCCGCGCATGCCATGATGCGGCTCCGGCGCGCGCGGCCCGCCGCCGGAGCTGTGGGCAACGGTGACACGCTGGGGGGCGTATGGAAAGCACGGGTACGGTGCTGCGCGAACTGCGCGGGGCGCAGAAGTCGGCCAAAGGGGTCTCGCTCTATTCGCGGTACGTGAACCGGCCGGCCGGGCGGATCTTCGCAGCCCTGGCGTTCCGGCTCGGCATGACGCCCAATCAGGTCACCCTGGTGAGCGCGGCGTTCACCTTCGCGGCCCTTGCCGCCGTGGCCCTGGTCCGGCCCGGCTGGGGGCTCGCCGTCCTGGTCTACCTGGGGCTCGCCGTCGGCTTCGCCCTCGACTCCGCCGACGGTCAGCTCGCCCGGCTGACCGGGCGCGGCGGCCCCGACGGCGAATGGCTGGACCACGTCGTGGACTGCGCCAAGATGATCCTCGTCCACACCGTCGTACTGATCTCGTTCCACCGCTTCTTCGCCCTGCCGGCCGAGGGCTGGCTGCTTCTGCCGCTCGGCTTCCTGTTCGTCGCCGTGCTGACCTTCTGCGCCGGGCTGCTGCGCGAACAGCTCGGCAAGGCGGCGGCCCGCGGCGCGCCGACGGGCCCGGCCGGTCCGCCGCAGGTCTCCCGGCTGCGCGCCGCGGTCCTGCTGCCCGCCGACTACGGGGTCTTCTGCCTGGTGTTCCTGCTGCTCGGCGACGAGACGGCGTTCCGTACCGGCTATGCCGTGCTCGCCGCCGTGCACACGGTGTTCCTCGCGCTGTTCCTCGGCAAGTGGTTCAGGGAGCTGAGAGCGCTCCGGGCAGGCTGACCAGCGTGTCCAGCACCCGGCGAAGCTGGGTGCTGGACGTGTGCACGGTGTACGGGAAGTAGACGACCTCCACGCCGACCTCGGCGAAGTCCCGTTCGAGGCGCCTGCCCTTGTCCGTGTCCCGCCAGTCGTCTCCCTTGAAGATGACGTCGAACCTGACCTGCTGCCAGGTCTCGACCTTGTCCGGCACGGTCTCGACGAAGGCGGCGTCCACGTATCGCACGCTGCGAACGATCTCCAGCCGCTCCGGCAGCGGGATGACCGGCCTGTGCCCCTTGGCGAGGGTGGCCATCTCGTCCGAGACGACCCCCGCGACCAGGTAGTCGCACTGACTGCGGGCGTGTCGCAGGATGTTGAGGTGACCCACGTGGAACAGGTCGTAGACTCCCGGCGCGTAGCCGACTCTGTGCACCATCCGTTCTCTCCCCCCACGGCGAACGTGTCGCCCGTCCCGCCCGGAGGTATCCGGACATGGCGTCCGGTCCGGTGGGATATCGGTATCGGTGTTGATGGTGCAACGACCTTACTGTGAAGACCACTTGCGCATCTCGTGAACGGATAAGCTCACTTTTGGGGCCGTTCCTTGGGGGGAACACAGGAGGCTCCGGGGGAAAGGCGGACGTCCGATGCCGGACGAAGAGCACCACAAGCCGTTCGAGCACCGCCGCCTGCTGGTGGTCTCGACGAACTACGCGCCGGAGCTGACCGGCATCGGGCCCTACGCGGCCCAGCTCGCCGAGCACTGGGCCGCGTCCGGCGCCGAGACCCATGTGCTGACCGGCATGCCGCACTACCCGTCCTGGCGGACCGACCCGGCGTACCGGGGCGTGTGGCGGGCCGAGGAGCGGCGCGCGGGCGTCACGGTCCACCGGCGACGCCACTATGTGCCGCCCCGTCAGAGCGCCCTGCGCCGCGCCGCGTTCGAGGCGAGCGTGCTGGCCCACGGACTCGTCACGGCGCCCGCGCTGCGGCCCGACGCGGTGATCTCCCAGATGCCGAGCCTCGCGGGCGGCGTCATCGGCGCCCGGCTCGCCCGCCGCCACCGCGTTCCGTACATACCCGTCGTCCAGGACCTGATGGGCGCCGCCGCCGCGCAGAGCGGCATCCGGGGCGGCGACCGGGCGGCGGAGCTCGCCTCCCGGGCCGAGCGGTACGCCCTCGGCGCGGCCGCCCTCGTCGGCGTCATCCACGAGAGCTTCGTCCCCCGGGTCACCGCCTACGGTGTGGACCCCGGGCGCATCCGCCTCGTCCCCAACTGGAGCCATGTGCAGCCGCCTTCGGGCGACCGGGCCGCCACCCGGGCGCGGCTCGGCTGGCGCGAGGACACCCCCGTGGTGCTGCACTCCGGCAACATGGGGCTCAAGCAGGGCCTTGAGGTCCTCGTCGACGCGGCCCGGCTCGCCCCGGAGATCCGCATCGTGCTGATGGGCGACGGCAACCAGCGCGACGCCCTGCTGGCCCGCGCGGCCGGGCTGCCCAACCTCGACTTCCTGCCGCCCGCCGGAGCGGAGGAGTTCACCGACATCCTGGCCGCCGCCGACGTCCTCGCCGTGACCCAGCGCGCGTCCGTCCTCGACATGAGCGTGCCCTCCAAACTCACCTCGTACTTCGTCTCCGGCCGTCCCGTCGTCGCCTCCGTGGCCGACGGCGGCGGCACCGCCCAGGAGGTCCAGCGCTCCGGAGCCGGACTCCTCGTCGCCCCCGAGGACCCGGCCGCCGTGCTGGGAGCCGTCCGCAAACTCGTCGAGTCACCCGAAGCGGCCGACGAACTCGGCGCCCACGGGCCGCAGTACGTGGCCCGCCACCTCGGCCGGGAAGCCGGTCTCGCCCGCTTCGACGCTCTGCTCACCGAGGTCCTCCAGGACGCCCGAGGGAGATCACGCCGATGACCCACACCGTCCGCGCGCCGGAGGACCAGGACGAGCCGGCGCTGCTCAGGGACCAGTTCCGCCAGCTCCTGCGCTACCGCGCCCTGCTCGCCTGCGGTGTCGTCCTCGGACTCCTCGGCAGCGGCTGGCTCGCCCTGAGCGGCGAGGACACCTACAGCTCCACCGGCGAGGTGTCCGTACGCTCCGCCGCCTCGGACCCCTTCGCCGCCGGCGCCTCCGCCGACAAGGGCATCAACATCGGCTCCGAACGCCAGACCGCCGTCAGCGACGCCGTGGGCACCGTGGCCGCCGGCACCCTCACCAAACAGGGCGACACCGTCGAGGTGGGCAAGCTGCTCTCCGGACTCCAGGTCACCAACCCGCCCAACACCCTCGTCCTCAGGTTCTCCTACACCGGCCGCACCCCGGAACAGGCCAGGGCCAGGGCACAGGCGCTCGCCGAGGCCTATCTGGAGATCCGCAGGGAGCGCACCGAGGACAGCATCGACAACATGGTCGACGGCTACCGCGCCCAGCTGAAACCGCTCACCGAACAGCGCGACCGTCTCGCCGAGCAGGAGACCGGGACCGTCGGCGACGACGTCACCAGCGCCCGCGCCAACCTCATCGTCTCCATCTCCGCGCTCAGCCAGAAGATCTCGGAGCTGCGCGCCCTCGACACCACCCCCGGCTATCTGAACAAGAAGCCCGTCGCCCCGGTGAAGCCCACCGGCGCAGGACTGCCCCTGCTGCTCGGGCTCGGCGGCGTCGTCGGCCTCGCGCTCGGCCTGCTGCTGTCCTGGGTGCGCCTCGTCTTCGATCCCGCCGTCCGCTCCACCCGGGAACTCGTCCGCTCGCTCGGCGCCCCCCTGCTCGGCACGCTGCCCAGGGAACGGGCGGCGGCCGGACCGCTGCTCGCCATCGGGCGCGCCGGCAGCCGACTGGCCGAGGAGTACCGGGCGGTGGCCTTCCGGCTCGCGTACGACCCCTCGTTCGCCGAGCGCCGCCGGCTCCTGGTCACGGCGCCCCGGGGCGACAACGACATGGCCACCGCCGCCGCCGTCAACCTCGCGGCGGCCTTCGCCGAGATGGGCCGCGACGTCCTGCTGGTCGAGGCCGACCTGCGGACCCCGCGCCTGGCCGGGGACCTCGGCACCGCCGCCCCGGGCGGCCGACCCCGCTGGGCCGCCGGCCGCGACGACCGGAACTGGCCCTCGGACAGCCGCACCAACGTGGACGTGCCGGGCTCCGGCGCTTTCACCCTCGTCGCCGGCCGCCGGATGGACAACGTGCCGCGCGCGCTGACCTCCGCACCCGTCGGCCGCATCCTCGCCGAGGGCGGCCGGCCGGGAGCCGTCGTCATCGTGCTGGCGCCGCCCGTCCTCGCGTACGCCGACGCCGTCGCGCTCATCGACCGGGTGGAGGGCGTGGTGGTCGTCTGCGACCCGCGCGAGGTCCACCGCAGCGACCTGGAGCGGATCCGCGAGATCATCGGCGCCGCGGGCGGCACCGTACTCGGCACCCTGCTGCACCCCGGCTACGGACGCCTGGAGCGCCGGGCCCGCCGCAAGGCCGCCGCCCGGCGCGCCCGGCAGGCGGAGCGGGCCCACGAAGGACCGGACCCGCGCGGTGAGGCCGACGGGCCCGACCGGCCCGGCTCCGACGGCCGCACCGGCGACCCCACCGAAACACTCGGCCTGCGCACCCTGGACGGCGGCAGCGGCCACAGCAGCACCGCGGGACGCAGATGAAGGCCCGCACCGCGATCGTCTGCTCGGTCGCGGACCAGGGCGTTGCGGCCCTCACCAACATCCTGGTGCTGGTGGTGGCCGCCCGGCTCTCCACCGTCGCCGACTTCGCCCGCTTCTCCGCCGTCTACCTCGTGTTCACCGTGCTGCTCGGCGTGTCCGGCGCCTACACCGGCCAGCCCCTGGTGCTCCGCCGGGGCACCGGCGACGACACCCGGGGCGCCTGCCGGTCCGCGCTCGCCTTCACCCTGCTCGTCTCGGCCGTCGCCGGCGGACTGCTCGCCGCCGTCTGCGCCCCGCTGGCGGGGGACACCGCGCGGGCCCTGATGATGCTGGGAATCGTGCTGCCGGCCGTCCTCGGACAGGACACCGCCCGCTACGCCTTCGCCACGCTCCAGGCGCAGCATCTGGCCCTGGTCTCGGACCTGCTCCGGCTGGCCGGTGTCCTCGGGGCGCTGGCCGTACAGCCGCACGGCACACCGGCCGCCCGGCTCGTCGCCGTCTGGGGCCTGTCCGCGCTGCCGGCGCTCCTGCTCTCCGCCGTCGTGCTGCACCGCAGGACCGCGGGCACCCCCCTGGTCCTGCGTCCGCTGGTGCGCAAGGGCCACATCGGACGGCGGTTCGTCGTCGAGTTCGGCGTGGGCAACGCGACCAGCCAGCTCTCCGTGCTCGGGCTCGGCGCGGTCGGCAACCCCCTCGTCGTCGGTGCCCTGCGCGGTGCGACCACGCTCTTCGGCCCGCTGAACGTGCTGTTCACCTCGGCCACCGGCTTCGGCCCGCCACTGCTGGGGCGGCTCGCCACCGACCGGCTCAGGGTGCGGGCCACCGCCGCGCTCGCCGCGCTCCTCGCGCTGACGGCGGCGGGCTGGGCCACGGTCCTCGCGCTGCTGCCCGGCCCGGTCGGCCGCCATCTGCTCGGCGACACCTGGCCCACGGCCTCGGCCCTGCTCCCGGCGACCGGCAGCCAGTACGCCGCCATGGCCGTCGGCACCTGCGGACTGCTGGCGCTGCGGCTCCTGGACCCCCGCACCACCCTCTCCATCCAGGTGGTCTTCTCGCTGGCCGCGGTCGCCTTCCTCGCCGGCGGCTACGCGCTGGGCGGAGTGATGGGCGCGGCCTGGGGCCTGTGCCTGGGGTCCGTCTGCAAGGCGGTCGCCACCTGGACCCGGGTGGCACGGCTGGCCCGCGCCGGAGCGCCGGTGCCCGCGGTGGTCAGCGCGGACGCCGTGCGCTCCGGTCCCTGAAGCTTGTGATCAGGGCCAGGCACAGCGCCGCGATGGCCAGTTTCCCGACCGCCTGGAGCAGCGGGCCGCGCAACAGGATGAAGGTGTATCCCGCGATCAGGGGCGCCGCGATGGCCAGCACACTGCCCGGCCCGGGCCCGTCCCGCGAGACCGCGCGCGCGTAACGGCGGTCGGTGCGCGCGGCCGCGTAGCCGATCAGCGCCAGGCCCCCGATCATGCCCGGCGCCCCGAAGTCCACCCAGAGCTCGGTCCACAGCGGGGCCGAGAGGTTGGTCATGTTCATCCCCATCCACTGGCCGACGCGCACCCCGGTGTCCTCCGGCTTGCCGCTCCATACCGACCGGGGTACGAAGAAGAAGGCGGAGCCCGCCAGCTGGCGGCCGTAGGTGTGACCGCGGGTGTCGACCCAGGAGATGGTGTTGGCGAACATGACCGTCTGGTCGTAGTCCTTGGTGGCCAGCGGCTCGAACACCGAGGACGACTGCACCGGCCGGTACCCGGAGTCGTCGTAGCGGAAGCGGTCCGCGTACGGGAACAGCACCAGAGCGCCGATCACCCCCATGGCCAGCACCGAGCGGTACATGGCCGCGCTGCTCGGGAACGCCGTGAACAGCAGGGACACCAGAACCGTCAGGAACCAGTAACGGGCGTTCGAGATCGGGTTGTTGACGATCAGGTTCACCACGGCCAGTGCCGACCAGACCAGCACCGTGGACGGGGAGCGCCGCGCCCGGCGCGAGGTCACCAGCCGGCGGGTGCAGAACAGCAGGGCCAGCAGCGCCGGCACCGTACCGAACCCCTTCAGGAACGCCGAGCCCACGTTGGACTCGCCGGAGGCGACCCCGCTCTCCGCGACCGAGGCGCTGATTTCCTGCCTGCTGGAGAAGAACACGGCGGGTCCGCCGAGCTTCAGCACGTAGTACCCGCTCGCCGCGAACGCCAGCAGGACCAGCAGCCGCAGTCTGACCCGGTGAGCGGTGGCGGATCCGCCGCTTCCGCCACGGGCCGGGGAGCGCCGCCGCACCGGACGCCGGGACGCCAGCAGCGCTCCCAGGTCGAAGGCGGCACACCCCACCAGGATCAGGGCGATGGCCGTCACCAGGTCGGCGCGCGGCCCGACCACCGGCGTCGGCGTCTGCCCGATGACGGCCTGCGCGAACGGCGCCACCCCCATCGCGATGTACACGAACATCCAGAAGACGCCCTGCAGCAGCCGTCGCCGGGTGGACAGGATCATCGTCGCGAGCCGGGCCCCCGCGTAACAGGTCAGCACGAGCTGCAACCAGTACGCGTTGTCCCGGGCGCCGGTGCCGGGCTGGGCGGCGATCAGGGCGGGCAGGAAGCAGACCAGGCCCAGGATGAGCGGTACGGCCATCGCCCGCGACAGCATGGCCCACGACATGGGTTTGGCGGGGGGCTCGACCGGCATGGTCCCGTGCACGGTCGTCATCCGGCCCCCGTTCCTGATCCTGTGAACACCTTAACGAATCAACCCACTTGAGGTGATGTGATGACTAGTCTGTACACAGTGGGCCGAGGTCGAGGGGAACCCTGGTGAAGATCCTGCACATCGTCACGCTGCACACCCCGGACCATGCCTTCGGCGGTCCGACCCGGGTGGCGCTGAACCTCTCGAAGGTCCAGCGCGCCGGGGGTGACGACGCCCGGATCATGGCCCTGGGCGACGGCTTCGAGGGGCCGCTGCCCGACGAGGTGGAGGGCGTGCCCGTCCACCTCTTCCGGGCCCGCCATCTGCTGCCGATGTTCGAGGTCAGCGGCATCACCTCCGGCGCCCTGCTGAGGACCGCGCGCCGCATGATGCGCGGCGCCGACCTCGTCCATGTCCATCTGATGCGCGACCTGGTGACGCTGCCCGCCGCCCTGCTCGCCCTGGCCTCCGGCACCCCCCTGGTCGTGCAGACCCACGGCATGGTGGACCCGACCGAGAAGCGGGTGGCCCAGCTGACCGACCTGCTGGGCGTACGGAAGGTGCTGCGCGGCGCGGACGCGGTGCTCCATCTGACCGAGGCCGAGCGGATCGACGTCAACGCCGTGGCCGCACCGGTGGCGCTCACCCGGACCGTGCGCCTGGTCAACGGCGTACGTCCGCAGGAGTTCAAGCCCGCCCGCGATCCCGCCCGCCCGCCGACCGTGCTCTTCCTCGCCCGCATCCAGGAGCGCAAGCGCCCGGAGGACTTCGTCGCCGCGATGCCCGAGGTGCTGGCCGAGCACCCGGACGCCCGGTTCGTGCTGGCCGGCCCGGACACCGGCGCCCTGCGCGGCACCCTCGCGCTCGCCCGCCGGCTCGGTGTGCTGGACTCGCTCGACCACGTCGGCCCGCTCGGTCACGACGAGGTGCTCGCCGCCGGCCGGGACGCCGATGTGTACGTCCTGCCGTCGATCGAGGAACCTCTAGGCGTCTCCGTCCTCGAGGCGATGTCCGTCGGCACCCCCGTGGTCATCACCCGCACCTGCGGCCTCGGGCCCGATGTGGCGCGGGCCGGTGCCGGCCGGGTGATCGACAGCCGGGTGGGCGAGGACGAGGCCAACGCGCACAAGGTGGCGCAGGCGGTGCTGGACCTGCTGGAGCCCAAGGCCAACGCCGAGGCGGGGCAGGCCGCCTGGGACCTGGTCAACGAGGACTTCACCATCGACGTGGTGACCCGGACGCTCCGGCGGACCTACGAGGACGTGGTCCGCCGGAGGCGGGGCTGACTCAAGCGGGCCGCTTCTCACGGGACTTGAGGGCGATCTGCCAGCGGTAGAAGCTCATCGCCAGGGCGAAGTCCAGCCCCGCCCGCCCGTCGAGGAACCCGCGCCGGTAGACGTACATGTACGCGAAGGACACCAGCGGTTTGAACGGTGCCTTGTGGAAGAGCTGTCCCTGGCGGGACTTGACCCGGCGCACCTGCTCCTTGACCTCGGGGTGGTGCTCCAGCCACGCCTCCCAGTCCGAGTACCGGTTGTGCCGCTCGAACCAGGCGGTCACCGGGTCGAGGTCCTGGTGCTCGATCGGATGGCGCAGCGCCGCCACGCTCGCCGCGACCGGCTGGTAGTGGCCCTCCACCTCGCCGATCCCGGGCGCGTCGAGATCCCCGACCTCCGGGTAGTGGCTGCGGGTGCGGTCGGTGAGGGAGCGTTTGCGGATGGTGTAGCCGTGCCGCAGCCGCCTGCCCGAGAACCAGTACCCCAGCGGGATGTCGTACGCGGCGGGCTTCGGCGCGTCCGGATCGGCGAAGATCTCCCGCAGCTCGGCCAGCAGCCCCGGGCTGAGCCGCTCGTCCCCGTCCAGCAGCAGGATCCAGTCCAGATCCGTGCGCACATGGTCCAGGCACCACTGCTTCTTCCTGGGGTGCCCGCCGTCCCAGGTGTACATGACGACCTCGGCACCGCACTCCGCCGCGATCTTCGCCGTGTCGTCGGTGCTGTGCGAGTCGACGACCACGACCGCCTCGAAATGGCCGAGGACCGACTTCACCGCTTCGGCGATGTTGAGCCCCTCGTTCCTGGTGGGGATCGCCACGGCTATCGGGAGCTTGCTCATACTTTGTCTCCTTCGGGCAGCCAGGCATAGCAGCCTGTGGAGGTGAAGGTGCGGGCCGCCCGCGGGATCGTCAGCACGGACCGCTTGCCGTCGCCGGAGGATCCCGAGGCCAGGTCCTTGCCGTCGCCCCCGGTGATCTGCCAGCTGCAGTTCTTGGTGGGGGAGACGTCCCGGTAGCGCCCCGGCCGGAGCTTCGCGCCCCGGTGCGTACCGTCGGCGTAGCCCCGGGAGGCGTCGGAAACCACATCCTTGTGCTGGGTGCACAGGTGCTCCACGGCCGGCTTCGCGTCGCTGATCTCGCGCGTGAGGACGGCGGCGACCGCCGTGTCCCGGTCCACCTTGACCAGATACGTCAGCCGGTCACAGGTCTCCTGCCCGGTCTGCAGCACCGCCGCCGGGTCCATGCCCCGGGGGACGCGGTCGACGAGGTACTCCTTCTGCTTCTTGGTGAACGTGCCGGTGGCCGGGGTCAGTTCGTCCTTCGGCGTCTTGGGCGGCTCACTGGACCGGGAGGCCCGGGGGCCGGCGGAGCCGGAACCGGGGTCCGCCCCGGCGTCGGCTCCGGAGTCCGTGCCCGGCACGGACGCGGACGTGGCCGACGGGCCGGGGCCGGCCGCCTTCTCCTTGGCCCCTTCGGAGGCCGAGCCGCAGGCGGCCAGCGCCGCCGTCGTGATCACGACGACGGCGCCGGCCAGGTACGGATACCTCATCCACCTGTCCTCAGTGCGTAGTGGGCGGAGATCTTGGAGCTGCTCAGCGCGGTCGGGTAGACCGCCGTCTCGTCGATCTGCCCGGCGAAGAAGTTGCTCGTGGGGCGGTTCGGCCAGCTGGCGAGGTTGTCCCCGCCGACCCGCCAGTACCCCGGGTAGCTCTCGTTGGAGGTGTAGAGCGGGTTCGACGCGCGCAGCTGCCCGTCGACATACAGGGCGATCCCGCCCGGACCCTGGGTGGCGACGACATGGTGCCAGGCGCCGTTGTTGTAGGCCGAGGGTGTGGTGACCGTCCGGGTGCCGCCGCTGTAGACGCCGAAGGTCAGCCTGCCGTCGTTGAGCATGTAGACGTGCTTGTCGTACTGCCCGCTGTTCTGCATGGTCAGATTGCCGAACCCGATGATCTTGCCTCCCTTGGTGGTCGTGGTCTTGATCCAGGTCTCCACCGAGAACGTCGTCGGCTGGTTGTGCCGCTTGTTGCTGTAGGCGTACTCGTCCGTCCCGTTGAAGCCGATCGCGGTCGACGGGCCGGCGACCGCGGCCGGAGTCTGCCGGTAGGCCGGCGCGTTGCGCAGGAAGCCGTTGTCCAGGCCGCCGGTCGCGTCCGCGGCGAACGTCGAGGTGCCCTCGTCGTACCGCCAGTACAGCGAGGCCCCGTCGGCGATCACCCGGGCGGGGTACGCCTCTGCGGCCGACGCCACGACCGCCGTCACGGCCGGGGACTTGGCGCTGGTGTTGGTGCCGTCGCTCGCGGTGATCCGGTAGGTGTGGGTCTCACCCGCCGCGACATCGGTGTCGGTCCACCGCAGCTGCGGGCGGTCCCAGAACACCGAGTAGCCCGTCGTGGTGTACACGGGCGTGCTCGCCCCGTCCTTGTAGATCCGGTAGGTGAGCACCCCGTCGTCCGTGTCGAAGCTCGTCTGCCAGTTCACCTCCACCTTGTCCGGGGCGACGGTGGAGACGCTCACGTTCGGCACCCAGGGCGCCCCCGTGTCGGGGCCGTCGGCGAACCGGGTCAGCCCCTGCTGGCCCGTGCCGTTGACGGTGGTGAACTCGCCGCCCACCCAGAGATAGTGGTGGCCGCCCTTGTCGGTCTGCGCCATCACGCGCGGCCCGACCGGCTCCCCGATGCCGTCATTGGTGTCCGGGAACCACGGCAGCAGCTTCGGGTCGTCGACCTTCTGGGCCAGCAGATGCTTGCGCGGCTGGTCGGGGAACTCGCCCATGGACGCGCAGTCATGGGCGTGACTGCCGCTGTACAGCACCCCGTTGTGCACCAGGACCGCCTGGGTGGCGCCCAGGCAGGTGTCTCGCCACACCTGGTTGAACGTGCCCAGGTCGAGGGCGATGCGGCCGTCGAAGACCCCGCCCCCGGTTCCCTCGTTGGCGGTGTAGAACTGGGTGGCGTCCGTGGTGAGGTCCTGCACCGTCGAGGTGTTCGGGATGAACCCCGGATAGCTCTTGTCCAGGGCGCCCGTCGTCGCGTTCACCACCGCGAGCGCGTGCGAGGTGGTGCCGTTGACGGTGAAGAAGTCCCCGCCGATCAGCACATGCTGCCCGTCGGGTGTGACCTCCACGGCCCGGCCCACGTCGTCCGTGTTGGCCGTCCACGGCTTCAGCGCGGCACCGGTGGTGACGGCGGCGAACTTGTTGCGGGTCTGCCCCGCCACGGAGTTGAAGTCACCGCCGAGATACACCGTGTCGTCGGTGACGGCGATCGCCCGCACGGTCGCGGACACGGCGACCTTGAAGTTCTGCCGGGGCGTGCAGGTGGCGGTGTCGATCGCGGCGATGTTGCTGACGCCGACCCCGTTCACCGACCCGAACTGACCGCCCGCGTACAGGGTCTCGCCGTCGGGGGACAGCACGAGGGAGCGCACGGTCGCGGTTCCGGAGGAGAGCGTGAACGACAGGGAGCAGCCGGTGGGCGCCCCGGTCGCGGCGTCGAACGCGGCGAAGTTCACCGCGGGCTGCTCGGACGTCCCCGACGCGGCCCCCGGCGGCCGCACGGTGGAGAAGGTGCCGCCCGCGTAGACCACTCCGTCGGTGGACGCGGCCATCGACCAGACGATGCCGTTGGTCTGCCAGGTGGACAGGTCGTCGGCGGTGAGCGAGACGGGCGGTGTGAGTGCCGCCGCCGGGGAACTCCCGGTGGTGGCGGCGGCGCTCAGGGCCCCGGAGAGCAGGCAGAGCGCGGCGGCCGAGGCACGCATGCGGCCGCCTCCGCGCCCCGTACGTTGGTTCATCATTCAGCTCCGAAGGTGAGAACGAGCTGCGGCCGTTGGGCCGCGGTTGCGACCTCGCCCGACCAGATGCGGAGACTGTCCGTCCCGCTGTTGGTGAGGGCGAGTGAGTAGGAGGAGCCGAGGGCTCCGCCCAGTGCCGGCGCGTTCAGGTCCACCGAGTAGCCGGTGGAGATGTCGGTCGCGCCGGAGATCGTCCCCAGCACCGTCGTGGCGAGCGACGGCCGGGTGTTGTAGGTGACCGTCGACTCGGTCCACGCGCCGGTGACCGGCACGAGTGTGTGGCTCTCGGCGGAACCCGCCGTGGGGTCCGACGAGGTACGGAAGGCCAGCCGGGCGCTCGTGAGCCGCTGCCCGGCCGGGGCGGCGGGCAGAGCGAAGCGCAGATAGGCCAGATAGGGCGTGGTGCCCCGGGAGGCGAGCTGGCTGTCGTTGTACGTGGTGTTGGGGGCGACGCCGTTGACATAGGCGTCCTCCACCGGCGTCAGGGCGACGGTGGTGTCCCCGGGACCCGGCGGGGTGCCCGCCAGATCGTGGTGCGCCGCCACCTGCGCCGCGCTCAGCGCCGACGGGTAGACGGCCGTCTCGTCGACCTGTCCGGCGAAGTAGATGCTGCTGGGGCGGTTGGGCCAGCCGGCCGTCATGGCATCCCCGCCGACCCGCCAGTAGCCGTTGTAGGAGCGGTTGCCGGCGGTGCTGTTGCTGCCGACCGCCACCCCGTCCACGTACAGCCGCATCCCGGACGGGCCCTGGGTGGCGACCGCGTGGTGCCAGACGTTGTCGTTGTAGGAGGCGGCCGAGGTGATCGTCGGGCGGCTGCTGGTGCTGCCCACCTGGACACCGAAGGCCAGCCGGCCGTTGTCGGTGAGATAGAGGATCTTGTCGGAGATCCCGCTCGTGTGCCCCTGGGCGGTGCCGATGTTGTTGCCGTACCCCACGATGCGCCCGCCGCGCACGGTGTCCGTACGGAACCAGGCCTCGATGGAGTACGGCGTCGGCGAGGTGTAGTGGTGCAGCCGGTCGCTGTACACGTACGCGTCGCTGCCGTTGAGCGCGAGGGCCGTGGACCCGGCGACGGCGGCCGGTGTCGAGCGGCGGCCGGGGGCGTTCGCGTACACCCCGCCGTCCAGCCCGTCCGAGGCGTCGGCGGCGAACGCGCCGCCCGCCTCGTCGTAGCGCCAGTACAACTGCGCCCCGTCCGCGAGTACCCGCGCCGCGTACGGACTGGCCGAACCGGCAGCCGTGACCGATGCGTTGGCCGAGAGTGCGCTGGTGTTGGGGCCGTCGCTCGCGGTCACCCGGTAGGAGTAGGTGCGCCCCGCCACCACGTCGGTGTCCGTGAAGGTGAGCTGCGGCCGGCTGAAGAAGAGCGAGGAGCCCGTCGTGGTGTGCACGGGGGTGGTTCCGCCGTCGCGGTAGACCCGGTAGGTGAGCCGGCTGTCGTCCAGGTCCAGCGAGGAGCGCCAGCTGACCCGCACCTGGCCGGCCCTCGGCGAGGACAGGCTCACCACCGGTGCGGCGGGCGCGCCGGTGTCGGGGGAGTCGGCGAAGCGGGTCAGCGCCTGCTGGGCGACCCCGTTGACCGTGGTGAACTCGCCGCCCACCCAGAGGTAGTCGTGGCCGCCGCGCGAGGAGACTGTCAGCGCGCGCGGCCCGACCGGCTCGCCGATGCCGTCATTGGTGTCCGGCAGCCAGCCCAGCATCGCCGGATCGTCCACGGACTGGGCGGTGAGGTGCTTGCGGACCTGATTGGGGAAGCCGCCCATGGTGGAGCAGTCGTGCACATGGCTGCCCGCGTACAGCACCCCCCGGTACACCCGCAGGGCCTGCGTCGCGCCCTGGCAGGTGTCCCGCCAGCGCTGGTCGAAGGTGGTGAGGTCCATCGCGAGGCGCCCGTCGAACGAGGCACCGCCCGCACCCTCGCCGCCCGCGTACCAGCCGCCGGACGCGGAGTCGGTGACGATGTCCTTGATCACGGCCGAGGACGGGATGAAGTTGTTGGTGTACGCCCGGGTCAGCGCACCCGTGGCCGCGTCGGTGACGGCCAGCGCGTGCGAGGCGGCCCCGCCCACGGTGAAGAAGTCCCCGCCGATCAGCACGCTCCGGCCGTCCGGGGTGATCCTGAGGGTCCGGCCCGGATCGTCGGCATCCGGGTTCCAGCCGGTCAGCGCGCCGCCCGGGGTGACCGCGCCGAAGAAGTGACGGGCCTGCCCGTTGACGGTCCGGAAGTCGCCGCCCGCGTAGACCGTGCCGTCCGATGCCACGTCGAGCGCCCGCACGGTCGCCCCGAAGCTGGGGGCGAAGCCCGGCCGCAGCGTGCAGGTCGCGGTGTCGACGGCGACCAGGCCGTTGGCCGAGGCCCCGTTCACCGCGTTGAAGTAACCCCCGGCGTACAGCGTCGACTTGTCGGGGGAGACGGCCAGCGCCCGCACCGTCGCGGTGCCGCTGCCGCGTGTGAAGGAGAGCGAGCAGCCGGCGGGCGCGCCCGTGGCCGCGTCGAACGCGGCGAAGTTGACCGCTGAGGTGGTGTTGCCGCCCGCAGGGGAGCCGGCCGGCCGGACGGTGCTGAAGGTGCCGCCCGCGTAGACGACCCCGTTCGCCTCGGCGAGCGTCCAGACGATGCCGTTCGTCTGGTACGTGGGCAGAGGGTCGGCGGTGAAGCCGACGGGCGGGGTCAGCGCCCCGGCGGGGGGAGCGGTGACGGCGGAGGCGGTGAGCGCCCCGCCGGTGAGGAGGAGCGCCGCGGCGAACGCGCCGCCGCGGCCGCGTCTGAGACGTCCGGGGCCGCTCATCGGTCCACCCGCACGGCGGCCCCGGCGAGCTGGTCCGAGAGCTGGCGGACATCGGCGTCGACCATGATCCGCGCCAGCTCCCGCGCCTTCACCTCGGGCTTCCAGCCCAGCAGTTCGGCGGCCTTCGACGCGTCGCCGATCAGGGCGTCGACCTCGCTCGGGCGCTCGTACTTGGAGTCGTACAGGACGTGCTCGCGCCAGTCGAGCCCGGCGTGCTCGAAGGAGTACTCCAGGAACTGCCGGACGCTGACGCCCTCCCCGGTGGCCACCACGTAGTCGTCCGGGGTGTCGCACTGGAGCATCCGCCACATCGCGTCCACGTACTCGGGGGCGTACCCCCAGTCGCGTACCGCGTCGAGGTTCCCCAGATGCAGATGCGACTGCAGCCCCGCCTTGATCCGGGCCACCCCGCGCGTGATCTTCCGGGTCACGAAGGTCTCGCCCCGGCGCGGCGACTCATGGT
Organism: Streptomyces sp. ITFR-16; assembly: GCF_031844705.1. Taxonomy (NCBI): domain Bacteria; kingdom Bacillati; phylum Actinomycetota; class Actinomycetes; order Kitasatosporales; family Streptomycetaceae; genus Streptomyces; species Streptomyces sp. ITFR-16. The sequence continues at coordinate 7,450,386 of NZ_CP134609.1, forward strand.
TGAACAGGATTCCGTTGACCGCGAACATCCCGTAAGCCTCACGGTAGTTGACCGTCGCCCAGTACGAGTAGACCTTCGCCACGCTGTACGGGCTGCGCGGGTGGAAGGGGGTGTGCTCATTCTGCGGCGGCGGATTGGCGCCGAACATCTCGGAGGAGGACGCCTGGTACACCCGGGTGTCGATCCCGCTGGCGCGCACGGCCTCCAGCAGCCGGATCGTCCCGAGGCCGGTGACATCCCCCGTGTAGAGCGGGGCGTCGAACGAGACCCGGACATGCGACTGCGCACCGAGGTTGTAGACCTCGTCGGGCTGTATGTCACGCAGCAGGTTGACCAGCGCGACCCCGTCGGCGAGATCGGCGTGGTGCAGCACGAAGGAGCGGTTCTCCTCCTCCGGACCCTGGTAGATGTGGTCGATCCGCTCGGTGTTGAAGCTCGACGAACGGCGGATCAGTCCGTGGACCGTGTATCCCTTCTGGAGCAGCAGCTCCGACAGGTACGAACCGTCCTGTCCGGTCACGCCGGTGATGAGCGCGGTCTTCGCCACGTCTCCCCCTTCTGTGGTCGCCCGAGAGGCTGTTGGTCACGAAATTTCAGAGTTTGAGCTATCCGCGGTAATACGTCGCCGCGTCATACAGCTGCTGGCACAATCCGAACCATGACGACTGATCTCCCCGGCCCTCCCCAGGAATCCGTCCCGTCCCTGCTACGCCCGGGCGCCCGTGTGTTCGTCGCCGGCCACCGCGGTCTGGTCGGCTCGGCGGTGGTGCGCCGCCTCACCGCCCAGGGATATGACGTGCTCACCCGTGACCGCGACGGGCTCGATCTGCGCGACGCCGAGCGGACCGGCGCCCATCTGCGCGAGATACGGCCCGACGCCGTGGTGCTGGCCGCCGCCAAGGTGGGCGGGATCATGGCCAACAGCACATATCCCGTGCAGTTCATCGAGGACAATCTGCGGATCCAGCTGAGCGTGATCGCGGGCGCACACTCCGCCGGGGTCGAGCGGCTGCTCTTCCTCGGCTCGTCCTGCATCTATCCCAAGCTGGCCCCGCAGCCGATCCCCGAAACGGCCCTGCTCACCGGCCCGTTGGAGCCGACCAACGAGGCGTACGCGCTCGCGAAGATCGCCGGAATCGTGCAGATCCAGTCCTACCGGCGGCAGTACGGCGCCTCGTACATCAGCGCCATGCCGACCAATCTCTACGGACCGGGCGACAACTTCGACCTGGAGACCTCGCACGTCCTGCCGGCACTGATCCGCCGGTTCCACGAGGCACGGCTCGGCGGGGCGCCGGCCGTCACGCTCTGGGGCTCCGGCACCCCCCGGCGCGAGTTCCTGCACGTCGACGACCTGGCCGCCGCCTGTGTGCTCCTGCTGGAGCGGTACGACGACGACGCACCCGTCAACGTCGGCTCCGGCGAAGACCTGACGATCCGTGAACTCGCGCAGACCGTGGCCGATGTGACCTCCTATCAGGGGTCCATCGGCTGGGACACCGGCAAGCCGGACGGCACCCCGCGCAAGCTCCTGGACGTGTCCCGGCTGGTCTCCCTCGGCTTCGAGCCGGAGATCCCGCTGCGCGGGGGCATCGCCCGGACCTATGCGTGGTGGCTCGACCAGCAGGCCGCGCGGGTGTGACCACCCGGCCGGGCGGGCCGCCGCCTCCTCGCGGCGCTCCGCCCGGCCCTTTCCCGTGGCGCCCATCCGTCCCCCGCCGCTCTCAGTACGCCCCGCGGCCGTCGGTGACGGCGCGCAGCGTACGGGCCATGAGCCCCATGTCCGTGGCCACCGACCAGTTGTCGACGTACCAGAGGTCGAGCGAGACGGTCTCCTGCCAGGACAGGTCGGAGCGCCCGCTCACCTGCCACAGGCCGGTCAGTCCCGGTTTCACCGCGAGCCTCCTCAGCTCGCGTTCGTCGTAGCGGGAGACCTCGTCCGGCAGCGGCGGACGTGGCCCCACCAGGGACATGTCACCTCTGAGGACGTTGACGAGCTGGGGCAGTTCGTCCAGGGACGAGCGGCGCAGCAGCCGGCCGATCCGGGTGACCCGGGGGTCCCGGCGCATTTTGAACATCGGGCCGTCGTTCTCGTTCGATGTGACGAGCCGGTCCTTGCGCTGCTCGGCGTCCACCACCATCGTGCGGAACTTCCACATGGTGAACGGGCGGTTGTGCTGCCCCTGCCGGGTCTGCCGGTGGAAGACGGGCCCCTGCGAGGTGAGCCCGACCAGTACCGCGATCAGCACCAGGAGCGGGGCCAGCGCGATCAGGCCGAGCGCCGCACCGGTGCGGTCCACCGCCGCCTTGAGCACCGGCTGCACGCCCCGGCGCAGCGGCGGAACGATGTGCAGCAGGGTCAGTCCGGCGGCCGAGGCGGGCCGGATCCGGCCCGCCGCGATCTCCGAGAGGTGCGAGAGGACGGACAGGTCGAGCCCGCCGTCGTGCAGCCCCCAGGTCAGCCGCCGTAAACGTTCCTCGGCAAGCTGCGGCCCCGGCACCACGAGCGCCAGATCCGCTTCGTAGGCGAAGGCGGCCCCCAGCACCGTCGAGGCGTCGTCGTCGGCGGGTGCCGGCGCGAGCCGCCCCGGCACCGGCGCCTCGCACGCCAGCGCCGCCGTCCCCACGGGTATCGCGGCCACGACGTGGTAGCCGTGGTCCGCCCGGGAACCGAGCATCCCCACCGCCCGGTCCACGCCCGCGGCCTCGCCGACCACCAGCACCCTCAGTGCCGTGCCGCCGCGCCCCGGCCACGGCAGGCGCCGCACTCCGGAGGCGGCTGCCGTCACGAGCAGGCCGGGGATCAGCGCGACGACGGCCGTCGCCGGGTCGATGGAGGGGTCGACGACGGTCCAGAGCACCGCCAGCAGACCGATGAGAACCAGCCAGTCGCCGGGAGCGGTCAGCGCCCCCGGCGGCCGGCCCGGGGCCCGTACCGCGTACCGTCCGCGCGCGGCGCGCACGCCGCACCACACGATCGAGGCCGCGAAGGCACCGGCCAGCGCCCGGGGCTGTCCGTCGGTGCGCAGCACGAACCAGGCGGGAAGCCCCAGGCCGAACAGGTCGAAGCAGACGACCAGCGGCAGATAGCGGCCGGCGCCGCTTCTCGGCCCGGGCCGGACGGAACGGTCGCGCTGTACGGTGCGGACCTGCCGCGGCGGGCCGAAGCCCCGGCCGCCGGGCCGGTCGGAAGCGGTCCGCGGACGAGGCGCCCCCGCCAGTCCCACGGGTCTCGATATCTCGGATTCGGGTAGCTCGACATGCCCCATGAACCCCCCAGTCACAGTTGCATCGCCACAAACGGGGCGCATCCGCCGATCCTATGGACTGACGGATGCGCCCTCGCTCGGTGCACGATATCCACACACGTGCCATTTCGCTGGAGTTCCAGTGAAGTTCAGACATGCGGGGTGACCCGTTACTCGTCCCGTTCCGCACCGCATCTCAGGTTCTGTGGGCGGCTGTTGGTATTTGGGACCCACCGTAATCGGATGCTGTGCGGATATGTACCTCTCCCCAGCCAACTACGCAGTGTGGTCGGTGAGTTGATCAACGGGACTTGCTCGCCCGCCGGGGCGTAGGCGCCGTCTGGGAGAATGCACCGCCGGGAGTACGGTGCCCGGCCACGAGCGAAAGAAGGACGCAGGGTGACTCCCGCGGAGATGAACTGGGCCGGCAACATCACGTTCGGGGCGAGGCGGCTGTGCGTTCCCCGTTCCGAGGCCGAGCTGCGGGAGACCGTCGCGGCCTCCTCCTCGGTACGGCCCCTGGGGACCCGGCACTCCTTCAACACCGTCGCCGACACCAAGGGAGACCTCGTCTCGGTGGCCGCACTGCCGCGGGTGGTCGACATCGACCCGGCGGAGCGGACGGTCACGGTGAGCGCGGGACTGCGCTTCGGCGAGTTCGCCGGCGAACTGCACGAGAGCGGCTTCGCGCTGCACAACCTGGGCTCGCTGCCGCACATCTCGGTGGCCGGCGCCTGCGCGACCGGCACCCATGGCTCGGGCGCGGCCAACCGCTCCCTCGCCGGGGCGGTGCGCGCCCTGGAACTGGTCACGGCGGACGGCGGGACGCTCGCACTGCGGCGCGGGGACCCGGACTTCCCCGGGGCGGTGGTCTCCCTGGGCGCGCTGGGGGTGGTGACCCGGCTGACGCTGGACCTGGTGCCCGCCTTCGACGTACAGCAGTGGGTCTACGAGGAGCTGCCCGAGGCCACGCTGACGGAGAGCTTCGACGCGGTGATGGCGGCCGCGTACAGCGTCAGCGTCTTCACCGACTGGCGGCCGGGGCCGGTCGGACAGGTGTGGCTCAAGGAGCGGGTGGGCGACGAGGGCCCCCGGCAGGCCCCGGACCGCCGGTTCGGCGCCCGCCTCGCCGACGGACCGCGCCACCCGATCCCCGGGGTACCGGCCGGCAACTGCACCCGGCAGCTGGGCGCGGCGGGCCCCTGGCACCGGCGGCTGCCGCACTTCCGGCTGGAGTTCACCCCGAGCAACGGCGACGAGCTGCAGTCGGAGTACTTCGTGGCGCGCGAGGACGCCGCCGCCGCGTACGAGGCCGTCGGCCGCCTGAGGGACCGGATCACCCCGCTGCTCCAGATCTCCGAGATCCGCAGCGTGGCCGGCGACGACCTGTGGCTGAGCCCCGCCGGCGGCCGGGACTCGGTGGCCTTCCACTTCACCTGGGTGCCCGACGCCGCGGCCGTGGCACCCGTGCTCCGGGAGATCGAGGAGGCGCTCGCGCCGTTCGGCGCCCGCCCGCACTGGGGCAAGGTCTTCGGCACCGAACCAGGCGTCCTGCGCACGCTGTACGGGCGGTACGAGGACTTCGAGAAGCTGGTGGCCCGGCACGACCCGGCCGGCACCTTCCGCAACGACTTCCTGGACCGGCACCTCGCCCGGTGATCCGCCCGGCACGGTCAGCGGCCCTCGCGTTCGTCCCGTGCCCGGGACGGCCAGGCGGCCGCCGATCGGCCCGGGGCGAGATGGTCCACCACATCGGCCAGCTCCTCGCAGGCCCGTTCGATCCGGCGCCGTACGTTCTGCTGCTCGGCGACGACGGCGGCCAGCAGCAGCGAGGTGAGCGCCACGGCGCCGTTCAGGACCGTGAGGTTCACCATGATCTCCAGGATGGAGTGCCCGGCGAACGGGCCCACCCTGTCGGTCCCCGCGACGACCGCCAGGACGGAGACCAGCAGGGCGCAGGGCGCACTGCCCGCGAGCTGGAACCGCAGGGCCGCCCAGACGATGATCGGGAACACCAGATAGATCATCGACAGCGGGCTCCGGGTCGCCACCAGCGCGCCCACGACCGCGACGACCAGCAGCGCCCCGGCCTCCCCCCACCGGTCCGTGGCCCGGGGCATCCGCACCCTGCGCAGTACGAGCAGCAGCGGGGTGACGATCAGCACCCCCATGGCGTCCCCGGCCCACCACGCCGCCCACACCGACCAGAACCCGCCGGCGGGCAGCTTGTCGTCCGCCACCAGCATCGCCGTCCCGGTGGTCGCGCTGATCACCATCCCGGCCATCGCGCCCAGGAAGACCAGCACGACGCCGTCCCGCAGCCGGTCGAGCTCCGTACGGAAGCCCGCGCGCCGCAGCATCAGGTAGGCGCACACGGGCGCGAGCGTGTTGCCCGCCACCACGACCGCGGTGGACGGCGTGACCGTACCGCTCAGCGTGGGGATGACCAGCAGCGAGCCGAGCGCGATGCCGGGCCAGATGCGGGGCCCCAGTAACAGCAGGGCGCTCACGGCGATCCCGGTCGGCGGCCACAGCGGGGTGACCACCGCGCCGTGCACGCTCACCTGCCGGATCAGCCCCAGGCCCCCGGCCACGAAGTACGCAGCGGCGACGGCCAGCATGCGCAGCACCGCCACGGCCGTACGTCGGGTCTTCTCGCTGCGGATCACGGTTCTCATCAGACACCTGCTCCCGCAGCGCGGGGCCGCGTGACACACCGGTGCCGGCGCGTGCCTCAGTCGGGGGCGCGCGCACCCGCCTCGTGGCGCAGGACCAGCACCGCCGCGTCGTCCTCGTGCCCGGTGCGCTCGGCCGAGCCCAGGATCGCGTCGGCCAGCTCGTCCGCGTCGTCTCCCACCCGGGAGCGCACCAGCCGCACCACGTCCGCGAGACCCTCGTCGATCGCGTACGAGGGGCCCTCGATCACCCCGTCGGTGAGCAGCACGAACGCCCCGTCGGCCGTGAGCCGCCGGGTGGTGACCGGGTACTCCTCGCCCGCCTGGATCCCGAGCGGCAGACCGCCCTCGTCCTCGGTGGTCCCCGACCGGCCGTCGGCGGTCGCCCACACGGCGGCCACATGGCCGGCGCGGGCGCTCTGGAGCTCCCGGGTGTGCGGGTCGAGCCGGACGAAGGTGCAGGTGGCGAGGAGACCGGAGTCCACGGCGAGCAGCAGGTCATTGGTACGCCCCACGACCTCGCCCGGGTCGGCCGCCGTCACCGCGAGCGCCCGCATCGCGATCCGGATCTGGCCCATGAACGCCGCCGCCTCGACATCGTGTCCCTGCACGTCGCCGATGGCGAACGCCAGCGCACCGTCCGGCAGCACGAACCCGTCGAACCAGTCGCCGCCGATGTCCAGCCCGCTGCGGGCGGGCGTGTACCGGGCGGCGGTGTGCAGCCCCGGCAGGGAGGGCAGAACGGAGGGCAGCATCTCGCGCTGGAGCGCCTCGGCCAGCTCCACCCGGGCCTGGTGCAGCTCCACCTCGCGGCGGGCCCGGGAGGTGAGGTGCTGGAGCGTGGTGAGCAGCTCTTCGGCGCTGGCCGAACGGGGAGGACGACGCCGGTTCATGGGCCGCTCCGCAGTGCATGGGGTGGCGAGCCGCACCACAGAGTCTGTCGTGGCGGGACAATCCGGGGGATCGGCAGGGATCCGGACGCGTACGAGGCCGCTGCCCGGCTGCCGCGGACGTCGCTCCTCGCATCCTATTTCGGCGGGGCGATCCGCGCAGGCCGAGCGCCCTCGGCCCGTTGGGTGGATGCTGGGAGTGGACCCGTGTGGCGGTGGCGCCTGCCGGCCGGCGCGGGCCGGGAGGTGCGCGATGAATCGCACGATGGAATGGACGGTGCGGGTCGATCTGTCCGAGGAGGACGGGACGACCAAGGCGGAAGCGGTGCTCGACACGGGCACGGCCAAACTCACCGGCCACGGGATCGCCCGCTGCAGTCCACAGGATCCGGACGTGCCCACCATCGGGGACGAACTCGCGGCGAGCCGCGCGATGCGCGATGTCGCGGGTCAGCTGATGACCGTCGCCGACCGTGCGCTCGGCGAGGCCGGCGCGGGCCCGGCCGACGGCCCCGTGCCCCCGCCGTACGCCTGGTCGGACGCGACCGCCTGACCCCGGGACTTGCCGCCCCCGGGCGCCTGGAGTGTCCTCTCGCCGCCTGCCGCCCCGGGCCGTAGCGTGACCGGCACAGAGGCCGGGCAGAGGCCCGGCGCACGAGTAGCCCCCGGGTGACCCCATGTGCTGGAGCGCGACCGCCGACCTCGTCGCGGGCAGTGCAGTGGCGGCGATCGGCGCCGCCTGCGTCCTGCGCACCCGCCGGGCCCGGGACCTGCCGCTCGCCTCCCTCCCGCTGCTCCTCGGGGCGCACCAGATCATCGAGTCCGCCGTCTGGCGCGCGGACGGCGGCAGCGGCCCTGCGACCGTGGCCTGGGCGGTCATCGCCCTGCCCCTGCTGGCGCTGTGGGTACCGGTGGGCGTGCTGTGCGCCGCCCCGGCGCACGCGCGGCGCCGCCTGACGGTCCCGCTCGCGGCCGGGGCCGCGACGTCGGCCGCTCTCGCGTACAGCCTGGCGACCCGGCCCGTGACCGCCGAGATCCGCGGCCACACCCTCGGCTATGTGCTGGACCTGCCGCGTCCGGAGCTGCTGGTCGCCGGCTACCTGCTGGCCACTGTCGGCTCCCTGCTGCTGTCCGGCGACCGCCGGCTGGCCTGGCTCGGCGTGATCGTGGCGGGCGGGGCCGCGGTCTGCGCGGCGCTGTGGCGGCTGGAGTTCATCTCCACCTGGTGCGCGTTCGCCGCCGTCTGCTCGGTGGTCCTGCTCGGCTGGGCCGGCAGACGGCCGGAGACCGGTTGACCACGTTTGTCACGGAATTGTCCCTGATGCGCAACACGCGCCGAGGTGCTGTCCCCGCACCGGGCGACCGGGCCAGTGTGTGCGTTCCCGGCATCACGCCGGGAAAGGACAACGCCCGGATACGCCTCACGGCCCGGGCGCGCATGTGAGGGGTCTTCATGTCCCGTTCCGCCCGGCGCGTCACCGCCGCCGTTCTCGCTTCCGGCGCACTGGTCGCCGCCGCCGCGCTCCCCGCGGTCGCCGACGGCCACGGCCGCGGTCACGACCCGCGCCCCACCGTCGTCCTGGGCCAGGTCCAGTACGACAGCCCTGGCCGGGACACCCGGTCGAACCGGAGCCTGAACGGTGAGTGGGTCACCGTCACCAACACCGGCCGCCGGGCGGTCAACCTGCGCGGCTGGACGCTCAGCGACGAGAGCCGCCACACCTACCGCTTCGACCTGCGGCTGCCCGGCCGCTCCTCGGTGCGCGTGCACACCGGCGCCGGCCGCGACAACAGCCGCGACGTCTACCAGGACCTGCGCCGCCACATCTGGGACGACAGCGACACGGCGACCCTCGAAGACGCGCGGGGCCACAAGGCCGACTCCAAGTCCTGGGGCCGGCACCACCACGGCCCCCGCCGCTGACCCCCGGCGCCCGCCCGACCGCGGCGCACCACGGCCCGACCGCCGTGGTGCGCCGCACCCGTGGGCCGGCTCAGGAGCCCCCAGAGGCCGCCGCCCGCTCCTCGTTCAGCGCGTCCACCGCGCCCCGCACATCGCCGATCGTCGTGTAGTCGACGGCGACGAAGTTCACCGGCCGGCCCCGCTCCCTCTCGCACCGCCGGACCCGGTCCAGCACCCAGTCGCGGGCGTTGACCTTCCCCGCGTCGATCCGGCTGCCGCCGGCGTCCGTGACGAAGTGGTTGAGCAGGAAGAGCCGCTTGCCGGTGCCGCCCCGGTGCGGGACACAGGTCATCTCACCGGGGGAGCGGAAGGCGAACGGCGTCTCCATCCCGTACCGGTAGAAGTTGCGGTACCAGGGCGCCGGTCCGTCGGCCTCCTCGGCGAACACCACCAGCCGCCGCCCGCTGCCGGTCATCTCGCCCAGCGTCGGCCACGGCTTCGCCGGATCGGGGTCCGGGGTGTGGACCAGATCGTCGATCCCCGCCTGCCGGAAGGCCCGTTCGGTGTCCTCACCGCTGATCGCGTCCTGGATGATCAGCGTCACCACCTCGGTGGGATGCTCCCGCATCCAGTCACCGATCGCGGCGAGAGCGGGCACCATCTCGACGGCCCCGGCCCGGCACACCGCGTGACACAGCCACAGCCCCGCGCGCGGCGGATTGAGCCGGTCGATCGCGGCCCCGATCAGCCGCCGCTGCTCCGGTGAGAACTCGGGGGTGTCGAGCCGCTGTGTGATCTCCCGCGAGGTCTCCCAGTGGTACGTGTCGATCTGCAGCGCCCGCGCCCCGGCGTCGAGCTGGGCCGTGACGGAGGGGTCCTGGAGCGGCCCGATGAACCGGTCGTACGTCGTCGCGTTGGCGTTGTGCGAGGTGACCTCGGCGACCTCGTCGTACCGCAGCCCGCACAGCTTCGCGCTCCCCTGACAGATCTGCGCGGCGCCCCGGTTGACTCCCACGGGTACGAGCAGCACCCCGGCCATCGCCGCGCACCCGGCCCCGGCGGCCAGCCCGCGCACCCGGGGCGCGGTGAGCGAGGCCCGCGGCCGCACCCGTACCGCCCAGCCCACCGCCGCCAGCAGCGCGCCGATCGCGAACGGGACCAGGGCGGTCGTCAGCGCGGTGAGGGCGATCCGGTCGAACGCCGCTCCCTGCAGATCGTCGACCAGCCCGGTCAGTCCGGGCGGCCAGGAGTCCGGCGGGGTCACCACCCGTCCGCCGGTGACCAGGCGCGCGAGCAGGACCGCGGACCCGGTCAGGACCGCACCCGAGAGGAGGGCCGCACCCAGCGCGGACAGCCGTCGGCCGGGCCCCGCCGGTGAGGCGAACCACAGCACCGCCAGGGACGCCACGCCCAGCACGCTCGCGAGGGCCTCCACCAGGCCGAGACCCTCGTGGGTCACCACCCGCGCCCGGTGGACGGCGTCGAGGTCGTTCCCCGAAGCGGCGAGCGCCTCGGTGATGTCCCACGTCCCGCCGCCGACCGTCGCCCGCAGCTCGGCCGCCGAGGCGCGGGTCCGCTCGGAGACGGCGGCCGGGGCCACCGCCGCGAGCGCCGTGGCCACATCGCCTTCGGCCAGCGCCACCGACACCTCCGGACGCAGCGCCTCCCGCGCCTCGGCCGGCACGGACCGCAGCAGCGCGTCCGTCGCCTGCCGGGCCTGGGCCTCTGAGAGCGGCAGCGCGGGCAGCCCCTCCGGGATCCGCCCGGCGACCAGTCCGTCCAGGGCCTTCTCCAGATCGGCCGAGAACGCGGCGAAGTCCGGCTCGGGCCGGTTCTGGAGCGAGGCGACCAGGTCACCGAAGTAGATCTGGGTGAGATCGCCCAGGTTGCCGGCGACCGGACGCAGATCCACGGTCAGCCGCAGCGTGTCGAGGTCACCGCGCAGGTAGCCGACCACGCCGTCGATCTGCTGGTGGGTCAGGTCCCGGACCGTCTCGGGCGGCAGCACCACCTTGAGGTTGGAGGTGACGATCGCCTCCGGGACCGGCAGCCGCGCCAGGAGGTCCCGGGTGACGCCCGAGGCCCGGGGATCGACGAGCACCTCGTCGTACAGGCGGTCGTAGGCGTGCCGGTCGTCGAGGACCGAGCGGTAGAAGGACGGCGACACCACCGTGCTGCGCGCGGTCGCGGTCAGGGCCATCACCAGGGTGCACAGGGCGGCCAGGACGAAGGCGACGGTGCGCAGGGCGTGCGGCTCCCGGCGGGAGGTGTCCATGCCCCCATGCTCCGTCTCCCCGCGCGATGCTGCGAGCGGAGCCGCCCCCGTGATCTGCCGGTCCGTCAGGGCCCTTCGCCGGGCGGGACCTCCTGCTCGGTCCACAGCGCCTTGCCGCCGGTGCCGTAGCGGGTGCCCCAGTGCGTGGCGAGCTGGGAGACGATGAACAGCCCGCGCCCGCCCTCGTCGACGGTGCGCGCATGCCGCAGATGCGGCGCCACCGGACTTGTGTCGTGGACCTCGCAGGTCAGGGTGCGGTCCAGCAGGAGCCGCAGATGCAGCGGCGGGGTGCCGTAACGGACCGCGTTGGTGATCAGCTCGCTCACGATCAGCTCGGTCGACTCGATGGTGTCCTCGCCGAGGTTCCAGCCCTCCAGCCGGTCGCGGACCAGGGTGCGGGCGACGGCCGGTGTGGTCCGGTCGTGGGCCAGCTCCCAGGTCGCCACCCGGTCCGCCGGTACGACCCCGGTCCTGGCGAGCAGCAGTGCGGCGCCGTCCGGATGGGTCTCGGCGGGCAGGTGGTAGACGACGGCGTCGCACAGCGCCTGCATCCCGCGCTCCGGAAACGCCAGGGCGTCCCGCACCCGCTCCACGGAGCGCTCCTCGGGCAGCAGCGAATCGGTCAGGAAGGCCAGCACACTGCCCTCTTCGAGCCGGACCGAGGCGGTGGCGAAGGGGGCACTGTCCTCGGAGAAGAGCATCGGCCCCTCCGGTACGTCCAGGTCGAGCGGGCGGCCGTCCGGGCCGACGACGACCGGGGCGGGACGCCCCGCCCGCGCCATCGTGCAGACCCGGGTGAACGGGTCGTAGACCGCGTACAGGCAGGCCGCCGTGAGCGACTGGCGGTGCAGCGAGTCACCGGGCGGCAGCGACCGGCGCTCCCGGGCCAGCCGGTCGGCCGTGTCGTTGAGCCGGGCCAGCACCTCGTCGGGCTCCAGGTCCAGACCGGCCAGCGCGTGGATGACCGTGCGCAGCTGCCCCATGGTGATGGCGGTCTGGAGGCCGTGCCCGGCCACATTGCCGATGATCAGCGCGGTACGCGCGCCGGACAGGCCGATGGTGTCGAACCAGCAGCCACTGTTGCGCCCCGGCAGCAGGACGTGCGCGGTCTCGATGGCGATACGGGCGCCGTCGTGCTGGGAAAGGAGCCGGCGCTGGACGGTAGAGGCGATGGCGTGGTCGTGGGCGTAGCGCCGGGCGTTCTCGATGCTCAGGGCCGTGTGCGCGGCGGCGGTCAGCGCGAGGGCGAGGTCGTTCTCGTCGTAGGGATCGGTGCCCTGGCACCGGTAGAGGCTCACGACACCGAGGAAGGCCCCGTGCAGTTTCAGCGGGACCACGATCAGGGAGTGGGCCCCGGTCACGGTGACCATCCGCGCGGTCACGGGATCGGCGTCCAGCCACGGGGTGTCCCGGCCGAGCGCGACGAGCCGGGGCCGCAGATCGGCGGCGGCGAGCGCGAACGGGGTGTGCTCCGGCAGCCGGCGCGTCTCGCCCACCAGGACATCACCGTCGACCCCGCGCCGGGCGGCCCGGCGCAGCGGCACATCGGCGCCCACCGGGCTGAGCGGCGCGTCCGCACCGCGCAGGACCTCGTCCACCACCTCGACCACGGCGAAGTCCGCGAACAGCGGCACCATCGCTGCCACCAGCCCCTCGCAGGCCGCCGCCACATCGAGCGAGTGGCCCACCTCCCGGCGCACCGAGGCCAGGCAGTCCGCCCGCAGCCGGGCCTTCTCGCGTTCGTTGACATCGACCACCGCCGCCAGCACCCCGAGCGCAGTGCCGTCGGGGGCGTCCAGGCGGTGCAGGGTGACCATCAGGCTGCGGTCGGGGCCGGGCGCCCCGGCGAGCCGGCCCCGGATCACCCGGTTGAGCACGGGCTCCCCGGTCTCCAGTACCTCGTGCAGCAGCCGGTCGGCCTCTTCGGGGTCGTCGAGCCGGTACGCCTCGGTGAAGTGCAGCCCCAGGATCCGGTCACTGGCGGCCGGGTCGGACAGGGTGTTGACGCGCTCCACCCGCAGCTGCGTGTCCAGGACGTGCAGGCCCACCGCGGACTGGCTGAACAGGGTGTCCAGCAGGGCCCTCTCCATGTCGTCGCCCGTGGGCGAGCCAGGGGCCGGTGCACCGGCATCCGACACGTCGCACCCCCAAAGGGCTCCGCCGCCCCGAAGGTCGGCGGCTCTGCGGACAGCCTGCGGACCCCGGCCCCGGCCCCGGCCCGCCACCGCGCCGCGGCGAACGGGTGAAGCGGCGCCGTACGGGACGACGCCCGGCGGCGGACTTTGCGAACCGGAGTTCTACGCCGACCCGTCCCCCGTGCCCTCTCCGGAGGCCGGCGGGGCGGGCGGGGCCGGGGAGTCCCCGGACTGCGGGGGCACCGGCTCCGGGGCGGACTCCGAGTTCGGGGGCTCCTGCGAGGCAGGCGGTTCCTGCGAGTCGGGCGGCGGCGGGGGCTCCTCCGACGACGGGGGAGGGGCGGGGGGTTCGGACGACGGCTCACCGGGCTGCGTCTGCGGCGCCGACGGTTCGTCGGACGACGGCGGACGCGACGAGGAGGAGTCCGACGGGCAGTCCCCCTTGTCGGACCCGGGCGGACACGGCTTCGCGCTGGCGTCGGCGGGCGGGTCGGTCTTCTTGTCGCCGCCGCCCGTGTCGCCCGCGTCGCGGGAGAACCAGCCGTCGCTCTGCGGGTCGTACATGACGAACTTGCGCACCGGGCGCGGCGCGGGCTCCACGACGACCACGTTCGAGGCCCGGTAGCCGGGCCAGGGCTTGCCCGTCTGCTTCGGCGTGCCCTTCAGCGCCACCGGCGGCAGCAACGGGTTGCCGCAGGCGCAGCGCACCCGGGGCACTCCCCGGTCGTCGACGAGAACGGCGGTGCCTGCCTGGAGAACGGCCTGGAAGCTGGTGGGGGAGCCGTCCCGGTAGCCGTGGTTGGTCACCCGGGTGTCCAGCCGCAGCTGCACCGGGGTGAGCGAGCGCAGGTAGGCCGGGACACCGGAGGGCTCGATGTCCAGGACCGAGGCGAAGGCCTTGTTCTTGTCGGGCTGGGCCGTCAGCGACTTGATCTGCTTCTCCACGTCGCAGCTGGCCACCTTGCGGGTGCCGCCGTACAGGCCCGGCGCCGAACCGTCCACGCCCTGCGTGACGTTGGTCCCGCTCGCCGATGCGCTCGCCGGTGCGGTCGGTGTCGCCGTCGCCGGGGAACTGTCGCGGGCGCTGGAGGGGGTGTACGGATCCGGGCCGGTCGAACTCGCCGCCTGGAGGAACACCTCACCGCCTGCCTTGGACGAACCGTCCGGACGGGTGAGGACGACGGTCAGCACCACCGCCGCCACGATCGCGACGGCGACGGTCGCCACCTTCGGCACCGACCGCCACCACGGGGACCGGGGACCGCCGCCGTCCGGGCTCCGCGCAGGCTCCTGCGGCGGCTGCCCGGAACCGCCGGAACCACCGGGCCCGGACGGACCGCCGTGACTGCCGCCGGAGGGCGGCCCGGCCGGCGGCCCGGAGGGGCGCTCCGGGGGCGGCGGGACGGGGCCCTGCTGCGAGGGGCCCGAGAGAGGTCCGGCGGGAAGGACACATGGTCGAGCAGCGTCTTGCGTCCCTTGTCGACGGCGACCGCCAGGTCCTGGACGTCGAGCGACACCTCACCGGTGTCGACGTACTCCTGGAGGGTGTCGCCGACCAGACAGAACGCGGAGTGGCCGATACCGACGATGTCACCCGGGGAGACCAGCGCGCGCCCGACCGGCTGGCCGTTGAGGAACGTGCCGTTGTGCGAGCCGAGGTCGACGATCTCGTACGTGCCGTCCGGCCGGGACAGCAGCTCGGCGTGGCGGCGGGAGACGCCCAGGTCGTCGACCACCAGGTCGTTGCCGGAGCCGCGGCCGATCCGCAGCGTACGGCTCGGCAGCGGGCGCACGGTGGTCGGCTGGCGGAACGTGCCGGTGGCTGCGGGCACGGAGACGGCGGACGGGCGGTCCGCTCGGGCGGGGCCGGGCTCCGGGGCGGCGTGCGGGCTCAGGACGGCCTGCGGGCCGTCCGCGGGATGGCCGAAGCGGATGACACTGCCGGGGCCGACGCCGGACTCATGGATCCGGTGGCCCGCGGTGTACGTGCCGTTCGTGCTGCCCTCGTCCTTGAGCGACCAGTGGCCGTCCAGCGGTTTGAGGACCGCGTGGTGCCAGGAGACCCGGACGTCGTCGATCACGATGTCGCTCAAGGGGTCGCGTCCGACGTGGTACTCCCGGTCCGGACTCATCACCGTCGGTCCTGCGTCGGTTTCGAGTACGAGCTCGGGCGCGGTCGGCGCTGCAGGCCGTTCTCCCATGCCCGAATTCTATCGATCGCTGCCGATATCCGCCCGGTCAGAAGGGTGTAGCGGCCATGCGCCCGGGTGGGGCCCGGCCCTTCGGCGACGGTCCGCCGAAGCGCCGGCCCCACCCGCCGGATCAGGCCTCCAGGGCCGCCGAGACGACCGCCTTGGCCTCCTCCTGGACCTGGCCGAGGTGCTCGGGCCCCCGGAAGGACTCCGCGTAGATCTTGTAGACGTCCTCGGTGCCCGAGGGGCGCGCCGCGAACCAGGCGTTCTCGGTCG
The DNA here is from genome assembly GCF_031844705.1 of Streptomyces sp. ITFR-16. Classification (NCBI taxonomy): domain Bacteria; kingdom Bacillati; phylum Actinomycetota; class Actinomycetes; order Kitasatosporales; family Streptomycetaceae; genus Streptomyces; species Streptomyces sp. ITFR-16. The sequence continues at coordinate 7,465,980 of NZ_CP134609.1, forward strand.
TCACCTTGATCCCGCCGATCGGTGCCCCGTTGCCCGGTGCCGAGGTGAGCACGGCGGTGACCGGTTCGCCCGCGAGGGTGTCGGCGCCGACCTGCCCGGGAGAGAGGCGGGCGAGCACCGCCTTCTGCTCGCGGTCCGCCGGTGCGTCGATCCGCGCGTACGCGGGCTCGCCGAACCGGCGGGTCAGCGAGGCGTAGTGCTCCGACGGCGACCGGCCCGTCACCGCGAGGATCTCGGAGGCGAGCAGCGCCAGCAGGATGCCGTCCTTGTCCGTCGTCCAGACCGAGCCGTCCCGGCGCAGGAAGGACGCCCCGGCCGACTCCTCGCCGCCGAAGCCGAGCGACCCGTCGGACAGGCCGTCCACGAACCACTTGAAGCCGACCGGTACCTCGACGAGCGGCCGGCGCAGGCCGGCGGCCACCCGGTCGATCATGCCGGACGACACCAGGGTCTTGCCGATGCCCGCGGCGGACGGCCACCGGTCGCGGTGCGCGTACAGGTAGTTGATGGCCACGGCGAGATAGTGGTTGGGGTTCATCAGCCCGGCGTCGGGGGTGACGATGCCGTGCCGGTCCGCGTCGGCGTCGTTGCCGGTGGCGATGTCGAAGCTGTCGCGCCGGCCGATCAGCGAGGCCATCGCGTACGGCGACGAGCAGTCCATCCGGATCTTCCCGTCCCAGTCCAGCGTCATGAACCGCCAGGTGGGGTCGGTGAGCGGGTTGACCACGGTCAGATCGAGTTGGTGCTCGTCGGCGATGCGGCCCCAGTAGGCGACGGACGCCCCGCCCAGCGGGTCGGCGCCGATCCGCACCCCCGCCGCGCGGACGGCGTCCAGGTCGAGGACCGAGGGGAGGTCCGCGACATAGCTGCCGAGGAAGTCGTACCGGCCGGTCGTCCGGGCCGCCAGCGCGCGTACGTACCCAATGCGGCGCACGTCCTTGAGGCCGCCGGTGATGATCTCGTTCGCCCGGTCCTGGATCCAGCCGGTCGCGTCGGACCCGGCGGGGCCGCCGTTGGGCGGGTTGTACTTGAACCCGCCGTCGCCCGGCGGGTTGTGGGACGGGGTCACCACCACCCCGTCCGCGAGCCGCGAGGTGCGGCCACGGTTGTGCGTGAGGATGGCGTGCGACACCGCGGGGGTCGGGGTGTAGCCGTCGGCGGAGTCGATGAGCACGTCCACGTCGTTCGCCGCGAAGACCTCAAGCGCGGTGACCCGGGCGGGCTCCGACAGGGCGTGGGTGTCCGCCCCGAGGAAGAGCGGCCCGTCCGTGCCCTGCCGGGCGCGGTACTCGCTGATGGCCTGGCTCGTCGCCGCGATGTGGTCCTCGTTGAACGCGGTGGCCGTCGACGAACCGCGGTGCCCGGAGGTGCCGAACGCCACCCGCTGGCCGGGCTCGGCCGGGTCGGGGTGCAGCGCGTAGTACGCCGTCACCAGCCGTGCCACATCGGTCAGGTCCTCGGGACGCGCCTGCTGTCCGGCTCGTGTCTGCGGCATCTGCCACTCCTCCGTATCGGTCGGTCGCTGCGATCTGCCCGCAGGATCATTTTCGCCGGTCCCCGCCGTGCGCGGCAGGCCGCCCCGCCGTGCTGACGGCCACCGCCGCCGCGTATCCGGCCGGTACGGCGACATCCGTGACGGCCCAGCCGCCGGGGCCCGGCAGCGGCTCGGGACCGGTGCCCACGTACTCGCGGTCCAGGCCGCCCACCAGCCCCGTTCCCTCGCCCTTGAGGTACGCCTCCTTGCGGGTCCACACCCGGGCGAAGGCGGCGGGCCGCTCCTCCTCGGGCAGCGCGGCCAGCTCGGCGGATTCGGCCGGATGCAGCTGCCCCGCGATCTCCGACACGATGCGGGCCTCCGGAAGCCGCTCCACATCCACCCCGACCGGCACGTCCGCGAAGGCCAGCAGGGCGAGGCCCCGGGTGTGCGAGAGCGAGAAGTGCGTCCCGCCGCCGGTGGCGGGACGGCCGTGCGGGCCGCCGCAGGACGGGCAGCGCTCCCGCGTCAGCCGGACGGCCGCGGGGGAGACCCCCTGCCGGGCACCGAGCAGCACCCGCAGGGCCACATGCGCGGCGGTGTAGCAGTCGCGGTCGGCGGCGGAGACCAGCCGGGCCGCCCGGGCGCGCTCCTCGGCGTCGAGGATCGCGGGCGCGGTCCGTGCGGCATGCGCGGCCGTCCGTTCCACGTCCACCAGCCACAGTGCGGGGGAGCCGGGGCGCCAGTCGGGGGCGGGGCCCCGGTAGCCGTCCTCGGCGAGTGCGAACACGTCGGGCTGGTACACCGTTACGTCGATTCCTTGGCCGGTCGGGGCGCCGTGAGCGAGCGCGGCGGGGGTCGGTCACATCCTAGGGAGACCGGGTCCGGGCCGGGTGTCCTCCCCTCCCGAGCTGGCACCTTTCAGTTCCTTGCGGATTTACGCAAATTCTTTGCGTGATCTGCGGCTGTCCGGCCCTCCTCGCAGTCCGCGCACAAATGCCGTGATTGTCAGGTCAGTTGAAGCGGCATGGCCGGGTCCGTTTAGGTTCTTTCTTCTGTCGTAACAGTGGACTGCCCCTCATTTCTCTGCAACTCTCTGACCGCAAAACGCAAAAGTCCATCCTGTTGGTGCAGGAATTCATGCCCCGGCAGGTACGCAGACAGAGCCGCGCCTCGGCCGCACCCGGCGCCGAGGCCGAAGATCGGGGACATATGAGAACGCGACGCTGGAGACGGCGGGTCCTTTCCGCCGCCGTCTCCACCAGTCTGATGATGGTGGCCTGGCCGGCGCTCAACGCGTCCGCAGCCGGCGGCCCGAACATCGCCGCCGGTCAGCGGGCGGCGGCGAGCAGCGGCAAGTCGGCCGGGAACATCGCCGACGGGCAGCAGTCCACGTACTGGGAGGGATCCGCCAAGTCCCTGCCCCAGTGGGTCCAGAGCGACCTGGGCAAGGTCACCCGCATCGACCAGGTCACGCTGAAGCTGCCCGCCGACTGGAAGAGCCGCCGTCAGACGCTCTCCCTCCAGGGGAGCATCGACGGCACCAGCTTCGCCACGCTGAAGACCTCGGCCGCCTACACCTTCGCACCGGGCAGCTCCAACAAGGTCACCATCAGCTTCCCGGCCACCCAGGCCCGTTTCGTACGGGCCGACATCACCGCGAACACCGGGGCGAAGAACGGGCAGCTCGCCGAGCTGGAGGTCCGCGCGGCGGCGGAGTCCTCCGTGAACCTCGCCGCCGGCAGGCCCCTCACGGCCAGCAGCTACACCCAGACCTACATCGCGTCCAACGCCAACGACGGCAACGCGGCCAGCTACTGGGAGAGCCGCAACGGCGAACTGCCGCAGTGGATCCAGGCCGACCTGGGCTCATCGGTGCGCGTCGACCGTGTGGTGCTGCGCCTGCCGGACGGCTGGGAGACCCGCAGCCAGACGCTGAAGATCCAGGGCAGCACCAACGGCTCCGACTTCACGGACCTGACGCAGTCCAAGGCGTACACCTTCAGCCCCACGGCCGGTGAGTCGGCGTCGATCACCTTCGACGCCACGACCACCCGCTATGTGCGCGTCCTGGTCAGCGCCAACACCGTCCAGCCCGGCGCCCAGGTCTCCGAGCTGGAGATCTACGGCCCCGCGTCCGGCGACACCCAGGCGCCCACCGCGCCGACCCAGCTGGCGTACACCGAACCGGCCACCGGCCAGATCCGGCTGACCTGGAAGGCGTCGACGGACGACACCGCCGTCACCGGCTACGACATCTACGCCGACAACACCCTGCTGACCAGCGTGGCCGGCAACGTCACCACGTTCACCGACACCCGCCCGGCCGGTGCCACCGTGTCGTACTACGTGCGGGCCAGGGACGCGGCCGGCAACGTCTCGGGGAACAGCAACACCGTCACCCGCAGCGGGGACACCGGCGACACCCAGGCGCCCACAGCACCGGCGAACCTGAGCTTCACCGAGCCTGCCTCCGGTCAGATCAAGCTGGTCTGGCAGGCGTCCTCCGACAACAAGGGCGTCACCGGCTACGACATCTACGCCAACAACGTGCTGCGCAAGAGCGTGGCCGGCGATGTCACCACCTACACCGACACCCAGCCCGCCGGCACCACGGTCTCCTACACCGTGCGGGCCAGGGACGCGGCCGGCAACGTCTCGGGCGACAGCAACACCGTCACCCGCAACGGCAGCACGGGCGCGGCCTCCAACCTGGCGGTCGGCAAGCCCATCACCGCCTCCTCCGTGGTCCACACCTTCGTCGCGGAGAACGCCAACGACAACCAGCTCAGCACCTACTGGGAGGGCGCCGGGGGCAGCTACCCCAACACCCTCACGGTGAAGCTGGGCGCCAACGCCGACACGGAGAGCGTCGTCGTCAAGCTCAACCCGGACAGCAGCTGGGGGGCCAGGACCCAGAACATCCAGGTCCTCGGCCGCGAGCAGAGCGCCTCGTCCTTCACCAGCCTGGTCGCCGCCAAGGACTACGCGTTCAGCCCGGCGAGCGGCAACTCGGTGACCATCCCGGCCGGCGGCCGGGTCGCCGACGTGCAGCTGAAGTTCAACTCCAACACCGGCTCCGGCGCCGGCCAGGTCGCCGAGTTCCAGGTCCTGGGGGCTCCGGCACCCAACCCGAACCTCCAGGTCACCTCGCTGACTGCGGCCCCGGCCGCACCGGTCGAGTCGGACCCGGTCACCCTCACCGCGACGGTGCGCAACAGCGGCTCGGTCGCGGCTGCGGCGAGCAGACTCGAATTCCGGCTCGGCGGCTCCAAGGTCGCCACCGCGTCCGTGGGCGCGCTGGCGGGCGGCGCCTCCACCCAGGTCAGCGCCGAGATCGGTCCGCGCGACGCGGGCACGTACGCGCTGAGTGCCGTGGCCGACCCGGCCAACGAGGTCATCGAGCAGAACGAGACCGACAACACCTACACCAGCGCGAGCGGCCTCGTCGTGAAGCCCGTCGCCAGCTCGGACCTGGTCGCCACCGGGGTGAGCACCTCGCCGTCGGCCCCGGCCAACGGCGACAACGTCACCTTCTCCGTCGCCCTCAAGAACCAGGGCACGGTGGCCTCCGCCTCCGGCGGCCACGCCATCACGCTGACCCTGCTCGACGCCAAGGGTGCCACGGTGAAGACCCTCACCGGCAGTTACAACGGGGCGATAGCCGCGGGTGCCACGAGCGCCCCGGTCGGCCTCGGCAGCTGGACGGCGGCCAACGGCTCGTACACCGTGAGGACGGTCGTCGCGGACGACGCCAACGAACTCCCGGTCAAGCGCGAGAACAACACCGCCACCAGCTCTCTCTTCGTCGGGCGCGGCGCCAACATGCCGTACGACATGTACGAGGCGGAGGACGGTGTCACCGGCGGCGGTGCCCAGGTCGTCGGGCCGAACAGGACCGTCGGCGACGTGGCGGGCGAGGCCTCGGGCCGCAAGGCCGTCACGCTGAACAACACCGGCAACTACGTCGAGTTCACCACCAGGGCCAGCACCAACACCCTGGTGACCCGCTACTCCATCCCCGACTCCGCCGGCGGCGGTGGCATCGACTCCAAGCTGAACATCTACGTCGACGGCACCTTCCTCAAGGCGATCGACCTCACCTCGAAGTACGCCTGGCTGTACGGCGCCGAGACCGGCCCCGGGAACTCCCCGGGCTCCGGCTCGCCGCGGCACATCTACGACGAGGCGAACGTGATGCTGGGCAGGACCGTCCCGGCGGGCAGCAAGATCCGCCTCCAGAAGGACGCCGCCAACACCAGCACCTACGCGATCGACTTCGTCAGCCTGGAGCAGGCGACCCAGATCGCCAACCCGGACCCGGCCGCGTACACCGTCCCCGCCGGATTCACCCACCAGGACGTCCAGAACGCCCTGGACAAGGTGCGCATGGACACCACGGGCAAGCTGACCGGCGTCTACCTGCCGGCCGGTGACTACGAGACCGCCAGCAAGTTCCAGGTCTACGGCAAGGCCGTCAAGGTCGTCGGGGCGGGGCCCTGGTACACCAGGTTCCACGCGCCCTCCGGCCAGGAGAACACCGACATCGGCTTCCGGGCCGAGGACAGCGCCAAGGGCTCGACGTTCGCCGGCTTCGCGTACTTCGGCAACTACACCTCGCGCATCGACGGCCCCGGCAAGGTCTTCGACTTCTCCAATGTGACGGACATGGTCATCGACAACGTCTGGAACGAGCACACGGTGTGCCTCTACTGGGGTGCCAACACCGACAACATCACCATCAAGAACTCCCGCATCCGTGACACGTTCGCCGACGGCATCAACATGACCAACGGCTCGACGGACAACCACGTCGTCAACAACGAGTCGCGGGCCACCGGTGACGACAGCTTCGCGCTGTTCTCGGCGATCGACTCCGGCGGCGCGGACATGAAGAACAACGTCTACGAGAACCTCACCTCGATCCTGACCTGGCGTGCGGCGGGTGTCGCCGTCTACGGCGGCTACAACAACACCTTCCGCAACATCCACATCGCGGACACCCTGGTCTACTCCGGCATCACGGTCAGCTCGCTGGACTTCGGCTACCCGATGAACGGCTTCGGGACCGAGCCGACGACGGTCGAGAACGTCTCGGTGGTCCGCTCCGGCGGTCATTTCTGGGGGACGCAGACCTTCCCCGGGATCTGGCTGTTCTCGGCCTCCAAGGTCTTCCAGGGCATCCGGATCAACCATGTGGACATCGTCGACCCGACGTACAGCGGCATCATGTTCCAGACCAACTACGTGGGAGGTCAGCCGCAGTTCCCGATCAAGGACACCGTCCTGACGGACATCTCGATCACCGGCGCCCGCAAGAGCGGTGACGCCTTCGACGCCAAGTCCGGCTTCGGACTGTGGGCCAATGAGATGCCCGAGGCCGGCCAGGGGCCCGCCGTCGGCGAGGTCACCTTCAACGGGCTCAGGCTCAGCGGCAACGCGCAGGACGTGAAGAACACGACGTCCACCATGAAGATCAACATCAACCCGTAACCGGCTCTTCACCGAAGGGGCGCCGTCCGGTCCGCCGGGCGGCGCTCCGCGCTGCGTGGAGGCCGGTTCCCGCACGGCGTCTGCAGAGTGCTGTCAAACTTTTACGAAAACTGCGCGAGATATTGCGTTCACATGTCGACGCTGGTTGAGTGTGCCTCGCCCCGGCAGAGAGTCGGCCGAGGGCCATCCACGCTCATGCCCAAAAGGGGACCATCGATGAGAAGTGCTGGGTTGCGCCGCACACGCCGTATCAGCCGTGCCTCCGCGGCTGCCCTTGTCACCGCACTTGCCCTGACCTCGCTCGCGTCCTGCGGCACGAGCAGCAGCAAGGACGACGACTCGAGCAGTGCGTCCAAGGGGTCGTCCGACCCTTCGGCTCCGCTGGACCCGAAGACGAAGGTGACGATCTCGATCGACTGCATGCCGCCGGCGGCCAAGGCCGCGGAGCTGCGTGAGTGGAACGAGGACATCAAGACGTTCAACAAGACGTACCCGAACGTCAAGATCAATGGAAAGTCCACCCCCGGCCAGTGCAACGAGCCGCCCCGCTTCACCGCGATGCTCAAGGGGAAGTCGCAGCCCGACGTCTTCTACGCGTACTTCACCGACCTCCAGCAGGTCCTGGACAACGACGGTGCCGAGGACATCTCCGCGTACGTCACGGAGAAGACCGTGCCGGCGCTCAAGGACATCCAGCCCCAGGTCGTGGACGTGGCCCGCAAGGACGGCAAGCTCTACGGGCTGCCGACCAGCAACTACACCATGGGCCTGATGATCAACCGGAAGCTCTTCACGGAGGCCGGCCTCGACCCGAACACCCCGCCGTCCACCTGGGAGGAGGTCCGCACCGCCGCCAAGAAGATCGCGGGCCTGGGCAAGGGCATAGCCGGTTTCGGCGAGTACAGCGCCGGCAACAACGGCGGCTGGCACTTCGCCGCCACCCAGTACGGCCTCGGCGGCGACGTCGTCGACGCCTCCGGCAAGAAGGCGGCCTTCAACAACGCCACCGGCAAGCAGGTCCTCCAGCAGCTGCACGACATGCGCTGGGAGGACGACAGCATGGGCAAGACCCAGCTGCTCAAGTGGGGCGACCTCCAGAAGCAGATCGCCAGCGACAAGCTCGGCATGTTCCTCGCCGCCCCCGACGACATCGCCTACATGGTGCAGCAGCTCGGCGCCAAGTACGAGACCTTCGGCCTGGGCCCGATCCCCGGCGCCAAGGGCACGCTCTTCGGCGGCAACAACTACCTGATCAAGAAGGGCAGCTCGCCCGACCAGATCAAGGCCGCCATCGCCTGGCTGAACTTCAAGAACCTCAGCCCCGGCAAGGGACAGTTCGACTGGGCCCGCACCAAGGCCGACAAGCTGCCCGTCGGGCTGCCGCAGCCGAACTTCTTCCTCGGTGAGAGCAAGACCAAGGACGATGCCGCGCGCGCCGAGAACGCGACGATGCCCGTCGAGAACTTCAAGGCGTTCATGGACAACCCGGTCCCCGGCAAGTCCGAGCCGCCGAAGGCGCAGGAGATCTACAAGATCCTCGACAACGCCATGTCCGGTGTGCTGACCAACAAGAACGCCGACGTCGACAAGCTGCTCTCCACCGCCGAGCAGCAGGTCAACCAGGTTCTGGCGAACCAGTAACGGACGCGCGGGGCCGGGTCACGCGGACCCGGCCCCGCATCCGGACCCGTCCGACTGCGCTCGAAGTTCACCGGCACCGAGGAGACACCATGTCGGCCCCTACCCTGTCCCCCCGCAAGGCCACCCGGCCTCGCCCAGGACACTCCGGCCCCGCCCGCCGCGACTCCGCCCGCGAGGAGTTCCTGCGTGCCGTGCGCCGCAACATCTCAGCACACGGCTTCCTGATCGGAGCGGTGCTCTGCTTCTCGCTCTTCTCCTGGTATCCGATGGTCCGGGAATTCATCCTGGCGTTCCAGAAGACCGAGGACGGCAGGACCACCTGGGCCGGCTGGTCCAACCTGAGGTACGTCTTCAACGACCCGGCCTTCTGGCAGGCCTGGCGCAACACCCTGCTCTTCACCGTGCTCGCACTGCTGCTCGGCTTCGTCGTGCCGTTCGTGGTCGCCGTCGTGCTCAACGAGTTCCGGCACGGACAGGGCTATCTCCGGCTGCTCGTCTACCTCCCCGTGATGCTGCCGCCGGTCGCCTCCGTCCTGCTCTTCAAGTACTTCTACGACCCGGGCTACGGCCTGTTCAACCGCGTCCTGGAGATCTTCCATCTGCCCGCACAGCAGTGGCTCCAGGACACCGACACCGCCATGCTCTCCGTCGTGATCGCGGCGACCTGGATGAACATGGGCGGCGCGACCCTCATCTACCTGGCCGCGCTCCAGGGCATCCCGGGCGAGCTGTACGAGGCGGCGGAGCTGGACGGCGCCGGGCTGCTGCGCAAGGTCTGGCACGTCACCATCCCGCAGACCCGGCTCATCCTCTCGCTCCTCCTGCTCATGCAGGTCATCGCGACGATGCAGGTGTTCACCGAACCGTTCCTGCTCACCAACGGCGCCGGCCCGGAGGGCTCCACCACCACCGTCGTCTACCTCATCTACCAGTACGCCTTCAACTTCAACAACTACGGCAGCGCGGCGGCACTCGGCCTCGTCCTGCTCGTCGTCCTCGCGGGCTTCTCCGCGGTGTACGTACGACTGAGCCGCAGCAGCGAAGACTAGGACGGGAGCCACGACCATGGCATCGAACACGCTTGTCTCCCGGCGCGGGAGCGACGTACGCAAGTCCGCACGGCGCAGGGCCGCACGCGGCGCCGACCTCGGACGCCAGCGCACCCTGATCTCACCGGCCCAGCTCGGCAGGCCCCGTGGCAGGGCCCTGTACTGGATCGTCTTCGCGCTGGTGATCATCCTGTTCACGGTGGCCTTCCTCGGGCCCCTCTACTGGATGGTCACCGGCGGCCTCAAGACGACCCAGGAAGTCGTGCAGAGCCCGCCCACCGCCTTCCCCAGCTCGATCCACACCGAGAACTACAGCCAGGCGTGGAACGTGATGGACCTGTCCAAGCTGCTCTTCAACACCCTGTACTACGCGTTCGGCGCGCTCGCCTTCCAGCTGGTCTTCGACGTCGCCGCCGCCTACTCGCTCTCCAAGCTGCGGCCGGTCTTCGGCAAGGTCATCCTCGGCATGATGCTGGCCACCCTGATGATCCCGGCCACCGTCCTCGTCGTCCCGCAGTACCTGACGGTCCTGGACGTGCCGATCTTCCAGCGCAACCTGGTCAACTCGCCCTGGGCGATCTGGCTGCCGTCGGTCACCAACGCCTTCAACATCTTCCTGCTGAAGCGGTTCTTCGACTCCATCCCGCGTGAACTCCTCGACGCAGCCTCCATCGACGGCGCGTCACCCCTCAGGACGCTGCGCTCGATCATCCTGCCGATCTCCCGGCCGATCCTCGGCGTCGTCTCCATCTTCGCCGTCGTCGGGGTGTGGAAGGACTTCCTCTGGCCGATGCTCACCCTGCCCGACCCGAGCAAGCAGACGCTCAACGTGGGCATCTACTCCCTGGCCAGCGGCGTACCGGAGAACGTGCTGATCGCCGCGCTCACCATCGCGTCCATCCCGACGCTGCTCATCTTCCTGCTCTTCCAGCGCAACATCATGAGCGGTCTGACCGCGGGCGGCCTCAAGGGGTAGCGCCCCGAAGGGCACGCCCCCGACCGCCTTCCCCTCAGCACTCCGCCGCCGGCCCTCCCATCCTGCCCCGCTTGCCGGGCAGGCGGCGGAGTACCACCTGCCCGAAAGGAACGCCACGTGGCAGCCAACCGTCCGTCCGACGCCACCGCGCACTGGTGGCGCGACGCCGCCATCTACCAGATCTACGTACGCAGCTTCGCCGATGGCGACGGTGACGGCACCGGCGACCTGGCAGGGGTACGGGCCCGGCTGCCCTACCTCGTCGAACTGGGCGTGGACGCACTCTGGTTCACCCCCTGGTACCTCTCGCCGCTCGCCGACGGCGGCTACGACGTGGCCGACTACCGCACCATCGACCCCGCGTTCGGCACCCTCGCCGAGGCCGAGAAGCTGATCGCCGAGGCCCGCGAACTGGGCATCCGCACCATCATCGACATCGTGCCCAACCACGTCTCCGACCAGCACGCCTGGTTCCGCGCCGCCCTGGAGGCCGGCCCCGGCAGCCCGGAGCGCGACCTCTTCCACTTCCGTACGGGCCGCGGCGCCGACGGCGAGATACCCCCCAACGACTGGGTCTCCGAGTTCGGCGGCACCCCCTGGACCCGGCTGGACGACGGCGAGTGGTACCTCCACCTCTTCGCCACCCAGCAGCCCGACCTCAACTGGGCGCACCCGGCGGTCCGCCAGGAGCACGAGGAGGTGCTGCGGTTCTGGTTCGAGCGCGGTGTCTCGGGCGTACGCATCGACTCGGCGGCCCTGCTCGCCAAGGACCCCGCCCTGCCCGACTTCACCGCGGGCCGCGACCCGCACCCCTTCGTCGACCGCGACGAGCTGCACGACATCTACCGCTCCTGGCGCGCCATCGCCGACGAGTACGGCGGCGTCTTCGTCGGCGAGGTGTGGCTCCCGGACACCGAGCGGTTCGCCCGCTATCTGCGGCCCGACGAGCTCCACACCGCTTTCAACTTCAACTTCCTGGCCTGCCCCTGGGACGCGGCGCTGCTGCGGACCGCGATCGACGACACCCTCGCCGAGCACGCCTCGGTCGGCGCCCCGGCCACCTGGGTGCTCTGCAACCACGACGTGACCCGCACCGCCACCCGCTACGGCCGTGCGGAGACCGGCTTCGACTTCGCGGCCAAGGCCTTCGGAACGCCCACGGACCTGGCCCTCGGCACCCGCCGGGCCCGCGCCGCCGCCCTCCTCTCGCTGGCCCTGCCCGGCGCGGCCTACCTCTACCAGGGCGAGGAACTCGGCCTGCCCGAGGCCGACATCCCGCTGGACCGCATCCAGGACCCGATGCACTTCCGCAAGGGCGGCACCGACCCGGGACGCGACGGCTGCCGCGTCCCGCTGCCCTGGGCGGCCGAAGAGCCGTATGCCGGATTCGGGGCCACCTCGGAACCCTGGCTCCCGCAGCCGGAGGGCTGGGCCGCCTACGCCGCCGACCTCCAGAGCGCCGACCCGGAATCGATGCTCAGCCTCTACCGCGAGGCCCTGCGGCTGCGCCGCACCGAACCCGGCTTCGAGACGGCGGGGGAGCCCGGCATCGAGCGGCTGGCCTGGCTGGACGCCCCGCCCGGTGTGCTCGCCTTCACCCGGACCGGAGGACTGGTCTGCGTCGTGAACCTGGCCGCCGACGCGGCCGAGCTGCCGCCGCACACCTCGGTGCTCCTCACCAGCGGACCGCTGGACGGCGCGGGGCGGCTGCCGCAGGACACGGCGGTGTGGCTGCGCGCCTGACCGCGCACCACCCGGCCGCCCCGGACCGGTCCCGGCCGCGCGGATCGCGCGGCCGGGACCGCCCGGCAGGATCGCGGGGGACCCAGGGCTGCGGCACAGTGGGGCCCATGGACGCACCGAACGATCTGAACGCCCTCGCCGCCGAGCACCTGGCCGCGGCCCGCGCCTCCGCACACGGCCGCAGCGCCCATCTGCTGCTGCACGAGGAGCCGCTGCGGCAGACGGTCATCGCGCTGACCGAGGGTTCCGCGCTCGACGAGCACAACGCCCCGCCCGCCGCATCCCTCCAGGTGCTGCGCGGCTCGGTCCGGCTCACCGCCGCGTCCGGCGACGTGGAGCTGACCCCCGGACGGCTGCACCCCATTCCCCAGGAACGGCACGGGCTGCTCGCCCTGGAGGACGCGGTCGTCCTGCTGACCGCCGTCAACGGCTGACGCGGACCGCCGAGTCCCCGAGCCCCGACGAATTCCTCTCCCCGGCCTTGTGGGAGCGCTCTCAGGATCGGCAGGATGAGGCGGTGACCACGCTTCCAGGCCCCCGCGCCTACCACCCCGACGACCGCGAGGCGCTCGCGGACATCTGCGTCCGCACGGCCGACAACGGCGGGGACTCCCGGCATCTGTACCCCGACCCGGAGCTGATGCCGGCGATCTTCGCCGCGCCCTACGCCCACCTCGAACCCGACCTCGCCTTCGTCATCGACGACGGCACGGGCCGGGCCGTCGGCTACATCCTGGGCACCGCCGACACCCCGGCGTTCGTCACGGAGTTCCGCAAGCGCTGGCTGCCCCTGGTCGAGGACCGCTACCCGCGCCCGGAGGGCCCGCCGCAGAGTCCCAGCGACGAGATGATCGGCCTCCTGCACCACCCGGAGCGAATGGTCCTGCCCGAACTCGCCGGACATCCGGCCCACTTGCACATCGACCTGCTGCCCGACTGGCAGCGCAAGGGGTACGGGAGGGAGCTGATGCGCACCTTCCTCGCCGCCCTCCGCGCGAAGGGCGTCGAGGGCGTGCACCTGTCGATGCTCACCGCCAACACCCCCGCCAGGGCCTTCTACGACCGGCTCGGCTTCACCGAGATGTCCGTCCCCGACCCCGGTCCCGTCACCTACCTGGTGCGCGGCACCCAGGCGGATCTGTAACAGCTCCCCGCCGGCGGGGAGGGTGCCGCACGGACCCGCTGGGCAGGTACTCGTGGACGGCCGTCGCGGGCCCGTGCGGGCCCGCGACGAAGGGTGTGTGAGGTGAAGGAGCGGACCGTGTGGCAATTCTCCGACGATCGTGGGCAGTTAGCGGCCGGCGAACAGCGCCCGACGCGGGTGCTGGCCTATGTCCAGGCCGGTGCGACGCTGTGGGACCACGGGATACGTCCGAGCGCGATATTCGGCTCGGACCATGACGACCGGTCCGTGCCGGACGTCGCCAAGACGGGCGCGCTGCCCCTGGACGAGGTCGCGTACGTCGGAGCCGGCGCCACCCTGGACGTCGACACGCTGCTCAGCGGCGCACCGGACCTCGTGGTGGCCGTCAGCTACGGGGGAGGCCAGGTCTACGGCCTCGACCCGGAGACGGCCAAGCATCTGGAGGGGCACGTCCCGGTCGTCGTCATCGATGTCGGCCACGCGCGCACCCTGGCGGAGATCGGCGACCGGTTCGCCCGGCTGGCCCGCTCGCTCGGCGCCGAGGAGCCCGCGTCGGCCACGCAGGAGCTGGACGCCGCCCGGGACCGGCTGCGCGCCCTGACCCCGGGCCCGGACCGGGCCAGGGTCCTCGCCCTTTCCCCGGCCGGCCAGGAACAGGCGTATCTGGCCCGGCCCCGGATGTGGCCCGAGCTGCGGGTCCTGTCCGAGCTCGGCGTCGCCCTGGTGGAACCCGCCGAGGGGCCCGGTGCGAACTGGTCCACGGCGCCCTGGGCGGAGGCCGGGGCGCTGCGCCCGGACGTCGTACTGGCCGACATCCGGGTCAACGCCACACCGCTGGACGAACTGCGGGACAACGAGGAGTGGGCGGCGATCGCCCGCTCGGCGCGGGTGGTGCCCTGGAACCCCGAGCCGCTGTGCAGCGCCCGGGCCCACGCACGGTTCCTGCACCTGGTGGCCGACGCGCTGGAGGCGTAGCGGCCGAGCCGCCGTCCCGGGACGCCGGTGCCCCGTACGGACGCGTCCGATCGCGCGGGACGCCCCGGTTCGCCAGGCTGGCCGGGAGCGTCCCGCGCCCGTACCCGTACGTCCCCAGGAGCAGGCATGCAGCAGGACAAGCACCCCGCCTACCGGCCCGTCGTCTTCCGCGACCGCGCGGCCGGCTACGCCTTTCTGACCCGGTCCACCGCGTCCAGCGACCAGACGATCGACTGGGACGACGGCGAGAGCTACCCCGTCATCGACGTGGAGATCTCGGCCGAGAGCCACCCGTTCTTCACGGGCAAGGCCCGGGTCGTCGACACCGAGGGCCAGGTCGCCAAGTTCGAGCGCCGGTACGGCGAGGAGGGCGGCGCGGACGCCGGCTGACCGGGCGGCGGCTCCCGGCGTGGCCGACGGCCCGCGGGCATGCGGCAGGATCGGGTCCATGGGGTGGGGGGCCGCGCCTCCCGCCAGGACACCACGTCACCGCCCCGGGAGACCTCACGCTCATGCTCGACAGACTCGACCTGCTGGTCATCGGCGAGTGCGTCGCCGACATCGTCCGGCTGCCCGGCGCCGCCGACCGGGTCCACCCCGGCGGCAGCCCGGCGAACGTCGCGTACGGGCTTGGCCGGCTCGGACATGCCGCGACCCTGCTCACCCAGCTCGGCGCGGACCCGAACGGGCGGCTGATCCGGGACCATCTGACCGGAGCGGGCGTCGAGGTGCGCACCGACGGCTCCACCGCCCCCACCCCCTGCGCCGCCGTGACCCTGGACGACGCGGGCCGGGCCGCGTACACCTTCGAGATCACCTGGACGCTCGGCCCGGTCGCGCTGGACCGGCCGCCCGCGCACGTCCACACCGGCTCGATCGCCGCCGTGACCGGACCCGGCGCCGACACCGTCCTCGCCGCCGTGGAATCGCTGCGCGCCCGGGCGACGGTCAGTTATGACCCCAATGTGCGGCCGCAGCTGATGGGGGACCACGACGAGGCCGTGCGCAGGGTCGAGCTCTGTGCGGCCCTCAGCGACGTGGTCAAGGTCAGCGACGAGGACCTGGAGTGGCTCTACCCCGGCGAGGACCCGGAGAAGGCCGCCGCCCGGTGGCTCGCCACCGGCCCGGCCGCCGTCCTCGTCACCCGGGGCGGCGACGGGGCGTTCGCGCTCGTGCCGGACGGCCGGGTGACGGTCGCCGCCTGCCCACCGAGGTCGTCGACACCGTGGGCGCGGGCGACGCCTTCATGTCCGGCGCCCTGCACGCACTCGCCGCTCACGGACTGCTCGGCCCGGCCGGCCGGGAACGGCTGCGGTCGCTGGACCGCGCCACCGTGACCGACGTCCTGCGCCACGCGGCGGCGTCGGCGGCCGTGACCGTCGCCCGGGCGGGCGCCAGCCCGCCCGACGGGACGGAACTCGCGGCGGCGCTCGACCGGGGATGAGAACGGGCGGTGCCACCGTCACCCCCCGGGGGAACGGTGGCACCGCGGGCGGCCTGCCGGCCGCCCGTCACCGAGGCATTACCGGAGCCCCGCCGCACCCTCGTGCCCCCCGCCCTGAGCCACCGCACGCGGGGTCCCGTCGTCGTCGAGGAACTCGACCACGGCGAGCACGAACAGGGCGCACAGCGTGATCCACACCGTCACCGGCCCCGTCGGGCGCTCCCACGCCACCAGCACCGCCACGGCCACCACGACCACCGTCCAGTTCAGCGGCCGCCGGGCCCGGTGCACCCACCGGCCGACCGGGCCGCCGGTGAAGCCCGCCGCGTCGCGCACGGCCCCGATGCCGCCGCCCCACATCGCCATGACCCGGTCCGCCGCGCGGCCGTGGCCGGTCAGCCAGGCGGCCAGGGCCACCACCGCGCCGACGGTCACGACCAGCCGGACCCCCGCGCGCAGACAGCCGGCCAGCGCGTCGAAGACCGCGCCCGCGGCCGGCTGCGACACGCCGGCGGGGAGGCTGTCGAGGTAGAAGGCGCGCCCCGCCCACAGGCCGATCCCGAGCAGGCCGGCACCCACCGCGACCGCGAGGCCCGCCGTGACCAGCGCCCGCCGGCGGCGGACCGCGAGCAGCACCCCGCCGGCGGCCACCAGCAGCGTGACCACGGGGAGCCAGAAGCCGAGGATGCGCAGCGCCCGGAATCCCTTCTGCGCCTTGCCGACCGCGTCCGACGTCAGCACCGTGAAGCCGGTGTGGATCTCGGGGAGCTTCCCGGCGGCCGTCAGGCCCCGGTCGACCAGACGCTGCTTCACCCGGTCGACGACCGGGGCGAGGTCCACCGTGACGGTGTCGCCGGTCAGCTTCACCGCGCCGCCGCCCTCTCCGGTCAGCGCCTTCACGACCGAGGCGTGCGCGGACCTGTTGAGACCGGTCCACACCCGCTCGAATCCGTCGCTCGTCACGAACCGGTCCACCGTCGTGTGCACGAAGTCGGTGAGACCGGCGGTGAGCGGCCCGCCCAGCTTCCCGAGCGCCTTGTCGACGGCCGGCCGGTCGGCGGGGGCGACGTCCGTCAGCAGCGCGTCGACGTCCAGCCGGTCCATGACGGCGTCCGTCACACGGTCCGTCACCGCCGCCCGCACATCGGGGTCGGAGGCCAGCGGAGCCATCATCCGCACATAGCGGTCGGTGTCCCCGGCGATGTCGCTCGCCCAGCTCGACAGAATGCTCAGCGGTGTCAGGACCGCCGCCACCAGGACCAGCAGGGCCGCGAGGAACGAACGCGCCCGCAGCCGTGGCCGGCCCGCCCCGCGCGCCTCCAGCTGCGCCACCCGGGCCCGCAGGGCCTCCAGTTCGCCGTGCTCGTCCGGCGCTGCCGGCCGCCCGGGGTCCCGTTCCATGACCCCAGGGGATGCCCTGGAGTGGTGCGCGGCGCGGCGGATTGCTGCATGTGGGTGACAGGTACGGGGGTGGGCGCACCCTCCCCGGTGCCACGCGCGTTCGACACCGGTGGGAACGGACGAGACAGGGGAGGGCCGGGCATGACGCGGGACGCGCGTACGACCGTGGTGACGGGACTGGGGCTGGTGACCCCCGTGGGCGCCGACGAGGAGAGCTTCTGGGCGGGGCTGTGCGCCGGCGAGTCCGCGGCCCGGCGCTGCGGGGAACTGGCGGGGCTGCCCGCCGACTTCGCCTGCCGGGCCGCCGGACCCGATCCCGACGAGGCGGTGGGCGGACGCGCCGGGTGGCGGATGGCGCGGTTCGTGAAGCTGGCCCTGATGGCCGCCCGGCGGGCCGTGGCCGACGCGGGGCTCGACCCGGCGCACTGGGACGGCGAACGGGTGGGTGTCGTGCTCGGTGTCGGGGTGGGCGGAGTCTCCGTCCTCGTCGACAACGTCCGCAAGCTGGACGCGAGCGGGCCGCACGCCGTCTCCCCGCTCCTCGCACCGATGATGATGCCCAACGCGGCGGCGGGCGAGGTCGCCATCGATCTGCGGGCCCACGGGCCGAGTCTGGCCCCGGCCACCGCCTGCGCGTCGGGCGCCACCGCGATCGCCCTCGCCCGCGACCTCCTGACGAGCGGCCGGTGCGACGTGGTGGTGGCGGGCGGTGCGGAGTCCGTGCTGACCCCGCTCGTGGTCACGGCGTTCGCCGGCATGGGCGCGCTGTCCACGCGCACCGGTGATCCGGCGGGCGCCTCCCGGCCCTTCGCCCCGGACCGCGACGGCTTCGTGCTGGGCGAGGGCGCCGCCGTGCTGGTGCTGGAGCGGGGAGAGGACGTCAGGGCCCGGGGCGCCCGCGCCCGCGCGGTGCTGGCGGGCGCGGGCGCCGCGACGGACGCCCACCACCCCACCGCCCCCGACCCCGGCGGCCGCGGCGCCCGCCGGGCGGTCGAGGCGGCGCTGGCCGAGGCGGGCTGGTCGGCCCACGAGGTCGACCACATCAACGCGCACGGCACCTCCACCCCGCTCAACGACGCGATGGAGGCCGCGCTGATCGAGCGGCTCTTCCCGCACCGCCCCTCGGTCACGGCGCCGAAGGGCGTCACCGGACACACCCTCGCCGCGGGCGGGGCGATCGAGGCCGCCGCCACCGTCCTCACCCTGGAACACGGCGTCGTCCCGCCCGTCGCCAACCTGGCCGCACCGCCCACCGAGTGGGACATCGACTGCGTCACCAAGCAGCCGCGCCCGCAGCACGTCCTGCGTGCGGTCAGCCACTCCTTCGGTTTCGGCGGGCACAATGTCGCGCTCGCCTTCGGACGGGTCCGGAACGACGGCGGACGAACACCCTCGACGGCCACCGGCGTGGGATTCCGGGTGTCCTGACCGTTTCCTGATCGTTCCTGTGTATATGACCACCACCCTCGACGGTGCCGGCACCCCTGGTGTCGGCACCGATCCGTTCATGGACCCGCTCACCTCCGTACTCCTGGGCCCGGACGCCCGCCGTGAGCACGGCTTCTGGCGGCGGCTCACCGCCACCGAACCGTTTCGCCGGCCCGTCTGCGACCCGCCCGGCCCGACCCCAGACGAACGGCTCGCCCTCGCCCACGCCCGGCTGCGCGCCCTCAACAGCGCACTGGACAGCGCCGCCAGGCCCGCCGCCGACCCGAGGGCGCTGGCGGCCCTGCACGAATGGCTCGCCCCGGTCGACCCGGCGCTCGCCACGGTCGCCGGAATCCACTACAACCTCTTCCTCGGCAGCCTCCTCGACCACGACGCCGACCGCCCCCGCGATCTGTCGGACTTCCTCCAGCTGCGGCGCGTCGGGACCTTCCTGTGTACGGAGGTGGCGCACGGCAACGACGCCGCCGCCGTCGAGACGACCGCCACCTACGACCGCGCACGGGACGGGTTCGTCCTGCACACCCCGCACGCCGGTGCGCAGAAGTTCATGCCCAACACCACTCCGGCCGGCGGCCCCAAGTCCGGGCTCGTCGCCGCCCGTCTGCTCGTCGACGGCGCCGACCAGGGGGTCTTCCTGCTGCTGGTGCCGCTCACCGACGCCTCCCGCGCCCTGCCCGGCATCCGGGTGCGCCGGCTCCCCGCCCGGATGGGCAGCCCCGTGGACCACGCCCTGACCTCCTTCGACCAGGTCTTCGTGGGACGCGAGGCACTGCTCGGCGGGGCGCAGGGGCGGATCGGCGAGGACCGGGAGTTCCGCAGCGCGACCGAGGGCCGCAGGCGCCGCTTCCTCGCCTCGATCGGGCGGGTCACGGCGGGCCGCGTCTGCATGAGCGCCAGCGCCGTGGGCTCCGCCCGCACCACGCTGGCCATCGCGGTCCGCTACGGAGGCCACCGGCACATCTCGGCGAGCCGCCCGTCACCGCCGGTGCCGGTGCTCGCGCACCGCAGCCATCACGGGCCGCTGGCCGAGGCGATGGCGACCGTCTTCGCGATGAGCCTGCTGCACCGGCGGGTCCTGGACCGCTGGGAAGCGGCGGCCGGGGGGCCCGCACCGGAGCGGGAGGCGGCCGAGCGGCTCGTCGATGTCGCCAAGGGGTGGATCACCTGGCAGGCCCGGGCCGTGATCGTCGAGTGCCGGGAGCGCTGCGGCGCCCAGGGGCTGCTGGAGAACAATGGGATGACCGAACTCGTCACCGGGGTGGAGGGGGCCATCACCGCCGAGGGCGACAACCTGCCCATCCACGCCCGGGCCGCCGCCCACCTGCTCCTCGCCCCGCCGCCGGACAGCGGGGACGACCCGCCGGGCGCCGCGAGCGAGGCCGGCGACCTCACCGATCTGCGGTTCCTCGTCCGGCTCCTGGAGCGGGTGGAGCGGATCTGGTTCGCACGCGCCGGCGCCCGGGCCGAGCGGGCCGCCCAGGGCAGCCCGCTGGAGCGGTGGAACGCGGCGGCCGGGCCGGCCCTGCGCGGGGTCGAGGCCCACGCCTACCGGCTGGCGGCCGAGGCGTACGCGGACGCGGTCGGGGCACTGCCCGCCGGGGCGGCCCGCGCCCGGCTGGACGAGCTGGCCCGGCTGTTCGCCCTGCGCTGGATCGACCGCAACAGCGGTGACCTGCTCGCCGGCGGGCACCTGAGCGCCGGTCAGGTCGGGGAACTGGCCGAATCGATCGAGCACTTGGTCGCCGCGGTGGGGGGCCGCCTGCCGGAGCTGGCCGCGTCCTTCGCGCTGCCCGAGGAACTGCTCGCCGACTGGCCCATCACGGGGGCCCGGTACACCGACGCGTACGACGACCCGGGCGCCCACTGGCACACGGACGGCTCCCGGGAACGCGCGGAGGCCGGGCGATGAGGGGCGTGGCGCGGCGATGGCCGGGGGCGCGGCTGAGGCGCGCGGCCGACGCGGCACAGGGCGTCGGGGCCGGGGCCGTACTCCTCGCCTTCTGGGGCACGGCGGCCGTCCTCTCACGGTGCCGCGAGGGCTCGGCGCACCGCGGTGGCGAATCGGTTCGCCGCAAGGCGTAACCGGCGCGACGCTGCTCAGTTACTCCGGCGTCGGGGCGGTGTGCGCCGCCGCCCGGACGCCCACCGGACGGGCACGAGGAGAGGAAGACCATGAGCGCGATTCACCCCGAGATCACCGACGTACTCAGCCGCACCTTCAAGGTGCCCGTGGCCGAGATCCTTCCGGACTCCACGATGGACAGCCTGGACATGGACTCGCTCGCCGTCGCCGAGTTCGCCGTCATCCTGAGGGAGACCACCGGGGCCGAGCTGGACCCCGGCACCCTGCACCGGCAGACCACGCTTGCCCGGCTCACCGAGCTCCTCCACGCGGCGGCGGGCGGCGGGGCATCGGTGGGCACCGCCCGATGAGGGCCCCGGCCGTCGCCGTCACCGGCCTGGGCATGATCACCCCGGTCGGCAACGACACCGAGTCCACCTGGGCCGGTGTGTGCGCCGGGGTCAGCCCGGCCCGGACCGTCGCCGCCCTCGAAGGGTGCGCGATCGACTTCGCGTGCGTGGTCGACGGAATCGACCTGGACGCCGAGATCGGCCGCCGCACGGCGTTCCGGATGGGCCGGTACGTGAAGTTCGCCGTGCTCGCCGCCCGGGAGGCGGTCGCCGACGCGGGCCTCGACCCGGCCGGCTGGGACGGCAGCCGGGTCGCGGTCGTCGTCGGTACGAGCAGCGGCGGGTCGGCGGGGCTCGCCGGGCAGGCCCTGGTGCTGGAGCGGCGCGGCGCGGAGGCGACCTCGCCGTCCGGCATCCTGCTCACCATCCCGAACATGCCGGCGGCCGAGATCGCGATCGAGATGCGGGCGACCGGTCCCAGTCTGGCGCCGTGCACGGCGTGTTCGTCGGGTGTCACCGCCCTGTCCGTGGCCCGGGACCTGCTCGTCACCGGCCAGTGCGACCTGGCCATCGCGGGAGCCACCGAGTCGACCGTCTTCCCGGTCGCCATGACCGGATTCGCGCGATCCGGCGCGGCGGCCCGCGCGGACGGCGACCTTTCCCGGCTGAGCCGTCCCTTCGCCGAGGACCGGGCCGGACTCGTCATGGGCGAGGGCGCCGCCGTCATGGTGCTGGAACGCGCGGACGACGCCGAGGCGCGGGGCGCCGAGCCCCGCGCGCTGCTCGCCGGCACGGGCGCCACCACGGACGCCCATCACCCCACGAGCCCGCACCCCGACGGCCGGGTCGCCCAGGCCGCCGTCGAGGCGGCCCTGCGCGGCGCGGGCTGGCGGGCCGCCGATGTCGAGCACATCAACGCGCACGGCACCTCGACGGCCCAGAACGACGCGGCGGAGGCGGCGCTCATCGCCCGGGTGTACCCGCACCGGCCGCCCGTCACCGCCCCGAAGGGCGTTCTGGGCCACTGCATGGGTGCGGCCGGGGCGATCGAGGCCGGGCTCACGGTCCTCACGCTCCAGCGCGGGGTCATCCCGCCCGTCGCGAACCTGGACGCCCCCGCTCCCGGCTTCGACATCGACTGCGTCACCAAGCGGCCGCTGGAGCTGCCCCTCCGGCGGGCCGTGAGCCACTCCTTCGGCTTCGGCGGACACAACGCGGTGGTCGCACTCCGGCGCCCCTGACCGGGGGGGCACGGAAGGGCTGCCGGGCGCGGGGGACACGAGGGGACACGAAAGGGCGGACCCGTGAGCGGGTCCGCCCCTCGCTTGTCCGGTGCGGCCGGTACGGCGCGGTCTGCGGGGGGTCAGCGGCGCCGTCCCTGGCCGAACTCGCCGCCCATGTCCTTTCCGCCCATGTCCTTGCCGCCCTTGGTGGTGCCGTCCGCGTAGTCGATCTGCTCCTTGCGCAGCTCCGCGGAGACCTCCTTCTGCTCGGTCACCTTCTTGGTCTCCATGCGCACGCGTTCGACCGGCACGGTCTCCTTGCGCATGGTGGCGCGTTCCGCGTGCAGGGTGACCTCCACGTCCTGCTCGGTGATGTCCGTGCGGCCGGCCGCCTTGTCGCCCGGCTGAAGCGGTTCGCGGACCACGCGTACCTCTTCGTGCGAGACGGGCACGGTCCGGGTGACGTTCTCGGTGACGACGTACTTGTGGAGGCGGGCCTTGCCGCTCTCGTACTCCTCCGTGCCGATGTGCAGCTGTTCCTCGGAACGGATCAGCTCCTCCTTGCCGCCCGGGTCAGCGGCGGACCGTTCGGCTCCAGCCCCGGCTCCGACGAGCGGACGGGACGTGCCGGAGGTCTCGGTGTCCCGGTGCCTGCCGGTCCCGGAACCCGCGCCGGCCGCGGTGCCGGTCACCTGGGTCCGGTCGGTCCCGGAGGTGCCGCCCTTGCCGGCGGCGCCCATCGCCCCGGCTCCGGCTCCGGCCCCGGCCGCCGCGCCTGCTCCGGCCGCGCCCATGGTGCCCGTGCCCGATGTCGTCGGTGCGTCGGCGCCCGTGCCGCTCCCGGCCCGGTCGCCGAGATTGGCCGTGGTGTTCTTGGTCAGCCCGTAGTGCCGGTAGAGCTCCTCCTCCTCGGAGACGGACAGATGCGCGTCCGCGTCCACCCGGGGGGCGTCCTTGACCGTGTCCTTCGGATGAGAGATGTGCAGGTCGGAGCCCACGCGACGGGCTCCGGCGAGAGGCACGAAGCTCTCCTTCATACCGAACAGACCGGTCTTCACCGTGATCCAGTCCGGCCGGCCGGTGCTGTCGTCGACATACACCCGCCCCACGTTGCCGATCTTCTCGCCCTCGGTGTCGTACACCGTCAGGCCGTCGAGCTCTCCGGAATCCGTGAAACCGTCAGCGGCTCCCATGTCCGATTCCTCCTCGCCCGGGCGCGTCCTGTGGGTGGGTCCAGCAGGGGAGGCGCGTCCGGATTCCATCGCGCCTCACCCGGATGGACGCTGCAACCGCCCGGCCACCGCGAGCGGGGTGCCGCACCCGCGCCGGGTCGGCGCAGGCCCCGTGCGACACGGCTGTGGGCCTCCCGCCCGAATTAGGCCAATCGAGTGAACGGCGGACGCTCGGCACCGGGCCCTATGGCTCGGCACCGGGCCCTATGATCGACGGGTCGCCCACCGCCGTCGTCCCGCCGCACCCCCGGGAGTGCCCATCCGTTCCGTCCGTGTCCGGCTGCCCCGGCAGCGCGGTGAGCTGCTGGTCCGGCATGAGGACGGCGTGCAGCTGCACCACCTCGTGTGGCGGCTCGGGGCCGGCTGGCGGGTGTGCAGCAGCGCGGTGCTCGGCGGCGGCATCGGCCCGCGCGCCTGGATCCTCAACGCCCAGGTGCCCGGCGGCTATCCGCGCATGGACCCCGACCGCCACCTCGCCGAGATCGCCGCGGCCGCCCGCCTCACCGGACCCGGCGCCGGACTGATGACGGCCGCCGACGTCACCGCGTACACGGTCGCCGCCGATGAGGGCGTCACCGCGACCGCCACCTGCGGCCTCGGCGTACGCGGCTGGGCGGCGGCCCCTGCCGAGGGCACCGGCGGACGGCCGGAGCCCGGCACGGTCAACATCGTCGTCACGCTCCCCGTACCCCTGTCCGACGCCGCGCTGGTCAACGCCGTCGCCACCGCCACCGAGGCCAAGGTGCAGGCACTCCTGGACGCCGGGCTCGACTGCTCCGGCACCCCCACCGACTCCGTCTGTATCGCCGCACCCGCCCCGGACACCGGCCCGGGCGAGCCGTTCGCGGGCCCCCGCTCCGTATGGGGAGCGCGACTCGCCAGGGCCGTGCACGCTGCCGTCCTGGAGGGCGCGCTGCGGCAATCCTGAGCATCCGGATCCGCCGCGCCCCACCCCGGCGCGGCCGACGAAGGGACATCGCATGACCTCAGCAGCCGACGCCGTTCCGCAGCGGCCCGTCGTCGCCGTGCTCGGCACCGGAATCATGGGCTCGGGCATGGCCCGCAGCCTGCTCAGGGCCGGGCTCGACGTCCGCGTCTGGAACCGCACCCACGAGAAGGCGGTCCCGCTCGCCGCCGACGGCGCCACGGTCGCGGACACCGCGGCCGACGCCGTACGCGGCGCCGACGTCGTCCTGACCGTGCTCAACGACCGGACCGCCGTCGCCGCCGCGCTCACCGCCGCCTCCGACGGGCTGCACCGGGGCCAGGTCCTGCTGCAGAGCTCCACCGTCGGCCCCGACGCCACCGTCGAACTGGCCCAGCGGGCGGCCGACCTCGGCCTCGTCTACCTCGACGCCCCGGTCTCCGGCACCCGGCAGCCGGCGGAACAGGGCACGCTGACCGTCTTCGTCTCCGGTCCGACCTCGGCCCGCGCGGTGACCGGGCCGGTGCTGGACGCGATCGGGCAGCGGACCGTCTGGGTCGCCGAGGAGCCGGGAGCCGCCTCCCGGCTCAAGCTCGTCGTCAACACCTGGGTGATCACCCTGGTGGGCGGGGTCGCGGAGTGCCTGAACCTCGCCGAGGGCCTGGGCGTGGACCCGCAGACGTTCCTCGACGTCATGAAGGGCGGACCGCTCGACTCCGCCTACCTCCACGGCAAGTCCGCCGCCGTGCTGACCGGCGACCTCACCCCGAGCTTCGCCCTGTCCACGGCCCTCAAGGACACCCGCCTCATCCTGGACGCCGCCGAACGCTCCGGAGTCCGCCTGGACCTGACCGCCGCGTCGGCCGCCCGCTTCGAGCGCGCCGAAGCGGCCGGCCACGGCGACGAGGACATGATCGCCACCTACTACGCGGGCCGGCCCCCGGAGAAGAACGACGACTGACCCCGGACGCGCGCCCCCGGGACCGGCCGAACCGTCAGACCACCCGCACCTCGTGCCGGACCACGGCGTCGAACAGATAGCCCTGCGTGTTGGGGACGGCGACCTCGGGCTGGGTGCGGCCGGTCCGGTCCGTCGCCCGGGCGAGCAGCACGGCCGGCCCCCGGTCCCTGGGCAGCCAGTCGGCCGACCAGCGCACCCAGCTCCCGTCGCGCGGCACATCACGCAGCCGGGCGCGGCGCCACCGGGCCCCGCCGTCGGTGCTGACCTCGACCGTGCGCACGGGCGCCCCGCCCGACCAGGACCGCCCCGTCAGCACATGGCGGCGCCGGGCCCGCAGCGTGGCGCCCGGCGCCAGCTCGAAGGCGCTCTTCAGCGTCTGCCGGGTCAGCGGAGCGCTGCCCCCGGCCGGGTACGCGGGCCCGAACAGGCGGTACAGACCGGTGTTCCACGGTGAGACCAGGGGCCGGCCGCTCACCTCGATGTCACCGACCCACTTGATGTTCGCGACACCGATCCAGGACGGCACGACCAGCCGCACGGGGTAGCCGTGGTCGGGCGGCAGCGGTGCGCCGTTCATCTCGTACGCGAGCAGCACGTCGTCCAGCGCCTTCGCCACGGGCAGCGGCCGGCGCACCCGCCCCAGGTTGATCCCGTCGCTGATGACCTCGTCGTCCAGCCCGCGCGGCAGTATGTCGACCGCGTGGCGGCCGATGCCCGCGCGGCGCAGCACATCGGCGAGCCGCACCCCGCGCCAGCGGGCCGTACCGATCGCCCCCAGGGTCCAGGCGGTACCGGTGACCGCCTGGTTCTGCTGCGTCGTGTAGTAACTGCGGGCATTGCCCGCGCACTCGACGAACGAGGTGCGGCTGACCGAGGGCAGCCCGCGCAGCTCGTCGTACGTGAACTCCGCCGCCGGGCCCGTCAGCCCGTCGCCCCACACCCGCAGCCGCCAGCCGGCCGCGTCGATGCGCGGGGTGGCGGTGTGGTTGCGCACGAAGAAGCGGTCGGCCGGTGTCAGCAGCCCCGTCCCCCGCAGCGCCGCGAAATTGGTCTCCGCGTTGGTGCCGCGCACCGTGAACACCTCGGGCGGCAGCGGCTTGACGATCCCCGGGGCGGGGTCCGGGACACCGGCCGCCGCGCGGGCGGGAGCCGCACCGGCCAGGGGGACGGCCACCGAGGCGGCGGCCACCAGCCGCAGCAGATCGCGGCGCTCGATGCCCGCGGAGCGCGCGACGCCGCGCGACCACTGGCGCAGCCGCAGCTCGTCGTACGCGGCCTCGGACGGGGGAACGGGACTCATGGACGGCTCCGGGGAAGCGGGCGGGTGGGGACATCAGGGGCTGGGCGGGCGGCCACCGTCCGGCCGGGCCGGCAGCAACTCCCGTACGAGCGCGCCGACCTGGTCCGTCTCGATCAGGAACCCGTCGTGGCCGTGCGGCGATTCCACGAGCCTGAGCCGGTCCGCGCCGGGCAGCAGCGCGGCCAGTTCCGCCTGCTGTGCGGGCGGGTAGAGCCGGTCGGAGCCGATGCCCGCGATCAGCGCGGGCATCGAGGCGCGCCGCAGCGCCCGGCGGACACCGCCCCGGCCACGCCCGACGTCGTGCCCGTTCATGGCGCCGGTCAGCGTCACATAGCTGCCGGCGTCGAAGCGGCGCACCAGCTTCGCCGCGTGGTGGTCGAGATACGACTCCACGCGGTAGCGCCCGCCGAGCCGGGGCTCCTCGCCCGGCTGCGGGCCGCCGCCGAAGCGTGCGGCGAGTTCCGGTTCGCTGCGGTAGGTGACATGGGCGATCCTGCGGGCCAGGCCGAGGCCCCGGTGCGGGCCCTCGCCGGGTGCCGCGTCGTGGTAGTGGCCGCCGCGCCAGCCGGGGTCGGAGCGGATGGCGGAGATCTGGAGCGCGCCCCAGGCGATCTGCTCGGCCGACGCGGCGGCGGGTGCCGCCAGGACCAGGAGCGCCCCGGTGCGCTCGGGCCGGCCCACCGCCCACTCCAGGGCCCGCATCCCGCCCATGGACCCGCCGATCACCGCCGCCCAGCGGCCGATGCCCAGCGCGTCGGCCAGCGCGGCTTCCGCCGCCACCTGGTCACGGACCGTCAGATACGGGAAGTCGCCGCCCCAGCGCGTGCCGTCCGGCCTGCGTGAGGAGGGCCCCGTGCTGCCCTGGCAGCCGCCGAGCACATTCGGCGCGACGACGAACCACCGGTCGGTGTCCAGCGCCCGGCCGGGGCCGACCAGCGCGTCCCACCAGCCGGCCGTGGGATGCCCCGGCTCCGCCGCCCCGGCCACATGGCTGTCCCCGGTCAGGGCGTGCAGGACCAGGACCGCGTTGGAGCCGTCGGGGGCCGGACGCCCCCAGGTCTCGTACGCCAGTTCCACCCCGGGCAGCGCCTCGCCCGACTCCAGCGCCAGCGGCCGGGCCGGCCGCACCCAGGAGCGGCGCCCGGGCGGGTCCCCCTCCCGCCGGCCTCCGGTGGCCGGCGGGAGGGGGAGTGCGATCGAGGGGGCCGTCCCGGTCAGGACGCCGCCTTCGCCGCCCGGAAGCCGGCCTCCAGGTCGGCCTTGAGGTCGGCGACGTTCTCCAGGCCGACCGAGAGCCGCACCAGCCCGGCGGTGGCGCCGGTCGCGGCCAGCTGCTCCTCGGTCAGCTGGCTGTGCGTGGTCGACGCCGGATGGATGATCAGGCTCCGTACGTCCCCGATGTTGGCGAGGTGGCTGAAGAGCTGCACCGCGTCCACGAACCGCTTGCCGGCCTCCACCCCGTCCCGCAGCTCGAAGGCGAGCACCGCGCCCGCGCCGCGCGGCAGATAGCGGCGCCCCGCCTCGTACCACTTGCTCGACTCCAGGCCGGCGTAGTGGACGGCGGACACCTCGTCGCGCCCCTCCAGCCACTCGGCCAGCGCCTGGGCGTTGGCGGTGTGCCGCTCCAGCCGCAGGCTCAGCGTCTCCACGCCCTGGAGGAGCAGGAAGGCGGAGTGCGGGGAGAGCGCCGGGCCGAGGTCGCGCAGCAGCTGGACGCGCAGCTTGACCGCGAAGGCGCCGGGACCGAGGTCCGGCCAGTAGCGCAGACCGTGGTAACTCGGGTCCGGGGAGCTGAAGTCGGGGAACCTCTCGGCATGCGCCCCGAAGTCGAACGTACCGCCGTCCACGACCACCCCGCCGATGGTCGTGCCGTGCCCGCCGAGGAACTTCGTCGCCGAGTGGATCACGATGTCCGCGCCGTGCTCGATCGGCCGCAGCAGATACGGGGTGGGGACGGTGTTGTCGACGATCAGCGGCACACCGGCCGCGTGCGCGGTGTCGGCGACCGCGCGGATGTCGAGCACGTCACCGCGCGGATTGCCCAGCGTCTCGGCGAACAGGGCCTTGGTGTTGGGCCGGATCGCGGCTGCCCACGCCTCGGTGTCGTCCGGGTCGTCGACGAACGACACCTCGATGCCGAACCGGGGCAGCGTGTGGCGCAGCAGGTTGTACGTGCCGCCGTACAGGGAGGTGGAGGAGACGATGTGGTCGCCCGCACCGGCCACGGTCAGCAGCGCGAGGGTTTCGGCGGCCTGCCCCGAGGCGAGCGCCACGGCGGCGACACCGCCCTCCAGGGAGGCGATCCGCTGCTCCAGGACGTCCTGGGTGGGGTTGTGGATGCGGGTGTAGATGTTCCCGGGCTCGGCGAGGGAGAACAGGTCGGCGGCGTGCTGGGTGTCGCGGAAGACGAACGAGGTGGTCTGGTAGATCGGCACCGCGCGGGCGCCGGTCGCCGGGTCGGGGGCGGCTCCCGAATGGATCTGCCGGGTCTCGAACGACCAGGCGGCGCCCGGTTCCTGACGGTCCAGGTCCTCGGGGGTGTGCCCTGCGGTGACGGAGTCGACGGGCTGGCTCATGGTGGTGTTCCTCTGCGGTTCTCGGTACGGCGAGCGGTCGGCAGGCGGCATGGGCGGACACTGCCGGGGGAGCGGACGTCGCTGCTGCGGGCCGGTGCGGATCAGCAGGTCAACGGCGCGGTGAGCAGCACAGGCCGCGGCGACACGCGGCGGACGCGAGGCGTCCCAGATCGACGTGGCGCCGCGAATGGAGAACCAGGGGCGCGGGCATGCGGCGAGCGTGGCAGCGGTGTGGGGGAGCGTCAACCGACTCCGCGTACCTGCCCGGCGATTTCATCGGGCCGCAATGAACCCGGCCGCGACGGACCGGGGCGCGGAACCGCCCCACCGGTACGGGGGAGCCCGGTGGGGCGGCCAGTTCCAGGGTGCCACAGGCCGGGGCACAAGGGGGACCGACCGGCTCATATCCAATGGTAGTTGAGTCGAAATCGACGGTGCCGAAAACAGCGTGCGTGCGGACCGGGACGCTGTCAGGCTGCCCCGGTGGACCGCGAAAAGATCTCCGGAATTGCCCATGCCCTGCACCCGGTCAAGTCGCCCTTCGACGACGACTCGGTGCGACGGCTCCTCGAACACGGTGTGCCGCGGGCCGACGCCCGGATCCTCGACCTCGGCTGCGGCACCGGGGAATGGCTGCTGCGCGCTCTTGACACGCACCCACGGCTGCGGGCCGAGGGCGTCGACGTCTCCGGGTCCGCCCTCCGCCAGGCCGCCGACGCCGCGGACCGGCGCGGCGTCCGAGAGCGCCTCGTCCTGCACCACCAGGAGGCCGAGCGGTTCGGCTCCCCGCACCGGTTCGACCTGGTGCTCAACGTCGGGGCCAGCCACGCGTTCGGCGGGCTCCTCGCCACGCTGGCGGCGGCCCGCGCCCACCTCGCCCCGGGCGGCCGAGTCCTGATCGGCGAGAGCTACTGGGAGGCCGAGCCGACGCCCGAGGCCGTGGAGATGCTCGGTGAGTTCACCGATCTGGCGACCACCCTGGACCGGGTGACCGCCGACGGATGGACCCCCGTCCACGGCCACATCAGCACACGCGCCGAGCGGGACGCCTACGAGTGGGCCTGCTGGGGCTCCCTGGCCTCCTGGGCCCTGGACCACCCCGAGGACCCCGACAGTGCGAAGGCCCTGGAGACCGCCGCGCTCCGGCGGTCCGAGTGGCTGCGCGTCTACCGGGACAGCTGGGGCTTCGTCGGCCTCGTCCTGCGCCGCACCACCGGGTGACGCCCCGGCCGGGGATTGCGGCCGGATGAAATCCCGGGGGGGCCGGGGAATACCCGGGCGGGCCATGACCTTGCCGCTGCTGTGGTGCCGGACGCCCGGCCGGATGCCGGGGCCGGGAACAGGGAGAGAGGGAGCTCATGCCGAAGGCGTACGTGTTCACCCGCAACGGCGGACCGGAAGTGGAGGCCCTCGTCGAGCAGGACGCGCCCGCACCGGGCCCGGGGGAGCTGCTCGTCGCGGTCCGGGCGGCCGGGGTCAACCCGGTGGACTGGAAACTGCGCACGGGATACACCAGGCCCGGCAGTGTTCCGCAGCCGTTTCCCACCGTCTTCGGCAGCGAGGCGGCCGGCGTCGTCGCGGCCGTCGGCCCGGACACCGAGGGCTTCGCGGTCGGCGACGAGGTCTTCGGCAACCCGCTGACCGGCGGATACGCCGAGTACACGCTCCTGCCCGTGGCCGTGACCGCGCACAAGCCGGCCGGTCTCTCGTTCGCCGACGCCTCGGTCCTGCCCGTCGCGGCGGCCACCGCCCACGACGGGGTGCGCCAGCTCGGGCCCGCCCCGGGCTCCACCCTCCTGGTCACCGGGGCCGGGGGCGGTGTGGGCAGCGCGGCCGTGCAGCTCGCGCACCGAGCGGGCGTCCGGGTGCTGGGCGTCGCGAGCGCCGGCAAGAAGGACTTCGTCGAGTCGCTCGGGGCCGTCCACGTCGAGTCCGGTGAGGGGCTGGCCGCGCGGGTGCGGGCGGCGGCCCCCGAGGGCGTGGACGCGGTGTTCGACCTCGTCGGGGGCGACACGCTGCGCGAGGCCGCCACGCTGCTCGCCGACCCGGCCACGCTGATCAGTGCCGGCGGCAAGCCGCTGGTGACCGAGCTCGGCGGGGCGCCGGTCATCCGGGCCCGCACCGCGGCGGTGCTCGGCGAGGTGGCCGGCCTCGTCGTCGAGGGCGCCCTGCGCACACACATCACCCGGACCTTCCCGCTCGCCCGGGCGGACGAGGCGCTGCGCGCGGTGGAGGACGGCCATGTCCTCGGCAAGATCGTGATCGAGGTGACCGCATGAGCACGCCCGAGAGCTTCGTCGGCGGACATCCCCTGGACGACCCGGTGGGGACCTCGCTCAGGGGGCCGCACGCCCACTTCGCCGAGAGCCGCGGCGCCGTCCTGCGCTATCCGCCGGAGGTCACCCCCTGGGTCGCCCTTCCGCAGAGCCCGGGTGCCGGCGACTGGGCGGACGCCGCCGCGCTCGCCGGACCGGGCGGCGCCGTCACCATCACCGCCTTCCGCGAGCCGCCGCCGGACGACTGGGAGGTCGTCTTCCACGCCGACGGCGTCCAGCTCGTCGACGCCGGGGTGGACGCCGAGCCGTTCCCGGAGGCGGTCCGGCTCGGCCCCGCCGACGTCCCGGACATGCTCGCCCTGGTCGCACGCACCCGGCCCGGCCCCTTCGAGCCCCGCACGGTCGAGCTCGGCACCTATCTCGGGGTGCGGCGCGACGGCGTGCTCGTCGCCATGGCCGGCGAACGCATGCACCCGCCCGGCCACAGCGAGATCAGCGGCGTCTGCACGGACGAGTCCGTCCGGGGCCAGGGGCTGGCCGGCGGACTCGTCCGGGCCGTCGCCCACGAGATCAGGGAGCGCGGCGAGACGCCCTTCCTGCACGCCGCCGCCTCCAACACCAACGCCGTCCGGCTCTACGAGGCCCTGGGCTTCGCCCTCCGCCGCCGTACGCCGTTCCTCTCGGCGCTCGTCCCCGGCCGTCCGCCGGTCCGGCTCTCCGGCACCGTCCGCGACGGCGCCCGCGAGGGGGCCGCGCACTGAACCGGGCCCGGGACCTTCGGCCCGTCCACGTACGGGCCGAAGGCCCCCTGCGGCCCTCCTTCCGGGACTTTCGGCTCGGTCCATGAGGCCGTAAGCCTCGTGTGCCGCCCGCCGGACGTCAGGTCCACTGGGAGTGAACGCCGGCGCCGGGCCGGCAGACCCCGGGAGGAGACAGCCGTGACGATCGGGCTTCAGCACCAGGCCGGAACACGTGGAGCGCTTCTCCCGGGTACGGATGCCGCAGAAGCCGCCGTCAGGGCCCCGAAGGTGGGCAACCCGGCACTGTTCGGCGGTCTGCTGCTGCTGACCGCCGCGACGGTCCTGCTCGACATGCAGTCCGGCGACGACCTGCGTCTCGTGCCGGTGCTCGTCGTCGTCCCCGCGCTCGTCTCCGTCTTCGGCACCATCCGGCAGACCGTCGGCGTGGCCTCCTGGATCATGGTGGTCGGCGTCGTGTCGCGCCTGGTGTCCGGGGGGACGTTCTGGGACATCACCAGCAGCATCATCTTCACGGTGGTGGCCTGTTTCCTCGGCGTCGGAGCCTGCGCGCTGCGCATCCGGCACGCCATCGAGATCGCCAGGCTGCGGTCCGCCGCCGTCGCGCTCCAGCGCCAGATCCTGCGCCCGCTGCCCATCCTGACCGACCAGGTCGTCGCCCACGGCACCTACGCGCCGATCGAGGAGGACCGCCTCGTCGGCGGTGACATCTACGAGGTCGTGTCCTCGCCGTACGGGACCCGGGTGATCATCGGGGACGTCCAGGGCAAGGGCCTCGCCGCGATCGGGGCGGGCTTCGCCGTGCTCGGCGCCTTCCGTGAGGCGGCCATCCGCGAACCCACCCTGACCGGCGTCGTCGACGCGCTGGAGGACGCGGTGGCCCGGCAGAACACCTTCTCCGCCCAGACCGGCGAGATCGAGCGCTTCGTCACCGCCCTGGTGCTCGGCCTCGACGGCGACGGCCGGGTCGAGGCCGTCAACTGCGGCCATCTGCCGCCCCGGCTGCTGCACGACGGTGTGGCCTGCGCCGTCCCGCTGCGCCGCACCTCGGTGCCGCTGGGCCTGGCCGAGCTCAGCAGTGAGGGACGCGTCTCGGAGCGGCTCGACTTCCCGCCGGGCGCGACGCTGCTGATGTTCACCGACGGGGTGACCGAGGCCCGCGACGCCTCGGGAGCCTTCTACCCGCTGGACACCCGGCTGGGCCGCTGGTCCCAGCTGGCGCCCCCGGAGCTGCTCGACGCGCTCCACGGCGACCTGGAGGTGTTCTCCGGCGGGGTGCGACGCGACGACATCGCCGTGCTCGCGCTGCGCCGGGCCCCGTCCGGCAGCCGGCGCCGCCCCGGGACCGCGGCCTCCGGAGCGATGCGCGCCGCCGAAGTGTTCAGCGGACGGTAGCGGCCCCGGCTCCACGCCCCTCTCCTCATGTCCCGATGCGACTTATGTCGCGGCGGGACATTTTTAGGTGTACGGTGCAGATATGAACCGGGAACGGAAGACCCCCCAGAGGCGCGGCCGCAAGGCGCGCCGCACCCGGGACACACTGGCCCGGGCCGCGTTCGAGCTGGTGCTCGACCGGGGTCTGCGGGAGGTGACGGTCGAGGAGATCGCGGAACGCGCGGACGTCGACCGCCGCACCTTCAGCCGGTACTTCACGAGCAAGGAAGCCGCCGTCCTGGACTCGGTCCGCGACGACGGCGACCGGATCAACGACGCGCTGCGGGCCCGCCCCGCCGCCGAACCCCCGCTCACCGCGTACCGCCGGGCCGTCCTGGACTGGCTGGCGGACCCGGAGGCGCAGGCCTGGCACCGCCGGCCGAGGATCTTCGAGCTGTTCCTCCTCGCCGAGGAGGAGCCGACCCTCTACGCGGCGTTCCACCACATCCGGGTGGACGCCCAGGAGGACTCGGTCGAGATCGTCGCCGGCCGGCTCGGAGCCGACCCCCGGCAGGACATCCGCCCCGCCGTCACGGTCGCCGCCGGAGCCGGCGCCCTCCTCGCCGCCCAGGCCGCCTGGGTGCGCGGGGGCTGCCCCGAGGAGTTGCCCCGACTCGTCGAGCGGGCCTTCGACGCCCTGGCCGCAGACCTGCTCACGCAGGCTCCCGCACCCGCGTCACCCAGCACCACGGAAGGAAACGGAACATCATGAGCACCACCCCCGCCGACCAGGAATTCGCCGGCCGCACCGCCCTCGTCACCGGAGGGGCCTCCGGCATCGGCCTGGCCCTCGCCCACCGGCTCGCCGCCGCCGGCGCCTCGGTCGTGGTGGCCGACTACGACGAGGAGAGCGCCCGCAAGGCGGTCGCCGGCCTGGAGAGCACCGGAGCCGAGGCCGCCGCCGTGGCCGTGGACGTCACCGACCCCGCGTCCGTCGAGGCGGGCGTGCGGTTCGCCGTCGACACCTTCGGCGCCCTGCACCTCGCGGTGAACAACGCCGGCATCGGCGGCCCCAGCAACCCGACCGGCGAGTACGCCGTGGCGGACTGGGACCGGGTCGTCGCCACCAACCTCAGCGGCGTCTTCTACTCGATGCGCTACGAGATCCCCGCCCTGATCGCCGCGGGCGGCGGCGCGATCGTCAACATGTCGTCCATCCTCGGCACCAACGGCTTCGCCGGCTCGCCCGCGTACGTCGCCGCCAAGCACGGCGTGGTGGGCCTCACCAAGACCGCCGCCCTCGAATACGCCGCGCAGAACATCCGCGTCAACGCCGTGGGCCCCGGCTTCATCGACACCCCGCTGCTGCGCGACACCGAGGGGCCGGCCCGCGACCACCTCATCTCGCTGCACCCGGCCGGACGCCTCGGCACGGCGGAGGAGGTCGCCGAACTCACGGCCTTCCTGCTCTCCGACCGCGCCTCCTTCATCCACGGCAGCTACCACCTCGTCGACGGCGGCTACTCCGCCTCCTGAGTGGCGGACGGGGGAAACGGGGGCGATCAATAGAGTCAAGAGAGGTCAAGGAGGACCCCATGAAAGCCGTTCAGTACCGCGAGGTCGGCGCCGCACCCGAGGTCGTCACCGTGCCCGACCCGGAACCCGGCCCCGGGCAGGTGCTGCTGAAGGTCACCGCGGCAGGCGTCTGCCACTCCGACATCGCGGTGATGAGCTGGCCGGCGGATCAGTTCCCCTACCCGCTGCCGCTCACCCTCGGCCACGAGGGCGTCGGCACGATCGCCGCGCTCGGCGACGGGGTCGGCGGACTGTCGGTCGGCGATTCCGTCGCCGTCTACGGCCCCTGGGGCTGCGGCACCTGCGTCAAGTGCGCCGAGGGCAAGGAGAATTACTGCCTGCGCGCCAAGGAGCTCGGCATCAACCCGCCCGGTCTCGGCTCGCCCGGCGCCATGGCGGAGTACATGATCGTCGACGATCCGCGCCATCTGGTGCCCCTCGGCGGCCTCGACCCCGTGCAGGCCGTCCCGCTCACCGACGCCGGCCTCACCCCGTACCACGCGATCAAGCGGTCCCTGCCGAAGCTCGTGCCCGGAGCGACCGCCGTCGTCATCGGCACCGGCGGTCTCGGCCACGTCGCCATCCAGCTGCTGCGCGCCATGACAGCCGTCCGGGTCGTCGCCCTGGACGTCACGGAGGACAAGCTCGACCTGGCCCGCGAGGTCGGCGCCCACGAGACCGTGCTGTCCGACGCGCACGCGGCGGACCGGATCCGTGAACTCACCGGCGGCATCGGCGCCCAGGTCGTCCTGGACTTCGTCGGAGCGCCGCCGACCGTCGCCACGGCCGGCGCGGCGGCCGCCATCGACTCCGACGTCACGATCGTCGGCATCGGCGGCGGAGCACTGCCGGTGGGCTTCGGCTCCCTGCCGTTCAACACCACGGTCACCGCCCCCTACTGGGGCTCGCGCTCCGAACTGGCCGAGGTGCTCGACCTGGCCCGCGCGGGCGCGGTCGCGGTCCACGTCGAGACATACACGCTGGACGAGGCGCCCCTCGCGTACGAACGGCTGCACGACGGCAGGATCAACGGCCGGGCCGTCATCCTCCCCCAGGGCTGACCCGCCCGGGGCACCCCGCCCACGCTGCGGGCCGGCGCACTCCGCGCCGGCCCGCAGCGTCGTACGCACGTGCGTTGCGCACCCCCGGGGCCGGCGGGGAGACTGCCCGGATGGGATTCCTCGCGCTGATGACGCTGCCCGGCCTGGTGATCGGGCTGACCGTCACCGCCTTCCTCGACCAGCTGCTGCTGCGCGCGGGACGGGCAGGGCTGCTGCCGTGGCGCAACAGCGCCCGGCAGGGCCAGATCTCGGCGACCGGCTTCGAGCAGCTGCACGCGACGTTCTCGCCCGGCAAGCAGAGCGAGCTCAAGGAGCGGCAGAGCGCCCTGCTGCTGCGCGACGACGAGGAGGACGGAGCACCGCCCCACCGCTCCACCGTCGACCTCGACGGCGGTCTCGCCGTCATCCGCGTGCCCAGGCCGTGACCGGCGCCCGGGGGCGGAGACCACCACGGAGAAAACCACCTGAGGGACGGGCACCCCGCTCGTTACGCTGACCGGCATGGGTGCGTACTACTTCTTCCGCTGATTCCGGCCACAGCCGCCGCCGCGTGACCCGCCGGGTCCTCGCGCACGCCGCTGTCCCCTCGGACCGTCCGGAATCCCCGCCCGCCGGGGCACGCACCCAGGAAGTCACCCATGCCCGTCCCGCACGACCACGCCCAGCTGACCCTCAAGGACGTCTCCAAGGCGTACGGGGACCGCGCCGTCCTCGATCAGGTGTCGCTCACCGTCCGCCCCGGAGACCACGTCGGAGTCATCGGCGAGAACGGCTCCGGGAAGTCCACCCTCCTGCGGCTGATGGCCGGTGCCGAGGCACCGGACAGCGGCGAGATCACCGTCCGCTTCCCCCGCGGCACCGGCTACCTCTCCCAGACCCTCGCCCTCGACCCCGCCCGCACCGTCCAGGACGCCGTCGACGCGGCCCTCGCCGGCCTGCGCGCACTCGAACGGCGAATCCGCGCCGCCGAGAGCGCCCTCGCCGAACCCGGCGGCGCCGACGACAGCCTGCTCGCCGCGTACGGCGACCTGCTGACGGAGTACGAGGAACGCGGCGGCTACCGTGCCGACGCCCGCGTCGACGCGGCACTTCACGGCCTCGGACTCGCCCGGCTCTCCCGGGGACGGGCGCTCGGCACCCTCTCCGGCGGCGAACAGTCCCGGCTGGCCCTCGCCTGCGTCCTCGCCTCCGCCCCCGAACTGCTCCTCCTCGACGAACCGACCAACCACCTCGACCAGCGCGCCGTCACCTGGCTGGAGGACCACCTGCGCGCCCATGACGGCACCCTCGTCGTCATCACCCACGACCGGGCCTTCCTGGAACGGACCACCAGCGTCATCGTCGAGGTCGACCGCGACCTGCGCGGCGTCGTCCGGTACGGGGACGGCTGGGAGGGCTACCGCACGGCACGGGCGGCCGAACGCCGCCGCCGGGTGCGGGAGCACCAGGAGTGGCGGGACGAGGTGGCCCGTACCGAGGAGCTGGTGAACGGCGCGGGCCGACGCCTCGCCGCCACCGGCAAGGACCCCGGGGAGGGCTGGGGCAAGCACCGCCGCTCGCACGAGGCGAAGCTGTCCGGGCAGGTCACCGCTGCCAGGACGCGGCTGGAGGCGCTGCACAGGTCACCCGTGCCCGCCCCGCCCCCGCCGCTGCGGTTCTCCGCCGAACTCGCCCTCGCCACCGGCCGCGACACGCCACCCGGGCCCCTCGTCGAGCTGGAGTCGGTCGCGGTGGCCGGCCGGCTGGACCTGCCCGCGCTCCGGGTGGAGCCGGGGCAGCGGCTGCTCGTCACCGGGCCCAACGGCGCCGGGAAGTCGACCCTCCTGAGGGTCCTGGCCGGGGACCTCGCCCCCGACGCGGGGACGGTGCGCCGCCGGGCCAGGACCGGCTATCTCCCGCAGGAGCTTCCGGCCCGGCCGACCCGCCGCACCCTGCTGGCGACCTTCGCGGCCGGACGGCCCGGCCACGCCGAGGAGTACACAGATCTGCTCCTGGCGCTCGGCCTCTTCCGCCCGGAGGACCTGTCCGTCCCGGTCGCCGCGCTCTCCGCGGGGCAGCAGCGGCGGCTGGCGCTCGCCCGGCTGGTCACCCGCCCCGCCGATCTGCTGGTCCTGGACGAGCCGACCAACCACATCGCCCTGGCCCTGGTCGAGGAGCTGGAAGCGGCGCTCGCGGCGTACGAAGGGGCCGTCGTGGTGGTCTCGCACGACCGCAGCTTCCGTGGCCGCTTCACCGGCGACCGCCTCGAACTCCACGCGGGCAGGCCGGTCGCCCCGGTCTGACCTCAGCCCTGCGCCAGATGGTCGCGCAGCCGGTCCAGGAAGACCCGCTGCCCCTTGACGAGCCGCTCGGCCGCGACCTCCGGTGTGCACCAGGCGAACCGGTCGATCTCCGGGAACTCCCGCAGCACACCGGACCCGCGCGGCCACTCCATCGTGAACGTCCCCGGCACGGCCGCCGCCGGATCCACGTCCGCCTCCACGGCCCACACCGTCACGGTCTTGCCGCCGGACTGACGGGCCTCGCCCAGCGCCACCCACGCCCCCTCCGGGACGGGATGGCCGAACTCCTCCTCGAACTCCCGCCGCGCCGCCGCCCCGGCCTCCTCCTCCGGGCCGTACTCACCCTTGGGGACCGACCACGCCGCACTCTCGCGGCGAGCCCAGAACGGCCCGCCCATGTGCCCGATGAAGACCTCGAAGCCGGGGGAGCGGTCACGGAACAGGAGGAGACCGGCGCTGCGCCGGGGAGCCGTCTGGGATGCCATGCCGTCAAGTGTGGGCGCCGGGACGGGCACCGGCACCCAACGACAGGCCCGTTCCGCTAGACCTTGCGGTAGTCGTACGCCTCCGACGCGGCGGCCGCGACCGCGTCGAGGTCGCCCCCGGCCGACGCCGTGACCACCGCGGCCACCGCGCCCTCCACGAACGGGGCGTCCACCAGGCGTGCCCCGTCGGGGAGTTCGTCGCCCTCGGCGAGCATCGCCTTGACCGTGAGCACCGCGCTGCCCAGATCGACGAGCACGGCGACGCCCGCCCCGCCGTCCACCTCGCGGGCCGCCCGCGCGATGAGCTCCGCGCTGGTGCCGAGCCCGCCCGCCGGCGTGCCTCCGGCCGCCGCCACCGGGGCCGTGGCACCGCCCGCCGCGAGCCCCCTCGCCAGCTCGGCGACCGCCTCGGCCACCGGCCCGCTGTGCGAGACCAGCACGATCCCGACCTGCCCGTCCGCGCTCACGCGTCGCCCCCGTCCGAGGCCGCCGTCTCCGCGAGCGCCTCGATCAGCAGCGCCGACGAGGCGGCGCCCGGATCCTGGTGGCCGATGCTCCGCTCACCCAGGTAGCTCGCCCGGCCCTTGCGCGCCTGGAGGGGCACCGTCGCCACCGCCCCGGCCCTGGCCGCCTCCCGCCCCGCGTCGAACGACGTCCCGAGCGCTTCGGCCGCCGGCAGCAGGGCGTCCAGCATCGTCTTGTCACCGGCCTGCGCCCCGCCCAGCTGGGCCACCGCGGCGACGCCCGCCCCGAGCGCCTGCGCCAGCTCCCCGGGGGTGACGGCGGCACCGTCGCCCAGCGCCTTGCCCGTACGCCGCAGCAGCGTCCCGTACAGCGGCCCGGACGCTCCGCCGACCGTCGAGATCAACTGCCGTCCGGCGAGCATCAGTACGGCCCCCGGCGTCTGCGGCGGCTCCTTCTCCAGGGCCGCCGACACCGCGGCGAATCCGCGCTGCAGATTGCTGCCGTGGTCGGCGTCGCCGATCGCGGAGTCCAGTTCGGTCAGATGCGCCGCCTCACGGTCGACCAGGGCGGCGGTCGCGGTCATCCAGCGGTGGAAGAAATCGGCGTCGAGCACATGCTCTCCTCGGTCGGGTGAATGCGGACGCGTGCCCGTACGGGACACGGAAGGTCAGCGGCCCCAGCGCAGGGCGGGCGTCTGCACCGGGGCGTCCCAGAGCCGCACCAGCTCCTCGTCCACCTGGCAGAGCGTCACCGAGGCGCCCGCCATGTCGAGCGAGGTCACATAGTTCCCCACGAGCGTACGAGCCACGACCACGCCCCGCTCGGAGAGCACCCGCTGCACCTCCGCGTTGAACCCGTACAGCTCCAGCAGGGGCGTCGCGCCCATGCCGTTGACGAGGGCGAGCACCGGCCCGTGCGGCCGCAGGTCCTCCAGCACCGCGTCCACCGCGAAGTCGGCGATCTCCCGCGCGGTCATCATCGCGCGCCGCTCCCGGCCCGGCTCGCCGTGGATGCCCACGCCGAGTTCCAGCTCGCCGGGCGGCAGATCGAAGGTGGGGGAGCCCTTGGCGGGCGTGGTGACCGAGGTCAGCGCCACCCCGAAGCTCCGCGAGGCCTCGTTGACCTGCCGGGCGAGCGCCGCCACCCGGTCCAGGGGCGCGCCCTCCTCGGCCGCAGCCCCGGCGATCTTCTCGACGAACAGGGTCGCCCCCGTGCCCCGCCGCCCGGCCGTGTAGAGGCTGTCGGTCACCGCCACGTCGTCGTTGACGAGCACCTGGGCGACCCGCACGCCCTCCTCGTCGGCGAGTTCGGCGGCCATCTCGAAGTTGAGCACGTCACCGGTGTAGTTCTTGACGACGAACAGCACGCCCTCACCGCTGTCCACGGCGGCGGCGGCCCGCACCATCTGGTCCGGCACGGGCGAGGTGAACACCTCGCCCGGACAGGCGGCCGACAGCATGCCGGGCCCGACGAACCCGGCGTGCAGCGGCTCGTGCCCGGACCCGCCGCCGGAGACCAGGGCGACCTTTCCGGCCACCGGCGCGTCACGCCGTACGACGACACGGTTCTCGACGTCCACGGTCAGCTCGGGATGGGCGGCGGCCATGCCGCGCAGCCCGTCGGCGACCACGGTTTCGGGGACGTTGATCAGCATGCGCAACGGGATCTCCCAGGAGAAGTCGCTCGCCGGACGCGCCTGCGGCCGGCCGGGCGATGCGGGACGACGACGGTGGACCTCCACCGTAAAACGTTCGAGGCCCTGTGCGAAGAACCGCACCCGCCCGTCAGGAAAAGCGCGCGACCTCCGCCGCCGTGCCGCATACCGTCGGGGCTTCGGCCGGAACGGGGAGGGCACGGCGGTGGGCGCACAGGAGCGGTCGGGGCGACGGGCGAGGACGGTGGCAGGGGGAGACGCCCCGTCCTCGCTGTGGCGCGATCGCGACTACCGGGTGTTCCTGGGGGTGCAGACCCTGTCCGCCCTCGGGGACTCCTTCTCGTACGTGGCGATCCCGCTCCTGGTGCTGCACAGCACGGGGTCGGTGGTCCAGATGGGTGCCGTCACCGGGCTCACGGGCGTCTCCTCGATCGTCACGGGTCTGTTCGCCGGTGTGATCGCCGACCGGGTCGACCGCAGACGGCTCCTGATGGCCGCCGACGGCGTGCGCTGTCTGCTCTACGCGCTCATCCCGCTGGTCTGGCTCTTCGCCGCGCCGATGTGGCTGATCTACACCGTCGTGCCGGTGGTCGGCGCCTTCGCCATGCTCTTCCAGGTCACCTATGTGACCGTGGTCCCGGCCCTGGTGGGGCCGGACCGGATCGCCCGGGCCAATGGGCACCTCTTCGCCACCTACGCGGCGGCCGGGGTCGCGGGCCCGGCGCTCGCGGGATTCGTGGCGGGAGCCGCCGGACCGGCCGCCGCCGTCGGGATCGACTCCCTGAGCTTCGCGGTCTCGGCCGTCGGCCTGCTGTTCGTCAGGGTGCGCGCAAAGCCGGGCGGCGACGCCGTCCGCGCCGAACGCGGCACGGTGGGGCGGGAGTTCCTGGCGGGGGCGCGGTTCCTGTGGGAGCACCCGGTGCTCCGTCCGCTGACCCTGCTCCTCTCCCTGCTGACCTTCCTCACCTACGGTCTGACCGACCTGGTCGTCTATCTGCTGAAGCACGACCTCGGCCGCCCCGACACCACCGTCGGCTATGTGCTGGCGGCCGGCACGGCGGGCACGTTCGTCGCCTCCACCATGGTCGCCCGGGTCCGTGAGCGACTGGGGTTCGGAGCGAGCTGGATCGGCGCCTCCGCCCTGGCCGGAGTGGCCGTCACCTTCCTGGGGCTCGCGCGGAGTGTTCCGGTCGTCGCCGTCCTGATGACGGTCAACCTCATGTGCAACGGTGTCGCCGGCATCTCGTCCATGTCGCTGCGTCAGGAGGTGACCCCCGGCCATCTGCTGGGACGGGTCACCTCCACGTTCTGGACCGTCCACTCGGCCCTGGGACCGCTGGGCGCGGCCGCCGCCACGGCCGCCGCGGCCGGGTTCGGGGCCCCCGCGGTCTTCGTCGGCATCGGGGCCGCCGGGGTCCTGACCGCGCTCGCGGGCACGGTGACCGGCATCGGGAGACGCGCGGGAGGCGGGGCGGCGGCCGGATGAGACGGCGTGACCCGGGCGGCCGGGCTACGCTGGCGGGCACCCCACCGGACCCCTCCCCATTCTTCGCGGACAGGTGATTGGTTGTGCTGCACATCGCGTTCCTGCGCGGGCTGAACGTACCGGGCCGTTCGGTGAGGATGGAGCGTCTGCGCGCTCTGTTCACGGAGCTGGGATTCGACTCCGTACGCAGCTACATCCAGAGCGGGAACGTCTTCTTCGAGTCCGACGAGACCGACCGGGGCGTCCTGGCCGCCCGGATCCGCGACCACCTCGGGAAGGCGCTCGGCTACGAGGTCGCGGTGTGTCTGCGCACCGTCGCCGAACTGAAGGCGCTGATCGCGCTCGACCCGTTCGCGGACGTCGAGGTCACCGACGACATGCGGTGCTGCGTGGTCTTCACGACCGAGCGGATCGATCCGGACCTGGCCCTGCCGATGCTGTCCCCGAAGAAGGACATCGAGATCATCGGCAGCACGGAGTACGACGCCTTCGTCGTCTGGTACCTGATCAACGGCAGGGCACCGGCCGCCAAGGGCTTCCAGGAACGCGTCCTGGGCCACGACGCGACCACCCGCTTCTTCCACACCGTCAAGAAGATCCTGGCGGCGGCCGAGGAGGGCGCGGCCTGACGGTCAGGTGCGAAGGTCAGGTGCGGTCGATGTGCACGCTCGTCGACTTCACCCGCGCGGTGGCCTGCACCCCGACCTCCAGACCGAGTTCCTCGACGGCCTCCCGCGTCAGCAGGGAGACCAGCCGGTGCGGGCCGGCCTGGATCTCGACCTGGGCCGCCACGTCACCGAGCTTGACCGCGGTGACGATGCCGGCGAAGGCGTTGCGCGCGGAGGTGTAGGAGGCGTCCTCCTCACCGGCGCCGCTCTGGGCGACCTCGACGGAGAACGCGGCCAGGTCGCGGCCGTCGATGAGGCGGCGTCCGCCCTCCTCGCGGTGGGTCGCGACGCGGCCCGCGTCCGCCCAGCGCCGTGCGGTGTCGGGGCTGACGCCCAGAAGACGGGCGGCCTGCCCGATGGTGTAGGACTGCATGAGCCGCACCTTAGGCACTCCAGCCTGGCATATGCAAGGCCATTCGGCATATTTCCTGGTGTATGCGGTGGAGGTGTGATGCGTGCGCATGCCCGGTGCCCCGCCCCGGCGGCCCGTGCCACGGTAACGCGCACACGGCCGGGTGGACCTGCCGGGAT
The DNA here is from genome assembly GCF_031844705.1 of Streptomyces sp. ITFR-16. Classification (NCBI taxonomy): domain Bacteria; kingdom Bacillati; phylum Actinomycetota; class Actinomycetes; order Kitasatosporales; family Streptomycetaceae; genus Streptomyces; species Streptomyces sp. ITFR-16. The sequence goes on from NZ_CP134609.1 coordinate 7,510,013, forward strand.
GAGGAATCGCGGTGTGCGTCCTAGGGTGCGAACCATGGCTGAGAGCGCGGCGCACGGGGGTTCTGCGGAGCGGGGTGCGAACTCCGCCTCCGGGCAGGACACGCCCGACCCCCGGCGGTGGCGGGCGCTCGCCGTCTGCCTGGTCGCCGGCTTCATGACGCTGCTGGACGTGTCGATCGTCAACGTCGCGCTGCCGTCCATCCGCGAGGGCCTGCACACCCCCGAGTCCGACCTGCAGTGGGTCCTCTCCGGCTACGCCCTCGCCTTCGGCCTGTTCCTGATCCCCGCCGGGCGGCTCGGCGACGCCCGGGGACGCCGCGCGGTCTTCATGGCCGGGCTGGCGCTCTTCACCCTGGCGTCGGCGGCCTGCGGCGCCGCCCAGTCCAGCCTCTGGCTCGTGATCGCCCGGCTGATCCAGGGCCTGGCCGGCGGAATGGTCTCGCCGCAGATCTCCGCGCTCATCCAGCAGATGTTCTCCGGCCGCGAACGCGGCCGGGCCTTCGGCATGTTCGGCACCGTCGTCGGTATCTCCACCGCGGTCGGCCCGCTGCTCGGCGGCCTGCTGATCCAGGCGGCCGGCGCGGAGGAGGGCTGGCGGTGGGTGTTCTACGTCAACCTGCCCCTCGGCCTGATCTGCCTGCTGCTGGCCCGCCGGCTGCTGCCGGACACCCCGTCGGCGGGGGCCGTACGGCTGCGGGACCTCGACCCGCTCGGCGTCCTGCTGCTCGGCGCGGGCGTGCTGGCGCTGCTGCTGCCCTTCGTCCAGGCCCACCAGTGGCCCGGCAACGGCAAGTGGCTGCTGCTGGTCGTGGCCGCCGTGCTGCTGGCCGCCTTCGTCGGCTGGGAGTCCCGGTGCGGGCGCCGGGGCACCCAGCCGGTCGTCGACCTCCGGCTGTTCCGCGTCCGTTCCTACTGGCTGGGCTGTCTGCTGATCCTGCTGTACTTCGCCGGGTTCACCTCGATCTTCTTCATCACCACGCTCTACCTCCAGAGCGGCCAGCACTACAGTGCGCTCCAGGCCGGCCTGGCCATCACCCCGTTCGCCCTGGGGTCGGCCGTCGCCGCCGGCCCCGGCGGCCGCCTCGTCGGCCGGTACGGGCGCCCCCTCGTCGTCGTCGGTCTGGCCGCCGTCGCCGTGGGCCTCGCGCTCACCGCCCTCGCCGTCCACCTCGTGCCGGGCAAGGGCGCCGGCTGGGCCATGGCCGCGCCCCTGCTCTTCGCCGGACTGGGCAGCGGCCTGGTCATCGCCCCCAACCAGACCCTGACCCTGTCCGAGGTGCCGGTGGCCACCGCCGGAAGCGCCGGCGGCACCCTCCAGACCGGCCAGCGCGTCGGCTCGTCGATCGGGATCGCCGCCGTCGGCTCGGTGTTCTTCGCCCAGGTCGGCTCCGACGGCTGGTCCACCGCCTACGACCACGGACTCGTCGTCTCCGTCGCCTTCGTCGTCGGCGGACTCCTGGTGGCGCTTGCCGATGTGGGCGGGGCCCGGCGGGGCAGAAGCCGTACACAGCACTCCGCACCCGCCGCCCCGTAAGGAGAACGCGATGAACGACCCCGCAGCCGCCGGAACGGACGGCAACAGCACCTACGGGCACAAGCCCTTCAAACGGTCCCGGAGCCACTTCGCCGACCGCGTCACCGCTGACGGCCGCGACGGCTGGCCCGTCGAGGCGGGCCGCTACCGCCTCGTCGTCAGCCGCGCCTGCCCCTGGGCGAGCCGCGCCCTGGTCTCCCGCAGGCTGCTGGGATTGGAGGACGCGCTCTCCCTCGCCGTGGCCGACCCCATCCAGGACGACCGCAGCTGGCGCTTCACCCTCGACGAGGACGGCCGGGACCCGGTGCTCGGCATCCGCTACCTGAGCGAGGCGTACGACGCCAGGGAGAGCGGCTACCCTGGCGGTGTCAGCGTCCCGGCGGTCGTCGACGTGCCCAGTGGCAAGCTGGTCACCAACGACTACCAGCAGATCACCCTGGACCTCGCCACCGAGTGGACCGCCCTGCACCGTCCCGGCGCGCCCGACCTCTACCCCGAGCCGCTGCGCGCGGAGATCGACGAGGTCATGGAGGGGATCTACCGGGATGTCAACAACGGCGTGTACCGGGCCGGGTTCGCGGACGGCCAGAGCGCGTACGACAGCGCCTACGAGGCACTCTTCCGCCGCCTGGACCTGATGTCCGAGCGGCTGAAGGACCGGCGCTACCTCGTGGGCGACACGATCACCGAGGCCGACATCCGCTTCTTCACCACACTCGTGCGCTTCGACCCGGTCTACCACGGACACTTCAAGTGCAACCGCTCGAAGCTGACCGAGGACCCGGTGCTGTGGGCGTACGCCCGGGACCTCTACCAGACCCCCGGCTTCGGCGACACGGTCGACTTCCACCACATCAAGCAGCACTACTACCGCGTCCACACCGGCATCAACCCCACCGGCATCGTGCCCCTGGGACCCGACCTCTCCGGCTGGATCACCCCGCACCACCGGGAACAGCTCGGCGGCCGCCCCTTCGGCGACGGCACCCCGCCGGGCCCGGTGCCGGCCGGCGAGGAGGTGCCCGGCTCGCACCGGCCCTGAGCGGCTCTACTCCGTCTCGTCCAGATGATCCGCGTAGTACTCGATCGCCGGACGGTACGCCCGCAGCCGGGGGTCCTCGCCGGTGGCGGCCGACACCAGCAGCAGCGTGCGTACGGCTTCGCGGGACTCGCCCAGGTTGTACAGCGTCATCGCCAGGAACGTCCGCAGGGCGGCATCCCCCTCGAACTCGGCCAGACCCCGGTCGAGCACCGCGCGGGCCTCCCGGTAGCGGCCCAGCACCCGCAGCGTGGAGCCGAGACCGAGGAAGGCCCCGGGGCGGTCCTCCGCCGCGAGGCCCGGGCCGCTCAGCGCCCGCTCGTAGTACGGCACGGCCGCGGCCTCCAGGCCGAGCGAGTCGTGCGACCAGGCGGTCTGATAGGCGATGGCGGCATCGTGCGGATGGCGCGCCGCCAGGCGTACCAGCTCCTCGTGTGCCTGCGGGGTCTTCCGCTCGCGCAGACGTACCGCCTCGGCCAGTGCCGTGCCGCCCGTCTCGTCCTCACTGTCGGTGCTCATGGAGCCGCACGTTGCCAGGCGTGCGGGCCCACCGCAAATCCCCGGAGGGCAGGGCCCTGTCGAGAGTGCGGCGCCCACGAGATATCTTGATGTCAAGCAATGTTGCAGACGTGGAGCGGAGCACAGGGTGACTGACTCGACCATCATCTATACACACACCGACGAGGCCCCGGCCCTGGCGACGTATTCGTTCCTGCCCGTGGTCGAGGCCTACGCCTCGAAGGCCGGGGTCACCGTGGAGAGCCGTGACATCTCCCTGGCGGGCCGGATCATCGCCAGCTTCCCCGACCGCCTCCAGGAGAACCAGCGCATCGACGACGCGCTCGCCGAGCTCGGTGAGCTGGCGACGACGCCCGGCGCCAACATCATCAAGCTGCCGAACGTCTCGGCCTCGATTCCCCAGCTGAAGGCCGCCATCGCCGAGCTGCAGGGCCAGGGCTACGCGCTTCCGGACTACCCGGACGACCCGAAGACCGACGAGGACAAGGACGTCCGCGCCCGTTACGACAAGATCAAGGGCAGCGCGGTCAACCCGGTCCTGCGCGAGGGCAACTCCGACCGCCGCGCCCCCGCGTCGGTCAAGAACTACGCCAAGGCGCACCCGCACCGCATGGGCGCCTGGACGGCCGACTCGAAGACGAACGTCGCGACCATGGGCGTCGACGACTTCCGCTCCACCGAGAAGTCCGTCGTGATCGACGAGCCGGGCTCGCTGCGCATCGAGCTCGTCGGCGACGACGGCACCACCACCGTGCTGCGTGAATCCGTACCGGTACTCGCCGGCGAGGTCGTCGACGCCGCCGTCATGCGCGTCGCCGCGCTGCGCGAGTTCTTCACCGAGCAGGTCGCCCGCGCCAAGGCCGAGGGCGTGCTGTTCTCGGTGCACCTCAAGGCCACCATGATGAAGGTCTCCGACCCGATCATCTTCGGCCATGTGGTCCGCGCCTTCTTCCCGAACACCTTCGCCAAGTACGGCGAGGCGCTCGCCGCCGCCGGTCTGTCCCCGAACGACGGTCTCGGCGGGATCCTCAAGGGCCTCGACTCGGTCCCGCACATCGGTGCCGAGATCAAGGCGTCCTTCGAGGCCGAGCTCGCCGAGGGCCCCGCCCTCGCGATGGTCGACTCCGACAAGGGCATCACCAACCTGCACGTGCCCAGTGACGTCATCGTGGACGCCTCGATGCCGGCCATGATCCGCACCTCCGGCCACATGTGGGGCCCGGACGGCCAGGAGGCCGACACCCTCGCCGTGCTGCCCGACAGCAGCTACTCCGGCGTCTACCAGGTCGTCATCGACGACTGCCGTGCCAACGGCGCCTACGACCCGGCCACCATGGGCTCCGTGTCCAATGTCGGTCTGATGGCGCAGAAGGCCGAGGAGTACGGCAGCCACGACAAGACCTTCGAGGTCCCCACCACGGGCACCGTGCGGGTCGTCGACGCCCAGGGCAACGCCGTCCTGGAGCAGACCGTCGGCGCCGGTGACATCTTCCGCATGTGCCAGGCCAAGGACCTGCCGATCCAGGACTGGGTCAAGCTCGCCGTCACCCGCGCCCGCGCGACCGGCAACCCGGCCGTGTTCTGGCTCGACGCGGACCGCGCGCACGACGCCAAGCTCATCGAGAAGGTCAAGACGTACCTCGCCGACCACGACACCGAGGGTCTCCGGATCGAGATCATGTCGCCGGTCGAGGCCACCGCCTTCTCCCTGGAGCGCATCCGGCGCGGCGAGGACACCATCTCCGTCACCGGCAACGTGCTGCGTGACTACCTCACCGACCTCTTCCCGATCCTGGAGCTCGGCACCAGCGCGAAGATGCTCTCCGTCGTCCCGCTGATGAACGGCGGCGGCCTGTTCGAGACGGGCGCCGGCGGCTCCGCGCCCAAGCACGTCCAGCAGCTCGTCAAGGACAACTACCTGCGCTGGGACAGCCTGGGCGAGTTCCTCGCCCTCGCGGTCAGCTTCGAGCACCTCGCGCAGACCACGGACAACGCCCGCGCCCAGGTACTCGCGGACACCCTGGACCGTGCGACCGCCACGTTCCTCAACGAGGACAAGTCGCCCAGCCGCCGCCTCGGTGGCATCGACAACCGCGGCAGCCACTTCTACCTGGCCCTGTACTGGGCCCAGGAGCTGGCGCAGCAGACCGCCGACGCCGACCTCGCCGCCGCGTTCGCCCCGCTCGCCAAGACGCTGGCCGAGCAGGAGCAGACCATCGTCGACGAGCTGATCGCCGTCCAGGGCAAGCCGGCCGACATCGGCGGCTACTACCAGCCCGACCCGGCCAAGGCCGCGGCCGTCATGCGTCCCTCGGCGACGTTCAACCAGGCGATCGCCACTCTCGCCTGAACCACCCGCTGACCGTTCCGCCCCGGCCGACGTCCGTCGCGCCGGGGCGGAGCTGTTTTCGGGGACCCCCTGACGGGTGAATGTCGCGCCACGGCGGGCGCAGGGCCACGCACCGGGCACCCCAGGCTGGTTTGCTGCATCCGGCCGGGTGTGCAGTCCACCCGGGGATGACAACCGAAGGAGCGTCCCAGTGACGACGACGGGCACGGCAGGACCGGCGGAGGACGAGGAGTCGTACGCCAACGAGCTTCCGGTGCACAGCAAGGAGCCCGGAAACGTCGTCATCAAGTGGCTGACCACCACGGACCACAAGACGATCGGCTCGCTCTACCTCGTCACCTCGTTCGCGTTCTTCCTCATCGGCGGCGTGCTCGCGCTCGTCATGCGCGCCGAACTGGCCCGCCCCGGCACCCAGATCATCTCGAACGAGCAGTTCAACCAGGCGTTCACGATGCACGGCACGATCATGCTGCTGATGTTCGCGACGCCGCTGTTCGCCGGATTCACCAACTGGATCATGCCGCTGCAGATCGGCGCGCCCGACGTGGCGTTCCCCCGGCTGAACATGTTCGCGTACTGGCTCTACCTCTTCGGCTCGGTTCTCGCGGTGGCCGGCTTCCTCACCCCGAACGGAGCCGCCGACTTCGGCTGGTTCGCCTACTCCCCGCTGACGGACGCCGTCCGCTCACCCGGGGTCGGCGGCGACATGTGGATCATGGGTCTGGCCTTCTCCGGCTTCGGCACGATCCTCGGTTCGGTCAACTTCATCACCACGATCATCTGCATGCGCGCGCCCGGCATGACGATGTTCCGCATGCCGATCTTCGTCTGGAACGTCCTACTGACCGGTGTGCTGGTCCTGCTGGCCTTCCCGGTCCTCGCGGGGGCCCTCCTGGCACTGGAGGCGGACCGCAAGTTCGGCGCGCACGTCTTCGACGCCACCAACGGCGGGGCGCTCCTGTGGCAGCACCTCTTCTGGTTCTTCGGCCATCCGGAGGTGTACATCATCGCCCTGCCGTTCTTCGGGATCGTCACCGAGATCATTCCGGTCTTCAGCCGCAAACCGATCTTCGGCTACATCGGCCTGGTGGCCGCGACGATCTCCATCGCCGGCCTCTCGGTGACCGTGTGGGCGCACCACATGTACGTCACCGGCGGTGTGCTGCTGCCGTTCTTCTCCTTCATGACGTTCCTCATCGCGGTGCCCACCGGGGTGAAGTTCTTCAACTGGATCGGCACGATGTGGAAGGGCTCGCTGTCCTTCGAGACACCGATGCTCTGGTCCATCGGCTTTCTCGTGACGTTCCTCTTCGGCGGTCTGACCGGTGTCATCCTGGCCTCGCCGCCACTGGACTTCCACGTCTCGGACTCGTACTTCGTGGTCGCGCACTTCCACTACGTGGTCTTCGGCACCGTGGTGTTCGCGATGTTCGCCGGGTTCCACTTCTGGTGGCCGAAGTTCACCGGCAAGATGCTCGACGAGCGGCTCGGGAAGATCACCTTCTGGACGCTGTTCGTGGGCTTCCACGGCACGTTCCTGGTGCAGCACTGGCTGGGCGCGGAAGGCATGCCGCGCCGGTACGCCGACTATCTGGCGGCCGACGGCTTCACCGCGCTGAACACCATCTCCTCGCTCTCCTCGTTCCTGCTGGGCCTGTCGATGCTGCCGTTCCTCTACAACGTGTGGAAGACGGCCAAGTACGGCAAGAAGATCGAGGTCGACGACCCGTGGGGCTACGGCCGTTCGCTGGAGTGGGCGACGTCGTGCCCGCCGCCGCGGCACAACTTCGTCACCCTGCCCCGGATCCGCTCCGAATCCCCGGCGTTCGACCTGCACCACCCCGACGTACGGGAACTCGACGAGGCCGCCAACCGCGGCGACCAGTCGGTGACAGTGGCACCGGGGGACCGGCAGGCGTGAGCGCCCGGGCCGGTGGAGAGGAGAACCGGGTGAGCAGCCCCGAACCCGATACGGACAGCGCCCGCGGCCTGGCCCGGCTGGAGGGATATCTGCTGTGGAGCGCCGAGGTCGAGCAGGCCCGCCGGCGCGCCCGCCGCTTCACCGACGAGCTGCCCTGGCTCACGACGGCCCAGCGCGAGGACGTGGAGCGGGTCTACATGGCCGACCGGGCCGCCGCCTCCCGGCTGATGCTGGCGCGCATCGCCTCGCGCGCCGGCGAGCTGCGCGAGGAGTACAGCGCGCGCTACCGCAGGCTCAGGGCGCGCTGTGTGGCGGCCGCGGTGGTCTGCGCGGGCACGGCGGGCGGCGCCTGCACCGTGGTGACATACCTGGCCAGATGAGGGCCGCGTCGTCCGTTCTGCCGTCCCAGCAGGCGAACTCCCACCGCTCTCGTGAAGATGAGAGGTGACGTGCGCGTGTGACGGGGCAGGCGAACGGACGACCGTGCAGACCCCCCGAGAAGGGACGAACACTGTGGCACGACCCAGGATTCTCGTTGTCGGAGCCGGTTTCGCCGGGGTCGAGTGCGTGCGCCGTCTGGAGCGAGGGCTCCGTCCCGGTGAAGCGGACATCGCTCTCGTCGCACCGTTCTCGTACCAGCTCTATCTGCCTCTGCTGCCCCAGGTGGCCTCGGGCGTACTGACCCCGCAGTCCGTGGCCGTGTCACTGCGACGGAGCAGCCGGCACCGCACGCGCATCATTCCCGGCGGCGCGATCGGGATCGATCCCAAGGCGAAGATCTGCGTCGTCCGCAAGATCACCGACGAGCTGGTGGACGAGCCGTACGACTACCTCGTACTGAGCCCCGGCAGCGTCACCCGCACCTTCGACATCCCCGGCCTGCTCGACAACGCCCGAGGCATGAAGACACTGGCCGAGGCGGCCTATGTACGCGACCACGTGATCGCGCAGCTCGACCTCGCGGACGCCAGCGACGACGAGGAGGAGCGGGCCTCGCGCCTGCAGTTCGTGGTGGTCGGCGGCGGGTACGCCGGCACCGAGACCGCAGCCTGTCTGCAACGGCTCACCACCAACGCGGTCCGCCACTACCCCCGGCTCGACCCGAAGCTGATCAAGTGGCATCTGATCGACATCGCTCCGAAGCTCATGCCCGAACTGGGCGACAAGCTCGGCACCAGCGCGCTGAAGGTGCTGCGCGACCGGGGGATCGAGGTGTCGCTCGGGGTCTCCGTCGCCGAGGCGGGGCCCGACACCGTCACGTTCACCGACGGCCGGGTGCTGCCCTGCCGGACCCTGATCTGGACGGCGGGGGTGACCGCCAGCCCGCTGGTCACCACGTTCGACGCGGAGACCGTGCGCGGCCGGCTCGCCGTGACCCCCGAGATGACCCTGCCCGGCCACGACGGCATCTTCGCGCTCGGCGACGCGGCCGCCGTGCCCGACCTGGCCAAGGGCGACGGCGCGGTCTGCCCGCCCACCGCACAGCACGCCATGCGCCAGGGCCGCAGGCTCGCCGACAACCTGCTGGCGACCCTGCGCAACCGGCCGATGCAGCCGTACGTCCACAAGGACCTCGGCCTCGTCGTGGACCTGGGCGGCAAGGACGCCGTCTCCAAGCCCCTCGGCATCGAGATGCACGGGATCGCCGCCCAGGCGGTGGCGCGCGGCTACCACTGGTCGGCGCTGCGGACCAATGTGGCCAAGGCGCGGGTGATGACGAACTGGCTGATCAACGCCGCCGCCGGGGACGACTTCGTCCGGACCGGATTCCAGTCCCGCAAGCCGGCGACACTGCGGGACTTCGAGTACACGGACAGCTATCTCACCCCGGAGCAGGTCCGCAAGCACACCGCCGCGCTGCACACCCGGATGTGACGGAGGGCCGGTCAGGCCGAGGGCACCGTGCCGCGCAGCAGACGCAGGAAGGCGGCGTTGTCCGGGGTCTTCCGGATCCGGTCGAGCAGCGTCTGAAGGGACGTCTGCGCGTCCCGGGAGTGCAGGGCCCGGCGCAGCCCGCGCACGGCGGTCAACTCGTCCGCCGGTACGAGGAGTTCGTCGCGGCGGGTGCCGGAGGCGGCGATGTTCACCGCCGGGTGGACGCGCTGCTCGGCCAGGGACCGGTCGAGCCGCAGTTCCATGTTGCCGGTGCCCTTGAGCTCCTCGAAGAAGTACTCGTCGGCCCGGGACCCGGTCTCCACCAGGGCGGTGGCCAGGATGGTCAGCGAGCCGCCCTCCTCGGTGAGACGGGCGGACCCGAACAGGCGCTTGGGACCGAGCAGCGCGGCGGCGTCCACGCCACCGCTGAGGGTGCGTCCGCCGGCCGAGGCGGCGTTGTTGTGGGCCCGGCAGAGCCGGGTGAGCGAGTCCACCAGCATGACGACGTCCCGGCCCTGCTCGACGAGTCGCTTGGCCCGTTCGAGGGCGAGTTCCGCCAGGGCGATGTGCTCCTTGGCGGGCCGGTCGAACGTCGAGGCGTAGACCTCGCCGCGCACCGAGCGCCGCATGTCGGTGACCTCCTCGGGCCGTTCGTCCAGGAGCACCACCATCAGATGGCTCTCGGGGTGGTTCTCGGCGACGGCGGCCGCGATCTGCTGGAGGAGGACCGTCTTGCCGGTCCGGGGCGGGGCCACGATCAGCCCGCGCTGTCCCTTGCCGACCGGGGCGACGAGATCGACGATCCGGGCCGAGGGGCTGCCGGACGGGGTCTCCAGGCGGAGCCGCTGCCGGGGGTGGAGCGGGGTGAGGTCGCGGAAGTGCGGGCGGGCCCGAAGGGCTTGCGGGGCCAGGCCGTTGACGCGCTCGACGGCGCTCAGGGTCCGGCCGCGTTCGCAGAGGCCCTCGACGGCGTCGCCCTTGCGCAGGCCGTGCCGGCGGACGAGTGCCGAGGGGACCTGGACGTCGCCGGGGGCCGGGTGGCCGCCCGCGGAGCGCAGGACGCCGTGCCCCTGCTGCGTGAGGTCGAGGATTCCGGCGGCGGCCACGGGGGCGGGCGGCCGGGTGGTGACGGGGTGCTGAAGTGTGGTGGTCATGCGGGTGGTCCTTTCGCGACATGCGAATGAAGGGGCCCGGCAGAGACGGGGGCGGAGAATTCACGCCCCGGGACGACGGGCAGGAAAATCCGGCGGAAGAGTCCGTACCGGACGGAAGAAGTGAAACGAGAAGCTGGATCGCCGGTCGAAACGACGGGCGCGTCAGCTGAGGAGAACAAACAGATACCGGCGCCTGAATTCCAAGGCGTGCACAAGTACCGCTTGCACCGTACCACGGCATCCGGGGGCCGCGAGCGGCTGTGACGTGGTTAACCCGTTGCGGCGGGGGAGCGGGGGTGCTTTCGTACGGCGCGTCCTTCTCCGTCCTTCCGCACGTTCCCGAGCCCGGAGTCACCTTGCCGATCCGCATCACCGCCCTCACCGACCCCGACCGCGGGGACAACGACTACCGGCTGGCCTGGCTGGCGTCCGACGACACGGGGGCGCCGGTCGGCTCGGCGTTCCTGAGGGTGTTCACGCGGGAGGGCCAGGAACATCTGGCCGAGCTGGACCTCCAGGTGCACCCGGCCGAGCGCCGCGCCGGCACAGGAACCCGGCTCCTCGACGCGGTCGCCGCCGCGGCACGGGAGCACGGCCGGCGCTCGGTCGTCGCCCAGACCGAGGCCGGCTCCCCGGGCGACCACTTCCTGCGGGCCAGGGGGCTGCGCAAGGTCCTCACTCTCACCTACGCCCGGCTGTCACTGGCGGATCTGGACACCGGGGCCCTGGCCGCCGCCGTCGCGCTGCCGCATCCGGGCTACCGCCTGGAGTCCTGGGGACGGCACGGTCCCCGACGCGCTGGCGGCGACCTTCGCCGCCTCGCGCCGGGCCATGGACGACATGCCCATGGACGACACCGACTACGGCACGATGACCTGGGACGTCGACGGGGTCAGGGCGGTGGCGCAGGCCGTCGCGAAGCGCGGGGACCTGCTGCACACCGTGGCCGCCGTCGACGAGGCCGACGGGGCGGTCGTGGGCTTCACCGAAGTGGTCGTGCCGGGCGACGGCCGGGGCGACGGGCAGCACTACGGGACGGGTGTGCTGCCCGGGCACCGAGGCCACGGGCTCGCCCGGTGGATGAAGGCCGCCTCGATCCTGCACGCCCGCGCCCACCACCCAAAGCTGGGCGGACTGCTGGCCGACACCGCCGACAGCAACACCCCCATGCGCGCCGTCAACGACGCGCTCGGCTACCGGCCCACGCACCGCTCGCTGGAGTACCAGCTCGACCTCTAGCCGGCCCGCTCAGGTGCGCGTCTTTGGGCCCCGGAACGCCTCCAGGATCTGCTCGGCCGCCAGCGTCGCCGGCAACGTCCCCTCACGGACCCGCAGTTCGAGCTCCGGCGCCAGCGCCCGCACCCCGGGATGGCTGCGCAGGCTCTCGAGCAGCTCGTCCTTCACCATGGTCCAGGTCCAGTCGACCTGCTGGTCACGGCGCTTGGCCGCGAGCCGGCCGGTCGACTCGAGCAGCGCCCGGTGCTGTTCCAGCCGCTCCCACAGGGTGTCCAGACCGGTCGACTCACGGGCGCTGCACGTGAGCACCGGCGGCGTCCACGCGGCGTCGGCCGGATGCATCAGCCGCAGCGCGCCCGCCAGTTCACGCGCGGCGGAGCGCGCGTCCCGCTCGTGCGGGCCGTCGGCCTTGTTCACCGCGATGGCGTCCGCCAGCTCCAGCACACCCTTCTTGATGCCCTGGAGCTGGTCGCCGGTGCGGGCCAGCGTCAGCAGCAGGAAGGTGTCGACCATGTTGGCGACCGCCGTCTCCGACTGGCCGACGCCGACCGTCTCCACCAGCACCACGTCGTACCCCGCCGCCTCCATCACCACGACGGACTCCCGGGTCGCCTTGGCCACCCCGCCCAGGGTGCCGGCGGTGGGGGAGGGGCGCACGAAGGCGGCCGGGTCCACCGCGAGCCGCTCCATCCTGGTCTTGTCGCCCAGGATGGAGCCGCCGGTGCGGCTGGAGGACGGGTCAACGGCCAGGACCGCGACCCGGTGCCCGAGCCCGGTGAGCATGGTGCCGAGCGCGTCGATGAACGTGGACTTGCCGACCCCGGGCACCCCGCTGATGCCGATGCGCCGGGCGCTGCCCGAGTGCGGCAGCAGTTCGCGCAGCAACTGCTGGGCGAGCGCCCGGTGGTCGGGCCGGGTGGACTCGACGAGGGTGATCGCACGCGCGATGTACGCGCGCTTCCCGTCGAGCACCCCCTTCACATAACTGTCGAGATCGATCCTCGCGGCCATGGGTCAGCGGCTCACAGCTCGTGACCGAGCGAGGCGCCGAGGCGCGTCACCAGATCGTGGGCCGCGTCCGGGATCACCGTCCCGGGCGGGAACACGGCCGCCGCCCCCGCCTCGTGCAGCGCCTCGATGTCCTGCGGCGGGATCACCCCGCCCACCACGATCATGATGTCCTCACGTCCCTCGGCGGCCAGCTCCTCGCGGAGCGCCGGTACGAGCGTGAGGTGGCCGGCGGCCAGCGACGAGACGCCCACGATGTGCACGTCCGCCTCGACCGCCTGCCGGGCGACCTCGCCCGGCGTCTGGAACAGCGGGCCGACGTCCACGTCGAAACCCAGGTCGGCGAAGGCGGTCGCGATCACCTTCTGCCCGCGGTCGTGCCCGTCCTGGCCCATCTTGGCGACCAGGATGCGCGGCCGCCGTCCCTCCGCCTCCTCGAACGCGTCGACCAGCGCGCGGGTACGGTCCACGGACGGCGACTCCCCTGCCTCGTTGCGGTACACACCGGAGATCGTACGGATCTGGCCCGCGTGCCGTCCGTACACCTTCTCCAGCGCGTCCGAGATCTCGCCCACCGTCGCCATCGCCCGCGCCGCGTCCACGGCCAGGGCCAGCAGATTGCCGTCCAGGCCCGGACCCGGGTCGCGCTCGGCGGCGGCCGTCAGCGCCCGCAGCGCGTCCTGGCACGCCTGCTCGTCGCGCTCCTCGCGCAGCCGGCGCAGCTTCTCGATCTGCTGGGTGCGCACCGAGGAGTTGTCGACCTTGAGCACATCGATCTTCTCGTCGGTCTCGACGCGGTACTTGTTGACGCCGATGACGGGCTGGCGCCCCGAGTCGATGCGCGCCTGGGTACGGGCGGCCGCCTCCTCGATACGGAGCTTCGGGATGCCCGCGTCGATGGCCTTGGCCATGCCGCCCGCCGCCTCGACCTCCTCGATGTGCTGCCAGGCCCGCCGCGCCAGGTCATGGGTCAGCTTCTCCACGTACGCGCTGCCGCCCCACGGGTCGATCACGCGCCCGGTGCCGGACTCCTGCTGCAGCAGCAGCTGGGTGTTGCGGGCGATGCGCGCCGAGAAGTCCGTCGGCAGGGCCAGCGCCTCGTCCAGGGCGTTGGTGTGCAGCGACTGGGTGTGCCCCTGTGTCGCGGCCATCGCCTCCACACAGGTGCGCGTGACGTTGTTGAACACGTCCTGCGCGGTCAGCGACCAGCCGGAGGTCTGCGAATGGGTGCGCAGCGAGAGGGACTTGGCGTTCTTCGGCCCGAACTCCTTGACCAGCTTGGCCCAGAGCAGCCGGGCCGCGCGCAGCTTCGCGATCTCCATGAAGAAGTTCATGCCGATCGCCCAGAAGAACGACAGCCGGGGCGCGAAGGCGTCGACGTCGAGCCCGGCGTCGCGGCCGGCCCGCAGATACTCCACCCCGTCGGCCAGGGTGTACGCCAGCTCCAGATCGGCCGTCGCCCCGGCCTCCTGGATGTGGTAGCCGGAGATGGAGATCGAGTTGTAGCGCGGCATCTTCTGCGAGGTGTACGCGAAGATGTCGGAGATGATCCGCATCGAGGGCTTCGGCGGATAGATGTAGGTGTTGCGGACCATGAACTCCTTCAGAATGTCGTTCTGAATGGTCCCGGCCAACTTCTCGGGCGGTACGCCCTGCTCCTCGGCGGCCACGATGTACAGCGCCAGCACGGGGAGCACCGCGCCGTTCATCGTCATCGACACCGACATCCTGTCCAGCGGGATGCCGTCGAAGAGCTGGCGCATGTCGTAGATCGAGTCGATCGCCACCCCGGCCATGCCGACGTCGCCGGTCACCCGGGGGTGGTCGCTGTCGTAGCCGCGGTGGGTCGGCAGGTCGAAGGCGACCGAGAGGCCCTTCTGCCCGGCCGCGAGGTTGCGGCGGTAGAAGGCGTTGGACTCCTCGGCGGTGGAGAAACCCGCGTACTGCCTGATCGTCCAGGGCTGGTTGACGTACATCGTCGGGTACGGACCGCGCAGATACGGCGCCACACCCGGGTACGTACCCAGGAAGTCCAGTCCCTCCAGGTCGTGGCCGGTGTACAGCGGCTTGACCGCGATGCCTTCCGGGGTCTCCCAGAGCAGGTCGCCGTCGGAGCTGCCGGAGGACTCCTTGACCGCGGCACGCCACTGGTCCTCGGTCACATCGGCGCCTTCGCCCGGACCGAGCTCGATGTCGGAGAAGTCGGGGATCCGCATTACGCCACACCCATACGGTCGAGAAGGGAAGAGAGCACGGCCACCACGTCGCAGCCGGCGAAGACGTACTCGTCGACACCCGGGTACGTACCGGGCCGGCCCGCCAGATACACCCGCCGCGCACCGGCCGCGACGAGCGCCCCGGCCACCTCGGCAGCCTGTTCCGCGTAGAGCGCGTCGCTGGAGCACAGGCACGCCGCATCCGCGCCCGAGGCCGCGAAGGCCTCGGCGGCCGACGCCGCGTCCACCTGGACCGGCTCGTGGACGGGTTCGACGCCGCCCGCCTGGAAGAGGTTCGCGGCGAACGAGGCCCGCGCGGTGTGCGCCGCGGCCGGACCGAGCGCCGCGAGGAACACCCGCGGCCGTCCGCCGGTCGCCGCCAGATGGGCGTCCGAACGCGCCCGCAGCGCCTCGAACGCCTCGTCGCGCCGGACCACGGGAAGACCGCCCGGAGCGGGGGCCGACGGCACGGGCTCGCGCTCCACCGCCCGCTCGGCCAGCTGCGGGAACTCGCTCACCCCGGTGATCGGCTCCTTGCGGCGCGCCAGGTCCTTGCTGCGCGCCGCCCAGGTCGCCGCGATCCGCTCCGCGACCAGCCCCGAGTCCAGCGCCGCCGCCTGGCCGCCGGCCCGCTCGATCTCCTGGAAGAACGCCCAGGCAGCGCCGGCGAGGTCGTCGGTGAGCCGCTCCACGTACCAGGAGCCGCCCGCCGGGTCGATCACCCGGGCCAGATGCGATTCCTCCAGCAGGATCGTCGAGGTGTTCCGGGCGATGCGCCGGGCGAACGCGTCGGGCAGGCCCAGCGCATGGTCGAACGGCAGCACGGTCACCGCGTCCGCGCCGCCGACGCCCGCGCCCAGACCGGCCAGGGTGGTCCGCAGCATGTTCACCCACGGATCGCGCCGGGTCATCATCACCGGGGACGTCACCGCGTGCTGACGCTGTGCCCCCGCCTGGGGAGCCCCGCAGACCTCGGCGACCCGCGCCCACAGCCGGCGTGCCGCCCGCAGCTTGGCGATCGTCAGGAACTGGTCGGCCGTGGCCGCGTAGCGGAACTCCAGCTGGGCGCAGGCCTCTTCGACGCCGAGACCGGCCTCGGTCAGCGCCCGCAGGTAGGCGACGCCGGTGGCCAGCGAGGTGCCGAGCTCCTCGGCTGCCGAAGCGCCCGCCTCGTGGTACGGCAGCGCGTCCACGACCATCGCCCGCAGCCCCGGATATCCGGCCGCGCAGCGCCGCGCCCAGCGGACCGCGTCCGTCAGCTCCGGCGCGGTGCCGGTGCGCGCGGCCCGCCCCAGCGGGTCGGCGCCGAGGTTGCCCCGCACCTGGTCGGCCGCCACGCCGCGTTCCGTGTACAGCCGGAGCAACTCGGTTGCGGCGGCGTCGAGTTCGTCCCCCGCGTCGATGACGACGGGCGCCAGGTCGAGGAAGACGCCGTCCAGCGCCCGTGCGAGACCGGAGACCGGCACACCACCGGTGCCGCCCACGGTCAGCCACAACGAGGTGACACCGTTCTCCAGATCCGCGAGCACGGCCTCGTTGAGCCGTACGGGATCCGTCGAGGTGTGCCGCTGCCGTACGCCCCAGCCGCCCGCCGTACACCCCTCGGGCCTGCTGCCTCGGGTGAAGGGCGCGAAGCCCGGGAGACCGGGGTCGGGCGCGTCGTCGCGCCGGGTGTAGAGGGGGCGCGTGATGAGCCCGTCCTCGACCGTGGTGGACAGTGCTTCCTCGGCGGCCGAACCCGAGACGTCCTTGCCCGACTTGCGCAGCACACCTTCGACGAGGCTCTGCCACTGCTCGTGGGCGGGGTCAGGGAATTCGGCGGCCAACGAAAACCCGTCAGCAGGCTGGACCGTCATGCCCAGATGCTAGGACAGCACCCGGACGAGCAGCAGAGGACCGGCCTGTGACCTTGCCCTCTCCCAGCGCGCTTGATCCTTTACGTACTGTCGCGTAACCGCCGGTCCGGTGACGGGCGGTCCGGCCGTCCGGCCGTGCGGCACAAGGGCTCTACGGTTTCTGTGTATGTGCCATAGTGCAGTACCAAATGCCCGAAGTTATGCTGCTGGCAATCCATTCATCCGGAGAGGACACGCCCGTGGCTGTGGGACCAGTGGAGTACCTCGTCGTCGCGTTTCCGGGCAGCCGGTTCACCGGGGTCATCGCGCCGGCGCTCGCCGACGCGGTCGCGTCCAAGGCCGTGCGCATCATCGATCTGGCCTTCGTGCACCGGGCCGAGGACGGCGCGATCGAGACCGTGGAGCTGGAGGACCTCGACCCGGACGAGCTGGTCTCCTTCGAACGTGTCGAGGGCGAGGTCACCGGACTGCTCAACAGCGAGGACATCCGCACCCTCGGCGAGAGGGTGCCGGCGGGCAGCTCGGCGGCGCTGATCGTGTGGGAGGACCTCTGGGCGGTCCCGCTGACGGCGGCCGTCCGCGCGTCGGGCGGCCAGGTCATCGCCCATGAACGGATTCCCGCCGAGGTCGCGGAGGCCGCGGTCTCCGCGTCCGGCTCCGCCCGCTGACAGCGCACCGCACCGGAAGGGCGTAGGAACATGCCGATCTTTCGAGGACCCGGAATGAACCGCCGAGGCCCCGGCCTGCTCGGGGCGGCGGCGCGCACGGCCGTCGTCGCGGGTACCGCGTCCGCGGTCAGTGGCCGCGTCCAGCAGCGCCGGCAGACGAGGTTCGCCGAGCAGGACGCCCAGCAGCAGGCCGCCCCGCCGCAGGCCGTCGCGCCGGAGGACGACCTGATCGGCCAGCTGGAGCGGCTCGCCGAGCTGAAGAAGCAGGGCATCCTCACCGATGCCGAATTCCAGGCCCAGAAAACCCGTCTCCTGGCGGAGTGAGGGCGGCGGGGGACGCTCCCGAGCCGCCCCTGCGCACGGTCCGATGATCTACGGCGTTTTACTTTGTCGATTTCCCGACATCATGCGACTTTTGATCCGGCCAAGCCGAAATCAATTCGGATACGTGTCGGGAAAAGAGGAAGTTCATCGTGCACACCGTCAGGGCCGTCCCGGCAGTCTCCGTTCTCAATCTGCGCGATCTGGGGGGCATCGCCCTGGGCCCCGGCCGGCGGGTCCGGCCGGGTGCGGTGCTGCGCTCCGGCCAGCTCAGCGGGACCGGCCCGGTGGACGACGCCACCCTGGCCGCACTCGGCATCCGTACCGTCGTCGATCTGCGGACCGCGGACGAGCGCGCGACGGCGCCCGACCGGCTGCCGCCCGGCGCCCGGCTGTTCGTCGCCGACGTCCTCGGGGACGACCCGGGGGTGGTGCCCGCCCGGCTCCGGGCGCTGCTCGCGGACCCGGTCGAGGCGGAGCGGCTGCTCGGGGGCGGGAAGGCCGAGGAGATCTTCGCGCAGACGTACCGGCGGATGGTGCTCTCGCCGCGCGCCGCCGCCGCGTACCGCGCCTTCGTCGACACGGTCGCCGAGGCCGCCGCTCGTCCGGTGCTCTTCCACTGCACGGCGGGCAAGGACCGCACGGGCTGGGCGACGACGCTGCTGCTTCTGCTCCTCGGCGCCTCGCGGGACGTCGTGCGGACGGAGTTCCTCTCGGTGAACCCGGTGGTGCGGGTCGCCTACCGGCCGTTCGTGCAGGGGTTCCTCGACGCGGGCGGCGACCCGGAGATCGCGTCCGCGATCATCGAGGTCCGCGCCCGCTACCTGGACACGGCGCTCGACGCCATGGACGAGCGGTGGGGCGGTCTCGAGGGGTATGTGCGCGACGGGCTGCGCGTCCCGGTGCGCACGCTGCGGCGGCTGCGCGCCGAACTGGTCGTCCACACCCGCTGAACCGTTTCGGCACAGGCCCTCGCGTCACGGACCTCACCGGCACGGACCTCTGCCCCGGCCGATATCGGCCGGGGCAGAGGTCCGTGCGACGGGGACGGGGTGCGGCGCGGGCGGTGGGGCCCTCACACCTTCAGGAGCCGCTCGGTGATGTCGCGGTAGTGCTGGAGCGTGATGCGCAGCTCCTCGGTCCGTGCCCCGGGCTCCGTGTCCTGCCCGGCGGAGGTGCGCAGGGTGCGCCGGTGCTCGTCGAGTGCGTGGGTGAGGCCCTCCACGACCGCCTCGAAGGTGGACTCGG
Source organism: Streptomyces sp. ITFR-16 (assembly GCF_031844705.1). Classification (NCBI taxonomy): domain Bacteria; kingdom Bacillati; phylum Actinomycetota; class Actinomycetes; order Kitasatosporales; family Streptomycetaceae; genus Streptomyces; species Streptomyces sp. ITFR-16. The sequence continues at coordinate 7,528,958 of NZ_CP134609.1, forward strand.
CCTCCTCGACCGCCCGCTGCGGGCTCTCGACGAAGTCGGTCACCGCCTGCTGGAGGCGGAGGGCGAACTTGTCGTGGTCGCCGGTCGGCAGGAGCGTGCCCGTGGCGCCGGACGGGGTGTCCGGGCCCGGGGCGGCCGGGGCCTTCGACGGCCGGGCCGGGGCCTTCGCCGGCGGGGCGGGGGTCTCGTGCGAGGTGTGCGTCCGGTCCGCTGTGCCGTCCGGGGCCGCGGCGGTGCCGGGGGCCGTGTCCGGGGCGAGCGGGCGGCTCCTGGCCGGTCCGCCGGCGGCGGGGGTCGACAGGGGGGCCGGTGTGGTGCGATCGGCGTCGTTCGTCATGCCTTGCCACTTCCTTCCACGGGGTGGGGCTGTCGGCGGGCGGGGGCGTCCACGCCGTTCGACACCAGGACGTCGAAGAGGCCGCGGGCCTCGATCAGGGCCTCCCGCATCTCCTCCGTGCCGCCCTCGCCCCGTTTGGCGGCGTGGACCCGGCGGTAGCCGTTGACCTGCTCGGCGTGATGGACGGAGAGCGCGGCGCTCTGTTCACCGAAGTCGTCGCCGTCGGGGAAGCCCAGGTCGTGCGCCAGCTCCGCGAGGAGGGCGTCGGCCTCGGCGACCGCCTGCTGCGGCGCGTCGACGAAGCGGCCCTGGATCCGCGTCCAGCGGTCGGTGTACTCCGCGCGGGCCTCGGCCGACAGCGGCCGCTCGTCCAGCGAACGGTGGCGCTTCAGCAGCTCGTTCAGCTCGTGTTCGGCGGCCTTGGTGTCGCCGTCGTGACGGGCGACGGCGCGGTCGTACTCGGGGCCGAAGCGGCGTCGCAGCCCGCGTCCGCCCGACGGCCGGGCGAAGGCGAGGAAGAGGCCGAGGGCCACCACCAGAACGACGGCGACGATGATCGCGACGGTCGTCATGGTCACCACCCCCGCCGGTCATCGGTCCGCAGGTCGCTGTGTTCCACTCCCACCATCCCTTTCGGTCCGTGCCCGGCATCCTGTCGGCCGGGCGTGCTGCTCGTGTACCCCTGCACGCGCGTTCGACGCACCCCGCTCTTCCGGGCGGCCCGCCCCAAGGGGCCCCGGAGGGCGCCTCGGTAGGGTGGAAGGACGGCAGCACAGCTCTCCGAGAGGGGCATCACGGTGACCGAGCGCAAGCCCGCGGGTGTCAGCTTCGAGTCGTGGGTCGACAAGCAGATCCGGGAGTCCGAACAGCGGGGCGACTTCTCCCGGCTGCCGGGGTTCGGCAAGCCGCTCGACGGGCTGGACCGCCCGTACGACGAGACGTGGTGGATCAAGGCGAAGATGCAGCGCGAGGGCGTGTCGGTGCTCCCGCCCGCGCTGGCCCTGCGCAAGGAGGCCGAGGACGTCCTCGCCGCCCTGCCCGGGATCCGGACGGAGGCCGAGGTGCGCCGCCTGCTGACCGAGGTCAACGAGAAGATCGCCGAGGCCGTCCGACGGCCGCCGCCGGGACCGCTCCTGAACCTCGGGCCGTTCGACGTCGAGGCCCGGGTGCGGGAGTGGCGCGAGGCGCGCTCCTCGTCCTGACGGCGCGCCCGCCCGCAGGCGGATGCGTAATACTCGCTGCATGAGAGCGAGCGTTACGTCCACGCGGGGCCGGGCTCCCCGCCGCGGAGTGCGGATCAGGCGGGCGACGGCCCGGGACGCCAAGCGGCTCACCCGCCTGGTCCGGTCCTCGCGCGCCTATGAGGGGCCGTACGCGCCGATGGTCGACGGCTACCGGGTCGGGCCGGACTACATCGAGGCGCACCGGGTCTTCGCGGCGGTCGAGGAGGAGAGCGAGCGGCTGCTCGGCTTCTACGCGCTGATCCTGGATCCGCCCGAGCTCGACCTCATGTTCGTCGCCGACGACGCCCAGGGCGCGGGGATCGGGCGGCTGCTCGTCGGCCACCTCCGGGAGGAGGCCCGCTCCGGCGGCCTCACCGGCGTGCGCATCGTGTCGCACCCGCCGTCGGAGGGGTTCTACCGCAGTGTGGGCGCCGAGCGGACCGGCACCGTACGCGCCGCGCCGCCGGCGGTGATGTGGGACCGCCCGGAACTGCTGCTCGACGTCGCCTGACGGGGGGAGGGGCCCGGCCGGATGATCCGGCCGGGCCCCTCCCGTATGCGCCGCTACGCGGCGAAGCCGCCGTACGGGCGGGTGATGATCTCCATGGCGTGACCGGCGGGGTCGAGGAAGTACACGCCCCGGCCGCCGTCGTTGTGGTTGATCTCGCCCGGGTGCTCGCGGCGGGGATCGGCCCAGTACGTGATGCCCAGCTCGCGGATGCGGGCGAACGCCGTGTCGAACTCGCCTTCCGAGACGAGGAACGCGTAGTGCTGGAGTGCGATCGTTTCGGCGGGGACGGTGGCGAAGTCCAGGGTGACCCCGTTCGCCGTGGTGACCGCGATGAACGGGCCCCACTCCGCGCCGATCTCCAGCCCCAGGATGCTGGTCAGGAACTCGGCGGACTCCCGGTTGTCCCGGGCGTGGATGATGGTGTGATTCAACTCGACTGACACTGTGGAATGCCTCCAACGGGCATCTCACGGGCACCTCCACGCCTCACCCGGCCGGTGACCGGCGCGCGATGCCGTACCCAAGATCCTATGCGCGCCCCGCCCGGACCGTCGAGGTTCTTCGGCGCACCGCTCACTCCGGCCCGGAGGCCGGGGCGTGGTAGACGTCCGTGAGGGTGAACAGCCCGCCGTCCGGGTCGATGAGCGTCGCCTCGCGCCCCTCGGGGCGGGTCAGCTCCTCGACGAGCGAACCGCCGTGCTTCCGTGCCGTCTCGACCGAGGCGGTCACGTCGGCCACCGGGAAGTTGACCTGCCAGTGCGGGCGCACCAGCGGATCGGGGGCCGCCTCGACCGCGCCGGAACTGATCCGGGCCAGCTGACGCCCGCCGCACTGCACGAGGACCTCGTCCTTCTCGTACGACACCTCGCACGCGCCGGGCAGACCGGTCGCCCAGTCCAGGACCCCGCCGTAGAAGATCGCCGCGTCGAAGGCGTTCCGGGTGCGCAGCCGCAGCCAGGCGTGCGCATGGCCGTCCGGTGCGGGCGGCGAGGTCGCCGGCTCGGTCCGCTCCCAGATGCCGAACCCCGCGCCGTCGCGGTCGGCGGCCAGCGCCCCGCGCCCCTTGCCCAGGGCCAGGGGGCCGACCGCCACGGTGCCGCTGCGCTCGCGGATCCGGGAGGCGGCCACATCGGCGTCCGGGACGGCGAAGTAGGGCGTCCAGGCCACGGCCACGCGAAAGGCTGTGGCCACCGCGCCGATGCCCGCGACCGGTACGTCTCCGCGGCGCGCGACCGAGAACTCCTGGCCGAGCCGGCCGGGGCGGAAGGTCCAGCCCATCACGGGGCCGTAGAACGCCTGGGCGGACTCCAGGTCCAGGGTCATGAGATTGACCCAGCACGGCGCCGCGGCCCCGGTGAGGGCCGCGGGCGCGGGCGCCGTGCCAGAGGTGCTTCCGGTCATGGTCCTACTGCCTTCATGGGGGGTGCGGCAGATGTGCCGGCGGCCTTCGCGGCCCTCACCAGCCTCACCGGGGGCGGCCGCTCCCGCAACACGCGGGAGCGTCGCCCGCCGTGGTCGCGGCCCCCGCCGGGCGAAAGGCGTCAGTCCCGGCGCTCGTCGCTGTCGGGGGGAAGGGGCTGATTGCCGTGCTCGCCGAGCTCGTAGGGCGACAGGCCCCGGCCGTCGTCCGGGAAGCTGTCCGTGTGGTGGGAGGTGTCCGTCCCGCCGGCGGACGCACCGCCGGTGTGGTGGACGTCGTGCTGCTCGACGTGGCTGCGGTGCTCCGGTGCGACCGGCTGTTCCTCGGGCCGTGGCGGGGGCAGTTCCTGGTCGCGCCGCCGCTTGCCCAGCCAGAATGCGCCGATCAGCAGGGCCACCAGGACGACGCCGACCACGGCCATCGCGACACCGGTCGCGCCCCGCTCGGCGAGGGTGACGGCCAGGGAATTCAGGGCTCCATCCGATACGTCCATGCATGCCGCATACCCCGGGGCGCGGCCCCCACTCGGTTCCGCGATCGAATTCATATTTTAAGTGGATATCAATGCAAAAAAGGTTTCGGACGACAAGGGTTTATGACGTGCGGGCGGCAGCGGCGGGGGTACTCGACTCGCAGCCGCCCGTGGTCGGGGCGAGCCTGGAAGTGAACCCCATCGGAAGGAACCGCGGTGAACAGCACACGCGAGACGCAGCAGGCGCAGGAGAGCGGGCACAGCGAGGTGTCGGTCGTGGTCAGCGGCTGCGCGAAGGATGACGCGCGCACGGTGTTCGACGTGCTGAGGGCGGCCTTCACCACCGACCGGGGCTCCGGCGACATTCCGGAGGAGGTCGCGGGCAAGCGGCCCACCGCGTGGGTCGTGACCGTCGATGTGTCCGAGGCGCGGGTGGTCTCCGGGCCCGTGACGCTCGGCGGGCCCGTCACGGCCGATGTGCAGGGCGGCTACCAGGCCGTCGACCGGCTCCGCGAGAGCCTGGCCGGCGCCTTCGCCGTACGGGTCGTGGGCACGGTCTCCGGCGACCAGGAAGAGGAAGTGCGGCTGCGGCTGGAGAACAAGTAGGCCGAACGCCGCCTCCCGGGCGGTGCGCGCCCGACTGTCGTATATGTGGGAGGAACCGACACAGAAGCGACGTCGTGAAAGGTGCCGCACGTGGACCCGACCAGTCTGCGGGAGGGCGGTGCGGGAGAGCCATGGGCGACCGGCGACCGCTCCGTCCTGACCCTGCACATCAACGGTGACGAGCGGACCCTGACGCTCGACCACCGCACCACCCTGCTGGACGCCCTGCGCCACCACCTGGGCCTGAGCGGCGCGAAGAAGGGCTGCGACCACGGCCAGTGCGGCGCCTGCACCGTCCTGGTCGACGGCCGCCGCGCCAACAGCTGCCTGCTGCTGGCCGTCGCTCACGACGGGGCCCGGATCACCACCATCGAGGGCCTGGCCGACGGCGACCGGCTGCACCCCCTCCAGGAAGCCTTCCTGGACCGCGACGCGCTGCAGTGCGGCTACTGCACCCCCGGCCAGATCTGCTCCGCCGCCGGGGTGCTCACCGAGGCGTACGAGGGCTTCCCCTCCCACGCCACCGCCCACGACGCCCCCGTCGCCGGACCGGCACGGCTGGACGCCGCCGAGATCCGCGAGCGGATGAGCGGCAACCTCTGCCGGTGCGGGGCCTACCCGCGCATCGTCGAGGCGATCGAGGACGTGGCGCCGTGAAGCCCTTCGCCTACCTCCGTGCCACGTCCGTCGCCGAAGCGGTCCGCGCGGGAGCGGCCCACCCGGGAGCCAGGTTCCTGGGCGGCGGCACCAACCTGGTGGACCTGATGAAGCTCGGGGTGGAGACGCCCGGCCTGCTCGTCGACGTCAGCCGGCTGCCCCTGGACCGGGTGGCGGACGCCGCCGACGGCGGCCTGCGCATCGGGGCGACCGTCCGCAACAGCGACCTGGCCGCCCACCCCGCCGTGCGCACCCGCTACCCCGCCCTGTCCCAGGCCCTGCTGGCCGGCGCGTCCGGGCAGCTGCGCAACGTCGCCACGACCGGCGGCAACCTCCTGCAACGCACCCGCTGCGCGTACTTCCAGGACACCTCGAAACCCTGCAACAAGCGGGAGCCCGGCACCGGCTGCCCCGCCCGCGAGGGCGCCCACCGCGACCTCGCCGTCATCGGCCACTCCACCGAGTGCGTCGCCACCCACCCCTCGGACATGGCCGTCGCGCTCGCCGCCCTCGACGCGGCGGTCGTACTGCACGGCCCCGACGGCGAACGCACCGTCCCCGTGACCGACTTCCACCGGCTGCCCGGCGAGAACCCCGACGCGGACACCGTCGTCCGGCCGGGCGAACTGATCACCGAGGTGCTGCTGCCGCCGCTGCCCGACGGCACCGTCTCCCTGTACCGCAAGGCCCGCGACCGGGCGTCGTACGCCTTCGCGCTGGCCTCCGTGGCCGCCGTCCTGCGGGTGCGCGACGGCCGGATCGAGCACGCCGCGCTGGCCTTCGGCGGACTCGCCCACCGGCCCTGGCGGGCCCGCGCCGCCGAGGAGATCCTGCGCGGCGCCCCCGCCGAGGACGCCACCTACCTGCGGGCGGCGGACGCCGAACTCGCCGGGGCACGCCCCCTGCGCGACAACGCGTTCAAGGTCCGGCTGGCCCGCCATCTGGCCGTGGACGCGCTCGCCGCACTCGCCGACCGCCCCTGAAGAGCCGAGGACTCCCGCCATGAGCCACACCCTCCCGTCACTGGGTGCCCCCGTCGTGCGCCGCGAGGGGCGCGACAAGGTCACCGGCGCCGCGCGCTACGCCGCCGAACGCCACCTGCCCGGCTGTCTGTACGCCTGGCCCGTGCCCGCCACCGTGCCGCGCGGCCGGGTCACGGCCGTCCGGACCGTCGACGCCCTGGCCCTCCCCGGCGTCCACTGCGTCCTGACCCACGAGAACGCCCCGAGGACCCAGGAGCCCGACGACCCGATCCTCGCCGTCCTCCAGAACGACCGCGTCCCGCACCGGGGCTGGCACATCGCGCTCGTCGTCGCCGACACGCTGGAGAGCGCCCGCGCCGGCGCCGGGGCGCTGCACATCACGTACGAGACGGAGCCGCACGACGTCGTGCTGAGCGAGGACCACCCCGGCCTCTACACCCCGCAGAACGCCAACGGCGGCTACCCGGCCGTCAGCGAACGCGGCGACTTCGACCGCGCCTTCGCGGACGCGCCCGTACGCGTCGACGCCACGTACACACTCGGCGCCCTGCACAACCACCCCATGGAGCCGCACGCCACGACCGCGCACTGGGCGCCGGACGGACACCTGACGGTGTACGACTCCAGCCAGGGGGCCACCGCGGTGCGCGACAGCCTGGCCGCACTCTTCGGGCTCCCGCCCGGCCAGGTCAGCGTCGTCTCCGAGCACGTCGGCGGCGGATTCGGCTCCAAGGGCACCCCGCGCCCGCAGACCGTGCTCGCCGCGATGGCGGCGCTGCACACCGGACGCCCCGTCGAACTCGCCCTGCCGCGCCGCCAGATGGCCGCGGTCGTCGGCCACCGGGCGCCCACGGTCCAGCGTGTCAGGCTCGGCGCCGAGCCCGACGGCACCCTCACCTCGGTCGCCCAGGAGGTCATCACCCAGACCTCCACCGTCAAGGAGTTCGTGGAGCAGGCCGCCGTACCCGCCCGCGTCATGTACGGCTCCCCGCACAGCCGCACCGTGCACCGGGTCACCGCCCTGGACGTCCCCAGCCCCTCCTGGATGCGCGCACCGGGCGAGGCGCCCGGCATGTACGCCCTGGAGTCCGCGCTCGACGAACTCGCCGCGGAAACCGGCATCGACCCCGTGGAACTGCGCCTGCGCAACGACCCGGCCGCCGAACCCGAGTCCGGCAAGCCCTTCAGCAGCCGGAACCTGGCCGCCTGTCTGCGCGAGGGCGCCGCCCGCTTCGGCTGGCACGATCGCGACCCACGCCCCGCGCAGCGCCGCGAAGGCCCCCTGCTGATCGGTACGGGCGTCGCCGCCGCGACGTACCCCGTCTATGTCAGTGCCTCGCACGCCTCGGCGCACGCCGCCCCCGACGGCTCGTACCGCATCGCCGTCAACGCCACCGACATCGGCACCGGGGCCCGCACCGTACTCGCCCAGATCGCCGCCGAGGTGCTGCGGACCCCGGTGGAGAACGTCACGGTGGACATCGGCGACAGCGACCTGCCGGACGCCCCGCTGGCCGGCGGCTCCTCGGGGACCGCCTCCTGGGGCTGGTCCGTCCACAAGGCGGCCACCGCCCTCGTGGAGCGGCTCGGCGAGCACGGCGGTGTGCTGCCCGACGGGGGAGTGACGGTGACCGCCGACACCACCGAGGAGACGGCCGCCGAGTCGGACTACGCGCGGCACGCGTTCGGCGCGCACTTCGCCGAGGTCGCCGTCGACACCCGCACCGGCGAGGTCAGGATGCGCCGGATGCTGGGGGTCTTCGCCGCCGGGCGGATCCTCAACTCCCGGACCGCACGCTCCCAGTTCATCGGCGGCATGACGATGGGGCTCGGCATGGCGCTGACCGAGAGCAGCACCATGGACCCGGTCTTCGGCGACTTCGCCGAGAGCGACCTCGCCTCCTACCACGTGCCGGCCTGTGCCGATGTGACCGGCATCGAGGCGCACTGGATCGACGAGCACGACCCGCACCTCAACCCCATGGGCAGCAAGGGCATCGGCGAGATCGGCATCGTCGGCGCCGCCGCGGCGGTCGGCAACGCCGTCCGGCACGCCACCGGGGTCCGGCTGCGCACCCTCCCCCTCACCCCGGACCGGCTGCTGCCCCATCTGCCATGAGCACCGGTCACCGGGGGTGTACGGCCGGACGTGTTGCGCAACCGGCCGCACGGGGTCACCCTGAGGAGTGACCCAGAAGTGACATCTGCTCACTCTTCGTATTCGGGGGTCGTTGGTTACAACGGGGCGAAGCATGTGGGCCTCGATGTGAGGAGCCTCGACGATGACCGTTCCACTCGACCGGCACTATCTGGTCGAACTCCAGGTATCGGCAGAGCGTGTGTCCCAGCTGCGACGGATAGTCGCCGCGCATCTGCGCCACTGGAGTCTCGAACTCCACGTACGGCCCGTGTGCCGTGCCGTGGAGGAGCTGCTGACCAATGTCCACCGCCATGTCGGTGACGACAACCACTGCGTCGTCGAACTGCGCTGGTCAGGACGGCACCTCACGGTCTCCGTCGCGGACAACGGCTCCGAGATGCCGCGCCTGCTCCACGAGGGCGGCGGGCTGAGCCGGGTCATGGCCCTCAGCGACAGCTGGGGCACCTGCCGGACCACCGAGGGCAAGGTCGTCTGGTTCACCCGGTACGCCCAGGAGCCGCAGCACATCGAGCTGGTCCCGCTGCCGCCGCTGCCCGGCGTCCGCGAGTTCCGGCGCCCGCCCGCCGCGGTCGCGGAGCTCCCCGCCGAGCCGGTCCGCACCGAGGCCCCCGAGCCGGTCCGTACCGACGCCCCCGCCCTCGTCTGACGCGCGGCACGGAGCGGAACCACCCGCCCGGCCCCCGCCCCCGCTCGCCCCTCCCGGCGCGGATCGCATGCGCGACGCATGCATGATCCGCGCCGGCCGGGTATGCGGGGTGCGGGGGCCCGCGTTGCGCCGGCGCGGTCGGCGCGGCACGGTCGAAGTACCGAAGGCAAGGAGGCCACAGTCATGCCCATCGCGACGGTCAACCCCGCGAACGGCGAGACGCTCAGGACGTTCGACGCACTGGACGCCGACGGGATCGAGCGGCGGCTCGCCGCGGCGGACGCCGCCTTCCGCCAGTACCGCACCACCGGTTTCGCCGAACGCGCCAGACTGCTCAACCGGGCCGCCGACCTCCTGGACGAGGACCAGGAGGACATCGCCCGCACCATGACCCTGGAGATGGGCAAGCCCCTCAAGGCCTCCCGGGCCGAAGCCGCGAAATGCGCCAAGGCGATGCGCTGGTACGCGGCCAACGCCGAGGAGCTGCTGCGCGACGAACACCCCGCGCCCGCCGACGTCAAGGACTCCGGCGCCTCGCGCGCCTATGTGCGCTACCGCCCGCTCGGCAGCGTCCTGGCCGTGATGCCGTGGAACTTCCCGCTCTGGCAGGTCGTGCGCTTCGCCGCCCCCGCGCTCATGGCCGGCAACACGGGCCTGCTCAAGCACGCGTCGAACGTGCCCCAGACCGCGTTGTACCTGGGCGACCTCTTCCACCGCGCCGGATTCCCGGCCGGCTGCTTCCAGACCCTGCTGGTCGGGTCCAAGGCCGTCGAGGAGATCCTGCGCGACCGCAGGATCGCCGCGGCCACCCTGACCGGCAGCGAACCGGCCGGACGTGCGGTCGCCGCCGTCGCAGGCGACGAGGTCAAGCACACCGTCCTGGAGCTGGGCGGCAGCGACCCCTACCTGGTCCTGCCCTCCGCCGACGTCGCCAAGGCCGCCCGCACGGCGGTCACCGCCCGGGTCCAGAACAACGGGCAGTCCTGCATCGCCGCCAAGCGGTTCATCGTGCACACCGAGGTGTACGAGGAGTTCGCCGAACGGTTCACCGTGGGCATGCGCGACCTGACCGTCGGCGACCCGCTGGAGGAGTCCACCGACATCGGCCCGCTCGCCAGCGAACAGGGCCGCACCGACCTGGAGGAGCTCGTCGACGACGCCGTACGGCAGGGAGCTGGCGTCCTGTGCGGCGGTGGCCGGCCCGAGGGCCTGGGCGGCGGCCTGGAGAACGGCTGGTTCTACGCCCCCACCGTCCTCACCGGCATCACGCCCGGCATGCGCATCCACCGCGAGGAGACCTTCGGCCCCGTCGCCACGCTCTACCGGGCCGGCAGCCTCGACGAGGCCGTCGAGCTGGCCAACGACACCCCCTTCGGGCTCAGCTCCAACGTATGGACCCGCGACCCGCAGGAGAGCGAGCGCTGCATCCGCGACCTGGAGGCGGGCGGGGTGTTCTTCAACGGCATGACGGCCTCGCACCCCGCGCTGCCGTTCGGCGGGGTGAAGCGCTCCGGCTACGGACGTGAGCTCGCCGGACACGGCATCCGTGAGTTCTGCAACGCCACCACGGTCTGGTTCGGGCCCGAACCCCAGTGACCCCGGCCGTGCCGCCCGCCCCGCCCGCTGAGAGGTGACCATGACCGACGCCCCACCGTCCCCGCCGACGGCAGGTCCGTCCGACGCGGAGATCGACGCGCTCGACGCGCACTGGCGGGCCGCCAACTACCTGGCCGTCGGGCAGATCTACCTGATGGACAACCCCCTGCTGACCCGGCCGCTCGCACCGGAGCACATCAAGCCCCGGCTGCTCGGCCACTGGGGCACCTCACCGGGCCTCAACCTGGTGTACACCCATGTCAACCGGATCATCCGCGCGCGCGGCATCCAGGCCCTCTGCGTCTGGGGCCCCGGCCACGGCGGGCCCGCCGTCCTCGCCAACTCCTGGCTGGAGGGCAGCTACTCCGAGACGTATCCCGACATCGGCCGGGACGCCGAGGGGATGGGCCTGCTGTTCAAGCAGTTCTCCTTCCCCGGCGGGGTGCCCAGCCATGTCGCGCCGGAGACCCCCGGCTCCATCCACGAGGGCGGCGAACTCGGCTACTCGCTGGCCCACGCCTACGGAGCCGCCCTCGACCACCCCGACCTGCTGGTCACCTGCGTCATCGGTGACGGCGAGGCGGAGACCGGACCGCTCGCCGGCTCCTGGCACGCCAACAAGTTCCTCGACCCGGTCCACGACGGGGCCGTCCTGCCGGTCCTCCACCTCAACGGCTACAAGATCGCCAACCCGACCGTCCTCGCCCGCCTCCCGCACGACGAACTCGACGCCCTGCTGCGCGGCTACGGACACGAACCCCTGTACGTGGAGGGCGACGACCCCCGCCTCGTGCACCGGGCGATGGCCGAGACGATGGACCGGGCCGTCGACCGCATCGCCGAGATCCGGACGGCCGCCCGCACGGCGGGCGCGGCCGGCCGGCCGCGGTGGCCCATGATCGTGCTGCGCACCCCGAAGGGCTGGACCGGCCCCGCCGAGGTCGACGGGCTGCCCGTCGAGGGCACCTGGCGCGCCCACCAGGTCCCGCTGCCCGGCGTCCGCGACAACCCCGACCACCTTCGGCAGCTGGAGGCGTGGCTGCGTTCCTACGGGCCCGGCGAGCTCTTCGACTCCGAGGGCCGGCCCTCGCAGGCGGTCCTCGCCTGTGTGCCCGAGGGCACCGACCGGCTCGGCTCCTCCCCGTACGCCAACGGCGGACTGCTCCTGCGCGACCTGCCCGTCCCGGACCTCGACGCGCACGCCGTCGAGGTGGACCGGCCCGGGGCCGTCCTGCACGAGCCGACCCGGGTGCTCGGCGGGCTGCTCGAAGCGGTCATGGCGGCGACGGCCGACCGCCGGGACTTCCGCGTCGTCGGCCCCGACGAGACGGCGTCCAACCGGCTCGACGCGCTCTACGACGCCACCGGAAAGGCCTGGCAGGCGAGCACGCTGCCCACCGACGAGCACCTGTCCCGCGACGGGCGCGTCATGGAGGTGCTCTCCGAGCACCTGTGCCAGGGCTGGCTGGAGGGCTATCTGCTCACCGGCCGGCACGGCCTCTTCTCCTGCTACGAAGCCTTCGCGCACATCGTCGACTCGATGGTCAACCAGCACATCAAATGGCTGCGCACCTCGCGCCGGCTGCCCTGGCGCCGCCCCATCGCCTCCCTCAACTACCTGCTCACCTCGCACGTCTGGCGCCAGGACCACAACGGCTTCTCGCACCAGGACCCGGGGTTCGTCGACCACATCCTCAACAAGAGCCCCGAAGTCGTACGCGTCTATCTGCCGCCCGACGCGAACACCCTGCTGTCCGTGGCGGACCACGCGCTGCGCAGCCGCGACTACGTCAACGTGATCGTGGCGGGCAAGCAGCCCAGCCTCGACTGGCTCACCATGGACGAGGCCCGCGCCCACTGCGCGCGCGGCGCCGGCGCCTGGGAGTGGGCGGGCACCGAGGACGGCAGCCGCGAGCCCGACGTCGTGCTCGCCTGCGCCGGGGACGTACCCACCCTGGAGACGCTGGCGGCGGCCGGGCTGCTGCGGCGCCATCTGCCGGAGCTGGCCGTTCGGGTGGTGAACGTCGTGGACATGGCCCGGCTGATGCCGCACTCCGAGCACCCGCACGGGATGCCGGACTCCGAGTACGACGCGCTCTTCACCCGCGACAAGCCGGTCATCTTCGCCTACCACGGCTACCCCTGGCTGATCCACCGGCTGGCCTACCGGCGCGCGGGACACGCCCAGTTGCATGTGCGGGGCTACAAGGAGGAGGGCACGACCACCACGCCCTTCGACATGGTCGTCCGCAACGATCTCGACCGCTACCGGCTGGTCATGGACGTCATCGACCGGGTCCCGGGCCTCGGTGTCCGGGCCGTGGCAGTGCGTCAGGCGATGGCGGACACCAGGACCCGCCACCACGCCTGGATCCGCGAACACGGCACGGATCTGCCCGAGGTGGCCGAGTGGACCTGGGAGGGCTGAGACCGGACACGGCGAGGGCCCGGACGGGGTGTCCGTCCGGGCCCTCGCCGTGCGCGGAGCGCTCAGTAGCGCAGGGCCGCCGCGATCCGGCCGTGCCCCTTGAGCGAGTCGTCCGCCACGAAGACGACATCGGCACCGCTGTCCAGCGCCGCCTCGACCAGCTCGTCGACGATGTCCTCGCGGACGCTCCCGTCCGTCAGGTCGGCGGCGTCCCCGGTGACCGGCTTCAGATGCTCCCCGTCCACCCGGACCGTCTGCTGGTAGTGCTCCTCGACCGCCACCAGGCCGGCGCGCCCCTCCCGCACGGCGGCCCACACCTCGTCGAGTCCGCCGGCGAACGCGTGACGGCCGCGCGCGTCGTCCAGCTTCCCGTCGATCTCCGCGGCGAACCGCTTGCGCCGGGCCTCCAGCGCCGGGCGGAGCTCGGTGAGCAGATCGCTCGGGGTGGTGTCGGCGGGAGCGCCCTTGGTGACCCGGCCCACCGCGTCCTTCGCGCTCTCGCCGACCTCGTCGAACAGGGCGAGCGCCGGGGCGAGCCCGACCAGGTAGAGCGGACGCGGATCGGTCGCCAGCACCGCGCGCAGCTTCTCGTCCACCGTGCGCAGGAACTGACGGGTGTCCTCGTAGGTGAAGGTGCTGGGGGTGTCGCCGATCCGCTCCTTGCGCTGCGGGTTGGGCGCCTCGTGCGGAGCCGACAGCGGGAAGCCGCCGATGTGTTCCTCGTGCGCGGCGTCGGCCGTGCCGCTGAACAGGGCGGCGTGGTCGGCGGAGACGGTGAGCGTCCAGAACGGCTGGGCCTGCGCCTTCGCGGCGACCAGGTTGCGGGTGAGATAGCTGTCGCTCAGCACCACCCGTTCGGGCGCGGTGCGCGGGAGCTGCCAGATCTGGTACTCGTCCGCCGTCACCAGCAGCACGAGCGCGTCCAGGGCCTTGCGCGGATCGATCTCGTCGACCGCGCGGCCGAGCTGACGCTCGATCGCCGAGCGCGCCTCACGGGTCACATCGGGGTCGGCCTCCAGCCGGCTGACGGCCTCGGAGACCAGGTTGCGCAGCCGCACGGCGTCCTGGGCGTTGTCCGGGGCACGACGGTGGGTCGGCATGGTCAGGGACACGGCCGGATAGGGCTTGGCCGCGCGGAGCTTCTGCAGCAGACCGGCGGTCAGGGCATCCGTGTCCATCAGTTCCCTCCCGGGGGACATGCGCGCACCGCGGTGCGGAACGGGTGATTCGACGAGTCAATTCATACCTTTTGATCCTAATATGAGCGAGTTGGTCGTTCCGGGTCCGGGAGGTTTGCGATGTCCACGCTCACCGTGTGGAAGTTCCAGTCGGCCGAAGGCGCGGAGAACGTGGAGACGACGCTGAAGTCCCTGCAGAAGGAGGGGCTGATCAAGATCCTGGACGCCGCCGTGGTGAGCTGGCCCGCCGACCGGGCCAAGCCGCGCACGAAGCAGCTGCTCAACCTGGTCGGTGCGGGCGCCCTGAGCGGCACCTTCTGGGGCATGCTCTTCGGGCTGATCTTCCTGATGCCGCTGCTGGGCGCCGCCATCGGCGCGGCTGCCGGGGCGCTCGGCGGCAAGCTGGCCGACGTCGGCATCGACGACGAGTTCATCGCCGAGGTCAAGGAGAAGGTCACCCCGGGGACCTCGGCCCTCTTCCTCCTCACCATGAGCGAGGTGCCCGACCGGATCGGCCAGGCGCTGCCCGGCGGCGGCGCCGAACTGCTGCACAGCAACCTGGACACCCGCAGCGAGGAACGCCTCCGCGACATCTTCGGCGACGACGCGGCCTGACCCCTTCCCCTCCTTCACCCCGTATCCCTTGTGCCCTTTCGAACAGACGGAGCGTCCGTGAACCAGCCCAGCCCCGTGCGGCGCGCCCTCGGCGACCGCGCAGCCCGCAGCCTGACCCCCGCCGTGCTCGCCGCGGTGATCGTCGCCGGTGCCGCGGCCTGTGACAGCTCCGACACCTCCTCGCCGGGCACCGCCAGGAGCACGCGCACGGTGTCCGCCGAACCGGCGGCCACGCCCAGCGCCACCCGGAGCCCGCGCACCCAGCAGGACTTCGCCGCCTCGGTCTCCGCCGACGCGGAGCGCAACCGGCAGAAGGCGGTCGCCACGCTCAAGGGAGTCGACGGCAAGGGCAATGCCATCGAGGACGTCTCCGTCAACGGCCTCCCGGTCGCGCCCTCGGAGCAGTTCCGCAGCGCTCTCGTGCGGGTGACCAACCGGGGCGACAAGGCCGCCTTCTTCGCGGTACGGGTGGAGTTCGTCGACGCGTCCGGAAAGGTGCTCGACTCCGTGGTGCTCGGCTTCGCCGACGCCCCGCCGAACCGGCCCGTCAGCCAGCACGCCAACAGCCGCAAGGCGGCCGGCGTCAAGTCGTTCCCCCGGATCGCCCAGGCCCAGCGCGGCTGACGGACGGCCGGGACACGGTGAGCGCCGCCACCGGAGCCGTCACGGACGCGCTGCGGGACCTGCACGCCCGGTTCGCCGCAGTGGACGAGGGCGAACTCGCCGACTACATCCCGCAGCTGGCCCTGGCCGACCCGGATGCCTTCGGGCTGGCCCTGATCAGCATGGACGGCCACCGGTACGGCACGGGTGACGCCGACGCCCCCTTCACTCTCCAGTCCGTGTCGAAACCCTTCGTCTACGCCCTGGCCCTGGACCTCCTCGGGCTCGACGAGGTCTCCCGATGGGTGAACGCCGAGCCCAGCGGCGAGGCGTTCAACGCCATCAGCCTGGAGCGGCGCACCGGGCGCCCGGCCAACGCCATGGTCAACGCGGGCGCCATCGTCACCACCGCCCTGATCCCCGATGCCCCGGGCGCCCCGAGGTTCGGCCGGATCCTGGACTGCCTGGGCCGGTTCGCAGGCCGCCCGCTCGACGTCGACGAGCGGGTGTACGCCTCCGAGGTCGTCACCGGCGACCGCAACCGCGCCCTGGCCTATCTCATCCGCAGCAACGGACCCCTGCCCATGGACCCGGTGGCGGCGGTGGAGACGTACTTCCGCCAGTGCTCGGTACGGGTCACGGCCCTGGACCTCGCCGCGATGGCGGCGACCCTCGCGAACGGCGGCGTCAACCCGCTGACCGGGGACACCGTGGTGCCGGAGCCCGTGGCGGCCCAGGTGCTCGCCGTGATGGCTACCTGCGGGATGTACGACGCCTCCGGCGACTGGCTGCTGCGGGTGGGGCTGCCGGCCAAGAGCGGGGTGTCCGGCGGGCTGATCGCCGCGGGACCCGCCCGGTTCGGGCTGGCTGCCTACAGTCCGCGGCTGAACCCGGCCGGGACCTCCGTGCGGGGACAGCTGGCGATCGCGTCGCTGTCGCGCCGGCTCGGCCTGCACCTCATGCACAACCCGGCGCTCGCGGGCTCCACCGTCACCCTGGTCACCACCGCCGACGACCTGCCGCTCGCGCCGAGGGAGGAGCGCGAGCGCGCCCGCTACGGACGGGTGGCGGTCGTCGCGGCGCAGGGGGCCCTGGACTTCACGGCGGCGGAGCGGGTGCTGTACGCGCTGGACGAGCCGGACCCGCAGGACACCGGTGCGGTGGTGCTGGATCTGCTGCGGGTGACGGACATCGACACCGTGGCGCGGGCGATGCTGCGCAGCGGGCTCGCCCGGCTCACGGCCGACGGCCGCCGGACCGCCGTCGCGGACCCTGACGGCCGCCTGCGGGAGGCGGGCGGCGGCGCCGGGGCGCCGCGCTGCTTCGCCACCCGTGAGGAGGCCGTGGCCTGGTGCACGGCGGAACCGGCGGGCTGAGCGTCAGGGCCTCAGGACGGGCCGGTCACCAGATGGCCTCCACCCACTCGGGGTGGTCGATGAACGGGTTCCGGTTGTGCTGGTACTGGTCGAATATGACGTCGTTGCGGCGCTTCTCGAAGCTGTCCGGCGGGTCCTGCTCGCTCCAGGCCTTCAGCACGGAGAGCCGGCCGATGTGCGGCTCGGAGCCGTTGGAGACGCTGTCGTTGGGTTCGAGGTCGGCGAAGGAGTCGTCCCCCTCGTAGCGCACGGCCATGTAGAGGATCATGCGGGCCACGTCGCCCTTGACCGCGTCACGCGGTTCGAAGGAATCGCTGTCGGTGTAGTTGCCCGGCGCCTCGCTCAGTTCGCTGCCGCCGTTGTCGAAGTCCTTGTTGCCGCGCACGGAGTTGACCGTGACGTCCTCGGGGCGCAGGTGGTGGATGTCGGTGCCGGGCCCGGTGGAGGTGCCGAAGTCACCGTGGGACTTGGCCCAGACGTGCTCCCGGTTCCACTGGTCGGCGCCGCCGCCGTTGTCGCTCTTGGGCTCGGAGCGGCCCGAGTACAGCAGGATCACGTTGGAGGAGTTGGCCGGGTCCTGGTCGGTGTCCTTCAGCGCGTCCCAGACCTGGCTGTAGGTGAGCTTGCTCTGGTCCTTGATGATCGTGTGCAGGGAGCTCTTGAGCGCGGTACCGGTCTTGCCGAGCGCGTCCTGGTAGTACGTGTCGTCCAGGGCCGACAGCCCGGTGGCGGCGGATGCCGGGGCGGGCAGGGTCGCGGCCGGTGCGGCGGCCGCGGTGCCGGCGAGCACCGCGAAGGCGGCCAGGGTGGCCAGCAGCGGGCGCCGGCCGGGAAGGTGACGACGGGACATGTGGGGTGTCCTCTCCGGAAATACGGGCACCGCGGCGCCGTCACGGGGTGGGGGACGGCTCCGCGGTGGTCGTGTTCGCTATGTGGTCAGCGGGAGCCTTCCACGCACACCGTGACGATGTGTGAACAGCGCGTACCTATCATGTGCAGGTCAAGTGAGGGCCGCCGCCGGGCATCGGATGCGCCGCCGTCGGGGGAGGGCGAGAATTGCCGCAAGGACGAGGAGGCGGCATGAGCGACGAGCCCGAATCCATATCCGTATCGCGGGGCGTGACCCCGGACAGCCTTCTGCACACCGGTGCCAGCGACGATCCGTCGCCGGAGGACCTGGTGCTCGCCTCCGGGCGGGACCTCACACCGCACAATCTCGAATGGGCCCAGCGCAGGCTGGCCCGGGAGGGCCGGGCGGCCATCGACAAGACGCTGCCCTAGGGAAGCTCCGCACCGTCGGCGCGGGCGGCCCCGGCCCCCGCGCCGACGGCGCGTGTGCGGGCGGCCGGCGCCGCTCGGTTAGCCTGAACGCACAATGAACCGTTTGACGACGTCAGGGGCCGGTTACGACCTCGCCCGATTTCCCGAGGACCCCCGCGACCCGTTCCGAGCCTGGGACGCGGCCGACGAATACCTGCTCCGGCATCTGGAAGGGGCCGACGGGGCGGAACCGGTGGGTCTGTCCGGCCGGGTCGTCGTGGTCGGTGACCGCTGGGGCGCGCTGAGCACCGTCCTGGCCGCGCACCACCCCGTACAGATCACCGACTCCTACCTCGCGCAGCGGGCGACGGCAGGCAACCTGGAGCGCAACGGGGCGGACGCCGGCGCCGTCACCCTGCTGTCCGCGCGCGACACCCCGCCGGACCGCGTCGACGTGCTGCTCGTACGCGTACCCAAGAGCCTCGCGCTCCTGGAGGACCAGCTGCACCGGCTGGCGCCCGCCGTCCACGAGGGCACCGTCGTCGTCGGCGCCGGCATGGTCAAGGAGATCCACACCTCCACCCTCAAGCTGTTCGAACGGATCATCGGCCCCACCCGCACCTCGCTCGCGGTCAAGAAGGCCCGGCTCATCCACTGCACGCCGGACCCGGCCCTGATCCGCACGCC
Organism: Streptomyces sp. ITFR-16; assembly: GCF_031844705.1. Classification (NCBI taxonomy): domain Bacteria; kingdom Bacillati; phylum Actinomycetota; class Actinomycetes; order Kitasatosporales; family Streptomycetaceae; genus Streptomyces; species Streptomyces sp. ITFR-16. The sequence goes on from NZ_CP134609.1 coordinate 7,547,717, forward strand.
CAGCCCCTGGCCGTACCGCTACGACCTCCCGGACGACGTCGGGGCCGTGTCCGGGCGCACCGTCACCAACCACGCCGGGATCTTCTGCGCCGAGCGGCTCGACATCGGCACCCGCTTCTTCCTCAAGCACCTGCCGGTGCGCAGCGGCCCCGACCGGGTCGTGGACCTCGGCTGCGGGAACGGGGTCGTGGGCCTGGCCGCCGCCCTCGCCAACCCCGAAGCCGTGCTCACCTTCATCGACGAGTCCTACCAGGCCGTCGCCTCGGCCGAGGCGACCTTCCGGGCCAACACCGGACCGGACGCCGAGGCCCGTTTCGTGGTCGGTGACGGGCTCGCCGGTGCCGAGCCGGGGAGCGCGGACCTGGTGCTCAACAACCCGCCCTTCCACTCGCACCAGGCCACCACCGACGCGACGGCCCGCACCATGTTCCACGGAGCACGCGGCGCGCTGCGCCAGGGCGGCGAACTCTGGGTGGTCGCCAACCGGCACCTCGGCCACCACACCCGGCTGCGCCGGATCTTCGGCAACTGCACCACGGTGGCGGGCGATCCCAAGTTCGTGGTGCTGCGCGCGGTCAAACGCTGACGCCCGCCGCCCGGCGGTCCACGCCCCTTCCGGATTCTTGCAACACGTTCTACTGTGTGCGCCGCCGCACACGGGCGACGCGACCGCGAGCATCCTGGAGGGGCCGTGCACCTCGAATACACGCCTGAACAGCAGAAGTTGCGCGCCGAACTGCGTACCTACTTCGCCGCCCTGGTCCCCGACAACGCCTACGCGCGCTACGCCGACCCGGCCGCCCAGAAGCGCTTCTACCGGGAGACCGTGCGGCGGCTCGGCGCCGACGGCTGGCTGGGCGTCGGCTGGCCCGCGGAGTACGGCGGACGGGGCCTGTCGCCCGTGGAGCAGTTCATCTTCTTCGACGAGGCGGCCCAGGCGGGTGTGCCGCTGCCGCTGATGGCGCTCAACACCGTCGGCCCGACGATCATGCAGTTCGGCACCGACGAGCAGAAGGCGTACTTCCTGCCCAGGGTCCTCGCCGGTGAGATCGACTTCGCGATCGGCTACAGCGAACCCGACGCCGGGACCGATCTCGCCGCCCTGAAGACGCGGGCGGTGCGCGACGGGGACAGCTATGTCGTCAACGGGCAGAAGATCTGGACGACCAACGGCGACACTGCCGACTGGGTCTGGCTCGCCGCCCGCACCGACCCGGACGCCCCGGCCCACAAGGGCATCACCATGCTCCTGGTCCCCACCTCCGACCCCGGCTACTCCTGCACCCTGATCAACACCCTCGCCTCGCACGACACCACCGCCAGCTACTACGAGGACATCCGCGTCCCCGTCTCCCGCCGTGTCGGCGAGGAGAACAAGGGCTGGCGGCTCATCACCAACCAGCTCAACCACGAACGCGTCACGCTCGCCGCGCACGGCACCATGGCCATCCGCGCCCTGCACAACGTCCGCCGCTGGGCCGCCGACACCCGCCTCGCCGACGGCCGCCGCGTCATCGACCTCGGCTGGGTCCGCACCCGCCTGGCCCGCACCCACGCCCGCCTGGACGCGATGAAACTCCTCAACTGGCAGATGGTGTCAGCCGTCCAGCACCACACCCTCACCCCGCAGGACGCCTCCGCCGTCAAGGTCTACGGCTCCGAGGCCCGCCGCGACGCCTACGCCTGGCTCATGGAGGTCGTCGGCTCGGCCGGCCCCCTCAAGGAGGGCTCGGCGGGCGCGGTCCTGCACGGTGAACTCGAACGCGGCTACCGGTCGGCCGTCATCTTCACCTTCGGCGGCGGCAACAACGAGATCCAGCGGGAGATCATCTCGTGGATCGGGCTGGGGATGCCGAGGGTGCGGCGCTGAGCGGGTGCCCGCGCCCGGCACCGCTCGCCGGGATGCCGCCCTGAGACGCGGCACCTCATGTGCCGCATACAACCCGTCACATAGCCTCAGGGGGAGACACACATGACGGCGTGCGTCTCGCTGCTCCGAGGAGGCGAAGGTGACCGGAACCGGCGTGCGGTGGCTCGCGGGTGTGCTGATCGTGGCCTGTGTGCTGGTCGCCGGCCCCAGCGCGCCCGGCGGGTTCCACATCGCCAAGCCGCTGCCGGCCGACGCCCCCCAGGAGGCCGTGCCGAACCGGGTGATGACGTGGAACATCTGCAATCCCTGCAAGGGGCGCAGCCAGAACGCCGGCCGGGCGGCGGAGATCGCCTCGTACGCGCCCCAGGTCATCGGCCTGCAAGAGGCGTGCGTGGGCGATGTCGAGCGGATCCGGGAGCAACTGCGCTATCTGTACGGGCTGGTCTACCACGTCGAGTACGGATCGGTGCTGAAGCGCTGGAGCCGGTGCGGGGGAGTGCCGTGGAGCCCGGGGGGCTTCGGCCAGGCCATCCTCTCGGCAGCTCCGATGACCGACCGGGTCAACGTGGAGTACCCCGACGGCGGTTCCGAGGACCGCGGGTACATGGCGGTCACCACCCTGGTGGACGGCAGGCCCGTCCGGGTCTTCAACACGCACCTGGCCCAGTTCGGTCAGGCATCGGTCCGCGCGAAGCAGACCGGTGTCCTGGCGAAGGCCGTCGCCCGGTACGACCGCACGATCGTCCTCGGGGACTTCAACGCGGTGCCGGATGCGCCCGAACTCGCCGGGATGTGGGGCCTTGCCACGGACGCGGACGCCGGCTGCGGCCCCTCTGCGGCCGGTGCGTGCGAGCCGACCACCGACTGGCGCAGCAAGTTCGACTACATCTTCCTGCGCGGTTTCACCCCGCTCGGGCAGCGGGTGCATCTCACCCCGTACTCGGACCACGACCTGGTGCAGGCCGATCTGAGGCGGTCGTAGCGGGGTCGGGCAGGGGCGGTTCTCAGCGGCGCCTGGCGGACATCGGAACCCCGTTCCTCGGCCGGATCGTGATCCGGGCCAGCAGGTCGACGGTGAAGCCGGGAACGGGCTCGAACTCCCAGTGCCGGCCCAGGGTGGCCAGCGCCATGACGCCCTCCATCCGCGAGAACGCGTTGCCGATGCACTGGCGGGGTCCGCCGCCGAAGGGGAGGTAGGCCAGCCGCGGGCGTCCGGGCCGTACCGCGTGTCCGGCGAGCTCGTCCGCCGCGTCGGCGGACGGCGGGGTCTCCAGCCAGCGCTGCGGGGCGAAGCGCTCCGGCTGCGGCCACCACCGGGGGTCGCGGTGGACCACCCACGGGAGGATCGCGACGAAGCTGTCCTTCGGGATCCGTCGGCCGCACACCTCGAACTCCTCCAGGGGGCGGCGGGCGACGCCCATGATCGGCGGGTAGAGGCGCATCGCCTCGGAGAGGACCGCGTCGGTCCAGACGAGGCGGGGCAGGTCCTCGACCGTGGGCAGCCGGTCCCCGAGCACCTCGTCGATCTCCGCGTGCATCCGCTCCCGTGCCTCGGGGTGGCTGCCGAGCAGGTGGTAGGCCCAGGTGAGCGCGCTCGCGGTGGTCTCGTGCCCGGCCATGAGGAGGGTGATCGCCTCGTCCCGTACCTGGGCGTCCTCCATCGGCTCCCCGGTGTCGGCGTCGCGCGCCGCGAGCAGCAGGGAGAGCAGGTCGGCGCCCTGGCCGTCGCCCCGTCTGCGCTCCGCCATGAGCTGGTGGATGATGGCGTGGACGGTGGCCCGGCCCGCGTAGAAGCGCTTGTTGCCGGGCAGCGGCAGCTTCGCCAGATGGCGGGCGAACGGCAGGGCGTCCCAGCGCAGCGGACCCTCGTGGCGCGGGACGGCGGTGCGGATGGTGCGGGCCACCTCGCTGTCGAGCGAGACGCCGAAGAGCGTGCGGGCCACGATGGCGAGGGTCAGCTCGGTCATCTCGACCTGCAGATCGAGCCGGTCCCCGTCCCGCCAGCCGGACTGGAGGGCGTCGGAGAGCTCGGCGAAGGCGCGGCCGTAGCCGGCGATGCGCTCGTGGTGGAACATCGGCTGGATCAGTCTGCGCTGCTTGCGGTGGAAGGTGCCGTCGCTGGTGACCAGGCCGTTGCCGAGGATCACTTCGAGCGGGGCGGCCCACTTGCCGCGTCCGGCGCTCATGACGTCCTTGCCGAAGTTGCGGTGCGAGGTGACCAGGACCTCGTGGACCGCCTCCGGATCGCTGATCATGTACATATCCCGCCAGCCGAGCGGGATGCGCACGACCGGGCCGTACCGGTCGCGCAGCCCGGTGACGTAGTCCAGCGGATTGCCCGACATCGCGAGCAGGGCACGCAGCCGGCCGGAGGGGCCGGGGGCGGCGGTGCCGGTGGCCGGGGGAGCGGTGGAGACCTGGGTCATCGAGGAGCCTTCCTGAGGTGCGCGCACAAGTGGCGCCGATGGCACGGGCGTGGGCGGGGCGGCCGTCGGCCGGGGGTCACTCCTCGACGAAGCGCTGGAGGGCGAGCGAGACGTTCTGCCCGCCGAAGGCGAACGAGTTGGAGAGGGCCGCCCGCACCTCGTACGGACGGGCGGTGTTCGGCACGTAGTCGAGGTCGCACTCCGGGTCGGCCGCGTCCTGGTTGATGGTGGGCGGGATGATCCCGCGGTCGATGGCCAGGGCGCAGAACGCGGTCTCGGTCGCGCCGGCCGCGCCCAGCAGATGGCCGGTCATCGACTTGGTTGAGCTGACGGCCAGGTTCCCGCTGTGCGTGCCGAAGGCGGCCTTGACCGCCTTTGTCTCGGCGGCGTCGGAGAACGGTGTCGAGGTGCCATGGGCGTTGACGTGGTCGATCTCGCCCGGCCTGAGGCCGGCCTCGCGCAGCGCGGCGAGCATGGCGCGGGCGGCGCTCTCCCCCGTGGGATCGGGGGCGGTGACGTGGTAGGCGTCGCTGGTCTGGCCGTAGCCGCAGATCTCCGCGTAGACGTACGCGCCCCGCGCCGCGGCCGACTCCGCGGTCTCCAGGAGCAGCATGGTGGCGCCCTCTCCCATGACGAAGCCGTCCCGGTCCGCGGTGAACGGCCGGGAGGCCCGGTGGGGTTCGTCGTTGCGGCGGGAGAGCGCGCGCAGGTTGGCGAACCCCGCGATCAGGGGCGAGGCGATGCACGCCTCCGAGCCGCCCGCCAGCGCGGCCCCCGCATAGCCGTCGCGGACCAGCCGGTAGGCCTGCCCGATCGCGTCGGCCGAGGAGGCGCAGGCGGTGACCGGTGCGGCGCCGGGACCCCGGAAGCCGAAGCGCTGGGCGACCGTGCCCGCACCCATGTTGACGATGGAGCTGGGCACGAAGAACGGGGAGACCATCCGGGGCGCCTCCGCGTCCTTCAGCACCCCCTCCCTCATGGTGGCGGCGCCGCCGATGGCGCTCCCGATCACGGTGGCGGCACCGTCCCGGTCGATGCCGTCGAGGCCCGCGCGCTCGACGGCGAGTTCGGACGCGGCGATCGCGAAGTGGCAGAACCGGTCCAGGCGTCTGGCCTCCTTGGGCGTCAGCCAGTCGGCCGGGTCGAAGTCCCTCACCTCGGCGGCGATCCGCACCGGCAGCCGGCTCGCGTCGAAGCCCCGGATCGGTCCCGCACCGGAGGCCCCGGAGAGCAGCCGCGTCCAGACCGTCTCGGTGCCGACGCCGAGCGGGTTGACCATGCCGATGCCCGTCACCACCACCCGGTGACGCCAGGGGGCGGTGCTCATCCGGGCTCACCGGGTTCGGCGAGCCCGAAGAGGGACTCCATGCGTATCGCGAGCTGCACATCGCCCTCGATGCGCAGCCGGCCCTTGAGCAGCAGGTCCATGCCCTGGGCCGAGGCGGAGGCCATCTCCACGAAGCTGACCGCGTCCAGCGCGAGGGTGACCGCAGGCGCGCCCGATGCCGCCGCCTCGCGCACGTCACAGGTGTCCTCGGTCAGTACGAGGTCGTACGCGACGGTGCCGGCCGGCGGCCTGGCGACCTCCCAACGGGCCGTCCTCGGGCCGTCCGTGATCCCTCCGGTGTAGCGCTCGGGCATCCGCTCGAAGGCGGCGCGCAGCACGGCCTCGCCCTCGGGCGTGGCCAGCCAGGCCGCCAGCTCCTCGCGCGGCAGTCCGGCGAGGGCGGCGCGGATCTCGGGGAGTGCGCCGGAGCGCAGGACCGCGACGCGCTCAGGGGAGAAGGTGGGTTCGGCCGTCATGAGGGTTCCTCCGCTCGTGCGGGCACCGGCCCGCTGTTGATGATTCGGTCGACGGCCTGCCGGAGTTCCTGCCGGGGTGCGACGCCGGGCAGCCGGGCCAGGACATGGCCGTCGGGCCGTACGAGAACCGCTTCCGGCCCCCGCAGGGCGTAACGGTCGGCGAAGGCGCCGCCGGTGTCGCGCAGTCCGGGCCCGTCGCGGGTGATCACGGCCGCCGTGAGGGGCAGGCCCACGAGGGCCGGCACCTCCTGCGCCACCCGCTGCCAGACGGCTCCCGCCGCCCCGGTGAGCAGGGCGAAGCCGGTGCGGTTCAGATCGGTCGTGGAGATCCGGTCGCCGTCGACGTCGAGCCAGGCGTGCGGGGCCCGGTGGCCGGCCCGGGCGGTCGGCTCATAGGTCACCACGTCCTGCACCACCGGTTCGCCGGGGCCCGGCGCGTAGCTGAAGCCCAGGGCCTGCCCCTCGAAGTCGAAGTGCGGCCGGTGCTGTTCGATGTTCCGGGCGAACTCCGCCGGGTCCGCGTCGGATTCGAGCAGCGCCCGCTTCTGCAGGGCGTTGCTCTCGCTGTGCCGGGCGTTGAACTCCGCGACCGGGCGCCGCTCACGCTCGTACGAGTCGAGCAGTGTGTCGGGGGCGCCGCCGTGCAGCACCGCCGCCAGCTTCCAGGCGAGGTTGTGCGCGTCCTGGATGCCGGTGTTCATGCCGAAGCCCCCGGTGGGCGGGAAGGTGTGGGCGGCGTCCCCGGCGGCGAGCACCCGGCCGTCGGCGCTGCGCCAGGAGTCGAGCCCGGTGGAGCCCATCACCCAGTTCCGTACGGAGTGGATGCGCAGCCCCTCGACCGAGGTGCCGATGGCGGCCTCGATGAGCTTGTGGTGATCGACCTCCTCCTCGAAGTAGGTGTGCTCCTCGGCGGGGGTGAGGGCGGGGATCTCCAGGAGCCATTCGCCGCGTGCGGGGTCGACGGTGATCAGGACGCCCCGCACGGTCGGGTTGAGCACCCAGTACAACGCGCTCTCCCGGCCGGCCGTCCAGGGCGAGAGGTCGGCGCTGAAGTGGATGTCCAGAAGCCTGCCGAGCGGTGGGGCCGCCGTCTGCCGCAGGCCCGCGGCCGCCCGCAGCGGGCCGTGCAGCCCCTCGGCCAGGACGGCGTACCGGGCCTCGACGACCAGGGGGTGTTCGCCCCCGGCCGTCACCCTGACACCGGACGGGGTCCGGATCAGTTCCCCGGCCCTGACACCGCGGATCACCCGTGCGTTCTCGGGGAGCCGCTCGACGAGCAGCGCTTCCACCCGGTTCTGCGAGCAGATGACCGGAAGGACCGGGCTGATGGCCGCCCGCCGCATCAGGGCGTCCGCCGAATCGATGACGGCGAGGGCGGCGAGTTCGGTGCCGGACAGCTCGGTGCACCAGGTGATGCGCGCCGTGTTCTCCAGGGGCACGCCCGCGCGGCGCACCTCGGCGTCGACACCGAGGTACCTGAGCAGTTCCATGGTGCGCGAGTTGATCACCGTGGCGCGTGGGTGACCGGACGGTGCGGGGCGCTGTTCCAGCACGAGGGTGCGGACGCCGAGTCCGGCGAGGAAGTGGGCCGCGGCGAGGCCGGTGGGCCCGCCGCCGATGACCACGACGTCGGCCTCCAGCCGCTCGGCGGCCTCCGGCGGCTGCGGTACGCCTGCGGTCATCGCCGCACCTCCGTCGGACCGGCGACGACCGGCGCCAGCCGCCGGGCCACGGCGGCGTCGAAGCCGGCCCTGAACAGGACGCGGGTGACGACGACCGCGGGCAGCCCGGCCAGGACGGCGCCGAGCAGCCAGAGCACGAACACCCCGGTGAGCGCGTTGCGCCGGACCTCGCCGCGCCGGCCGGCGGCGCGGATGACCCGGCCCCAGACCCGGAAGACCTTGCCGGCCAGGAGGTCGGCCGCGGCCAGCGGCGTATGGACGGGCGCCGCGTCATGGGCGGCCAGAACGTCGCGGACCCGGTCGGCCAGGTCCTCCTCGGAGGCGGGTCCGGCCGCCGCCGGGCCGAAGCCGGTTTCCGCCGGGGCGAGTTCGGCGAGGCGTTCGCCGAGCAGCGCGAGCCGGTCCAGCTCGTCCGTGCCGACACCGGCACGCGGGAACCCCCAGGACGCCTCCCGCTTGCCGGCGAGCAGCCAGCGCAGCGTGGTGACGAAGGTGATGCCGGCGGACGCGGTGTCCACCGCGGCGATCGTGCCCAGGTAGCGGCCGCCCGATGCCTGGATCAGCCGCCGGACCTCGAGGGCGGCCGAGTACCACATGTTCCGGCAGGCCACCAGGCCGACGACCGCCCGCCCGTCGAACACCTGCGGCTCGGCACCCGCGAACGCCCGCATGGGCAGCGCCGGAGCCAGATACCAGACGGGGAAGGCGAAGACGACCAGGTCCGCGTCGTCGTCCTCGGCCACCGGCGGCCGGACGGTGACCGCGGATGCCGCGCCGGGGTCGACGGAGGCGGGGAAGACACCGAAGAAGCGGCGCACGGGCCAGGGAAAGGGGAAGGGCTCGCGCGGCGTGATCTCGACCTTGCGGACCTCCCAGCCCTCCTTCTCCAGCGGGTCGGTGACGGCGCAGACGGATTCCAGAGGCGTCGGTCAGTCCGTCTCGGCGCGGCGCGCGAAGGCGGCCGCCGCAGCCGCGCCCAGGGACAGCAGGGCGCAGATCATCCAGACCGTCACATAGCCCGACTCGTCCGGTGCCGCGTCGGTGCCCAAGGACGTGGCACCCGGCTCCGTCTCCGGGGTCGCGAGGATCACGGCGATGACGGCACCGGCGACCGCTCCGCCCAGGGTCTTGACGTTGTTGTACAGAGCGGTGGTGACACCCGTGCGGGAGGGGGCGCTGGCCTCGGCGATCACTGTGGGCAGTGCGCCGAGCGCCACGCCCATGCCGACTCCCGCGAGCACCTTGGCCGCCACCAGCTGCCAGATCTCCGCGTGAAAGGCGGCGGTGGCGAGGAAGCTCGCGCCGATCAGCGCGAACGAGGCGATCAGCGTGGGCCGGTAGCCCAGGCGGCCGGCGATCCGGGCGGTCAGCGAGGAGCCGACGACCGCGGCCACCCCTGCGGGCAGGGCGATCAGCGAGATGGCCAGGGCCGAGAGCGCGAAGCCGTAACCGGCCCGTTCCGGGTCGGCGGCCAGGAAGGTGGCGTCCGGGGCCAGACTGCCGAAGTAGACGACGCCGAAGGCGACCGCGCACAGGAAGTACGGGGCGACGGTGCGGTCGGCGAGGGCCCGCAGGTCCACCAGGGGTTCGGCGACGCGCAGTTCGCGCACCGCCCACCCCGTGCCGACCAGCAGGGCGAGCAGCACCGGGACCAGCACCGCGCCGGACAGCAGGGGACCGCTCTTCGCCGCGGAGATCCCGGTCAGCAGCAGGAGCATGGACACGCTCAGCAGCCCCACGCCCGGCCAGTCGAGCCGGCCGCCGGCCGTCCGCGTGGACTCCGGGATCGCGAGGAACGAGACCGGGACGCACAGCACGGCCAGCGCGGCCGGGATGAGCAGGGTGGTCCGCACATCGCCCGTCGCCTTGTGCGCCAGACCCATCAGCACCCCGCCGAGGAGGGTCCCGAAGGTGAGCGCGCCGACGAGCCGGGCGATGGCGCCGCGCGCCCGCTCGACGGAGAGCCGGTCGCGTACCAGGGCGATCTCCAGCGGCAGCAGAGCGGCGAGCGGCCCCTGGAGCACCCGGCCCGCCAGCAGCAGGGGCAGCGAGGGGGCGAAGGCCACCAGCAGCGAACCGACGGCCACACAGACCAGGGAGACCCGCAGCATGCGGCGGTGCCCGTACAGGTCTCCGAGCCGGCCGAAGGCGGGCACGGACACGGCGGCGGCCAGCAGTTGCGCGGCGATCACCCAGCTGAGGTCGGAGTCCGCGATGCCGAGGTCCGCGCCGATGTCGGGCAGCAGCGGGGCGATGCCGCCCTGGAGGAACCCGCTGGTCATCTCGAAGAGGATCAGCAGTCCCACGACGGCGCCGACGGACGCGGACGGCCGGTCGGCGGGCGCGGCGGAGGTCTGCGCCGGTGAGTCGGTCGTGCTCATGAGGGCTCCTCGGTGGCTGCTCGGGCTTCCTGTGCTTCCTTGGCTTCCTGAAGGCGGCGGGCGGCGAGTTCGGCCAGGAGCACGGCGGCGTCCACGACCGCGCGGTCGTCGTAGACCGCCTGCGGGGAGTGGTTCATGGGGGCGGTCGCCGGGTCGCTGCCGGGCGGGCAGGCGCCGAGGCCCACATAGGCGCCCGGCACCTCGCGCAGGACGTAGGAGAAGTCCTCGGAGCCGGCCATCGGGCGGGGCGCCTCGAAGACCTGGCCGGCCCCGAGGACGCCCCGCGCGGTGCGCAGCGCGAAGGCGGCCTCGACCGGGTCGTTGACGGTGACCGGGTAGTTCTCCCGGTAGTCGATCTCGGCCGTCACACCGTGCGCGGCGGCGACGCCGCGCACGGTCCGCTCGAATCCGGACCGGATCCGGGCGTGGGTCCCCTCGGAGAACGACCGTACGGTGGCGGTGAACTCGGCGGCCCCGGGGATCACGTTGCCGGCGGACCCGGCGTGCAGCGAACCCACGGTGACCACGGCCGGGTCGAAGATGTCGATGGTGCGCGTGACCATCGTCTGCAGCGCCGTGACCATCTCGCAGACGGCGGGTACGGGGTCCGTGGCCGCGTGCGGCGAGGAGCCGTGGCCGCCGGCGCCCAGGACGCGGACGGTCACCTCGTCGGAGGCCGCGAGCACCGGCCCCGGCCGTACGGCGGCCGTGCCGGCCGGCAGCACCGCCGAGGTGACATGGAGGGCGTACGCGGCGACGGCCCGCGTACCCGCCGCGTCGAGCACCCCCTCCTCGATCATCAGCCGGGCGCCGCCCATGCCCTCCTCACCGGGCTGGAACATGAGGACCACGTCGCCCGCCAGCTCCTCGCGGCGTCCGGCGAGCAGCCGGGCGGCGCCGACCAGTCCGGCGGTGTGCAGATCGTGGCCGCAGGCGTGCATCCGGCCGGCGGCCTCGGAGGCGTACGGCACCCCGCTGTCCTCCTGGACGGGCAGCGCGTCCATGTCGCCGCGCAGCAGGACGGCGGGCCCGGGGCGGCCGCCGCGCAGCACGGCGGTGACGGAGGTGAGCTGCTTGCCGAGGGTGATCTCCAGGGGCAGGCCGGCCAGGGCCTCCAGGACGGTCTGCTGGGTGCGCGGCAGGTCCAGGCCGAGTTCGGGCTGCCGGTGCAGCGCGTGGCGCAGCCGGATCAGGGAGTCTTCGATGGCGAGGGCGTCGGTGCGTGCGAACATGCCTGGTATGGTGCCGATCCGGCCTATCCGGCCGGCCCCTATGCCGGAATCCTCCGGATCGCACAGATCATTTGCAGGTATCGACCGGCTCACCGGGGCGACGGCGGCAGGCCCGCCCCGACGGCGTGAGCGGTGAGAGAGGGCGGCCCCGTGCTCGACGAACTCGACCACCTGCTCGTCACCGCGCTCCAGATCGCGCCGCGCGCGGACTGGCGGACCATCGGCGAGGTCCTCGACATCGACGCCTCGACGGTCGCCCGGCGCTGGGCACGGCTCACCCAGGCGGGCCACGCCTGGATCGGCGTGCACCCGGCGGTACGGGCGAACAGCCCGGAGACCCCGGCCCTGGTGGCGTTCATCGAGGTCGACTGCGTCTCCGGGCGGCTGCACGAGGTGGCCGGGCACATCGCCGACGACCCCCATGTGTTCAACCTGGAGCACGTCAGCGGCAGCCGTGACCTCCTGGTGACCGCCGTCTTCACGGACCACGCGCAGCTGGCCCGCTACGTCGGCTTCCGCCTCGGCGCCCTCGACGGGGTGGCCGCCTCACGCACCCAGGTCGCCACCACCCTGCACACCGAGGGCAGCCGCTGGCGGCTCGACCGGCTCACCGAGGAGCAGCGCCGCAGACTCGCACCGGCGGCCCCGAGCCGCCAGCCCACCCGCAGGGTTCCCGAGCGCGATCTCGCACTCGTCCGGGTCCTCGGCGAGGACCCCCGCCGGCCCGTCGCCCGCATCGCCGAGCGCACCGGGCTCAGCCCCACGACCGTCCGCCGCCGCCTCGACCGCCTCGACGCCGAGCAGGCGCTCTCCTACCGCTGCGAGGTGGCACGGTCCCTCTCGGGCTGGCCGGTCTCCGTCTCCTACTGGGGCGCGGTGCCCCAGAGCCGGGCGCCCCAACTGGCCAAGAGCATCAGCCAGATCCGGGAGATCCGGCTCTGCGCCTCGCTGACCGGTCCGCACAACCTGCTCCTGGCGGCCTGGCTGCGCTCGGTCGACGACATCGGCACCTTCGAGTCCCGGCTCGCCGCCCGCCACCCCGAACTGACGGTGGCGGACCGGGCGATCACGCTCTGGCCGATGAAGCTCGCCGGCCATCTCCTCGACCCCCAGGGCCGCCACCTGCGTGCGGTCCCGCTCAGCAGCTGGCTCGCCCCGGAGTCGGACACCGCGGAGGCATCCCTCCTCGCCCGGCTCCGTACGCCACCGGCCTGACCCGCGTCACCGCGGCCCCGGGCCGACCTCGACGCCGTACTGGAACGCGTCGCCGCCCGGCCCGGGGCCCACTGACCCCGCCCCGGTCACACTGGAGGTCTCCGGCGGACCGGGTCCGGTCCGCCGCCGAGCGGGAGGTACAGGCACATGACGGAACCCGACCCCGGGCTCTTCGGGCCCGCATCGGTCACCTGGCAGCTGCACGGCGACCCGATGATGTGGGTCGCCGGAGTGCGCGCCCTGTACCTCCAGGCCCTCCATCCGCTCGCGGTGCGCGGGGTGATGCAGAACTCCGACTTCCGCAAGGACGCCTGGGGGAGGCTGATGCGCACGGCGGGGTTCGTCGGGACCATCACCTACGGCACCACCGAGGCCGCCGAGAAGGCCGGCGCCCGGGTCCGCCGGATCCACCGCCTGCTGAAGGCCACCGACCCGTCGACCGGGCGGACCTACGGCGTCGACGACCCCGAACTGCTCCTGTGGGTGCACTGCGCCGAGGTCGACTCCTACCTCCAGGTCGAGCGGCGCTCCGGCTACCCGCTCACCGGCGCCCAGGCCGACCGGTACATCGGTGAACACCGGCACAGCGCCCGGCTCGTCGGCCTCGACCCGGACCGGGTGCCCGCGACGGCCGCGCAACTGGCCGCGTACTTCGAGGAGGTGCGGCCGCACCTCGCGTGCTCCCCGGACGCGCGGGACGTGGACGACTTCCTGCGCAGGCCGCCCGTCCCCCCGCTGCTCGTGCCGGCGCGCGCCCTGCTGTGGCGGCGCGTCGCGACCCTCGCCTACCAGTCGCTGCCGCCGTTCGCCCATGAGCTGTACGGCAGGCCCGTGCCGCCGCCCGCCGCCGTGGACCGCCGGCTGCGCGCCACGGGAACGGTCCTGCGCGCGATCCCCTCCCGGCTGCGCTGGCGTCTTCCGCCCGGTCACATTGTGAACGCGATGGCACGCCTCGGACCCGGCAGCCGCCCCACCCCGTACAAACTGAAGAGGCAGGCAGCCATACTGGACGCGCCGGGGAGGGCGCGGCGCAAGCAGGCGGAGTGACGGGGGCGACAGCGGGGATGGCGGAAACCAGGCTGATCCAGAGCCGGTACCGACTGCTCGATCTGATCGGGCGCGGAGGCATGGGCGAGGTGTGGCGCGCCCGCGACGAAGCGCTCGGCCGCCAGGTCGCCGTCAAGTGCCTCAAACCCATGAGCCCCGAGCACGACCAGGACTTCAACCGCATCGTGCGCGAACGGTTCCGCCGCGAGGCCCGGGTCGCCGCCGCGCTCCAGCACCGGGGCGTCACCGTCGTCCACGACTTCGGCGAGTACGAAGGGGTGCTCTACCTGGTGATGGAGCTGCTGGACGGCCGCAACCTCAGCCAGCTCCTGGAGGACAACGCCCAGCACCCGCTGCCGGTGGACGACATCGTCGACATCGCCGAACAGGTCGCCGACGCCCTGGGCTACACCCACCAGCAGGGCATCATCCACCGCGACCTCAAGCCCGCCAACATCATGCGGCTGTCCGACGGGACGGTGAAGATCTGCGACTTCGGCATCGCCCGGCTCGGCCACGACATCCCGGTCACCTCCCGCCTCACCGGTGTCGGCGTCGCCATGGGCACCCCGCACTACATGTCGCCGGAACAGATCAGCGGCGGCCAGGTCGACCACCGCAGCGACCTCTACTCGCTGGGCTGCGTGCTGTACGAGATCGCCACCGGCGCCCCGCCCTTCGACCTCGACGACGCCTGGGGCATCCTCGTCGGCCACCGCGACACCCCGCCCGAGCCGCTGCGCTCCCACCGCGCCGAACTGCCCGGCTTCTTCGACCGCGTCGTGCTGGAACTGCTTGCCAAGACCCCGGACGAGCGGCCTGCCGACGCGGACGACCTGCGCCGCCGCATCTCCGTCGGCCGCACCGGCGAACAGCTCCGCCCGGAGCCGACCGGACTGGTGCCGCTCGCCCCGCCCGTCCCCGTCGTGCTGCCCGGCCGGACACCGGGGACCGGCCCCCGGCTGCCCGGGTGGGCGCAGCGCATGACCAGCGGCCACAAGGCGACGGGCGGGGCCCGGCTGCCGCTGGCACCGCCCGACCACTCGGCGGGCCTGACCGGCGCGTGGACCACCGGCGCCGCCTCACCGCCGGCCGGGACCGTCCGGCCCACGCCCGCGCCGGAACTCCTCGCGGTGCTCGCCGGCCGCCACAGCGCCGGCCTCAACCTGGGCCGGCTCGGACACTGGGAGGAGGCGGGCGAGGTCCATCGCTCGGTCGCAGCCGAGCGCGAACAGGCCCTCGGACCCGACCACCCCGACACCCTCTCCAGCCGCTACGAGGTCGGCTTCACGCTCAGCCGGACCGGCCGCGCGGCCGACGCGCTGAAGGAGTTCGCCCGGGTCACCGAGGGCCGCGAACGGGTCCTGGGCCCCGACCACGCGGACACCCTCGCCGCCCGGCAGGAGATGGCGTACGTCCTGGGCCGGCTCGGCCGCCACTTCGAGGCCCATCAGCTCTACGCCGCCGTCCTCGCCTCCCGGGAACGCTCCATGGGCCCCGACCACCCCGACACCCTGCGCTGCCGGCACAACCTGGCGTTCAACCTCAGCAGGCTGGGGCGGCTGGAGGACTCCTACCGCATCGCCCGCGACGTGGCCGAGGCCCGCGCCCGGCTGCTCGGCGCCGCCCACCCGGACACCCTGGTGACCCGCTACGAGGTCGGCTACACGCTGGGCCGGCTCGGCCGGTGGGCGGAGGCCCTGCACACCTACCGGGACGTCGTCGGAGCCCGGACGCAGACGCTGGGCCCCGACCACCCCGACACCCTCGCCACCCGCTACGAGGTCGGCATCAGCCTCGGCCGGCTGGGCCGCAGCGCCGAGGCCCTGGAGCTCTACCGCGCCCTCGTCGCCGACCGCACCCGGGTCAACGGACCCGACGACCCCGAGACCCTGCGCGCCCGCCACGGACTGGGCGTCAACCTGGGCCGGCTTGCCCGCTGGGACGAGGCGCTGACCGAGGCGCGGGAAGTGTGCGCGACCCGCGAACGCACCCTCGGCGCCGACCACCCCGACACCCTCGTCAGCCGCCGCGAGGTCGCCGTCGCCCTCGGCTGGCTGGGCCGCTGGGCCGACGCGCTCACCGTCTACCGGCAGGTCGCCGAGGCACGCACCCGGCTCCTGGGCGCCGACCACCCGGACACCCTCGCCGGCCGCAACGACGAGGCGCACTGCCTCGAACAGCTGGGCCGGGGCCCCGAGGCCGTCGAGCTCTACCGGGAGGTGGCGGCGCTCCGGCAGCAGCGGGGCGTCCCGCCGCACTGACCGGCGCACGGCACACGCCCTGGTCAGGGCGGGCCGTCCGTGTTACGAAGAGGCATGCCCGTACGAGACAGCTATGACGCGGTGATCGTGGGCGGCGGCCACAACGGTCTGGTCGCCGCCGCCTACCTCGCCCGCGCCGGACAGTCCGTCCTGGTCCTGGAGCGGCTGGGGACCACCGGGGGAGCGGCCGTGTCCACCCGCCCCTTCGCGGGCGTCGACGCCCGGCTCTCGCGCTACTCCTACCTGGTCTCACTGCTCCCGCCGAAGATCGTCCGCGAGCTGGGCCTCGACTTCGCCGTACGCAAGCGGACCGTCTCCTCGTACACCCCGGCCGTCCGCGACGGGCGCGCCACCGGGCTGCTCGTCGGCGGCGACGGCACCCGCGACTCCTTCGCCGCGCTCACCGGATCGGACCGCGAGTACGCGGCCTGGCAGCGGTTCTACGGCCTGACCGGGCGGGTCGCCGAGCGGGTCTTCCCGACCCTGACCGAACCCCTGCCCACCCGTGACGCGCTGCGCGAGCGGATCGGTGACGCGGACGCCTGGCGGATGCTGTTCGAGGAGCCCATCGGCGTCGCCGTCGAGGAGAACTTCGAGGACGACCTCGTACGCGGTGTGGTGCTCACCGACGCGCTGATCGGCACCTTCGCCGACGCCCACGACGCCTCGCTGCTCCAGAACCGCTGCTTCCTCTACCACGTGATCGGCGGCGGCACCGGCGACTGGGACGTCCCGGTCGGCGGCATGGGCGCGCTCACCGACGCCCTCGCCGGGGCCGCCCTGGCCGCCGGCGCACAGATCAGGACCGGTCACGAGGCAGTCCGGATCGACACCGACGGAACGCACGCGGAGGTGACGGTACGGGCGGACGGCACCGAGCGGACCGTCGGAGCGCGCCGGGTCCTGGTCAACGCCTCGCCGCAGGCACTCGCCGCCCTCCTCGGCGACGAGCCGCCGGCCCCCGCCGAGGGCGCGCAGCTGAAGGTGAACATGCTGCTCACCCGGCTGCCCCGGCTGCGGGACCACGCGGTGGACCCGCGCCGGGCATTCGCCGGGACCTTCCACATCGCCGAGGGGTACGGACAGCTCGCCGCCGCCCACCGGGACGCGGCTGCGGGCCGGCTGCCCGCCGCCCCGCCCTCGGAGATCTACTGCCACTCGCTGACGGACCCCTCGATCCTCGGCGCCGACCTGGCCGCCCGGGGCTACCAGACCCTGACCCTCTTCGGCCTGCACACCCCGGCCCGCCTGTTCGCCGAGGACAACGACACCGCCCGCACCACCCTGCTCAAGGCGACCCTCGCCGAACTCGACGCGCATCTGGAGGAGCCGATCGCCGACTGCCTGGCGCTCGACGCGCACGGCGAGCCGTGCGTCGAGGCGAAGACCCCGCTCGACCTCGAACGGGAGCTGCGGCTGCCCGGCGGCCACATCTTCCACCGCGACCTCGCCTTCCCGTACGCCAACGGAACGGCCGGCCGCTGGGGCGTGGAGACCGCGCACGCCAACGTCCTGCTCTGCGGGGCCGGCGCGGTGCGCGGCGGCGGGGTGAGCGGGGTCCCCGGCCACAACGCCGCGATGGCGGCGCTGGGCCGGTGACCCGGGCGCGCCCTACTGCCCGAACACCCCGCGCAGCGCCCCGATCTTGCGCGGCAGGTCGTACTCCGCGCCGCCCTCGTGCCCGTTGTACGTGAACACCTCGATCCGGGCCGGTCCCGCGTAGCGGTGGTAGGCCGCGTACACGGTGGACGACGGACAGATCTTGTCCATCAGCCCCACCGAGAACCACGCCGGGGCGCTCGCCCGCGCCGCGAAGTTGACCCCGTCGAAGTAGGACAGGGTCTCCATCGCCTCGTCGATCCGGAAGCGGTGCCCGGACAGCCAGCGGGCGATCTCCGCGTAGGGACCGGCGTCCGTGATCTGCGAGGCGCGCCGGTAGTGGCAGAGGAACGGCACATCGGCCACGGCCGCCACGACGTCGTCCCGCAGCCCCGCCACGGCGAGCGCGAGGCCGCCGCCCTGGCTGCCGCCGAGCACCGCCACCCGGGCGGCGTCCACGGCCTCATGGGCCTTCGCCGCGTCGACGGCCCGCACCGCGTCGGTGATCAGCCGCCGGTAGTAGTGCCGGTACGGGTCCTCGATGCCCCGGGTCAGGAAGCCGGGGGAGGAGGAGCCGTGCCCGTCGGGCCCGGTGTCCGCGGTGTCGGCGGTGTTCTTGCCGCCGCCGCCCTGTCCCCGGTTGTCCATGACCAGATGGGCGTAGCCCAGCGCGCTCCAGGTGAGCCAGGAGTACGGGATGCCCCGGCCGCCGTTGTACCCGATGTACTGCACGACGGCGGGCAGCGGGCCCGAGCGGGCCCGGGGCAGCATCAGCCACGCCTTCACCGGCTGTCCGCCCCAGCCCCGGAACGTCACGTCGAACACCTCGACGGTGGCGAGCCCGGCGGCGTACGGCACGAACGACGCGTCCAGGCCGTGCCGGGCCGTCTCGGTGAGGGTCTTCTCCCAGAAGGCGTCGAAGTCGGCGGGCTCCTCCGGTTCCGGCCGGTAGTCGCGCAGCCGGTCCAGCGGCATGTCGAACAACAAGGGTCTAGCTCCTGTTCAGGGTGAGGTTGAGGGTTGCACCGTGGCGTCCAGTCGTGTCGGCGGTGATGCGCAGGCCCCCGCCAGCCGGTACGGCGCTGACACCCGGGTCCGCCGAGACGACGCTCAGCCCCCGCAGCGCCAGGTCCAGCACGACGGAGGACCGCAGCTGGGTGGGGTCGGACAGGGCGACGGTCACGGTCCTGCCCTCCGGGCGCAGGAGCACCGAGGCCGGCCCGTCGGCGGTCAGCTCCTGCGCGGTCCCGGCGGCCCAGAAGTTCGCCGCGAGCAGCCCGTCCGCGCGGCGGCGCACCGCGTGCACGGCGGTCGAGGCGGCGATCTGCTCCACCGGCGGCGCGGACGCCCACTGCCGGGTGCGGTCGGCGGACGCGGCCGGGGCCTGGAGCCAGAAGTAGCCCGCGTTCTGCGGGGCGGTGCCGTGGTCCTGCCACAGCGTCAGATACGGCCGGGTGACGGAGGTGTCCGTGCCGTACTTGAGGTTGATCTCGCGCCAGGTCGCGGTCCGCTCCTCGCGCAGCCCGTTGAGCGTGACGGGGTCCGGGAAGACGTATCCGCCGGTTCCGGCCAGGTGCAGCCACCGCACGCCGTCCAGCCGGGCCGACCACCCGGTGTCCGCCGGGGCCGCCGTGCCGTTGACGAGCAGGGCCGCGCCCGGGTCGCGGAGCTTGCGGTTCTCCACCACGGTCTCGGCCGGGCCCGCGTCGGCGGTGATGCCCGAGCCGACGCAGGCGATGACGTCGTCCAGGCAGAACCAGCTCTTCAGGCCGTGCAGCGAACTGCCGAACGCCCGCAGCTCCATGCCGTACGCGCCGAGCGTCGTCCCCGGCAGCGCGGCGCCGCCCGCCCAGTCGGCGGTGCTGGTGGTGCGCTGGCCCGCCGCGTCGCCGGGCCGTCCGGCGATCACGGTGGTCCCCGGCAGCCGCGCGGGATCGACGGTCGGCCAGTAGTCCTCGCTGTAGTGGCCGAGGTCGTCCGTGTACAGGAGCACCATTCCGTCGGAGAGGTGCCAGGCGTGCAGATTCTCGTTCTGGATCGACTCGTAGTTGTAGATGCGCGAGGAGTACGCGGAGATGCCGAGCGCGAACGAGGGCCGGTGGTGGGCCGCCTTGTCCATCCGGGGGTGCTGCTTGTGCACGACCAGCGGGCCGCGCGCCGGCACCGGCGAGGCGAGGATCTGCTGGGTGGCGGCGAGGGAGGCGAGGTCGGTGACGCCGAGGAAGTCCCGGTAGGTGTCCTCGGCGATCCACTGCTTGACCAGGGCGGTGAACCGGTCGGCGGTCTCCCCGGGGAAGCCCGGGATCAGCCGGACCACTGCCTCGATGACGGTCTGGGCCGAGACATGGCCCTGCTTGCTGGGCCGGGCGATCTCGCGCCCGCAGACCGACGCCATCACATCGCCGCGCGCGAGCAGCGGATCGAATCCCTCGTCGACCCAGAGGCGGACGTTGTCGAGATCGGGGTCGGTCACCGTCCACGCCGTACCCGCGAGGAGGTTCAGCAGCCGGGAGAGGTTGTTCAGCAGCTCCTTGCCGTAGCCGCCGTTGTACGGGTGCTTGTAGTGCTGGAGGAAGGAGCCGTCGGAGTAGAACCCCTCGCCGGTGCCCTCCGCCGCGGCGCCGGCGTCGTTGAAGGCCAGGACGCTGTTGGCGCCGGAACCCTCGACGTCCGAAAGAGCGTCACGGACCCGGACGAGGTCGTCGCCGCTGCCGCGCAGCACGGCGTTGACGGCGACGACGGTGGAGATCCACACCCGGTTGGCGCCGGTAGCGATCTGCCGGTCGGCCCGCCAGAGGTTCGGGTCGGGTGTGTAGCTCCGGACGGCGTCGTTGATCCGGCCGAGCCGCTCCTCGCCGAGCACGTCGTACAGCAGTACGGCCGTGTCGTTGAGCGCGAGCGCGGCGCCGATCTCCCAGTCCCAGTCGTTGTCGAACCGGGTGTGCCCGGGGCCGTAACGGTGCGTCAGCATCCAGTCGACACCGGCCAGGAGCAGGTCCCGCAGGGCGGTGTCGCCGTACTGGCCCGTGCCGGGGACGGCCCACGCGGTCGCGGCCGCCGCCAGGCGCTTGAACGACGTCGTGACGTGGTTGGAGAGCGTGGTGCTGGTCAGGTCGGGGAACAGTCCGTCGGTACGGGACGGGTCCAGGCCCTTCGCGGCGGTCGTCGCGGCCTTGCCGACCCGGGCCACGGCGGCGGCGATCCGGGGGTCCGCCGGATCGAGCCCCGGCCCGCCGGTGAGCAGGGTGTGCCACCGGACCCGCAGCGAGGCGGGGTCGTCGACCGGGTCCTCGGCGTGAGCGCTGCCCGCCGCGAGCGTGAGCGGCAGGGCGGCGGTCGCGCCGAGCGCCGCCGCACCGGCGAGGACGGTGCGCCGGGTGGTGCCGGTGGTGCCTCGGGTGGTGCCTGGGTTCATGGGGCGGCCCTCACAGAAGGTGTCGGCGGTCGACGGCCGCGGCGAGCGCCGCATGGCCGGCAGGATTGGGGTGGAGCCCGTCGCCGCTGTCGTACGCGGGCCGCATCCGCTCCGGGCGGTCCGGGTCGCGCAGGGCGGCGTCGAAGTCGGCGACGGCGTCGAAGACCCGGCCGGTCCGCACGGCCGCGTTGATCCGCCGGCGCACCGCCTCCAGCTCGGGCGTCCAGCGGGTCCAGCCGCCGAACGGGGCGACGGTCGCGCCGACCGCCCGCAGTCCGGCGTCCCGGGCCCGCAGCACCAGCTGCCGGTAGCCGGCCAGGACGAGCTCCGGGTCGGTCTGGCTCGGCGGCTGCTGGAGGTCGTTGACCCCGAGGTGGACCAGAACGGTCCGCAGCCCGGGCAGGGACAGCACATCGCGGTCGAAGCGGGCCTGTCCGCCGGGCCCGAAGCGGGCGTCGTCCAGCAGGACCCGGTTGCCGCTGATCCCCAGATCGGCGACGGCGGCCCCGGGCAGGCGGCGGGCGAGCCGGTCGGGCCAGCGCATGTCCGAGTCGTCCGGTGTGCCGACGCCCTCCGCGATGGAGTCGCCGAGCACCGCGATCACCGGCCCGTGCGCGCCCGTCACCTCGACACCCGTGAGCAGATACACCGACGTGGTGCGCTCGCCGTCGAGGTCGTGCGAGGCGTGGGTGTTGCGGTGGAAGGACAACGGGCCGGTCGGCCCCGGAAGTTCGGTCCGCACGGTCAGCAGGGACGCCTCGGCGGCGTGCAGTCCGGCGACCGCGTCACTGGTGAGCGAGGCGCCGGCGGCCAGCCAGGCCTGCCGCCGCCCGCCGAACGTCACGGGCCTGCCGCCCGCGGTGACCGGACCGATCAGGACCGGCACCGTCCCGAAGGCGTGCCCGTACCGCAGCCGTACCCGTCCGCCGGCCGACAGCCGTACGCGCGCGGTGAAGGTGCCGTTCGTCAGCCCGGCGCTCGCCACCGCGTCGGTGTCGGTCGGCGCGGTCTGCGCGGTTGCCCAGGACGTCGTCCAGCGCGAGCGGCGCCCGGTGGCCGGGGCTTCGGCGGCCCGCGCGTCCGGCGCCGCCACCGCCACGGCGGCGAGACCGGCGGCCGCCGTCAGTACCCCGCGTCTCGCGGGCCCCCGGCCGGTCACTGGGGGCACGCCCCGGTCGGGTCGTACGCACTGCCGTACGTGCCCACGGCGTCGCCGCCGGTGTTCCCGCTCATGGTGTTCGCGCAGACGGGGCCCTGCGGGGTGCGCATGAACTTGATGCCGCCGCCGGCGTTCCCGGTGATCGTGTTGCCGTAGACGCCGGTGCCGGTGCCGTCGGTCTCCGTGTCGCCGCCGAGCCGGATGCCGGCCCCCGCGTTGTCGTGGATGGTGTTGTAGCGGAAGATGTTGCCGCTGCCGCGCGCGTCGAGCCCGCCGGAGCTGGGGTCCTTCTGTTGACTGCAGTCGTTGTACTCGACGTAGTTGTCGGTCGAGTTCTCCTTCACGTCCACGCACTCGTTGCCGCGGGTGGCGATCGTGTTGTGGTGGATGCGGTTGTTCCTGCTGATGTCGGGGGCCGCGTCCGGCGCCCCGTTCGCGCCCTGCTGCTCGGGGGCGGTGCCGAGGTAGATGCCCTCGCCGTTCTTGCCGCCGCCGCCGAACTTGAAGTCGGCGACCCCGCAGTCGGTGATGGTGTTCTCCGAGATGTCGGCGCCGGTCACCAGATAGCGCACCCGCAGGCACTCGTCGGCGGCGTTCTTCAGCGTCATCCCGGTGATGCGCAGACCGCCGACCCCGTTACCGGGAGTCGTGCTCATGACATATATGAGCTTGAGGCGGTAGTCCGACACATCGCCGGACGAGCCGTGCAGCCCGTCCACGGTGAAGCCGCTCAGCGTCGTCGAGTCGTGCCGCACCTGAATGATCCGGGCGTCACCGGCCCCCTTCACCACGGCGTTCGCCGGACCGGTGATCGTGACCCCGGCGCGCACCGTCACGACGTCCTGCCGGTACGTCCCCGCCGCCAGGTTCACCACGGCACCGGCCGGGGCCAGATCGACCGCCTTCTGGATCGTGGCGAACGGCGAGCCGGCCGATGTGCCGGAGTTGGTGTCGCTGCCGGACGGGGCCACGTAGTACGCGGTCGCGGCGGGAGCGGCCACCGACGGCGGGGGGAGGACGAGCGGGGCGCCGACGGCGAGCGCGGCGACGAGGGCGGTACGCAGTGCGTGGCTCATGGGGTGTGCCTCCTGGGATCGGCGAAGGACAGAGCGAGCAGTACGGGAATGCTGGGGCCGAGCAGCAGGGGCCCCAGCGGGACGACGAGGGAGAGGAGCACGGCGGAGACCACCGCGCCGAGCAGGGCCGTGCCCCGGGCCGCCGAGCCGAAGCCGAGGACCAGTGCGCCACGCGTCCAGTCGCGGACGGTGCCGCCCGGCGCCCGGCCCGCCTCGGCGGCGAGCGCCACATGGTGGATGACCAGCACCGCCGCGATGCCCGCCTGGGCGGCGAGCAGCACAAAGGTCCAGGGCTCCGAACGGCCCAGCAGATGGACGATGTCGGCGGCGAGCACGCCCCCGGCGGCCGTGGACAGCAGCGCGTGCCGCCACAGGGCGCGCCAGTACCGGGGGAACGCGGTGACGGTGTGGACGAAGCAGCGGCTGTCCCCCTCGGCCCGCCACCGCTGGAGCCCGTGGGCCATCGCGGCGAGCGCGGGCAGCCAGGTCACCACCCCCAGCGACAGCAGGGCGAACGCGGCCCCGGCAGCCGCCGGATAGGCCACGAACTCCAGCCGCCTCAGGAGCGTCGGCCAGCCGGACGAGAGAGTTGCCCGCATGGGTCAGCCGGCCTTTCCTGTGTACGGTTGCGTCACGTCGAGGAGCACCCGCCCGTCCAGCTCCAGCCGGGTCGCGGCCACCACGTACGGGTCACCGCCCTCGGTGAGCAGGACGGCCGCCGCGTCGGCGACGACCCCGGCGGCACGGATCCGCCGGGCGACGGGGGAGAGCAGCACGGTCTCCGTCCCGAGCGACACGCCCTCGCCCTCCGCGCACGGGACGCGGGTGGCGTCCGTGTCGGTGCCGGGCACGATCGCGGTCAGGAACAGCCCGTCGGACGCCCGCTCCGTGGTCGCGCGCAGCGTGTGCAGGGTGCGGGTGAGACGCAGGTCCGGGGTGCTCGACGTCGGGTTGGCCTCCACCTCGGTGACCTCACCGGCCACCCGGGCGCGGGCCGGCGCGAACTGCCGCAGCCGGGCCGAGGCCGCGCCGGAGCGGATCAGCCGGCTGCCGTCCGGCTGCCGCTCGGTGGGCCGGTCGGTCTGCAGCAGGAACGTCCACTCCCGCGCGCTGTCCGCCTCGGCGAGATCCAGCAGGACGAGCCGCCCCGACGGGGTGAACACCAGGGTCCGGTCCAGCCGCCGCACCCCGAGCGCGGGGTCGTACATCGCGGCGATCTCCGCCGTGGAGTGCGCCCATCCGCAGTCGTCGGCGACGAGCACATCGCGCTGCCGGGCCTGCCGCTCGAAGGGGATGTCCCGGTAGACGTGGTACCGGTCCTCGTCCGCGTACCCCTGCCCGTCCACCAGCAGCAGATTGTGGTGCGCGGCCTTCTTGCGGTTGCTGTAGCCCTCGTCCACCGCGAGGAACGCCCCCTGGGAGACCAGCACGAACGCACCGGAGTCGGGGTGGTGGTGGCCCTGGTTGAGGGTGTCCCAGCCCTTCTCCACCCGGTGCTTCTCCGCGGTCTCCCACGCCCGGTGGCCCCCGCCGGGACTGGCCTTGAAGGAGACCAGTGTGGCGTCTTCGTCCCAGCCGGTGCGGGCGGCCAGCAGCCCGAGGTCCGGGAAGAACGCCCGGGTCTCGGTGGGCCGGGCGGCCGGCACGGACGGGTCGTACCAGAGGTATTCGAGATAGGCCTCGGGCAGGATGCCCGGCCGCACCCCGCTCTCGGCCGCCTCCTGCCACAGCAGTTCGCCCGATGCCAGATCGCCCATCCACTGGGCCTCGGGAATCGCGTACTGGGCGGCGAGCCGGTAGTAGAGCCCCGCGCTGTGACCGCTGCGCCGGTCGTGGCAGTCGCCGTGGTCGACGTTGAACGCGAAGCCCGGCGCGGTCTGGTGGAGCCGGTAGCGGAAGGTGCGGGACATGAAGCCGCCCCGGTCCCACCAGTCGACGCCCTCCGCCTCCTTCAGGAGGTCCAGATGGATGGCGAGGAACGGCACGCCGTAGCGCCAGTAGACGACGCCCTCGGCGTGCGAGCCGTCCTCCGGCATCAGATCGAGGACGGTCCCGAGGTTGTCCTTGGCGCGCTCGGTCCACTCCTGCTTTCCCAGCACGTACCCGGCCGTCGCCAGGCCCGCGTAACAGATCCAGTTGTGGTTCTGCCAGTAGGACGACGACCACCAGCGGCCCTCGCTCTCCACCGCGAACTCGTACATCCGCCGCCCCTGGAGCAGCAGTTTGTACCGCAGCAGTGCCCGGACCTCGTCCGGCAGGGCGTCGCCGATCCACCGGTAGGCGAGCGAGAGGTGGTGCAGTAGCCAGCCGGCGTCCAGATCGTGGTCCGGCATATGGGCCCTGCCCCAGTGCGGCAGCCGCACCGCGGCCTCGATCCAGCGGATGCTCTCCGCCAGATGGGCCGGGCCGCCGCCGACCCGGTGGGCGAGCGCCGGGTTGGAGGCGGCGGGGCCGAGCCAGGTGATGCTGGCCGGCGGGTGCGTGTGCGGCGGGGTGAGCCCGCGGTGGCGGGCGGCCTCCTCGTACAGCCGCAGTTCCTGCGCGGGACGGGGTCCCGGCGGCGGAGTGGCCGAGAGCAGCATGGGTCAGTCCTCCGTCGGGAATCGCGCGGTGCTGCCGTCGGCCAGGCCGACCGTCAGCCCCTCGCCGTCCAGCCGTACATCGGTCACCGCGGGCCCGGCGGACGCCGCCTGGTAGACCGAGGCGAAGGTGACACGGTCGGTGTCGGCGGTGAAGTCCACCCGGGTCCGCACACGTTGCGGGTCGTCGGCCGGCCCCGGGCCCGGCCGGCTCACCGGGCGCACCGGTACACCGGCCCGGTGGGTGTGCCAGCCGTGCAGGGTCTCGTCGCCGTACCAGGTGGTGCGCGCCGCTCCGGCCTCCTGCACCTGTACGTCGAGCGCGGTGCCGGGCCGCAACTGCGCGGTGACGCGCCGCGCCTGATCGGCCGTCACCGTCAGCAGGTCGACCAGATATCCAGGGCCCGCCACGATCCGCCGCACCCCGCGCACCCTCTCGTACGCCGTGGTCACCTCGGCGGTGACCGAGCGGTCGTCGCGGGAGAGCAGCGCGCCCGTGCACTCCGCCTGCTCGGCGCCGTCCACCCGGAACGCCGGATGGGCCTCGGTCGACGCGTACAGATCGCGGAACCCGTCGTGGGCGTAGGGCACCTGGCCGGGGTCGGGCTGCCAGGGCGTGGTGTCGCCGTAGAGATAAAGAGACAGTTTGTCGCGGTGGCCGTGCGAACCGCCGTGCGGCCCGAAGTCCAGCAGCGCGTGAATGCCCGCGACCCGCAGCACCGCGTACCCGGCCTCGGTGAACAGCGTGAGCGCACCGGGTGCGGCACGCTCCGGCAGCGGCGGGCCGGTGAACCAGCCGTCCAGCTCCCGGTCCAGGCCGTCGTCGGCCCCGCCCAGCTCGGCGCGGGCCCGCGCGGCGACCGCGTCCAGCGCGGCGGACGGTACCAACTGCTGTGCCAGCGCCGCCAGTTCGAGCCATTCCAAGGCGAGCGGGGCGCGCAGGTACGGGCCGTCGTGCAGCGCGGGCAGAATGCCGCCCGGAGTGGCGATCGCCGCCAGCACGTCCGTCATCCCGGCCAGCACCCCCACCACATCGGCGGGCAGGGCCGCCGGATCGGTGCCCCGCAGCGCCAGCAGCGCGGCCCGCAGCACGAAGCCGTGGTAGTAGGTACTGCCCTCCCACTCCCAGCCGTCGTCGGCGACCGCGACCCGCAGATGCGCGTACAGCCCGCTGTCGCCCTCCAGCCACTCCTTGCGGCCGTCCCACTCCTGCCCGCGCACCACCGCGCCGGCCCGCCCGCAGGCGGCGCCCGCGGCGTTGAGCCACGCGGTGTAGTTCGAGGCCAGCTGCCCCTTGCCCACCAGCACGGCGCGGGCGTCCAGCGCGGCCCCCTCCAGCGCGTCCAGCAGGGGGAGCACCCCGGCGAGACCGTCCGTACCGCGCTCGGCCAGCGTCAGGACGGTGTGCCCGATGTTCACCGCCCAGATCGCGTCGGTCAGCGCCTGGTGGAAGAGCCGGCCCCGCAGCATCCAGCTCTGCGCCTCACCGTGCCGTGCGGTGGCCAGCTCCTCGTACAGCGCGGTGTACTCGACGAGCCGCGCCACCGCCTCGGCCCGCTCGCCCCGGTGGGCGAGCACCCGCAGATGCCGCGCCCACGCCTGGTGCGACAGCACCAGCCAGGCGCCGCGCACCGCCTCGTCGTCCACCCGGCAGCCGTACGCACACCGCGCACCGCCCTCGGGGAACACCCCGCCGAGCACATCGCCGTGATCCAGCTCCACCCCGTGCGCCGGGCAGACGTAGGCGTGCCACCAGCCGCCGCGCTCCCGGGCGATCCGCCTCAGCGCGGCCATACGCCACCGTCGATGTCCACCGTGGTGGCGGTGAGGAAACCGGAGGCGGGCGATGCCAGGTGGACGACGGCGGCGGCGACGTCCTCGGGGGTGCCGGCCCGGCCCACCGGGATGCCCGCTTCCATCGCCTGCTGCGCCTCGGGCGCGGTGAACGTGTCGTGGAAGGCGGTGCCCTTGATGAAGCCGGGGGCGACGGTGTTCACCGTGATGCCGCTGCCGCCGAGCTCCTTGGCCAGACCCTTGGTGAAGCCCCGGATGCCCGCCTTGGCGGCCGCGTAGGCGACCGAGCCGGGGCCGCCGCCGTTGTGCGCGGCCAGCGACGACATCGTGACGACGCGCCCGGCGGGGGACTCCTTCAGATGCGGCAGCGCGGCCCGCACCGTACGGAACGTCGAGGTCAGGTTGGTGTCGATGACCTGAGCGAAGTGCTCGTCGGACATCTCGGCGATCGTCGTCCGGCCGATCAGATGGCCCGCGTTGCAGACGAGCACGTCCAGCCCGCCGAGGAACCCGGTGGCCTCCTCGACACAGCGGTCGACCTCGGCCGTCACCGTCACATCGGCGCGGAACGCCTTGGCCCGCCGGCCCAGCGCCTCGATCGCGGAGACCGTCCGCGCGGCCTCGTCGGCCGAGGAGTGGTAGTGGACGGCGACATCGGCGCCGGCCTCGGCCAGGGCGACGGCGATGGCGCGGCCGATGCCGTGGCCCGCTCCCGTCACCAGGGCGCGGGAGCCGTTGAGATCAGCAGACATGGGGGGTAACCCTTTCGGTATCCGGTCGCAAAGGGCGGCCGGGACCGGTCACTTGAGACCGGCGGTTGCGAAGCCCTGCACGAAGTAGCGCTGGCCGATGAGGAAGAGCACGACCATGGGCAGGGTGGCGAGCGTGGTGCCCGCCATCAGGAAGTGCCACTGGGTGCCGTTCTCCGTCTTGAAGACGGACAGACCCACCTGGATGACCCGCAGGCTGTCCGTCCGGGTCACCAGCAGCGGCCACAGGAAGTTGTTCCACGACGACTCGAAGGTCAGCAGCGCCACCGTGGTGAGCGCGGGCTTGACCTGCGGCGTCATGATGCGGGCGTAGATGCGGAACTCGCCCAGGCCGTCGAGCCGGGCCGCCTCCTCCAGCTCGACCGGGAGGTCCAGATAGAACTGCCGGAAGAGGAAGACGGCGAACGGGGTGACCGCGCCGGGCACGATGAGCGCCCACCAGGAGTCCAGCCAGCCGCTGCCGCCCTGGCCGAAGAGGTCGTTCCCGCCGGCCAGCGGCATGAAGCGGACGATCAGGAACTCCGGCAGCACCTTGGTGTACGTCGGGATCATCAGCGCGGCGATGAACAGATAGAAGATGACCTCGCTGCCCCGGAACCTGATCCGGGCCAGCGCGTACCCGGCCATCGACGCCACCAGCACGTTGATCAGGGTGTGGCTGAAGGCGATGATGAAGCTGTTGCGGGCGTACGTGGCGAAGGGCGCGGCCTTCAGCGCGTCGATGTAGTTGCCGAACTCCCAGTGCTCCGGGAGCAGTCCGGCGTCCTGCGACGCGATCTCCACCGGCGTCTTGAGCGAGGTCAGCACCATCCAGACGAACGGCACCACCATCAGCAGCGAGATGACCGACAGCGTGAGGTAGAGCGCGATCCTGCCCACGGGGAGCGGCCTGCGCCGCGTCCCGGGGCGGGGCGTGTGCGCGGCCTGCGGCTTGTGCAGCTCAGTTGTGGCCACGGGTGCCTCCCATGATCCGCCGGTTGACCAGGGTGAAGCCCATCAGCAGGACGAACAGCACCAGGGACTGGGCGCAGGCGTAGCCGACGCGGAACTCCCGGAAGGCGGACTTGTAGATCTCATACGTCATCATCGTGGTGCTGTTGGCGGGTCCGCCGTCGGTGAGGATGTAGATCTGGTCGAACGACTGGAACGCGCTGATCATCGAGGTGATGAGCACGAAGAACGTCGCGGGCTTCAGCAGCGGCAGGGTGATCGAGAAGAACTGCCGCACCTTGGAGGCGCCGTCCACCGAGGCCGCCTCGTACAGCTCCTTCGGCAGGGACTGCAGCGCGGCCAGGTAGATGAGCATCTTCATGCCGATGCCCTGCCAGATGCCGACCAGGATCACCGAGGGCATCGCCCAGGAGGTGGACGACAGCCAGGCCGGGCCGTCGATGCCGACGAAGGACAGCAGGGTGTTGAGCAGCCCGTTGCCCGGGTTGTAGATCCACAGCCAGACCAGTGCGATCGCGACCGTCGCGGTGACCTGCGGCAGGAAGATCGCGGTGCGGAAGATGCCCCGTGCCTTCAGGCCGGTGTGCAGGGCCAGCGCCATCAGCAGACCCAGCATCATGCCGAACGGCACGGTGAAGAACGTGTAGACGACGGTGTTCACGATGGACTTGCGGAACACCGCGTCGTCCAGCATGTCCCGGAAGTTGTCGAGCCCCACGAACTGCGGCGGGGTCAGCACGTCGTACCTGGTGAAGGCCAGGGCCACCGAGGCGACGACCGGCAGACCGATCCAGAGCGAGGCGTGCAGCAGGGCGGGCGCCACCATCAGCATGCCGGCCCGCTGCCTGCGGCGCCCGGGACCCGTCGGTGTGCGGCGGGAGCGCCGCGTCACC
Organism: Streptomyces sp. ITFR-16; assembly: GCF_031844705.1. Classification (NCBI taxonomy): domain Bacteria; kingdom Bacillati; phylum Actinomycetota; class Actinomycetes; order Kitasatosporales; family Streptomycetaceae; genus Streptomyces; species Streptomyces sp. ITFR-16. The sequence goes on from NZ_CP134609.1 coordinate 7,577,873, forward strand.
GGTGCGGTGCTCTCAGGCGGGGAAGGCGGCCGCGCGGGCCGCGTCTTCAGTACGGATACAGCTCCCACGACGACGCCTCACATCCGGCCGATGGCGGCCTCGGCGAGCCGGCCGAGTTCCGCGATGGCGTCCTTCGCGGACTGTCCGCCCACGATCGCGGGCTCCAGCGTCGGCTTGATCTTCTCGCGGATCTCCATCCAGGCGGCGGTGCCCCCCTCCGAGCAGGCGTCGCCCATGCTCCGCAGGGAGAGGTCGACGAACTTGTTCTCCTTCACGTAGCCGGTGTCGTTGAGGTCCTTGAGCCCCGGCACCGAACCGCGCTGCTTGGCGGCGCCCAGGATCGATTCGGGGGTCGCGAGGTACTCCACCAGTGCGCGGGCCGCCGCGGGGTGCTTGGAACTCGCCGACTGCGTGACGAGCGTGCCGCCCTGGAGCATCGCCGGCCGGCGGTTGGCCAGTACGAACGCGCCGAGCGTGTCGTCCTTCATCAGATCCGGCGTCTGGTCGCGGACCTGGTTCCACAGGGCGCTGGTCGTCATCATCATCGACGCCTTGCCGGTCTGGACGTTGGAGGGGGCGCCGGCGTCCGTCTTCTTCGCGTAGTCGGCCGAGCCGTCCTTGATCAGGTCCTTGAAGAACTGCAGGGCCTCGACGCCCCGGCTGTCGGTGAACAGCACCTTCCTGCCGTCCGCGCTGAAGAGCTGGCCGCCGTTGGCGAAGAGGAACGTCTCCCAGCACTGGCGCAGATCGATGGAGAACGGGTCGAAGCCGATCCGCCCGTCCCTCGTCAGCTGCTTCGCCACGGCCCGCAGCTCCGCCCAGTCGGCCGGGGTCTTCTTGATGCCCGCCTCGGCGAAGTGGTCCTTGCGGTAGACGACGATGCGGGTGTCGAGGACCACGGGCAGCGCGTACAGCCTGCCGTCGTAGCGCGAGGGCTCCAGCACCCGCTTCTCGTAGTCGTGCGCGGTGGCGAACGACTCCGGGAGCGGGGCGATGGCCTTCTTGGCCGCGAACGGCGGGATCCAGCCGACCCCCATCATCAGCACGTCCGGCAGCAGGCCGCCGGCGAGACCCGTGGTGATCTTCTCGTTGAGCTGGGCGTACGTGGTGTAGTCGACGTTCACCTTGACGTCCGGATACTTCTTCCGGAAGCCGACGAGGAGTTCCTTCTCCAGCAGCGTCTTGCCGTCGGCGCCTTCGTAGATCGGGGTGAGCAGCGTGATCTCGCCCTCGGCGGGACCGTCGGCGGAGCCTGCGGCCGTGGAGCCGGTCCCGCAGCCGCCGAGTGCGGCAGCGGCCGTCCCGGCACCGATGGCCGCGAGCAGCGACCGTCGTTTGAGTTCCATTGGGCACCCCTTTTGAGGTGGAGGCAGTGGATCGATCCAGCGATGGCAACCCAGATCATGGCCGGGAAGCGCTGGTAAATCGATGCACTGATGCTAGGAACGCCCTGAGAGAGACGTCAACAGCTGATGCACAACAATTTTCGGGGAAGTTAACCGGTGTAACGGTGAAGAGAGTTCAGTAAATCGGTACACTAGTCTGGCTGAACACGTTCCGAACCGGAGGTGGCATGAGCGGGGTAACGATCCATCAGGTCGCGGAGGCTGCGGGGGTCTCCGCGAGCACCGTGTCGAACGTCCTCAACGGGCGTACGGACCGCATGCAGGCGGCCACCCTGGCCCGCGTGGAGCAGGTGATCGAACAGCTCAGCTACCGGCCCAACCGCGCCGCGCGCATGCTGCGCACCGGCAGGATCAAGGTCATCGGCCTGATCGTGCCGTCCGTCGCCAACCCCTTCTGGGGGGCGCTCGCCCGGGAGCTGGAGGCCATCGCGCTGGCCGAGGGCTATCACGTACTGCTCTGCAACAGCGAGCGCGATCCCGCCCGTGAGCTCAAGTACGGCGAGGAGCTGCTCGCCGACGGGGTGAGCGGGGTGGTGCTCTGCTCCTCGCTGCCCTCGCTCGACCATGTGGCGCCGCTGCTGGCCCGCGGACTGAAGATGGTCGCCTTCGACCGCACCGCCCAGGCCGGTGACCCGTCGTCGCTGGCCTCCATCAGCGTCGACAACGCGATGGGCGCCGAGCTGGCCACCCGCCATCTGCTCGAACTGGGCCACCGGCGCCTCGCGTTCGTCTCCGGCTCGGTGAACAGTGTCAACCGCCGCGAGCGGCTGCGCGGCTTCCGGGCCGCCCTGGAGTCGGCGGGCCTCGACCCGGCCGACGCGATCGTCTGGCCCGGCGCCGACACCGCGGAGTTCGGCGACAAGGACGCCGCGGAGCTCGGCCGCAGGGCCGCCCGCGAACTGCTCGCCGGACCGCGCCCGCCCACCGCGTTCGTCGCCATCAACGACATGTGCGCGATCGGCATCTGCCGGGGCGCGAAGGACGCCGGCCGCACGGCCGGGCAGGACATCTCCGTGGTCGGCTTCGACGACATCCTGCTCGCCGACCTCTTCGAGCCGCCGCTGACGACCGTGCGCCAGCCGCTCCCGGAGATGGCCGCGGAGACGTTCCAGCATCTGCGCGCCCGGATCGACTCGGCCCCGGTCGCCGGCCGCTCGCTCCTGATCAGGCCCCGTCTGGTGGTACGGGAGTCGACCGCCGCCGCCCCCGCGACGGAAGCGGCGGCCGCGGCCTCGGACGACGCCTTCGCGCACAGCTGAGGCGTTGTCCGCGGGGCTGCATCTGGACGTGCGGGCCGGTGGCGGCCGCGGGGTGCCGTGGTACGTGCGGTGGCCGAGGGCGCGCGAGGTCCGCCGAGCAGCCGCTAGCGGCCCAGCGCCTGCCGCACGCTCAGGTCGTGGTACTTGCCCAGCCGGTACAGCTCCCAGCACGACAGCACCGTCACCGACACCGGCCCGCCGAGCAGGAACGCGATCCGGGCCAGGGCGGGAACCTCCGCGTTCTCGTTGTTGAACACGGCGAGGGCCGCCATCACCCACACCAGCAAGGTCGCGAGGACCGGCGGCAGCACCTCGTGGATGTCGGCCGTGCGGAAGACATGCGTGAGGCAGAGCCCGATCCCGTACAGCGCGAAGCCCACCGACCAGGTGCAGAGGGTGATGATCACGACCTTGCCAGGGACCCCGATGGCGTCGCGGAAGGCGGTGGTCGCCGCGTCGGGCGCCATGGCGAGGGGGAACGTGGCCATCGACCCCATCAGCGCCGCCACCGCCCCGAAGGACTTGAGGGACCTCCGCAGGTAGAGCCCGCGCAGACCGCCCCGCGCGGCGCACGCGAACGCGGCGATCACGAACGGGAAGGCGCACACCAGGACGAGCGTGCTGATCCAGCTGTCGCCGAACTTGTCGTCCGCCACCGCCCCGACGCCCTCGGCGCTGTCGACCGGCTTGTACGACATGACCAGGACGAGCCAGGCGACGATGCCGAGCCCGGTCCGCCACCGCTGGATCTTGCGGACCGTCAGGTCCTCGACGACGTCCGGGCGCGAGGGGCGGAAGGCGCGCTGGGCGGCGTAGAACGGGTTGTAGACGCACTTGAGGATCCGCTGTGCGCGCGACAGCGGCGGCCGGGGCGGGCGCGGCGCCGGCGGCTGCGGGCCGTACGGCCCCGGCGGGTATGGGCCCTGCGGCGGTACGGGCCCGGCCGGCGGGTAGGGCCCGTACCCGCCGGGACTGCCCGGACCACCCGGCCCGCGGGGATACGGATAGGGGTACGGGCCGGGCCCGGGGTAGGGCTGGGGGCCCGGGCCCGGCCGTCCGGGGCCGGGCCCGCCGGGCGGCCCGTAGGGGCCGTTGCCGTATGTACTCATGCCGTGCGCCCTCGATGGTTCGGTCCGTGCCGTACGCGGCGCGGCTGGGACCGCCCGCTCGGCGTGCGGCGTGATCCTACCCATCGGGGAGACGGGGACGCGCGCGTTCCGGCCGGGCGGTCGGCCCGGCCGGAACCCGGTCCCGCGCGGGGACGGTCAGTTCGCCGACGCGGCCCAGCCGTCGGCCGTGATGCGCCGGGCGTCACCGGGCCGGCTCTCGTCGAAGACCGTACGGCCGCCGTCCTCGACCCGGACGGCGTCCACGTACACCCCGCGGCCCACGTACAACTGGTCCGTCGTGTAGCGCCACCGCAGCACGGTCTCGGTGCCGTGCCACTGCGCGAGGTCCGCGTCCAGGCGGTGCCAGACCCGGCCCGACCAGCCGGAGAGCGAGCCCGCCGGGTGTGCCTCGGGCTGCGGACGGTGCTTCTGCGGGGTCGGCACGGTGGTGAAGGGGACCGGCTGCCAGCTGGCCCCGGCGTCCGTCGAGGCCTCCAGGAAGAGGAAGTCCGACGCGGGTTCGGTGTCCCACCACAGCGCGCAGCTCAGCCGGCCGCGCGAGGAGGCCGGGGTGAGCGGCGGGAGTGTCAGCGTGGCCGTGGTCGCGCCGGCCATACCGGAGAACCATGCCGTACGGCCGCGGGCCGGCGGGACCGCGACCGCGCGCGCCATCTGGTTGGCGGTCGCCACACGCGGGGCGCTGCCGGAACGCCAGTTGCGCACCGGGTGGACGGAGTTGCCCAGCACGATCAGGAACGAGTCGGTGCCCGGGTCCAGGACCAGGCTGGTGCCGGTGAAGCCGGTGTGGCCGGCCGTGCCGGGCGTGGCCATCGCCCCCATGTACCAGTGCTGGTAGAGCTCGAAGCCGAGGCCGTGCGCGTCCCCGGGGAACGCGGTGTTGAAGTCGGTGAACAGCAGGTCCACCGACGCGGCCGAGAGGATCCGCGCGCGGCCGTAGACCCCGCCGTTGAGCAGGGTGCGGGCGAGGATCGCCAGGTCCCAGGCGCAGGAGAACACCCCGGCGTGTCCGGCGACCCCGTCCAGGCTGAACGCGTTCTCGTCGTGCACCTCGCCCCAGACCAGCCCCCGGTCAAGGCCGGACCAGGGGAGCCGGGCGTCCTCGGTCGCGGCGATCTTCGGCTTCCAGGAGGCGGGCGGGTTGTACCGGGTGCGCCGCATTCCGAGCGGATCGGTGATCCGTTCGCGCAGCAGCACGTCCAGGGTGCGGCCGGTGAGCTTCTCCAGGACCAGCTGGAGCGAGATCAGGTTGAGGTCGGAGTAGAGGTAGACCGTGCCGGGCGGGTTCGCGGGCACCTCGTTCCAGATGAGCCGCAGCTTCCCTTCGCGGGTCGGCGCGTCGTAGAGCGGGATCCAGGCACGGAAGCCCGAGGTGTGCGTGAGCAGCTGACGGATCGTGACGTCCTGCTTGCCGCCACCGGCGAACTCCGGAAGGTAGGAGGCCACGGTCGCCTCCAGCTCCAGCGCGCCGCGCTCGATCTGCTGCACGGCCAGGAGCGAGGTGAACAGCTTGGAGACCGATGCCAGGTCGAAGACCGTGTCCTCGGCCATGGGGATCTGTTCGTCCGCCGGGAACTCCACACCGGTGTCGGTCTTCTCGTCGTACGCCGCATAGCGCACCGCCTTGCCGATGGGCCGGTGCAGCGCCACTGTCCCGCCGCGCCCCGCGAGCAGCACGGCGCCCGCGTACCACGGGTGCTTCGGGGAGTCGGCGAGGTAGCGCTCCGCCTCCTCGACCAGCTGGTCGAGCGGCTCCTGGAGCAGCCCCGCCCGCGCGGCGGAGCCCCGCCGCAGCGTCGGCCTGCCGTGCCCCGCCGGCGTCCCCGCCGCGGTCCCTGCGCTCATCTCCGACGACCCCGCCCCCGACTCCGTGGCAGCCGCCGCCTCCGCGAACGGAACCGGCGCCAGGGCGAGTGCTCCGCCCAGGGCCAGCATCCCACCGCCCAGCCTCCGCCGGCTGATGCCCCCGCCCGACGTGTCCTCGGTCATCCGGAACCCCTTTCCATGCCTGGAACCAAGCGCCTTGAACCATGCGCCTGAAAGTAACTTTCGAAATCTCTTCCGAGAGTGAAACTTCCTGCCGAGCAGAGGGTACTGTCAGCGCCCGCCGTCCCGTAGGGCCCTGGGCCACAAAGAATCTGACGCAGCATCAGAAAATCTCTTCCCTCGTCCACCGGACTGCGGCATCCTGCCGCCCATGGAGACGGAGCTGAGCCAACAACTGGGCATCGAGCACGCCATCTTCGGCTTCACGCCGTTCCCGGCGGTGGCCGCGGCCATCACCCGGGCCGGAGGTTTCGGCGTGCTCGGCGCGGTCCGCTACACCGCCCCCGAGGACCTTGCGCGCGACCTCGACTGGATGCAGGAGCACACGGACGGCAAGCCCTACGGCCTCGACGTCGTCATGCCCGCCAGGAAGGTGGAGGGCGTGAGCGAGGCCGACGTCGAGGCGATGATCCCGGCCGGCCACCGGGAGTTCGTCCGCAAGACCCTGGCCGGGCACGGCGTCCCCGAACTCGCCGAGGGCGAGGCATCGGGCTGGCGCATCACGGGCTGGATGGAGGAAGTCGCGCGCAACCAGCTCGACGTGGCGTTCGACTACCCGATCGGGCTCCTGGCCAACGCGCTGGGCTCCCCGCCCGCCGACGTCGTCGCCCGCGCCCACGACCGCGGCGTCCTGGTCGCGGCGCTCGCCGGAAGCGCCCGGCACGCCCGCCACCACGCGGACGCCGGCATCGACATCGTCGTCGCCCAGGGGTACGAGGCGGGCGGTCACACCGGCGAGATCGCGTCCATGGTCCTGGTCCCGGACGTGGTCGACGCCGTGGGGCCGCTGCCGGTCCTCGCGGCCGGCGGGATCGGCAGCGGCGAACAGATCGCCGCAGGTCTCGCGCTCGGCGCCCAGGGCGTCTGGCTCGGCTCCCTCTGGCTCACCACCGAGGAGGCCGACCTGCACTCGCCCGCCCTGACCGCGAAACTCCTCGCGGCGGGCTCCGGCGACACCGTCCGCTCGCGCGCCCTCACCGGCAAACCCGCCCGCCAGCTGCGTACCGCGTGGACGGACGCCTGGGACGACCCGGACGGACCCGGCACCCTGCCCATGCCCCTCCAGGGACTGCTGGTCGCCGAGGCCGTCTCCCGTATCCAGAAGTATGGGACGGACGCGCTGCTGGGCACCCCAGTCGGCCAGATCGTCGGGCGGATGAACACCGAACGCAGCGTGCAGGCCGTCTTCGACGACCTGACCCGCGGCTTCGAACGGGCCGTGGACCGGATCAATCGCATCGCCGGACGGAGCGCCTCATGAATCAGCCGCCCAACGGATTCTGGGCCCAGGCCACCGCCGACCCCGACCGCCCGGTCCTGGTCGCGCCCGACGGCGAGAGCTGGACGGCCGGACGGCTGCACGCCGAGGCCAACCGCATGGTCCACGGGCTGCGCGCCGCCGGACTGGAGGAGGGCGACGCCTTCGCCGTGGTGCTGCCCAACGGTGTCGAGTTCCTGACCGCCTACCTGGCCGCCTCCCAGGCCGGCTTCTACCTCGTCCCCGTCAACCACCACCTCGTCGGGCCGGAGATCGCCTGGATCGTCGCCGACTCCGGCGCCAAGGTCCTGATCGCCCACGAACGCTTCACGGAGGCCGCGACCGCGGCCGCCGACGAGGCGAAGCTGTCCGCGAGCCATCGCTACGGCGTCGGCACGGTCGACGGCTTCCGCCCGTACGCCGAACTGCTGGACAACCGGCCGGTCTCGCCCCCGGAGGGACGCACGCTGGGCTGGGTCATGAACTACACCTCCGGCACCACCGGACGGCCGCGCGGCATCCGCCGGGCCCTGTCCGGAAAGCTGCCCGAGGAGAGCCACCTCGGCGGCTTCCTCGGGATCTTCGGCATCAAACCCTTCGACGGCAACATCCATCTGGTCTGCTCCCCGCTCTACCACACCGCCGTACTGCAGTTCGCGGGCGCCGCCCTGCACATCGGCCACCCCCTCGTCCTGATGGACAAGTGGTCGCCCGAGGAAATGCTGCGGGCGATCGACACCCACCGCTGCACCCACACCCACATGGTCCCCACCCAGTTCCACCGCCTGCTTGCCCTCCCCGAGGAGGTGCGGCAGCGGTACGACGTCGGCTCGATGCGCCACGCCATCCACGGCGCCGCCCCCTGCCCCGACCACATCAAGCGGGCCATGATCGACTGGTGGGGCGGCTGCGTCGAGGAGTACTACGCGGCCAGCGAGGGCGGCGGCGCCTTCGCCACCGCCGACGACTGGCTGAGGAAGCCCGGGACCGTCGGCAAGGCCTGGCCGATCAGCGAGCTCGCGGTCTTCGACGACGACGGCAACCGCCTCGGACCCGGTGAACTCGGCACCGTCTACATGAAGATGAGCACCGGCGGCTTCAGCTACCACAAGGACGAGGGCAAGACGAGGAAGAACCGCATCGGCGGCTTCTTCACCGTCGGCGACCTCGGCATCCTCGACGAGGACGGCTATCTCTTCCTCCGCGACCGCAAGATCGACATGATCATCTCCGGCGGGGTCAACATCTACCCGGCCGAGATCGAGGGCGCCCTCCTCACCCATCCCGCGGTCGCCGACGCCGCCGTCTTCGGCATTCCGCACGCCGACTGGGGCGAGGAGGTGCGGGCCGTCGTCGAACCCGCCGAAGGACACGAGGCGGGCGACGCGCTCGCCGACGAGATCCTGCGCCACTGCGCAGGACTCCTCGCCGGGTACAAGCGGCCCAGAACCCTCGGCTTCATCACGACGATGCCCCGCGACCCCAACGGCAAGCTCTACAAGCGCCGGCTGCGCGAGCCGTACTGGGAGGGACACGGCTGACCCCCGGCCCCCGGCCCCCGACCGGGGGCCGGGGGCCGGGGGCCGGACGGGCCGGGGCACCTACCGGCGCTCGTGCACCCGCACCACCCGCAGCGCGGGCGAGCGCAGGATGTCCTTCTCGCAGAACCGGGACGTCACCCAGCGCCCCTCCGCGTACAGCAGGGTCTGGTCGCTGGAGTGCGGCGAGGCCGGATCCGACGACTGCCCGTACGTGAGCAGCGTGCGCGCCACCGGGCAGGGACCGCCGTCCCAGCCGACCGCCTGGATGTAGCTGGAGCCGGTCGACACCTCCGTGTAGCCGCCGGCCGCCGCGTCCCAGACACCTTCGGTCTTGTTCCAGACGCCCAGCGCCTCCGTGCCGCCGCCGAGCGGAATGCGCCGCGAACCCCGCCGCACCCACTGGTGCTCGCCCAGCGGCGCGTCCAGCGCGATCCCGGCGCCCCGCAGTTCGGCCACCGCGTCCGCGAGCGCCGCGAGGACCGCCGGGGACGAGGCGTTGAGCGTGTTCGGCGTGCGGACCGGGTCGGCGGGGGAGAAGGGCACCTTCCACAGCTCCGCTGCCGGGACCGCCACCGCCCGGCGCCAGAACCGGTCGAAGAGCAGCGCCCCCCGGCTCCCGGCGCCGACCGTCCGGTCCCAGCGGCGCAGCACCCCGCACGCGGCCGACACATCGACCGCCGTGCCGTCGCTCCCGGCCGCCGTGCCCCCGGGCAGCGCCGCGCAGGCGCGTGACAGGGCGCCGGCGGCCAGGTCACCCGCAGGTGCCCGGTTCGCCAACTGCCGGCGCTGGAGGTCCGCCACGGTCAGCCGGCCGCGGTCCGCCATCGCGGACACGTCCTCGACCGCGCCCCGGGTCCGCAGGGAGCGCGGTGTGCCGACGGTGCCGAAGATCCGTCCGTACCCGGTCAGCGGCGCCCGGGCGTTCGTCAGCCAGGCGCTGTCGTTGGAGTTCTCCACGTACGGCGCGTTCTCCAGGGTCGGCATCCGCCCCGGGCCGAGGATCCCGGGCTGTACGGCGTCCCGGTCCGACACGGGCGCGCAGTCGCCGCGCGAACCGTCCAGCACCGCGAGACCGGACGCGGCGAACGTCGCCCGCCCCAGCGGGGTGGAACACCGGGCGGCGAGGTCGTTGGTGATCCCCGGCAGCACCTGCGACTGGGAGAAGAAGGTGTGCCCGGCCGAGTCCGCCGCGACCGTGTTCACCCACGGCAGGCCCTGTGTGCGGCGCAGAGCCTCCTTGATCCCGGCCGTGTCGCGCGCCCGGCCGAAGCCGAGCGCGGTGTCGCCCGAGCGCAGATTGACGGCGTTCGGATCGTTCAGCGCGTACGCCGCCGTCCGCGTCCACGGCAGCGGCAGGCCCGCGCCGAGCGAGGTGACGACCGGTCCGTAGCGGGTCCACCACTGGGTGCGGGTCACCTTCCGGCCGCCCTCGACCGCGACGGAGACCGTGCGTCCGGCCATCCGGTGTGCCCGGCCGTCCACCAGATACACCGTCGGATCGGCCGGATCGAGCGTCAGCTGATGCAGATTCAGGGTGACCCCGGTGGCGACGGTGTGGCTCCACGCGACGTGGGCGTTGTGCCCGATCGACATGGTCGCGGATCCCAGCAGCGAACCGCCCGCCACGTCGAGCTTCCCAGGGATGGTCTGCTGCGACTGCCAGAACCGGCGCCCGCCCTGCCAGGGATAGTGCGGGTTGCCCAGCAGCAGCCCGCGCCCGTTCGCCGTCGTACTGCCCCGGAACGCAACGGCGTTGGAACCCATGTCCGCGTTCTGCGTCGACAGCAGCCGGGCCGCCGCGTCCGCCGCGTCGCCCGGCGAGGGGGACGGGGACGGGGTCCCGGGTGCGGCGCCGGGCGGCCGCGCGGCCGTGATGCCGTCGATCCCGCGCCCCTGACCGCCGAGCACGGAGAGCGCGAAGGCGCGCTCCGCGACATCCAGCGCGGTCACCGGGCGCACCCAGCGCGCGCCCCGGCAGGCCGGATCGGTGATCCGGTTCTGCGCCAGCCAGGCGTTGTAACCGGCCGCCCAGCCGCGCTGGAGCTCCTTGACCGCACGGCTCGGGCCCGCCGGTGCCGGCACCTTCAGCAGCTTCTCCACCGTGCGGCTGTCGCGCACCCCGCGGAAGTACAGATCGCTGGAGAGGTTCTGCGTCGCGGACGACAGCGAGCCGTCGGGAGCCGCGTCGGGCCCGAAGTACCGCGACCGCTCCCCGCGCAGCGTGACGAAGCCGTCGGCGAGCGTGCACACCTGGTCGGCGGCCTGCGCCCAGCCGTTGCCGAAGCCCAGGTCCGCGTAGTCCCTGGCCACGATGTGAGGAATGCCGTACTCGGTGTAGCGGATGACCGCGGACAGCCCGCCACCGGACGGATGGTGGGTACGGGGAGCGGTCGCCGACGCCGGCGGCAGGGATGCCGACACGGTGAACAGGGCGAGACCGGACAGGGCGAGAATCCTCAGACGGTTCCGGAGCGGCAACGGTCCTCCCAACTCTGCGGGTGCGCACGACGGTTACTTGGGAGTTCGAGACGTCAGGGGCAACTCAGCCAGCACCCCCGCACCGTGTCAACAGCGCGGACGGCCCCCGGACCCTTGACCGCCGCCTTCCGGCCGCACAGGATCACGCCATGACCGGTGTACGCAGCAGCACAGTGGACGGCGTCCTGACCCGCAGCGCACGGCGCGGCCCCGAGCGCACCGCCCTGCGGTACGCCGACCGGGTCTGGACCTACCGCGCACTCGACGAGGCGGTCGGCACGGCCGCCGCCGTCCTCATGGACGGCCACGGACTGCGCCCGGGGGACCGGGTGGCCTCCTACGCCCACAACTCCGACGCGTATCTGATCGCCTATCTCGCCTGCGCGCGGGCCGGGCTCGTCCATGTGCCGGTCAATCAGAACCTCACCGGTGAGGACCTCGCCTACATCCTGCGCCAGTCGGGCAGCTCGCTGGTCCTCACCGACCCGGACCTCGCCGGCCGGGTCCCGCAGGGCTACACGGTACGGCCGCTGCGCGACGCCGGGGACTCCCTGCTGGCCGAGCTCGCCTCGCCGCGCCCCTTCGCCGCCGCGCACGAACCGGCCGCGGACGACCTGGTCCAGCTGCTGTACACCTCGGGCACCACCGCGCTCCCCAAGGGCGCGATGATGACGCACGGCGCCCTCGTCCACGAGTACGTCAGCGCCGTCACCGCCCTCGATCTGCGCGCCGGTGACCGGCCGGTGCACGCGCTGCCGCTCTACCACTCGGCGCAGATGCACGTGTTCCTGCTGCCCTACCTCGCGGTCGGCGCCGAGAACACGATCCTCGACGCCCCGGACGCCGCGCGGATCTTCGACCTCGTCGAGTCGGGCCGGGCCGACAGCCTCTTCGCCCCGCCCACGGTGTGGATCGGCCTCGCCAACCATCCGGACTTCGCGGTCCGTGACCTCGGCGGACTGCGCAAGGCCTACTACGGCGCGTCGATCATGCCCGTCCCCGTGCTGGAACGGCTCCGCGACCGGCTGCCGGACCTCGCGTTCTACAACTGCTTCGGCCAGAGCGAGATCGGCCCCCTCGCCACCGTCCTGGGACCGGACGAGCACGAGGGAAGGATGGACTCCTGCGGCCGGCCCGTCCTGTTCGTCGAGGCCAAGGTCGTCGACGAGGACGGCAAGGACGTGCCCGACGGCACGGCGGGGGAGGTCGTCTACCGCTCGCCCCAGCTGTGCAGCGGCTACTGGGACAAGCCGGAGGAGAGCGCCGAGGCGTTCCGCGACGGCTGGTTCCACTCCGGCGACCTCGCGGTCCGGGACGCGCAGGGCTACTTCACCGTCGTCGACCGGGTCAAGGACGTCATCAACTCCGGCGGCGTCCTCGTCGCCTCCCGCCAGGTCGAGGACGCCCTGTACACCCACCCCGCCGTCGCCGAGGCCGCGGTCGTGGGGCTGCCCGACGAACGCTGGATCGAGGCCGTCACCGCGGTCGTCGTCCTGCGCGGCGAGGCGACCGAGACCGAGCTGATCGACCACGCCCGCGAACGCCTCGCCCACTTCAAGGCCCCGAAACGGGTCGTCTTCGTGGAGGGGCTCCCGCGCAACGCCAGCGGGAAGATCCTCAAGCGGGAGCTGCGCGACCGCCTCGCGTGAGCGCCCCGCCGCCCTCTACCGGCGGACGCGGCCCACGCCGACGTGGAAACTGTCGGGGGCCTCGCGGCGCTCAGGGGCGGACGTCTCCCGGTGCCACTGCGGGGCCGTGACCAGGCCGGGGGCGATCAGGTCCAGCCCGTCGAAGAACCGCGCGACCTCCGCGCGGGTGCGGGGCCGCAGGCTGATGCCGCTCGACCTGTACTGGTCGGTCTTGTCCTCCTCGGCGGTGAGGAAGTCATTGGTGAAGTGGGAGAGCACCAGGCAGCTGCCGTCGGGCAGCGCGTCGAGGAGCGTACGGGTGATGCCGTACGGGTCGTCCTCGTCGGGCACGAAGTGCATCAGGGCGATCAGCGACAGCGCGACCGGCCGGTTCAGGTCCAGCACGCTCGCGGCATGCTCGATGATCTTCTGCGGCTCGCGTACGTCGGCCTCGAGGTAGTCGGTGGCGCCCTCGGGCGTGCTGACGAGCAGTGCCTCCGCGTGCCGCAGGACGATCGGGTCGTTGTCGGTGTAGACGATCCGGGCCGCCGGGCTGATCTCCTGGACTATCTGATGGAGGTTCGGCTGGGTCGGGATGCCCGTCCCGATGTCGAGGAACTGGTCGATGCCCGCCCGCGCCGCCCAGCCGACCGCCCGGTGCATGAACGCCCGGTTCTGTGCGACCCCGTCCTTCGCCAGGGGCGGCATCTGCTCGCCCAGCGCCTGGTCCACGGGGTAGTGGTCCTTGCCGCCCAGCAGATAGTCGTAGACGCGCGCCGGGTGCGGCCTGCTGGTGTCGATCCGGGGGGCCGGTCCTGGTGTCATGGCGGGCTCCAGAGTTCGTCGGCGGCGGGAGAAGACGGAACGGAGCGGTGCGGGCCGGGCCCATCACCCCTGCTCACGGCCGCCCCGACGTATCCTGCCACAGCAACCGCGCAGGTCCCACGGCCAGTTGCGTGACCCCGGGGCTGCGGTCAGTCACGCGGGCGGTCCCGCTCGTCCACGATCCGGCGGAACTTGCCGACCGACCGCTCCAGCGTCTCGGGATCCACGATCTCCACCCCCACCGACACCCCGATCCCGTCCTTCACGGCGGCCGCCACCGACGCGGCGGCGGCCGACCGCTGCTCCGGTGTCGCCCCGGCCCTCGCCTCCGCCCGCACCGTCAGCACGTCCAGCCGCCCTTCGCGCGTCAGCCTCAGCTGGAAGTGCGGCGACACCGCGGGGGTCCGGAGCACGATCTCCTCGATCTGCGTCGGGAAGAGGTTCACCCCGCGCAGGATCACCAGGTCGTCGCTCCGGCCCGTCACCTTCTCCATCCGCCGGAAGACACGGGCCGTACCCGGCAGCAGCCGGGTCAGATCCCGGGTCCGGTAACGGATCACCGGCATGGCCTCCTTGGTGAGCGAGGTGAACACCAGCTCGCCCTCGGACCCCTCGGGCAGCACCTCGCCGGTGAACGGGTCGACCACCTCGGGATAGAAGTGGTCCTCCCAGATGTGCAGCCCGTCCTTCGTCTCCACGCACTCCTGGGCCACACCCGGGCCCATCACCTCGGAGAGGCCGTAGATGTCGACCGCGTCGATCGCGAACCGCTCCTCGATCTCCCGCCGCATCTCCTGTGTCCACGGCTCGGCGCCGAAGATCCCCACCTTCAGCGAGGTGGTGCGCGGATCGACGCCCTGCCGCTCGAACTCGTCGAGGATCGTCAGCATGTAGGAGGGCGTCACCATGATGATGTCGGGCCGGAAGTCCTGGATCAGCTGGACCTGCCGGGCCGTCATCCCGCCCGAGGCCGGCACGACCGTGCAGCCGAGCCGCTCCGCCCCGTAGTGCGCGCCGAGACCGCCGGTGAACAGCCCGTAGCCGTAGGCGATATGGACCTTCTGCCCGGGCCGGCCGCCGGCGGCCCGGATGGAGCGGGCCACCACGTCCGCCCAGGTGTCCAGGTCCTTCTCCGTGTAGCCGACGACGGTCGGACGGCCGGTCGTCCCGCTGGAGGCGTGGATCCGGCGCACCTGGTCCTCGGGGACCGCGAACATCCCGAATGGATAGTTGTCGCGCAGATCGGCCTTGGTGGTGAAGGGGAACCGCGCCAGGTCGGCGAGCGAACGGCAGTCGTCCGGACGCAGCCCCGCCCGGTCGAACGCCGCCCGGTAGTGGCCGACCCGGTCGTACGCGCGGTGGAGCGTGGCCCGCAGCCGTTCCAGCTGCAGCGCCTCCAGCTCGTCCCGGTCCATCCGTTCCGCCGCGTCCAGCAGAGCCGTCATGCGGATCTCCCTCTTTCCGTGCGCACCGTGCAGACGACCGATCATTCGGTCGTTTCCTCCTGGAGCAGTAATTCAGGATCTTCCCCCGCCTGGCAAGAGGCCGGACCCATCCGGTGTGTGCCCCCGGATACGCCCGTACCGAACACGGCTGCATCACCCGGTCGGCCCTGTTTGGATGGGTCCATGCCGACTTTTCATACGTACGACGGAACCGAGCTCGCCTATCACGTGAAGGGGGAGGGTGCACCGCTGATCTGCCTGCCGGGCGGTGCCATGCGGGCGAGTGCCTATCTCGGGGACCTCGGCGGACTCGTCGGCCACCGGCAGCTGATCCTCCTCGACCTGCGCGGGACCGGGGAATCCGCCGTGCCGGACGACCTCACCACCTGCCGCTGCGACCGCCTCGTCGACGACGTCGAGGCGCTGCGCCTCCACCTCGGTGAGGAACGGATCGATCTGCTCGCCCACTCCGCCGCCGGGGACCTGGCCGCGCTCTACGCCGCGCGCCACCCCCGGGCGCTGCGCAGCCTGATCCTCGTCGCCCCCGGAACCCGGGCCGTCGGCTTCCCCTTCGCCGCGCGCGAGGCCCGGGAGGCCGCCGAGCTGCGCAGCTCGGAACC
Source organism: Streptomyces sp. ITFR-16 (assembly GCF_031844705.1). Lineage (NCBI taxonomy): Bacteria > Bacillati > Actinomycetota > Actinomycetes > Kitasatosporales > Streptomycetaceae > Streptomyces > Streptomyces sp. ITFR-16. The sequence goes on from NZ_CP134609.1 coordinate 7,593,506, forward strand.
CTGGTACGCGGCGGCGCTGCCCGCCCAGGAGGAGATCTGGGCCGTCCGCCTCACGGACGAACTGCGCGCGGCCGCACGGCCGTTCCTGTACGGCCGCTGGGACGGCGCGGCCCGGGCCCACGCGGCGGACTCGCCGTCGCAGATCAACGCCCTCGCGGCCCGTGAGTACTACGCCGATGGCGCGTTCGACCCGGCCGCGACGGTCCCCGCGCTGCGTGAGCTGGCCGCCCCGGTGCTGGTCCTGGCCGGTGAGTACGACGGAGTGACCACCCCCGACCGCGCCGCCGAACTCGCCGCGCTCTTCCCGCACGCGGAGTTCGCCGTGCAGCGCGGCGCCGGGCACTTCCCGTGGCTCGACGACCCGGGGGCGTTCGTCCGCACCGTCGGCGCGTTCCTGGACCCGGAGGTGCACAGCGTCCAGGCCGGCGGGATCCGGCTCGCCCACCGGGTGTGGGGCGACCCCTCCGCACCGCCCGTCGTCCTCGCCCACGGGCGGTGCGGCGACAGCACCACCTGGACCACCGTCGCCGAACAACTCGCCGCCGACCACCGGGTGTACGCCTTCGACTTCCGGGGCCACGGTCTCAGCGACTGGACCGGCCGCTACTCCTTCGAGCTGTTCCGCGACGACCTGCACGCCTTCCTGGAGGTGCGCAACCTCGCCGGGGCGACGGTGGTCGGCCACTCCATGGGCGGGGTCGCGGCCTATCTGCTCGCCGAGCGGCAGCCCGGCCTCATCGGGCGCCTCGTCCTGGAGGAGGCGCCGCCGCCCTTTCCGCTCGACCCGCCCCGGGGTCCCGTCGAACGCCCCGACGAGCCGCTGGACTTCGACTGGCCGGTGGTGCCGTCCATCAACGCCCAGCTCAACGAGCCCGATCCGGCCGGCCGCGAGCGCCTCGGCGAGATCACCGCGCCCACCCTCGTCGTCGGGGGCGGTCCGAGCAGCCAGATCGCGCAGGAGGACCTCGCCTGGATGGCCCGGGAGATCCCCGGCGCCCGGCTCGTCACCATCGACGCGGGCCATCTCGTGCACACCGAACGGCCGGAGGAGTTCGTGGCGGCCCTCCGGTCGTTCGGTCTGAGCTGATCCCCGTGCGGTGAAGCGGCGTCAGGAGCGGTGCAGCAGCGCCGTCATGACGTCGAGCAGCACCGCGTCGGCGTCCTCGACGCCCGACTCCGAGCGCCAGGCGACGAAGCCGTCGGGGCGCACGAGCACGGCGCCCTCCCGGTCCGTCCCGTGCGCCTCGGCCCAGTCGGCACCGGCCTCCGGCTCCAGGTCGCCGCCCGGTCCCGTGCCGATCCCGAACGCGTCGAGCCGCACGCCCAGCCGGTCGCCGACCCGGGCGGCGGCCCGCCGCCACACCGCGTCGGCGGCGTCGGTGAGCAGTACGAAGGAGCGCTCGTACAGATCCAGGGTGGAGATCCGCTCACCGGCCCTGGTCACCCACAGATGGGGGGCCCGGCTGCCCGGTTCACCCGTCAGCCGCATCCCCTCCGGCACCACGGGCAGGGCCGGGTCCACGCCCAGCACCGCGCCGTCCACGTAGCGGTAGCCGAGCGCCACGTTCAGCATCCCGCCCCGCTTGCCGCCGCCGACGGAGGGCGGCGGGGCGTACCCGGGGTGGCTGTGCTCGCCGGACCGCGCCGAGGCGCGCTCACTCGTCGCCCGGGCCACCGGCAGCCGCTCCGCCCCGTAGGTGTCCAGCAGTCCGGGGCCCGCCTCGCCGCGCAGTACGGCGGCCAGCTTCCACGCCAGGTTGTGCGCGTCCTGGATCCCCGTGTTGGAGCCGAACGCCCCGGTGGGTGACATCTCGTGCGCCGAGTCACCGGCGAGGAAGACCCGGCCCCGGGAGTAGCGGTCGGCCACCCGCTCGGCGGCATGCCACGGTGCCTTGCCGGTGATCTCCACATCGAGGTCCTGCGCACCGACCGCCGTACGGATGTGCGCGGCGCACCGCTCGTCCGTGAAGTCCTCCAGCGTCTCGCCCCGGTCCGGCTGCCACGGCGCGTGGAACACCCACTCGCGCTCGTTGTCCACCGGCAGCAGCGCGCCCTCCGCCTGCGGATTCGTCAGGTAGCACACGATGAAGCGCCGGTCGCCCAGCACCTCGGCGAGCCGGCGCGAGCGGAAGGTGATGCTCACGTTGTGGAACAGGTCGCCTGCCCCCGAACGGCCGATGCGCAGCTGCTCGCGGACCGGGCTGCGCGGACCGTCGGCGGCGATGAGATAGTCCGCCCGCACGCTGGTGTGCTCGCCCGTCTCCCTGTTCTTCAGCACCGCCGAGACGCCCGAGCCGTCCGGGTCGAACGACATCAGCTCGGTGGAGAACCGCAGATCGCCGCCCTGCTCCCGGGCCCGGTCCAGCAGCACGGGTTCCAGGTCGTTCTGGCTGCACAGGCACCAGCCCGTCGGGCTGAAGCGGGCCAGCGCGCCGCCCGGGTCGATCTCCTTGAACAGCCACTCCTGGTCGTCCCCGGTCAGCGAGCCGGCCTGGAGGATGCCGTGGTTCTCCGCCAGGACCGAGGCCGCCGCACGGATCCCCGGCTCCACCCCCGCCCGGCGGAACACCTCCATCGTGCGGACGTTGTTGCCCCGGCCGCGCGGATGCGTCGAGGTCGCGGCGTGCTTCTCGACCAGCAGGTGCTCGACGCCGAGCCGACCGAGGAAAAGGGATGCGGACAGGCCCACCAGGGAGCCGCCCACGATGAGGACCGGTACGTGCAGGTCGACGTGCTCGTTCATCAGTTGCTCCAGCTCCGACGCCGTACAGATGCAGTGTCCATGCCCGTGTCGGAGCCTTCCCGGAGCGCTTCGGACGCCCGCTCACCTGAACGGTTCATAAATCTCGCGTCAGGCGGACCAGCGTTTCACGATCGGTCACGGAGACGACGCCCACGGCCTCGAAGGAGTTCGCAAGATGACGACCACCCTCTCGGAACGGACCTCGCAGTCCGCCTTCGACGGATCACGGCTGCGGGTCATCCTGCTGCTGGACCTGTACGACGGCGCCCAGAAGCAGTTCCTGGAGGCGTACGAGCACATGCGCAACCAGGTGGCCTCCATCCCCGGCCACATCAGCGACCAGCTGTGCCAGTCCATCGAGAACCCCTCGCAGTGGCTGATCACCAGCGAGTGGGAGAGCGCCCCGCCCTTCCTCGCCTGGGTGAACAGCGAGGAGCACGTCGCCACCGTGCAGCCCCTGCACAGCTGCGTACGCGACACCCGCTCGCTGCGCTTCAGCGTCCTGCGCGAGACCGGCGCGGCCTTCGAGGAGAGCTTCGAGCCGGTCAAGGGCGGCCTCCAGGCCGCGCCCCGGCTCGGGGACGGGGTCGTGCGCCACGCGCTGACCTTCACCGTCAAGCCGGGCACCGAGGAGATGGTCGCGAAGATCCTCGCCGACTACGACTCCCCGCAGGCCCGGGTCGACGAGCACACCCGGCTGCGCCGCACCTCGCTGTTCATGCACGGCAACCGGGTGGTGCGGGCCGTCGAGGTCGAGGGCGACCTCCTCGCGGCCCTGCGCCACGTCTCCCGGCAGCCCGAGGTGCGGGCCGTCGAGGAAGCGATCAACCCGTACCTGGAGCAGGATCGCGACCTGGCCGACCCCGACTCCGCCCGGATGTTCTTCACCCGGGCGGCGCTGCCCACCGTCCACCACGTGACGACGGGCCGCCACAGCGCCGGCGACGTCGAGCGCCACGCGCTCTTCTACCAGGCCAAGGAGGGCTGCGGGATGGCCCTGGCCCGGCTCCTCGCCGAGCACGACGAGGAGGAGGCCGACGACCAGGCCAGCCCCATCGGGAGCAGCACCATCTTCCAGCGGGACGACATCGTCGTCCGTCTGCTGGAGGTCGAGGGACCGCTCGAGGCCGAGCCCGCCCGGGCACTCGGCATCCAGGGCGCCGGCAAGGCCGCCCGCCTCGCCCGGCTCCTCGACGGCGAGGCGAACGCCGTACCGACGAGCGACGCCGACGCCGCGCGCTTCCTCGCCCGCTCCCAGATGCAGCCGATCACCGACCGGCGGGCCGCGGAGTCCTGAGCCGCGCCGCACCCGGGGGGTTCTCGCTCGACCCGTCTTCACAACGCGCCCTGCGCCAGGAGGAAAGCAGTCATGACCACGCACCGGCCACGCATCGTGGACCTCAGTGAGACCCAGCCCAACCGCAGGCGCGGAGGTGACCTGCGGGCCCTGCTCACGCCGACCGCGGTGGGCGCCACCAGCGGCTTCATGGGCCTGGCCATCGTCCAGCCCGGCGACCGCATCGGTGAGCACTACCACCCGTACTCCGAGGAGTTCGTGTACGTCGTCAACGGGCTCCTCGAGGTCGACCTGGACGGGGAGACGCACGCGATGCGCCCCGACCAGGGACTGCTCATCCCCCCGCACGTGAAGCACCGCTTCCGCAACGTGGGCGACATCGAGGCCCGTATGGTCTTCCACCTCGGACCGCTCGCCCCCCGCCCGGAACTCGGCCACGTCGACACCGAGGTCACCGAGACGGCCGAGCGGGGCGCGCCGCCAGAACGAACCGAGGCCGCTTCATGACCCGGCGCGTGGCGGTCACCGGCGTCGGCGTGGTCGCCCCGGGAGGCATCGGTGCGCCGGCCTTCTGGGACCTGCTGTCCAACGGGCGCACCGCGACCCGCGGCATCACCCTCTTCGACCCGGCGGGCTTCCGCTCCCGGATCGCCGCCGAGTGCGACTTCGACCCCGCCGCGTACGGGATCGACGCGGAAGAGGTCGCCCGCGCGGACCGGTATGTGCAGTTCGCGATGGTGGCCGCCCGCGAGGCGCTCGCCGACGCGGGCCTGGACACCGAGCGCACCGACCCCTGGCGGATGGGCGTGTCGCTGGGCACCGCCGTCGGCGGGACCACCCGGCTGGAGCACGACTACGTCGCCGTCAGCGAGAGCGGCGCCCGCTGGGACGTCGACCACCGCCCGGCCGGGCCTCATCTGGAACGCGCCTTCTCGCCCAGCTCACTGGCCTCGGCCGTGGCCGAGCAGGTCGGCGCGCACGGACCGGTGCAGACCGTCTCCACGGGCTGCACCTCCGGCCTCGACGCGATCGGCTACGCCTTCCACTCCATCGAGGAGGGCCGGGTCGACGTCTGCATCGCCGGCGCGTCGGACTCGCCGATCACCCCGATCACCGTGGCCTGCTTCGACGCCATCAAGGCGACCTCCGCCAACAACGAGGACCCGGAGCACGCCTCCCGCCCCTTCGACTCCCGCCGCGACGGCTTCGTGATGGGCGAGGGCGGGGCCGTACTCGTCCTGGAGGAGCTGGAGCACGCCCGGGCCCGCGGCGCCACCGTGTACTGCGAGATCGCGGGGTACGCCACCTTCGGCAACGCTTACCACATGACCGGGCTGACCCCGGAGGGCCTGGAGATGGCCGAGGCCATCAACCGGGCGCTCGGCCACGCGGGCATCGCCGCGTCGGACATCGACTACGTCAACGCGCACGGCTCGGGCACCAAGCAGAACGACCGGCACGAGACCGCCGCCGTCAAGCGGGCGCTCGGCGCGCACGCCCACGACGTACCGATGAGCTCCATCAAGTCGATGGTGGGGCACTCGCTGGGCGCGATCGGCGCGATAGAGATCGCGGCCTGCGTCCTGGCGCTGGTCAACCAGACGGTGCCGCCGACGGCGAACTACGAGTCCCCGGACCCGGAGTGCGACCTCGACTACGTACCGCGCACCGCCCGCCCGCTGAAGCTGCGCAGCGTCCTGTCGGTCGGCAGCGGCTTCGGCGGCTTCCAGTCCGCGGTGGCCCTGACCCGAACAGGTGGGAGGACACCATGAGCACCCGAAAGGCCAGGCGCACCGTCGTCACCGGCATCGGCGTCGTCGCCCCCAACGGGGCGAGCACCGAGGCGTTCTGGAAGCGGACGCAGGAAGGGCTGAGCGTCCTGGACCGGGTCACCCGCGAGGGCTGCGAGAAGCTGCCGCTGCATGTGGCCGGCGAGGTCAGGGGCTTCGACCCGGTCTCGCTGATCGAGGAGCGCTACCTCGTCCAGACCGACCGGTTCACCCACTTCGCGATGGCCGCGGCCGACATGGCCCTGGACGACGCACGGCTGGGCCGCGCCGATTACGAGGACGAGCCGTTCAGCGTGGGCGTGGTCACCGCGGCCGGGTCCGGCGGCGGCGAGTTCGGCCAGCGCGAACTGCAGCGGCTGTGGGGCCAGGGCTCCAAGTACGTCGGCCCCTACCAGTCGATCGCCTGGTTCTACGCGGCCAGCACCGGCCAGATCTCCATCCGCGGCGGCTTCAAGGGGCCGTGCGGGGTGGTGGCCAGCGACGAGGCCGGCGGCCTGGACGCGCTGGCGCACGCCGGCCGGTCCATCGCGCGCGGCACCGACGCGGTGGTGGTCGGCGCGGCCGAGGCCCCGCTCGCGCCCTACTCCGTCGTCTGCCAGCTCGGCTACCGCGACCTGAGCGCCTGCGAGGAACCCGACCGGGCCTACCGCCCGTTCACCGCGGACGCCTGCGGATTCGTGCCCGCCGAGGGCGGCGCGATGTTCGTCCTGGAGGAGCAGGAGTCCGCCCGGGAGCGCGGCGCCCGGATCAGGGCCGAAGTCGCCGGACACGCCGCCACGTTCACCACCGCGATGCGCTGGGAGGAGTCCCGCGAGGGCCTCGCCCACGCCATCGAGGGGGCCCTGCGGGAGGCCGGCGTCGCGCCCGAGGAGATCGACGTGGTCTTCGCGGACGCGCTCGGCGTACCCGCCGCCGACCGGGCCGAGGCACTGGCCGTCGCCGACGCGCTCGGCGCGCACGGCCGGCGGGTCCCGGTGACCGCGCCCAAGACCGGCATCGGGCGCGCCTACTGCGGGGCGCCCGTGCTGGACGCCGCCGCAGCCGTCCTCGCCATGGAGAACGGCCTGGTCCCGCCCACGCCCAACGTCTTCGAGGTCTGCCACGACCTCGACGTCGTCACCGGCCGGGCCCGCCCCGCCGAGCTGCGCACGGCCCTCGTGCTCAGCCGCGGCCTCATGGGGTCCAACGCGGCGATGGTGCTGCGGCGCCCCGCGTGAGCCCCACCGACACCCCTTGTCCGAAGGAGCAGTCCCCATGACCGAACGACTGACGTATGAAGAGCTCGCCGCGCTGATGAAGAAGGGCGCCGGACTGACCGTCGACCCCAAGGAGATGGAGAACCGCTCCGGCACCGCCTTCGACGAGTTCGGCCTCGACTCGCTGGGCCTCCTCGGCATCGTCGGCGTCCTGGAGAACCGGCACGGACAGCCGCTGCCGGCCGACGCCGACCGGTGCAAGACGCCCCGCGAGTTCCTCGACCTCGTCAACAACACCCTCGTGACAGGAGCCTGAAGTGTCCGGACACACCGAGAACGAGATCGTCATCGCCGCGCCCCTGGACCTGGTCTGGGACATGACGAACGATCTGGAGAACTGGCCCCAGCTGTTCAGCGAGTACGCCTCGGTCGAGGTCATCGAGCGCGACGGCGAGCGGACCACCTTCCGCCTGACCATGCACCCCGACGAGAACGACAAGGTGTGGAGCTGGGTCTCCGAGCGCACCACGGACCGCGCCGGGCGCGCCGTCCGGGCCCGCCGCGTCGAGCCCGGCCCCTTCCAGCACATGGACATCCACTGGGAGTACTCCGAGGCCCCCGGCGGCACCCGGATGCGCTGGACGCAGGACTTCGCGATGCGCCCCGACGCCCCGGTCGACGACGCGTGGATGACGGACAACATCAACCGCAACTCCCGCGTCCAGATGGAGCTCATCCGCGACAAGATCGAGCAGCGCGACCGCGAGCGCCGTACGGCGGCGGTCCCCGCCAACTGACGCACCGTCCGACGACGGCCCGCCCCGGCCCCCCGGCCGGGCCCCGGACCGGGTACCAGAAAGGCATCGCCCGATGCACCACGCCCTGATCGTCGCCCGGATGGCACCGGAGTCCGCGCCGGACATCGCCGAGCTGTTCGCCTCCTCCGACAGCGGTGAGCTGCCGCACCTGGTGGGCGTCACCCGGCGCAAGCTGTTCCAGTTCGGCGACGTCTACCTGCATCTCATCGAGTCCGAGCGCCCGCCCGGCCCGGAGATCGCCAAGGTGACCGAGCACCCGGAGTTCAAGAACATCAGCGACCGGCTCACTGCCTTCGTCAGCCCCTACGACCCGCAGACCTGGCGGGGGCCGAAGGACGCGATGGCCCAGGAGTTCTACCGCTGGGAGCGCGACGCCGGCGCGTGACGACGACGACCGCCCCGGGTCCGGCCACTTGGCCGGACCCGGGGCGGTCCCATGTGCCGCCGGGTCCCGGGGTCAGTCGGGGACCACGCACTCGAACGCGTGGAGGTACGGGTTGACCGGCCGGACCTCACCGATCAGCAGCCCGGCGTCCGACAGCCGCTCCACGAGGCTCTGCCGGGTGTGCTTGGCACCGCCGACGTTCAGGAGCAGCAGCAGGTCCATCGCGGTGGTGAACCGCATGGACGGGGTGTCGTCGACGAGGTTCTCGATGACGACGACCCGGGCACCCGGACGGGCCGCCGCGACGACACTGGCGAGCGCCCGGCGGGTGCTGTCGTCGTCCCACTCCAGGATGTTCTTGATGATGTAGAGATCGGCCGCCACCGGAATGCCCTCCCGGCAGTCCCCGGCCACGATCGCCGCCCGGCCGGCCAGCGAACCGCCCTCGCGCAGCCGCTCGTCGGCCCGGGCGATCACCCCCGGCAGGTCCATCAGGGTGCCGCGGACCGACGGGTGCTTCTCCAGCAGGCTCGCCAGGACGTGCCCCTGGCCGCCGCCGATGTCGGCGACCACGGACACCCCGGTGAGGTCGAGCAGCGCGGCGACGTCCAGCGCGGACTGCACGCTGGAGGTCGTCATGGCGCGGTTGAACACCTGGGCGGACTCGTGGGCGTCCTGGTGCAGGTAGTCGAAGAACTCCTTGCCGAACACGTCCTCGAAGACGTTCCCGCCGGTGCGCACGGCGTCGTCCAGCCGGGGCCAGACCTCCCACGTCCAGGGCTCCGTGCACCACAGCGAGATGTACCGCAGGCTCTGCGGGTCGTCCTCGCGCAGCAGCCGGGACATGTCGGTGTGGGCGAAGGTTCCGTCGGCGTTCTCGCTGAAGACGCCGTAGCAGGACAGGGCGCGCAGCAGCCGCCGCAGCGGCTCCGGCTCGGTCTTGACCGCCGCGGCCAGCTCGGCGGCGGTGGCGGGCGTCTCGCCGAGCGCGTCGGCCACGCCCAGCCGGGCCGCCGCGCGCACGGCGGCGGAGCGGGCGGCGCCGAACACGATCTCGCGCAGCCGCATCGCCGGCTGCGGGGTGGGAAGGGGCTGGACGGGAGTGGTGGGGGTGGGGCTCACGGTGGTCATACCGTCTCGCTTCTCCTTGTGCGGGGGGTCACCGGTCAGCACAGCCCGGCCGGTGCGGAGGTCGTGCAGACATTGCCGGTGAAGCGGTTGCCCGTACCGGTGTCCCGGTCGGCCAGGTCCGCCGGCTGATTGCCCAGAACCACGTTGCCGCTGACGGTGTTGTCGGTGTTCTTCGCGCCCACGAAGCTCTTGAACAGCACGACGCCGCCCGAGAGCGGGGTGTCACCCACGTTGTCGCGGATCTCGTTGGACCGCACCTCGGTGGACTCGGTGCCGGTCAGCACGATCCCGGAGCCCTGGATCGCGGGCAGCCGGTCGGTGGCGGCACAGAACTTGTTGTTGCCGGTGATCCGGTTGGACCGGACGCTCATGGCACCGGCCCGCGGGGTGCCCTCGTCGCCCACGACGAACACCCCGCTGCAGTTGGCGGTGAAGTCGTTGTCGCGCACCGACAGGTTCCGCACCCGCCGCGCGGTGAACCCGATCCGGTTGTCCGTCACGGTGTTGCCCCGGACCCGGGTGCCGCCGGTGTCGGTGGCCCCGCCCTCCTCGTCGACGCTGTTGGCGACGAAGATCCCCGCGTCACCGTTGGAGCGGGCGGTGTTGTCCCGGAGGTCGGAGCGGGTGGACCGCTGCTGCGCGATGCCCCAGACGCCGTTGGACGCCGAGGTGACCGACCGGACCTCCAGCCGGTCCGTCCAGGACGCCCAGACGCCGCTGGCGGCGAACCCGGAGACGGCCAGCGACCGGACGGACACCCCGTCCACGGTGTGCTGGGCCGTGCCCAGCACACAGACTCCGTTGCCGGCCTTCGCGCAGGCGTTGTCCGGCTGCGCCCCGCTCGCGCCCGGCACGATGACCGTACGGTCGCCGGAGCCGCGCAGGGTCAGTCCCGGCGTGCTGATCAGCACGCTCTCCCGGTAGGTGCCGGGCCGGACGAGCACGGTGTCCCCGGGCCGCGCCGCGTCGACGGCCGCCTGGATCGACTGGCCCGGCCGCACGACCCGCACGCCCGGGGCGTCGGCGGATGCGGTGGCCGCGGCGGTGCCCAGACCGGCGGCAGAGACGGCGGCGATGCCCACGAGGCAGGTGATGTGTCGTTTCCTCATGAGCCGAAGCTATGGGCGATCACCCCCCGATGCCACGCAGGGTGAGCGGTTGGACACGGGACGCGCCCGAATGGCTTACGCCATCGGGGCCGCCCCGCGTCCGCCGTGCACGCGGGGCCGTGCACTCGGGTGATTCGCGCGCGGTCCGGGCCCGGCGCGGCGGCCGTCTCAGCCCTCGGCCGGACCGGCGGGCGCGACGACCGAGCGGGCCCAGCGGTAGTCCGCCTTGCCGCTGGGGGAGCGCCGGATCTGCGGGGCGATCACCAGACGGCGGGGGATCTTGTACCCGGCCAGCCGGGTACGGCAGTGTGCCTGGACCTCGTCGAGCGAGGGCGCGTCGGCGCCTTCCCGTAGCTGCACCACGGCGGCGACCTGACTGCCCCAGCGGGCGTCCGGGGCGCCCGCGACCAGCGCGTCGTACACATCGGGGTGCGACTTCAGCGCCTGCTCGACCTCCTCCGGATACACCTTCTCGCCGCCGGTGTTGATGCACTGGGAACCCCGGCCGAGCACGGTGACGATGCCCTCGGCGTCGACCGTCGCCATGTCGCCGAGCAGCACCCACCGCTCGTCGCCCTTGCGGAAGAACGTCTGGGCGGTCTTGGCGGAGTCGTTGTAGTAGCCGAGCGGTACGTGACCGCGCTGGGCGATCCGCCCCGGCTCGCCCGGGGCCACCGGCTCGTAGGTCGCCGGATCGACCACCTCGGTACGGGAGTTGACCCGGAGACGAAAGCCGTTCCGAGGGCTTGAGTCGGCCGTCGCGGTGCCGTTGAAGCCGGACTCGGAGGAGCCGAAGTTGTTCAGCAGCATCACGTTCGGCACCAGCGCCTGGAACTCCGCCCGCACCGAGTCGGACATGATCGCGCCGGAGCTGGAGACCGAGAAGAGCGCCGAGCAGTCGGTGCCCTTCAGCGGCCCCTTCAGTGCGTCGATCAGCGGGCGCAGCATCGCGTCGCCCACCAGCGACACACTGGTGACCCGCTCCTTCTCGATCGTACGGAGCACCTCGTGCGGGACGAACTTGCGGTGCAGGACGACTCGTTGGCCGAAGTTGAAAGCGATGAACGCGGTGAGCGTCGAGGTGCCGTGCATCAGCGGGGGAGTGGGGAAGAAGGTGATGCCGTCCCCGCCGGCGGCCACCCGCTCGGCCAGCTCCTGCGGCGTTCTGACGGGGTCCCCGGTGGGTGCGCCGCCGCCGAGACCGGCGAAGAACAGGTCCTCCTGACGCCACATCACCCCTTTGGGCATGCCCGTGGTGCCGCCGGTGTAGATGATGAACTGGTCATCGGGCGAGCGGGGTGCGAAGCCGCGCCCCGGATCCCCGGCGGCCTCCGCCGCGGTGAACGCGACGGCGTCCGGCCCGGTCCACTCCCGCGCGCCCGCGCCGGTCCGCACCAGATGGCGGAGTTTCGGCGCCCGGGGCGCGGCGGCGGCGACGCGCTCGTCGAACTCGGCGTCGAAGACGAGGGCCGCCAGATCCGCGTCCCGGTAGAGGTAGACCAACTCCTCCTCGACGTAGCGGTAGTTGACGTTGACCGGCACGATGCGCGCCTTGAGGCAGGCCAGCACGGTCTGGAGGTACTCCACGCCGTTGCAGAGGTGCAGCCCCAGATGTTCACCGGGGCCGATGCCGGCGTCGACGAGGTGGTGGGCGAGCCGGTTCGCGGCGGCGTCGAGCTGCGCGTACGTGAGCCTGCGCTCGGCGCCCGTACCGGGGTGGTCGAGGTGGACGAGCGCCTCGCGGTCCGGGACAGCGTCGACGACCGATTCGAACAGGTCGGCAAGGTTGTACTCCACCGTTCCTCCTGACCCCGGTTGCTGAGTGGCCCGGCGGTCATTAGAGCGCCGACCGTCACAAGTGGGAAGGGGGCCCGGCGAAGAAATCTGACTGACTGTCAGAAAACTCTTGAACTGCCTCCCCGACTACTGCAACCTGTTCTAGCCGTGAGACGGGAGACAGACCATGGGCGGTACGGAACACCTCACCGTGCAGCGCGAAGGCGCCACACTGGTGCTCACCCTGAACAGGCCGGAGGCCAAGAACGCGCTCTCGCTGCCGATGCTGGTCGGCCTCTACGACGGCTGGCTGGCGGCCGACGCGGACGAGGAGATCCGCTCCGTCGTCCTCACCGGCGCCGGCGGCTGCTTCTGCGCCGGAATGGACCTCAAGGCCCTTGCCGGCGGCGGCATGGGGGGCGAGCGGTACCGCGACCGGATGACGGCCGACCCCGATCTGCACTGGAAGGCCATGCTGCGCCACCACCGGCCGCGCAAACCGGTCGTCGCCGCCGTCGAGGGCCACTGCGTGGCGGGCGGCACCGAGATCCTCCAGGGCACCGACATCCGCATCGCCGGCGAGAGCGCCACCTTCGGCCTCTTCGAGGTCCGGCGCGGCCTCTTCCCCATCGGCGGCTCCACGGTCCGGCTGCCCCGCCAGATCGCCCGCACCCACGCCCTCGAAATGCTGCTCACCGGCCGCCCGTACGACGCCGCCGAGGCGGCCCGGATCGGACTGATCGGCCGCGTCGTCCCCGACGGCACCGCCCTGGACGCGGCGCTCGCCGTCGCCGAGCAGATCAACGCGTGCGGGCCGCTGGCCGTCGAGGAGGTCAAGGCCTCGGTGTACGAGACCGCCGAGATGACCGAGACCGACGGCCTCGCCGCCGAACTGAAGCGCGGCTGGCCCGTCTTCGCCACCGCCGACGCCAAGGAGGGCGCCCGCGCCTTCGCCGAGAAGCGCCCGCCCGTCTACCGGCGGGCCTGACTGCAGGAGGCAACCGTGCCCGACGTCCTCAGCGCACCGCTGGTGGTCGAATTCCCCTTCACCCGCTCCCTCGGCCCGGTGCAGAGTGCCTTCCTCACCGGACTGCGCGAACGCACCGTGCTCGGCGTGCGGACCGGTGACGGCAAGGTCCTGGTCCCGCCCGTCGAGTACGACCCCGTCACCGCGGAGGAGATCCGCGACCTGGTCGAGGTCGCCCCCACCGGCACGGTCACCACCTGGGCCTGGAACCCCCGCCCCCGTCGCGCCCAGCCCCTGGACACCCCCTTCGCCTGGGTCCTCGTCCGGCTCGACGGCGCCGACACCGCGCTCCTCCACGTCCTGGACGCGCCGGGACCCGATGCCGTCCGCACCGGAATGCGTGTCCGGATCCGCTGGGCCGAGTCCCGTACCGGTGCCATCACGGACATCGCCTGCTTCGAGCCCCACGAGGGTGCACCCGGTGTCTCCTCGCCGCACGACGGGGTGTTCGCCGACCCCGTCACCGGCATCGTCACCCCGGCCCGCCTCGACTACACCTACTCACCGGGGCGCGCCCAGAGCGCCTATCTGGAGGCGCTCGCCGGACACCGCGTCGTCGGTGAGCGCTGCCCGTCCTGCCGCAAGGTGTACGTCCCGCCCCGGGGGGCCTGCCCCACCTGCGGGGTCGCCACCTCCGAACAGGTCGAGGTCGGACCGCGCGGCACGGTCACCACCTTCTGCGTGGTCAACATCAAGGCGAAGAACCTCGACATCGAGGTGCCCTACGTCTACGCGCACATCGCCCTCGACGGTGCCGACCTCGCCCTGCACGCCCGGATCGGCGGCATCCCCTACGACCAGGTGCGGATGGGGCTGCGCGTGGAGCCCGTCTGGGCCGAGGGCAGCCGCCACCCCGACCACTACCGGCCCACCGGCGAGCCGGACGCCGACTACGACACGTACAAGGAGCTGGTCTAGATGCGGGACGTAGCGATCGTCGCCTTCGCGCAGACCGACCATCTGCGGCGCACCGACGACCTCTCCGAGGTCGAGATGCTGATGCCCGTCCTGCACCGGGTCCTCGACGCGACCGGCCTGAGGACCAGTGACATCGGCTTCACCTGCTCCGGCTCCAGCGACTACCTCGCGGGCCGCGCCTTCTCGTTCACCATGGCGCTCGACGGCGTCGGCGCCCATCCGCCGATCTCCGAGTCCCATGTGGAGATGGACGGCGCCTGGGCCCTGTACGAGGCCTGGGTGAAGATCCAGACCGGCGAGGCGGACACCGCGCTCGTCTACGCCTACGGGAAGTCCTCGCCCGGCCAGGTGCGCGACGTCCTCACCCGGCAGCTCGACCCGTACTACACCGCCCCGTTGTGGCCCGACTCCGTCGCCCTCGCCGCCCTCCAGGCACAGGCGCTGATCGACGCGGGCGACACCGACGAGGCCGCGCTCGCGGCCGTCGCCGCCCGCAGCCGCCGCGACGCCTCGGACAACCCGCACGCCCAGCTCAGCGGCGCCGTCCCGGCCGGCGAGCGCCTCGTGGGGCCGCTGCGCACCGGCGACTGCCCGCCCGTCGGCGACGGCGCGGCGGCCGTGATACTCGCCGCCGGGGACACCGCACGCGCCCTGTGCGCACGGCCCGCCTGGATCAGGGGCATCGACCACCGCATCGAGGCCCACGGCCTCGGGGTGCGCGAGCTGACCGACTCGCCGTCCGCCCGGCTCGCCGCCGAACGGGCCGGAGCCTTCGAACGTCCCGTGGACACCGCCGAGTTGCACGCCCCGTTCACCTCCCAGGAGGTCGTCCTGCGCAAGGCGCTCGGCCTCGGCGACGGTGTCCGGATCAATCCGTCCGGCGGCGCTCTGGCCGCCAACCCGGTGATGGCCGCCGGGCTGATCCGCCTCGGCGAGGCGGCCGCCCGGATCCACCGCGGCGAGTCCGACCGGGCGCTCGCCCACGCCACGTCCGGACCGTGCCTCCAGCAGAACCTGGTCGCCGTACTCGAAGGGGAGAGCGCTCATGCCTAAGGAGCCCGTGGCCGTCGTGGGCGTCGGCCAGACCAAGCACGTCGCCGCCCGCCACGACGTCTCCCTCGCCGGCCTCGTCCGCGAGGCGGCCGCGGCCGCCCTCCGGGACGCCGGCCTGACCTGGGCGGACATCGACGCGGTCGTCATCGGCAAGGCCCCCGACTTCTTTGAGGGCGTGATGATGCCGGAGCTCTACCTCGCCGACGCCCTCGGCGCGGTCGGCAAACCCCTGCTGCGGGTCCACACCGCCGGGTCCGTCGGCGGCTCGACGGCGCTCGTCGCCGCCAACCTCGTCGCCGCACGGGTCCACCGCACCGTCCTCACCCTCGCCTTCGAGAAGCAGTCGGAGTCCAACGCGATGTGGGGGCTCTCGCTGCCCATCCCGTTCCAGCAGCCGCTGCTGGCCGGCGCGGGCGGCTTCTTCGCCCCTCATGTGCGCGCCTACATGCGCCGGACCGGGGCGCCCGACACCGTCGGCTCCCTCGTCGCGTACAAGGACCGCCGCAACGCGCTGAAGAATCCGTACGCGCACATCCACGACCCGGACATCACCCTGGAGAAGGTCCAGTCCGCGCCCATGCTCTGGGACCCGATCCGCTACTCGGAGACCTGCCCGTCCTCCGACGGGGCCTGCGCCATGATCCTCACCGACCGGGCCGGCGCGGACCGTTCGCCGCATCCGCCGGCCTGGGTGCACGGCGGTGCGATGCGCAGCGAACCGACCCTCTTCGCGGGCAAGGACTTCGTCTCGCCGCAGGCCGGCAAGGACTGCGCCGCCGATGTGTACCGGCAGGCCGGGATCGGTGACCCGCGCCGGGAGATCGACGCCGTCGAGATGTACGTCCCGTTCTCCTGGTACGAACCCATGTGGCTGGAGAACCTCGGCTTCGCCGCCGAGGGCGAGGGCTGGAAGCTGACCGAGGCGGGAGTCACCGAACTCGACGGCGACCTGCCGGTGAACCCCTCGGGCGGGGTGCTCTCCACCAACCCCATCGGCGCCTCCGGAATGATCCGCTTCGCCGAGGCGGCCCTTCAGGTACGGGGACGGGCGGGGGAGCACCAGGTGGACGGCGCGCGCCGGGCGCTCGGCCACGCCTACGGCGGCGGGTCGCAGTTCTTCGCCATGTGGCTGGTCGGCGCCGAACCGCCCGCACGCTGATCCCGCCGCCCCTCCCGGACGGGCCGCATCGCCGCACTCCGCGGCCTGTTCGGGACCGGCGGCGCTCACTAGGCTTTGCCCCGGCCGCAATCGTCAGCGGGAGGAACGGACGTGACGGAGAGCAGGACCACCCCACCCCCCTTCGCCGGCTGGGACAAGCCGGAACTGGACCTGAGCGGCGCGCGGTGGACATCGGGCAGCCAGGGCATCGGCGATGTCCAGATCGCCTTCGTCGAGGGCTTCATCGCCATGCGCAACGCGGGCCGCCCCGGCAGCCCCTCGGTCGTCTTCACCCCGGCCGAATGGCGGGCCTTCGTACTCAACGCCCGTGACGGGGAGTTCGACCTGACCTGACGAGCCGCCTCACGGCCACAGCAGCTCGCGCAGCCAGCCGCCGTCCTGCGCACGGTAGTTGAGCCGGGTGTGCCGGCGCTCCCGGTCGCCCTGCCAGAACTCGACGCTCTGCGGCCGCACCGTGTACAGCGTCCACCCCGGCGGTACGAGATCCGGCTCCCGCTCCAGCCGGGCCAGTGAGGCGCGCACCGCCGCGTCGCGCTCGGCCGGGTCGGTGAGCGGGGTGCTCTGGCGGCCGAGCAGCGCCTCCGCCCTCGCCCCGGCGCCCCGGGCCAGGAAGTCCGCCGCGCTCAGCTCCCTGCTCTCCGCGACCACCGGACCGCGCACCCGCACCTGCCGGGCCAGCGGCGGCCAGTAGAAGGTGAGCGCCGCATAGGGGCGCTCACCGAGATCGCGGCCCTTGACCCCGCCCGTGTCCGAGGCGAACTGCCAGCCCCCGGCGGTGACGTCCTTGAGGATCAGGGTGCGCGCCGTCGGATTGCCGTCCGCGCCCGCCGTGGCGAGGGTCATCGCATGCGGCTCGCGCACCCCGGCCGCCAGTGCGTGCCGCAGCCACGCCACGAACAGCTCGGCCGGGTCGTCCGGCGCCGTGCGCGGGTCGAACCCGGGCAGCTCCCCCTGGAACACCTCGATCCCCCGCAGCAACTGCCGCAGCTCACTCATCCCGGCCTCCCCGTGCTGCCGCCGAACCACACGGCCACGATCTAATGGTTGTGCTTCACGCTAGCATTAGCTCATGTCCGGCACCCGGCTCGCCCTCGACCTGGCCCTCACCGTCCGCCACGACGGCCGGGGCGGCGTCGCGGACGACCTCGACACCCCGGTGGGCCTCACCGCCTGGGTCCGCGACCGGACCGACCTGCTCGGCCGGCTCCCGCTGCCCGGGGACTGGACCGCCGGGGACGCCGACCTCGACGCCGTACGCGCGCTGCGTGGCGCGGTCCGGGCGCTCTTCGCGCACGCGGTGCGCCCCGGTGCGCCCAGCCCGGCGGACGCGGACCGGCTGATCCCCGTCGAGGAGGCGCTCGCCCGGCTCAACGCCGCCGCCGCGGCCGTGCCCGTCGTGCCCCGCCTGGACTGGCCGCCGGACGGTGAACCCCTCGCCCGGCACCGTCCTGCGGCGGCAGCGGCCGGACCCGCACTGCCCGCCGCCCTCGCCCGCGCCGCCATCGCCTTCCTCGCCGGACCCGACCGGGCGGCCCTGCGCGCCTGCCACGCACCCCGCTGCGTGCGCTACTTCCTCAAGGAGCACCCGCGCCAGGAGTGGTGCAAGCCGTCCTGCGGCAACCGGGCCCGGGTGGCACGCCACCACGAGCGCCACCGCACACCGTAGGTAGCGTGGGGGCGTGACAGGTGAAAGCGATCTCCGAGTCCTGCTGAGCGGGCTGCGCCCGGAGCTGCACCCCGGCCGCTATGTCTTCGCGACCGTGCCCGGCGGTGCCGTGCCCGAGGGCACGGCACCCGTCGTCACGGTCCACGAGAGCGAGGGGCTCACCCTGGTGCTCCCCCAGGAGCAGGCCGAGGCCGCGGGGCTGGCGCACTTCTTCCCGGCGGGCTGGATCACGCTCCGTGTGCACTCCGCACTCGACGCGGTCGGGCTGACCGCCGCCGTCTCCCTCGCCCTCACCGACGTCGGGATCAGCTGCAACGTGGTGGCCGGCTTCCACCACGACCACCTCTTCGTCCCGCACGACAGGGCCGCCGACGCCGTCGCCGTACTGGAGACGCTGGCGGCGGAGTCGCGCATCGGCTGAACGGGGCAGGTGTGACGGCCGGGGCGGCGGTGGCGCAAGGGCGGCGGCAACGGCGGTGGGCTTACGGGCCCGGCTCGGCGAGGTGGGCCAGGACACGTAACATGTCTGCATGTCCTTCCTCCGCCGCCGTAGTGCCGCCACCCCCGCGGGCCCCGACTTCGACGTCCTGGCCATGGACCCTGGTGACTGGCCCGGAAACCTCGGCGCCGGTCTGCTGCCCGCGCCCGACGGCAGTTGTCAGGGCGTGTTCCTCCGGTACGACCTGTTCGGCGGCCGGGGCCCCGCGATGATCATCGGCAACCTCCCGGAGGGCTCGCCCGCGCGCGAGACCGAGGAGGGGCAGGTCCCCTTCGAGGTGGCCCAGCTGCTGCTGGCGCTGGAGAACGACGAGCCGGTCGAGGTCACTGGCACCGAGGACATGCCGGTGATGCAGGGCGACAACCTGCTGATCGTCCGCCGGGTGAAGCTCTCCGAGAGCCGGATTTCCTGCGTGCAGTTCGACCGCAGCGACGGTGTGCTCGTGACCATCGCGAGCTGGGACCGGCCGATCACCGACGACCTGTACACCCTGCTGAAGCCGCTGCCCGCGGAGCTCTTCCAGCAGGACTGAGCCGGCACCGCCCGCCCGCCTCCTCCATGCCACCGCGGCCTCTGTCCAAGAGGCCGCTTTGTCATGCCTCTTGTCCGCACAGTCATCGGACCTCTAGCCTCGTTCGGCATGACATCAGGGATGACGCGACGCACCACAGTGAAGACAGCGATCAGCGCAACAGGCGCCCTGGCGCTGGGAGTTCCGGCGCTCTCCGGCACGGCGGCGGCGCTCGGTACCTCCGATGAATCAGGGAAGCGCGGGCGGGCGGAGGACGTCCCGGATCCGGTGCTCCAGTACCGCGCTCCCGCCGCCGACTGGGAGAGCGAGTCCCTGCCCATCGGCGGCGGTGCCCTCGGTGCGAGCGTCTACGGGACACTCGCCTCCGAACGCCTCACCTTCAACGAGAAGACCCTGTGGACCGGCGGCCCGGGCTCGGCCGGCGGATACGACTTCGGCAACTGGACGGCCCCGAGACCGGGCGTCCTCGCCGGTGTGCAGGAGCGGCTGGACAGCGAGGGCGGCCTCGGTCCCGACGCGGTGGCCGCCGAACTCGGCCAGGCCCGCCGCGGCTACGGCGCCTACCAGGTCTTCGGGGACCTGCGGCTGGACATGGAGGGAGCGCCGTCCGCCCCCGACGCGAGCTACCGGCGCGGCCTGGACCTGCGCACCGCCCTCGCCACCGTCACGTACACCCACGAAGGGGCCGCCCACAGCCGGGAGTTCTTCGCCTCCCACCCCGGGGCCGTGATCGCCGGACGGCTCACCGCCGACCGCCCCGGGCAGGTCGCCTTCACCCTGCGCTACACCTCGCCCCGCGACGACTTCAGCGCCACCGCCGCCGGCGACCGGCTCACCGTACGCGGTGCGCTCCAGGACAACGGACTGCGCTTCGAGGCCCAGATCCGGGTGGGCGCCACCGGCGGCACGGTCACCGCCGGGGGAGACGGCACCCTCACCGTCACCGGGGCCGACAGCGCCTGGTTCTTCCTCGCCGCCGGCACCGACTACGCGGACACCTACCCCGGCTACCGGGGCGAGGACCCGCACACCGCGGTCACCTCGGCCGTCGACACCGCGGCGGCCGCCTCGTACGAGAGCGTCCGCGACACCCACGTCGCCGACCACCGGGCCCTGTTCGACCGGGTCGCGCTCGACATCGGCCAGCAGCTCCCCGACCTGCCCACCGATCAGCTCCTCAGCGCCTACACAGGCGGCGCCGCACCCGCCGACCGCGCCCTGGAGGCGCTGTTCTTCCAGTACGGCCGCTATCTGCTGATCGCCTCCTCGCGGGCCGGCTCGCTGCCCGCCAACCTCCAGGGCGTGTGGAACAACTCCACCACCCCGCCCTGGTCCGCCGACTACCACACCAACATCAACCTCCAGATGAACTACTGGCTCGCCGAGACCACCAACCTCGCCGAGACCACCGCCCCGTACGACCGCTACGTCCAGGCCATGCGCGAGCCCGGCCGCCGAACGGCACGCGAGATGTTCGGGACCGACGGATGGGTCGTCCACAACGAGACCAACCCCTTCGGCTTCACCGGGGTGCACGACTGGTCCACCTCCTTCTGGTTCCCCGAGGCCGCCGCCTGGCTCACCCAGCAGATGTACGAGCACTACCGCTTCGGCGGCTCCACCGACTACCTGCGCTCCACCGCCTACCCGGCCATGAAGGAGGCCGCCGCATTCTGGCTGGCCAACCTGCGCACCGACCCGCGCGACGGCCTCCTCGTCGTCACCCCGAGCTACTCGCCCGAGCACGGCGACTTCACCGCCGGGGCGGCGATGTCCCAGCAGATCGTCCACGACCTGCTCACGAGCACACTGGAGGCCGCCCGCACCCTAGGCGACGCACCCGCCTTCCGGGACCGGCTCACGGCGGCACTCGACCGGCTCGACCCCGGCCTGCGGACCGGCAGCTGGGGCCAGCTCCAGGAGTGGAAGAGCGACCGCGACGACCCCGCCGACGACCACCGCCATGTCTCGCACCTCTTCGCCCTCCACCCCGGCCGGCAGATCGAGGCGGGCAGCTCCTGGGCCGAAGCCGCCAGGATCTCCCTCGGCGCCCGTGGCGACGGCGGCACCGGCTGGTCCAAGGCATGGAAGATCAACTTCTGGGCGCGGCTGCGGGACGGCGACCACGCCCTGAAGATGCTCTCCGAGCAGCTGAAGAGCTCCACCCTGCCCAACCTCTGGGACACCCACCCGCCGTTCCAGATCGACGGCAACTTCGGTGCCTCGTCGGGCATGGCCGAGATGCTGCTCCAGAGCCAGCACGACGTCATCGAGATCCTCCCCGCCCTCCCGGCCGGCTGGCCGGACGGATCGGTGCGCGGGCTGCGCGCCCGGGGAGGATTCACCGTCGACATCGAGTGGGCCGCCGGACGGGCCCGCCGTGTGGTGCTCACGGCGGGCCGCACCCGCGAAGCGACCGTCCGCAGCACGCTGTTCACCAGCGGCGAGAAGGTCATCAGGGCCCGCGCCGGACAGAGCTACACACTCACCCCCGACAGCTGAGCGAACAGCGAGGTCACCTGCGCCGCCGAAGTGCCGGGCCCCGTGGGACCGTTCAGGTGCCACGGGGCGCCGGTGCCCCGCCGCAGATCCTCCTCGCGGTAGCGCCGGCAGCCCCGGTGCCAGATCAGGATGCCTGCGATCCAGTGCTTCAGCTCCTGCACGTACCCCGCCAGAATCTCCCTCGCCTCGGCGCTCAGATCGAAGTCGTCGTACAGCACCGGGAGTTCGTGCTCGGCGACATGCAGGAACTGCCGCAGCCGCGACTTCATCAGGTCGTAGAGGATCTCCACCCCGGTCGCATAGCCGACCCCGAAGAAGTTCTGCACCACCAGGACACCGTTGTGCACCTCACCCTCGTACTCGATCTCCTTCTGGTACGAGAACAGGTCGTTGAGCAGCGCCGCGTAGTCGGCCGCCGCGTTCTCCAGGGAGCGCAGCGGGCCGCTCTCGTAGATCTCCGGCGGCACCTTCCTGCCGTGTCCCAGCCGGCACAGGCTCATCGTCAGATCCGAGCCGAAGGTCATGCGGCGCATCTCGACGTAGTCCACCGGGTCGGGAATCCGGTTCTGCGCCTGGTTCGCCAGCTCCCACAGCCAGCTGGCCGTCATGTCCTCCACGGCCTTGCGGAAGGCCCGCCTGCCCTCGTCGTCCATCGGGGCTGCGGTCAGCTCCCAGAGATCGCCGAGACTCCGCTCCAGCGCGTTGACCGGCTCCGGCACCGGGCTCCCGTCCAGCGGCATGAACAGCGAGAGCCGCTCATTGGCCAGCCGGGCCCCCGCCAGGTCACGGGCCCGCCCGTGCACCACCGGGAACCAGTCGTCTCCGTACGTCCCCCACGCCAGCCACCGCGAGGACAGGTCCAGCCCGTCCGGATCGGCGTCCGGGTGGATACCGGCCGCGCACAGCGGAAGGTCGATCGCCCGCAGCCGCTCCTCGTCCCAGATGTGCGAGCCCGGCACCCCCGGCTGCGCCTCCAGGATGCCCATCCGGCCCGCCCAGTCGACCAGCCGCTCGCGGGCCCCGTCCAGATGCGGGCTGAGCGTCGTGCCGAACGGCAGGTCGAAGTCGGGCAGCAGGGAAGGGCCGACGTGCTGATAGGGCAGATGGGCGTGGCTGCGCAGCCTCGCCGTTTCCGAACGCGGATCGAGGCGGATCGAGGCGGCGGCCATCCCGAAGCCCGGAGCGGCCCGGGCGGCGCCGCCGTCGTTCATGTAGCGGCTGGAGCGCATGTGCCACTCATGACCGCCGGACTGCCAGTCCTGGAGCCCCTTGACATACGCCAGGACGGCCGCCGTCTGCGCCGGGTCCAGTCCCTTGCCCGCGCACAGCGGCCCCAGCTCGGTCAGCGCGGTGTTCTCGAACTGCTGGAGCCGCGAGGTCAGCAGGTCGTTCACCGCCTCGGCGGCCTCCTGCGTCGAGCAGCCGAGGAAGCGCTCCAGGACCAGCACCCCGTTGCTGTTCTCGCCCTCGTCCTCCACCTCCCGCTGGTACGAGAACAGGTCGTTGCGCAGATGGACCCCGTCCGAGAACGCGTCACGCAGCACCCGCAGCGCCCGTTCGCCGGCCACCGCCTCGGGCACCTCCGCCCCGGCGGCGTACTCCACCAGCCCCGCCGACCAGGGCGCGCCGCCCACCTTGCGGCGCATCTCGATGTACTCGACGGGGTTCGCGATCCGGCCCTCGTTGATGTTGGCGAGCTCCCACAGCGACTCGTTGAGGAGGTTCTTCGTCGACTCGGCGAACCGCACCCGCCACGCGTCCGACATGGCGGGCACGGTCCGCGCCCACAGATCCGCCAGCCCGGCCTCGACCGGGTTGGCCGGCTCCGGGGTCGGCGCCCCGCGCTCCATCGGCATGAACGCGGGCAGCCGGTCCAGGTAGCGCTTGCCGCCCTCGCGGTCGGGGGTGCGCTTGAACAGCTCCAGGAAGTGGTCGTCGAAGAAGAAGACCCACACGTACCAGTCGGTGACCAGGGACAGCGCCTCGGCCGAGCAGTCGGGGTGGGTGTAGGCACACAGCAGTGCGTAGTCGTGGGAGTCGAGATCGTGCTCCTCCCAGATACCGGACCCCTCCAGCATCCCTATGGTCCGCGCCCACGTCTTCGTGTGCTGCCGCGCCTCCTCCACATGGGGGTTGAGGCGCGCCGGATACGGAACATAGAAGTCCGGCAGGGTGAAGGGCTGTGCCATGCGCGTACGGCCTTTCCGGTCGTGGCCGCGTGGGCGTCACGCGGCCGGTCTGTCCGCGCCAGCACTACCCTTCGGCCGTTCGGAGCACGCACAGCCGGAATTAGTCACACAAGAAGTACGCCCGTTCGAGGGACGCCGCCGCGGCCGGACCGCGCACCCCGCCCGCGCGTAAAAGTCAGGTAACGGGCCACTGCCAGAAACCCGTTGCTCCTTTCCGGCCGCAGGTCACAGGCCATGCCAGTGGTCTGGTCCACTGGCTCGGCCCGCCGCCCCCACCACGCTCTTGACGCGCTCTCACCTCAGGTCACAGAGTGTGCGCGCACAGCGGAACACGAGATCGGAACGCGCAGACCTCTCGACACGAACGGCTCGGGGAACGCCCGGCTCCAAGAAGGGTTGTCATGACGTCCAAGCACAGGACCGGACGCGCACTCGCGTTGACCACCGCAGGCGCGCTGAGTGTCGCGCTCCTCAGTCCCGCGGCACAGGCCGGCGCGGACGGGGTGCGGCCGGAATGCCCGCGCGGGCTCGCGTGCGACTGGGTCCCGGCGGCCTACCAGCAGACCGGCGACCCGGCCGACAAGGAGACGTACGGCAACTACGACACCGCGGACCGGCCGCACAGCAACAAGATCAAGTTCATCGTGCTGCACGACACCGAGGAGGACTTCGACAGCACCCTGAAGATCTTCCAGAACCCCCTGAACCAGACCTCGGCGCACTACGTCGTCCGGTCCGGCGACGGACATGTCACGCAGATGGTGAAGAACAAGGACGTCGCCTGGCAGGCCGGGAACTGGTATCTCAACACCCACTCCATCGGCATCGAGCAGGAGGGCGTCGCCGTCGAGGGCGCCCAGTGGTACACCCCCGAGATGTACCGCTCGACGGCCGCACTCGTGCGCTACCTCGCCGCCAAGTACGACATCCCGCTCGACCGCCAGCACATCATCGGCCACGACGGGGTACCCCCCACCAGCGCGGCCGGCACCGCGGGCATGCACTGGGACCCGGGCACCTACTGGGACTGGAACCGCTTCATGGCGCTGCTCGGCAGGCCCACCGTGCCGACCGCCCTGCCCGGCAGCCGGCTCGTCACCGTCAGCCCCCGGTTCAAGGACAACAAGCAGGCGTTCCGCGACTGCGAGAAGGGCGTCGACCTGCCCGTCCAGGGCTCCAGCGCCGTCCCGCTGTACACCGAACCCTCCACGGACGCCCCGCTCTTCTCCGACCCCGGCCTGCACCAGGACGGCTCGCCCGGCACCAACTGCGCCGCCGACTGGGGCAGCAAGATCAGCGCCACCCAGCAGGCCGTCGTGGCGGACCACGCGCCCGGCTGGACGGCGATCTGGTGGTACGGCAAGAAGGCCTGGTTCCGCACCCCCGCCCGCACCCGCACCACCACCCCCACCTCCGGCTATGTCGTCCGGCCCAAGGCGGGCAAGGACGAGGTGGCTGTGTACGGGGTGGCGTACCCGGAGAAGTCCGAGTACCCGGCGGACTTCGCCGACCAGCGGGTGGGCGCGCCCCTGCAGTACACCATCAAGGCCGGGCAGTCCTACCCCGGCGGCGGAGAGGCGCCCACCGGCTTCTTCTACGCCCCCACCATCGACGCCTCGCTGCCCCTGGACCACTCGTACTTCCGGGGCAGGCAGAAGTACGTCACCGTCCAGATCGGCCACCGCATCGCCTTTGTGAAGGCCTCCGACGTGGACATCGTCCGCGTGCGCTGAGCGGGTACAACAGCGCGCCGCGGGCCCGGTGTGTCGGCACCGGACCCGCGGCGCGCCTCCTCGATGGACCGGTCAGCGCGTGCCCACGGCGGCCCGCACCGCACGCCGCGCCATCGCGCAGTCGTCGTGCAGCCGGCGCAGCAGCAGACGCTGTTCCTCGCCCGACGACAGTGCGCCCGGACGGTCCTGGCCCGTCCTCGCGGGCGCGGAGGTGTCCCGCATCGCCCGCTGCACGGCCGTCTCGTACGTACGGATCTCGCGGGTGAGCACCAGCATCAGGTTGATCAGGAACGCGTCCCGGTGGGCAGGGCCCTGGGCCTGCGCCAGCTGGCTGATCTGACGACGGGCCGACGGTGCGTCACCGAGCACCGCCCAGAGCGTCGCCAGGTCGTAGCCCGGCAGATACCAGCCCGCGTGCTCCCAGTCGACCAGCACCGGACCGGTGGGTGACAGAAGGATGTTGGAGAGCAGCGCGTCACCGTGACAGAACTGCCCCATCCCGTGCCGCCCGCCGCCGTGGGCCAGGCCGTGCAGCAGCTTCTGCAGGTCGCCCAGATCACGGTCGGTGAAGAGTCCGAGCTCGTGATAGCGGGCGATGCGCGCCGCGTAGTCCAGCGGCGCGTCGAACAGGCCGGACGGCGGACGCCAGGCGTTGACCCGGCTGACCGCGCCGAGCACGGCCCGCAGATCGGCCCGGGGCGGCGCCTCCGAGGGATGCCGGGTCAGAGCGGCCACCCGGCCGGGCATCCGCTCGATGACCAGGGTGCAGTTCTCGGGGTCGGCGGCGATGAGCCGGGGCACCCGGACCGGCGGACGGTGCCGGACGAACGCCCGGTATGCCGCTATTTCGTGGCGGAACCGCTCCGACCACGCGGGGGAGTGGTCCAGTAAACACTTGGCGACCGCCGTCGCGCGCCCGGTGGAACCCACGAGCAGCACCGAACGGCCGCTGCGGCGCAGGACCTGCACCGGGTTGAACTCCGGGCAGATCCGGTGCACCGAGGCGATGGCCATCCTCAGCTGGGCTCCCTGGGGGCCCGACAGGTCAAGCCTTCCGCTGAGCGACGGGGCACCCGGCCCCGCCGTGCGCCGGGGCCGGCCGAGGCCGGGTGCCGGGGCGGCGGCGCGGGGGTCGAGGTAGGGTCCGGCGCCCGCTCCGAGGGGACGCAGCGGCCGGGGCGGGGCGGACACGGAGGACGATGCTGTGTACATGGGCGAGACAGATCCCTTCGTGCGCCGACAAGTTGCGTGCGCCGCCCCGGCCGGCGGCCGTTCGGCACCCTGGGGAGTACCTAGGGCTGCCGGGCGGGGTGGCGCTTTCCTACCTGACACCGGCCCGCGGGTGGCAGACCACGTAGCGACCCCTGGCGAAGCCTGGCGAATAGTCGCAAGGCATCTGACAGGGGGTTACTGTCAACACAGCCGAGAACCTGGGGGCTTGACGTGACCGGAGAACCCAACACCCGCCTGTCGGACCTGTTCGGCCTTGCCGGCTGGTCCAAGGGCGAGCTCGCGAGAATGGTGAACCGGAAGGCGGCGGCCATGGGCCATCCGCAACTGGCCACCGACACCTCGCGCGTGAGGCGCTGGATCGACATGGGGGAGTCCCCCCGCGATCCCGTGCCCAAAGTGCTGGCGGCCCTGTTCACCGAGCGGCTCGGTCGTGTCGTGACCATCGAGGACCTCGGGTTCGGCCGGCGCGGGCGTGTGGGGAAGCGGCGAGAAGCCGGGACGGAAGACAATCCCGACCAACTCCCGTGGGCGCCCGAGCGGACGGCAGCGGTCCTCACCGAATTCACGGGAATGGACCTCATGCTCAACCGACGCGGCTTGGTGAGCGCGGGCGCCGCGCTCGCCGCCGGCTCCACCATCGCCGGCCCCAT
Organism: Streptomyces sp. ITFR-16; assembly: GCF_031844705.1. NCBI lineage: Bacteria > Bacillati > Actinomycetota > Actinomycetes > Kitasatosporales > Streptomycetaceae > Streptomyces > Streptomyces sp. ITFR-16. The sequence continues at coordinate 7,620,933 of NZ_CP134609.1, forward strand.
GCACGACTGGCTGCACACCGACCCCGTACTGGCGGCCGACGCCCCACGCACCGACGATCCCGTCCACGCGGACCCCGCCGGCTTCGACCGGTACGAGGCCGCGCCCATCGGCTCGGAGGAGATCGAGGCCCTGGAGCGCTCCGTTGAGGTGTTCCGCGCCTGGGACGCCTCCCGCGGCGGCGGCCTCCAGCGCAAGGCCGTGGTGGGCCAGCTCAACGAGGTGGGCGGCATGCTCGCCTACCGGCACCCCGACCATCTGCAGCGCCGCCTCTGGGGCGTCGCCGCCAACCTCGCCGTGCTCGCCGGCTGGATGTCCCACGACGTCGGCCTCGAACCCACGGCCCAGAAGTACTTCGTCATCGCCGCACACGCGGCGCGTGAGGGCGGCGACCGGCCGCGCGCGGGCGAGGCCCTCTCCCGGGCGGCCCGTCAGATGGTCCACCTGGGCCGTCCCGACGACGCGCTCGACCTGATGAAGCTCGCCAAGTCCGGCTCGGGCGACATGGTCCTGCCGCGCACCCAGGCGATGCTGCACACGATCGAGGCCTGGGCCCAGGCGTCCATGGGCCGGGGCCAGGCCATGCGGCGCACCCTCGGCAAGGCCGAGGAGCTCTTCGTCTCGGACAAGGGCGATGTGCCCCCGCCCAGCTGGATGCAGATGTTCGACGAGGCGGACCTGCACGGCATGCAGGCCCTGGCGTTCCGCACCCTGGCCGAGCACGACCCCTCGGTGGCCGTCATCGCCCAGCGCCACGCCAAGCAGGCGCTCGAACTGCGGCTCAGCGGACGCCAGCGGTCCAAGATCTTCGACTACATCTCGCTGGCCTCGGCCTGCTTCCTCGGCGACGACCCCGAGCAGGCCGACCGCTACGCCCGGCTCGCCCTGGTCACGATGGGGGAGACCTCCTCGCACCGCACCTGGGACCGGCTGCGCGAAATGTACCGGCTGACGGGCCAGTTCGCGGGCTACGCCAAGATCGAGGACCTGCGCCGGGAGATCCAGCTCGCGCTGCCGCAGAGCAGCCTCGTCAAGAAGCCCAGGAGTTCCGAGATCTGACCCAGCCGCGTACGCGGTCTCCTACGCCCCGATGCGGGCGATCAGCACACAGGCGTCGTCCAGCCGCTCGGCGCCGCCGAACGCCTCGATGACGGCCCGTACACAGTCCTGCGCCGTACGGGCTGCGGCGAAGCGTGGCGCGAGGCCGAGGAGTGCCTCCGTGCCCGGACGGGCTCCGCCCTGCCCGCTGCTGTTGTCCCGGGCCAGTCCGTCCGTGTGCAGCACCAGTACGTCACCGGGCAGCAGATGCGCCGTGTCCTGCTCGTAGGCGACCCCGGACGCCGCCCCGAGAAGCACCCCGTCCGGAGGGGGGAGCGGACGCCCGGCACCGTTGCGGAAGAGCAGCGGTGCGGGGTGGCCGGCCTGGGCCCAGTCCAGGGTGCGCGTCGCCGGGTCGAACCGGCAGCACACCGCGCTGCCCAGAGCCGGCTGGATGGAGGTCTCCAGTAACTGGTTGAGATGGCCCATCAGCGCTCCGGGCTCGATCCCCGCGACCGCCATGCCGCGCAGCGCACCCAGGATCACGGCCATGGCGGACGTCGCCTGGATGCCGTGGCCGGTCAGATCGCCGACCGTGAGCAGGGTTCTGCCGTCCGGCAGTTCCATCGCGTCGTACCAGCCGCCGCCGATCAGGGCGCTCGACCGGGACGGGAGGTAGTGGGCGGCGATGTCCGGCGTGCCCGGGCCCCGGTCCGGCAGCCGCAGCGAACTGCGCCACGGGGGAAGCACGGCCTCCCGGAGCTCCACCGCCATCCGGTGCTCGGTCCGGGCGATGTGCTGCTGGCGGCGGAGCGATTCGTGCGTACGGCGGACGGCCTGCTGGCTGCGCCGCAGCGCGCTGACGTCCCGCAGGACGGCCCACATCGAAGCGGTGCAGCCGTCGGTGTCGAGCACGGGCTCGCCCATCATGTGCAGCGTCCGCGTCCGGCCGTCCGGGTGCAGGATGCGGAACTCGCCGTCTATCGGCTTGCCGTCCACCAGGCAGTCCGTCACCAGCGCGGTGAGTGAGGGCTGGTCCTCGGGGAGCAGTACGGAGGGGAGGTCGTCCAGCGACAGTCCGCCCGCCTCCGGGCTGCGGCCGAAGATCCGGAAGAGTTCTTCGGACCAGCTGACCTCGTCGGTCAGCAGATTCCATTCGGCGCTGCCCACCCGGCCGATCAGCGGGCCCGAGGGCTCGTCGGCGGCCGGTGCCGTGTCCGCGCCCACGGGCTGTTCCGGGACGTCCGCCGGAAGCCCTGCCTTGAGCTGTCCGAGGTGTGCGCCCAGATCGTCGAGGTGGTGGACCGCGAGGTCGCAGAGCGCGCGCTGCCAGCGCAGCTGCGGATCGTCCTCGTCCACGAGCACGGTGTCGCGCCGCACCGCGTCCACGTCACCGCGAAGCCGGCGCGTCCGGTGGATCAACGCGTCGACGGCATCGCGCTCGGGCGGCTGGGGGGCGGGGCGGTCCGCGGACAGATGGGGCGGCATGTCGTACTCCGATACGGGCGCGGTACAACCAGGTCCGAAGGGTGGACCGGATATGACTGTTGCACAGCCGTGAGAGGACCGTAAGCCGTTTGGCAACACTCGATATGTTCTTGCTTCTGGCATATGTCAGCGGCTGACCGGAGCCCGGATATTTTCGAACAGCCTTGCTGGTTACGGGTGTTGGCGCAAGTCATCGGGCATGCGGAGCGGAGGGGAATGCCTGTGCGAGCCCTCGCGTTGAAGCGGCAGAGCGAAAACGAATCCCGTTCTCAGGAGGAGTGCGGTGTTCGGTACGCACGAACCGGGGGTTGCCCATGGCCCGCAGTGAGGCCCGTCCCGTCGTCACGCTCCGCTCGACCGCGGGGACGGGGCAGAGCTATGTGACGCGCAAGAGCCGTCGCAACGACCCCGACCGCCTGGTCCTGCGCAAGTACGACCCGGCCGCCGGCCGGCACGTCCTCTTCCGCGAGGAGCGCTGACCGCAGGGTGCGCCGCCGCCCCTCCGTGCCCTGGGTCACAGTCCGGGGTGCGGATTCCAGGGAACACGCGGTGATGGTTTATCGTTCACCTATGTGTGGATGACGCACTGAGCGCCCACCCCCGAAGCCGCCCCGGCTGGATTCCCCCGATCCGGCCGGGGCTTCCCCCTGCCCGGACGAAAGACCCCTGTGCGGGACCGGCTCACCGCCGCCGCGCCAAGGCCTCGACCAGCAGGGCGGCCATCGCGAGAGCCGCCGCCGGCACCGCACCGCTCGCCGGCCACAGCCGTACCGCCAGCGCGGCCACCGCCGCTCCCGCCACCACGGCGCACAGCCGCCCGGCGACCCAGCCGTCGCCCCGGTGCCGCACCCCTCGGGCCAGCCGGCCGACGAGTGAGGTGAGGGTGCCGGTGAAGTAGTTGGTGGGCGTGGCGCGGATCCGTCCCTGAATCCCCATCGCGAGCCCCGTCAGCACCAGCAGCCCCAGCCGGTCCGCGTCCGAGGTGATCAGCTCCGCCGCCCACAGCCCCGCGGCCGCCGCGAGCAGCCCCGTCTCCGTGAGCAGCATGACGGGCAGCCGCCGCCACATCCGCTCGCCCACCGCGGCGGCCCCGGCCACCCCGCAGCCGTACGCGAGGAGCGCGGTGACCACCCGCAGGGCCACGCCCTCCTCGCCCGCCCCGGCGGCCGAGGCTCCCAGCAGCACCAGATTGCCGGTCATCACCCCGGCGAAGACCTGGCCGACACAGATGAAGACGAAGGCGTCCGCCGCGCCGGACGCCGCCGAGAGCAGCAGCAGCGCCGTATGGCCGCGCGGGTCGTCCGCCCCCTCGGGGCCGGCCGGATCGGTGGAGGAGGGGGAGCGGGAAGTCGGCACCCCAGCATCTTCGCCGCCGCTGCCCGCCACAGCGGCCATGTCGCTCCCGGCGCGGCGGGAGACGCGGTCGCGCGCGGCCGTCAGTCCAGTCCGCGCGCCTGCTTGAAGCGCGCCAGCCCGTCGGAGAGCTCCACCACCGGCGCCGGATAGTCCAGGGCGTCCCGCTCCGGCCCCCGCAGTTTCCACGGCTCGTGCACGGCGGGTCCGGCCACGGAGGCGAGCTCCGGCACCCAGCGGCGCACGTAGGCACCGTCCGGATCGAACCGCTTGGCCTGGATCAGCGGGTTGAGCACCCGGTTGGGACGGCTGTCCGTGCCCGTCCCCGCCATCCACTGCCAGTTGAGCTGGTTGTTGGCGATGTCGCCGTCCACCAGCAGGTCCAGGAAGTGCCGGGCCCCGACGCGCCAGTCCACGTACAGCGTCTTGGTCAGGAAACCCGCGGCGAGCAGCCGGCCCCGGTTGTGCATCCAGCCCTCGTGCCGCAGTTGCCGCATCGCGGCGTCCACGACCGGGTAGCCCGTGCGCCCCTGGCGCCACGCCTCGATGTCCCCGGCCGCCTCCCGCTCCGAGCGCCAGTGGTCGTGCCGGGTGCGGTAGTCCCGCCGGGCCGCCCCGGGCCGGGCCGCGAGGACCTGGTGGTGGAACTCCCGCCAGCACAGCTGCCGTGCGAACGCCTCGGCGCCGTCACCACCCGCCGAGCGCGCCCGGTGGATCAGTTCGACCGGGGACAGCGTGCCGAAGTGCAGATGCGGCGAGAGGCGGGACGTCGCGTCCCCCGCCAGATCGTCGTGGCGGTCCTCGTAGGCGTCGATTCCGCTGCGCCGCCAGGCGGTCAGCCTCTTGCGGGCCGCTTCCTCGCCGCCCTCGGCGAGGCCCTCCGAGACGCCTCGCACGGCCGAGCGGTCCGGCACCTTCTCCGAACCCGCGCCGTCCGGCACCCGCACGGCGCGCGGCGCGCCGAACACCTCGCGCACCCGCTCACCGGACCAGCGCCTGAAGTACGGGGTGAACACGGCGAAGTGGTCCGAGCCGGCCGGGGTCACCGCACCGGGCGCCACCGCTGTGACCACCCCCTCGTGGACGTGCAGCCGCCGCCCGTCGGACTCCAGCGCCTCGCGCAGCCGCTGCTCGCGGCGGTGGGCGTACGCGCTGACGCCCGCCGCCAGATGGACCTCCCCGGCCCCGGTCCCGGCGGCCACCGCGCACACCTCGTCGACCACCTCGCCCGAGCGGATCACCAGCCGGCCGCCCCGCTCGCGCAGCCCGGCGTCCAGGTCCCGCAGACAGTCGGCGAGGAACGCACGGCGGTTCGGGGCGTCGAACCCGGCCGCCGAGATCGCGCTGTCGCGGACGAACAGCGGCACGATCTCGTCCGCGGACGCGAGTGCGGCCCGCAGCGGCGGATGGTCGTGCAGACGGAGGTCTGCCGTGAACAGGACGACCGCTACGGTCATGGCGCTACTCCTGAGGGGCCGGGGACACGCCATCCTGCCCCCGGCCGGGTGCCCCGGGACGCACCGGTCAGGACGACACCGCAGCCATCGCCCGATCGGGTGGCGCGGACGCCTCGGCAGCCGCCGCGATATTGCGTGCCATCCCGCCGAACACGATCGCGTGGAACGGCGAGACGCTCCACCAGTACGCGTGACCGAGCAGCCCGCGCGGATGGAACAGTGCGCGCTGCCGGTAGTGCGTACGGCCCCGCTCGTCCGTCTCCACGTGCATCTCCAGCCACGCGAGACCCGGCAGCCGCATCTCCGCGCGCAGCCGCAGCAGCCGGCCCGGCTCGATCTCCTCGACCCGCCAGAAGTCCAGCGAGTCACCCACCCGCAGCCGGTCCGTGTCGCGCCGTCCCCGCCGGAGCCCGACCCCGCCCACCAGCCGGTCCAGCCAGCCGCGCACCGCCCAGGCCGGCGGGAACGAGTACCAGCCGTGATCGCCCCCGATCCCCTCGACGACCCGCCACAGGGCCTGGGGCGAGGCCTCTGCATCGCGTTCGCGCACATCCGAGTACAGGCTGCCGCCTGCCCAGTCCGGGTCGGTGGGCAGCGGGTCACTGGGTACGCCGGGCACCGAGGCGGAGGACCAGCGGGTGGTGACCTTGGCCTCCCGGACCCGCTGCAGTGCCAGCCGCAGCGCCTTGCCGAGCCCGAACGGCTGTCCCGCACCGTCGGGGACGTACCGCGCGATGTCGTGCTCCCGGCACACCACCTCGTACCGAAGCGACTCCGCGAGGGGCCGCGCGATCGACCGGGGCACCGGTGTGACCAGGCCGATACAGTGGCTGGACAGGCGGGGGGTCAGCATCGGTACGGGCAGGATCAGCCGGTGCGGAAGCTGCGCGACCTCCGCGTACCGCTGCATCATGTCGCGGTAGGTGACGACGTCGGGTCCGCCGATGTCGAAGGTGCGGCTGACCTCGCGCGGCATCCGGGCGCTGCCGACCAGATAGCGCAGCACGTCCCGGACGGCGATGGGCTGGATCCGCGTGGAGACCCAGCTCGGCGTCACCATCACCGGCAGCCGTTCCGTCAGATAGCGCAGCATCTCGAAGGAGGCGGAGCCGGAGCCGATGATGACCGCGGCCCGCAGCGCGGTGGTCGGGACCCCGGAGTCCAGCAGGATCCGGCCGACCTCGGCCCGTGAGCGCAGATGCGGGGACAGCTCCCAGTCGGGGACATCGGCGGGGGTGAGGCCGCCGAGGTAGACGATCCGGCCGACCCCCTCCTCCCGTGCCGCCTCCCCGAAGACGGAGGCGGCCCGCCGGTCGGTCTCCTCGAAGTCGGACCCGGTCGTCAGGGCGTGCACCAGGTAGTAGGCCACGTCGATGCCGCGCATCGCCGGGGCCAGGGAGCCCGCGTCGGTGACATCGCCGCGGACGATCTCGACCTCACCGGCCCAGGGGTAGTCCCGGAGCTTCTCGGGGGTGCGGGCCAGGCACCGTACGCGGTGTCCGGCCGCCAGCAGTTCCGGCACCAGCCGGCCCCCGATGTAGCCGGTGGCTCCGGTGACCAGGCAGCTCAGGGGCTTGTCCCCGCGGTCGCTCGTCATGAGATCTCCGCATCGGTTCGGGTCCTGGCGTCGGGGCCGGCCTCGGCGGACCGGCCCGCCCGACCAGTCTGGCCTCCGGCACCGTCCGCCGCACCCTTGGACCCCTGCTCCGCACCAGGTGTGGTGCGGTCCTTCGGGGGCATCTGACGCCCATGAACGCAGAGGCGGAAAGACGAGCGCGCGGCGGAGCGCGGGGCGGCAACTGGGGCCGTCTTCTTCTCCAGGGGACCATCCTGGTGCTGGCCTTCCTGGCCATGGTCGGATTCTCCGTGGTGCTGGCGAAGGTGACGCTCACACCGTCGCCCGCCTCGGAGGACCTCGTCCGGTCGAACCTCCATCCGGGGCGCTCGCTCCGGCAGTACGCCGTGGACTACACCTTCCTCGCCGCCTGCAAACAGGCGGGAGGCAATCTGGTGCTGGGCATGCCGTTCGGTGGCCTGCTGCCCGTCCTGGTCCCCAGGCGGCTGCGGATGATCCGCATGGTGCTGCTGACCGTGCTGGTCATCGTGGTGGTCGAGCTGGTGCAGGGAGCGCTGGTCGCGGGGCGGGCCTTCGACGTGGACGACGTCATCCTGAACACGGCGGGTGCCCTGCTCGGATACCTGCTGCTGGGACGCCGCCTGAGCCACCGCTACCACGTGCTCGCCGCCGGACCCGAACGTCCCGGGTCCGCGCCGGAGCCCCCGCCCGCCAAGGACACGGCGAAGGAGACGAAGGCACGGACCACGACGAAGACCCGGACCGCGACCAAGCCCAAGCCGAAGGGCACGGCCAAGGCCAAGGCCAAGGCCGCGTCGAGGCCCGGGGCGAAGGCCGCCGGCACCACGGCCAAGCCCAAGCCCAAGACCTCTCGCCGCCCGGGCCGCGAGCCCCGGGGCGGACGGCCGGCCATGTCCTGGCCGCGGATGTGGCAGGGGATCCGGACCAGGGTCACGTCCCGGGGCACCCGCAAGGAGTGACCCCGGGGCGGCCGGGGGGCGGGCACCCGATCGGCCCGCGGCCGATTGCGGGCCGCCTCCCCGGGGCCGAGCGTGGTGGGACGCCGAGCGCGCACAGCGCGCGCGGGCCACCCGCCGAAGGGGAGCGACATGACGGACGCCCAGTGGAGCCCGGGGCGAAGGGCAGGGGACGCGGACGAATTCCTGCCGGTGCTGGACATCATCGAGCCCGCGCGCCAGCGCAGGCTGACGGTCTTCTTCCGTCTGCTCCTGCTGATCCCGCATGTCGTGGTGCTGTTCTTCCTGGAGATCGCGGCATTCTTCACCGCGGTGTTCGGCTGGTTCGCCGCTCTGGTGCTCGGGCGGCTGCCCGCGCCGGTCTTCCGCTTTCTGGCGGGGGTCCTCGGCTACCGGACGCGGGTGGGCGCGAGCGGCATGCTGCTCGTCGACCGCTATCCGCCCTTCACCCTGGACCTGCGGCCGGACTACCCGGTGGGGATCGACGTCCGGCCGACCCGGCTGAACCGGGCGGCCGTCTTCTTCCGCCTGATCCTGGTGATCCCCGCCGCGATCGTGCAGGGCCTGGCCACCTCCGGCTGGTCCGCCCTGGCGGTCCTGTGGTGGCTGATCACGCTGATCCTGGGGCGCCTGCCGCGCCCGCTCTTCGAGGCCACGGCGGCCACCCTGCGCTACGAGATGCGGGTGTCCGCCTATCTGTCGATGCTCAGCCCCGCCTACCCCAAGGGGCTCTTCGGCGAGGACGCCCTGTCCGTACCCGAGAGGCAGTCGCGCTCCGCGACCCGGCCCCTGGTCATGGGGACCGGCGGCAAGGCGCTGCTGGTCCTCTTCCTGGTCCTCGGCCTCCTGGGCAGCATCACCACGTCCGTGACCCGCTCGTCGTCCGATGACGACGACTACGGAATGCGGGCACAAACCATTCGCGCCGCGCAGGGTCCGACCGGCATGATCACCGGATGACATGGACAGCACCTGAAACCACACGTGTGGGCGGCTCGCTGGTCGCCCAGGAGCGGGAGATGCTCACCGGCTATCTCGGCTGGTTCCGCTCGACGCTCCTGCAGAAGTGCGCCGGCCTGACCGGTGAACAGCTCGCCGAGCGGACGGTGTCGCCGTCGAATCTGTCGCTCCTGGGGCTCGTCAGGCACCTGGCCAAGGTCGAGCGGACCTGGTTCCGCGAGCGGTTCGCCGGTCAGGAACTCGCGCCGATGTACGACCCGGACAAGGGCAAGGACGCGGACTTCGAGGACCTCGACCCCGCCCGGGCCGCCGAGGACTACGCCCGCCTGGTCGAGGAGTGCCGGCTGGCCGACGAGGTCGTGGCCGGTGCCTCGCTGGACGACACCTTCGTGCACGGCGGCGAGGTCTTCTCGCTGCGGATGGTGCACGTCCACATGATCGGGGAGTACGCGCGCCACATCGGCCACGCCGACCTCGTGCGCGAGCGGCTGGACGGTGTCACGGGGGCGTGAGACGTCCGGGCCTCGGACCCGTCCGCCCGCGCGTTTCCGGGCGGGGCCCAACCCCCTCCGGTTCCAGCACCCTTGACGGTCACGCCTCGATGGGTATGGTCTAGTCCAAGTGCAGGGACGGCAGTGGAGCCCGTCATTCCGGGGCTTCTCTTTGTCATGGACCTGTCGCGCCCTTCGCGCCTCTTGGCCCCACACTCGAGAGGCTGGACTGCCGCTTCCGGGCTCCCCACAGTCCGCCCGCGTGCAGCGACGCCTCATGTGAAGGAGAAGCATGCACGCGAAAAGGAAGACCGCAGCCGCCCTCGGTGCCGTGCTCGCACCGGTTCTCGCGCTGACCCTCCCGACCGGCTCCGCCAGCGCCCACGGCTACATCTCGACCCCGCCCAGCAGGCAGGCCCAGTGCGCCGCCGGAACCGTCAGCTGCGGGGACATCACCTACGAACCCCAGAGCGTGGAGGGCCCCAAGGGGCTGACCAGCTGCAGCGGTGGCAACAGCAGGTTCGCCGAGCTCGACGACGACTCCAAGGGCTGGCAGGTCACCCCGGTGAGCCGGAGCACGTCCTTCCAGTGGCAGCTGACCGCCCGCCACTCCACCAGCACCTGGCAGTACTTCGCCGGCGGCCAGAAGATCGCCGAGTTCAACGACAACGGCGCCCAGCCCGGCGCGACCGTCACCCACCAGGTGGACTTCGGGAACCTCTCGGGTCAGCAGAAGGTCCTCGCGGTCTGGAACATCGCCGACACGTCCAACGCCTTCTACGCGTGCATCGACGTCAATGTGAGCTGACGGCACCCGCACGAGGAAGGAGCCCCCGCCCCGCACAGGGCGGGGGCTCCCGCGCATCACGGCACGCCGCCCGTGCACCCGGATGGCCCGTTCCGTCACCCGCGTGCGCCCCGGGCCGTGCCGGACCGGCCGGGTGTGGCGACGCTGAAGGCCCGACACCTGATCTCCGGAAGCGGGCTCCCCATGCTCATATCGACCCTCCTCGGCCCCCGGATCGCCGCGCGCCGCAGGTTCGCCCTCGCGGCCGCCCTCGCGGCGGTGGTGTACGCGGGAGCCGCGCCGGCCGCCGCCGCGCGGGAGGAGGACGGGCGGACCTGGCCCACGTCCGCACAGACGCACGACGGCGCGGCGGATGCCTCCGCCGGGAACGCTGTCCGGGACTCCGCCGCCGTGACGGCCGCGGCTCAACGTCCCGTGAGCGCCCGGACCCTGGTCTTCGCGGGCGTCGGCAGCGCGGTGGGACTGGCGGTGTTCGTGGGCGGCGGATGGCTGACATCCGCCCTGCGTACGGGCAGGACGGGCGCGACACGTCGGCCCGGCCGGGATTTCTCGGCGGCCGAAGTGGTTGAAGAGATGATGAGGGGCCGCGGCCGCTGACGCGCCACGGCCCGATGCCGACGATGGGAAGACACATGCCGCTCCAGGGCGAGTACGAACCGAGCCCCGCCCAGTGGGTTCGCGACCAGGTCGAGCAGTACGAGAGCTCAGGGGGGACGGAGGGCACGACCATGCGGGGCATGCCCGTCGTCGTCCTGACGACACTGGGCGCCAAGAGCGGGAAGATCCGCAAGACCCCCCTCATGCGGGTGGAGCACGACGGTGTGTACGCGGTGGTCGCCTCGCAGGGCGGCGCCCCGAAGCACCCCGTCTGGTACCACAACCTCGTGGCCGACCCGCGTGCCGAGCTCCAGGACGGGCCGGTGCGCGAGGACGTGACCGCCCGTGAGGTGACCGGCGAGGAGAAGGCGCTGTGGTGGGAGCGCGCCGTCGAGGCGTTCCCCGACTATGCCGACTACCAGAAGAAGACGGACCGCCAGATCCCCGTCTTCGTCCTGGAACCGGCGGCCGGCGGTCACTGACCTGCCGCGCCGCCCTGCGCACGGGCCGGTCCCCGGCGGGACACCGGCCCGTGCCGAGGGCCGGACGGTCCCACCGGACGGGGGCAGCGGCGGGATACTGTCCTGCACGGCCCCTGAGGTGCGGGGCCGAGCGGAAGGATGCAGAACCAGATGACTGACAACTCCGACATCGTCGCGTTCGTCCGGGCACGCCTCGACGAGGAAGAACGGGTCGCGCGAGCGGCCGGCGGCGAGGGGTGGCGGTGCCCGGCCGAGGTGCCGGGCGAGATCCATGACCGGACCGGTGCCATCGCCTTCACCCTGAGGACGCACGGTTACGACCACCACATCGCGCTCCAGGACCCCGCGCGCACCCTCCAGCGCATTGAGACCAGCCGGGTGCTCCTGGACGAGTACGCCGAAGTCGCCGGGCTGGACATCGACCGCCCCCAGCGCGACTTCCCCTCCGGACGCGCCTTCGGGCTGGGCTTCGTGGTCCGGCAGATGGCCGCCGAACACGCGCGGCACCCCGACTACCAGGTGAAGTGGCTGCCCCGCTTCACCCAGTAGCCGCGGCGCCCGCCCGGCCCGTCCGTACGGTCAGAGCGGGTTCATCCCGCGGTCGCCCTTGGTGGTCACCTGGTCACTCCGCTCCTGGAGCCGGCGCGCCTTGTCCGCCAGGCGCTGCCGCTCCTGCGGGTCGGAGGCGCGCTCGGCGGCCTCCTGCATCTCCTGCGCCTTGGCGCGAATGCGCTCGGCACGGCCGCCGGTTTCGTCCGCCACGCTCATGATCACTCCTGGATCTCGGGGAGAGCCGACCCCTCCAGCGAAACAGCGGCCCGGCGCACCTGCATCTCGAACGGTCACCCCGCGCGACGGAACCCGCCGCAGCAGGGTGGGCGTACCCGTGCGGGCCTGTGCGGCCGTGCCTAAGCTCGCGCCATGGGAAACGTGGATCTGCTGGAGAGTGTCCTGACGAAGACCGGTGACGTCGTCGAGGGAGTGCGCCCCGATCAGCGCGGCCTCCCTACCCCGTGCGAGGACTACGACGTCGAGACCCTGGTCGACCACATCGTCGGATGGCTGCGGGTGTTCGACGCCGGCTGTCACGACCGGCCGCACGAGGGCGCGGCGGCGGACTACCGCTGCGGCGCCCACCCCGCGCAGGAGTTCCGCGCCGCGGCGGCCGATCTCGTCGCCGGGTGGCGGGAGTACGGCGTCGAGCGCGAGGTCGGCGTCACCGGTGCGAGGCTGCCCGGCGAGCAGGTGCTCGGCATGACCGTCATCGAGTTCCTGACCCACGGCTGGGACCTGGCGGTCGCCACCGGGCAGCCGGTCCCCTTCACCGAGCAGGAGGCGGCGGAGGCGCTGGCCCGGGCGCAGGCCACGCTGCCGCCGCAGTACCGGGGCGAGAACATGCCGTTCGGCGCCATCGTCCCGGTCGCGGAGGAGGCCCCGGCCGTGGACCGGATGGTGGCCTTCATGGGGCGCGACCCGCAGGCACGGCCGAACGCCACCTGAGCCGGGGCGGGGCACCGGACCGCTCTCCGTAACCCCTCCCGGATACCGGTTCGGCCGCCCGGCCCGGCGCGGCCTGTGCTCCGGCCACCGGGACCGCGCGGTCCCGCAGGTTGCGCCGCCGTGGCAGAGCGGCCCAGTGCGATCGTCGTGGGGGAGGTCCCCCTCACGACGGCTGACGGGGTGCGGGCGGACCTGCCCCTGCCTGTCCGCGGGTTCGAATCCCGCCGGCGGCGCAACCGCCCGCTCCCCGTCGGCTACGCCGTGAAGCGGTGTTCCCCCGAGCCCACCCGGTACACCGCACAGCCGTCCTCCGCGCGCAGGAACTCCGCCCGCGCGTGGCCGACCCCGGCCGGATCGTCCGTGGGGACCCACACCTCGGCGGTCGTGTTGGGCGGTATCCCGCAGGTCAGCGTGAACCCGGTGGACGTCTGCCGCCACTGGGTGGACACCGGGCCGTAGAGCGAGGTGAACGTGGCACGTGCGGAGGTGACGCCCCCGCCCGGCCGCGGCCGCACGACGATGTGGCGGAAGCCCGGCCGCCCCGCCGAGATGCCCGCGATGTTGGCGTACATCCACTCGCCCACCGAGCCGTAGGCGTAGTGGTTGAAGGAGTTCATGTCCGGCGTCTGGAAGGTGCCGTCCGGCCGGACGGAGTCCCAGCGCTCCCACATCGTCGTGGAGCCCCGGTCGATCTGGTAGCCCCAGCTCGGGAAGGAGCGCTGCTGGAGCAGCCGGTGGGCGACATCGGTGTGTCCGGTCGCGGTGAGGACGGGCAGCAGGCGCGGTGTGCCGAGGAACCCCGTCGACAGATGCCAGTCCTTCGCCTCGATCAGCTCGACGAGCCGGCCGGCCGCCGCCGTGCGCAGCGCGTCCGGCAGGAGGTCCATCGACAGGGCGAGGACGTACGCGGACTGGGTGTCGCCCTTCACCCGGCCGTCGGCGGTGACGTACGCGCCCTGGAACGCCGCCCGTACACGCTCGAACAGATCCCGCAACGGCGCGGCGTCCTCGCCGAGTTCGGCGGCCGTCCGGGCGGCCAGATCTGCGCTGTGCGCGAAGTAGGCGGTGGCGATGACGTCCTTCGGCGTCTCGTCGGAGACGTTCAGCCAGTCGCCGTAGCCGGCGGCGGGGCGCAGCAGCCCGTCGCTGTTCTTCTCCAGATACGCCAGCCAGGCCCGGATGGAGGGCCAGGCGTCCGCCAGGACCTGCCGGTCCCCGTACGCCTGGTAGAGGGCCCAGGGGACGGTGACACCCGCGTCGCCCCAGCCCGCGACGCCGTTGCCGACCGTGCCGACCATCGGCGCCACGTCGGTGAAGGCGCCCTCGGCCGTCTGGCCGTCGCGCAGGTCGACCAGCCACTTGGTGAGGAAGCGGGCCGACTCCATCGTGTAAGCGGCCGTGGGCGCGAAGACGTTGATGTCACCCGTCCACCCGAGCCGCTCGTCCCGCGCCGGGGTGTCCGTCGGGACGGACAGGAAGTTGCCCCGCTGGCCCCAGGTGATGTTGCTGTGCAGCTTGTTGAGCATCGGGACGTCGGTCTCGAACTCGAAGGTGAAGGGCGCCGACGTATGCATGACGCGCCCGGTCACGGCGCTCGCCGGGGGAGTGCCGGGGAAGCCGGTCACCTCGACGTAGCGGAAGCCGTGGAAGGTGAAGCGGGGCTCGTACGTCTCCTCGCCCCCGCCCTTGAGCGTGTACGTGTCCGTCGCCGCGGCGGACCGCAGATTCGCCGTGTAGACGGTGCCGTCCGGGTTGAGGACCTCGGCGTGCCTCAGCCGTACGGTCGTTCCCGCGTCGCCCGAGACGCGCAGCCGGACCGAACCGACCATGTTCTGGCCCAGGTCCATCACGAAGACGCCGGGGCGCGGTTCCGTCACCTTTCTGACCGGCAGTTCCTTGGCCACCCGGACCGGGCCGTCCACCTGGGCGACGATCTGCCCCGGCGCGTCACCCTCGGCGACCACGGCATCGAGCCAGCCCTTGTCGTCGAATCCCGGCGAGGTCCAGCCAGCCGTCTCCCGGCGCGCGTCGTACGTCTCGCCGCTGAGCAGATCGGCGGCGAGGATCGGCCCCGAGGCCGCCCGCCACTGGGTGTCCGACGTGATCCGCCGGGTCGTCCCGTCGGTGAACTCCACCTCCAGCTGCGCGAGCAGCGCGGGACGTTCGCCGTACTGGTGCGGGCCGAACATCCCGACGTTGCCCGCGTACCAGCCGGGCGCCAGATACGCGCCGATGGCGTTCGCGCCCGGCCGCAGCAGCGTGGAGACGTCGTACGTCTGGTACTGGACGCGCTCGTGGTAGTCCGTCCACCCGGGGGCCAGCTGGTCGCGGCCCACCCGGCGGCCGTTGAGATGAGCTTCGTAGAGACCGAGCGCCGTGGCGTACAGGCGGGCCCGCGCCACCTTCTTGCGCGGCAGTGTGAACGTGTGGCGCAGCTGGTTGGCGGCGAACGACGCCGGGACGAGCCTGCCCCACGGTCCCTCTCCCCACGGGGCCGCCACCTTCGCCGCCGGCCAGTCGCCGTCGTCGAACCCGGGCAGGCCCCAATCGCTCTCCGGCTCCCGGTCGGTGGACTTCCAGGAGGCGTCGGTGACGAGCCGCTGCTCGCCGGAGGCCGTGCGGAAGGTGACGGAGGCGATCAGGCCGGCGGGGCTCTCGGTCGCGTTGACCGCGGCGACGGCGAGAACTGTCGGTCCCGGGCTCAGATGCGGGAGGAGGTCGACGACGACGGGGCGTCGCCAGGTGTCGGTGCCCGCCTCCTCGCCGATGCCCGTCACGTGGGCGCCGTTCACGGAGAGTTCGAACGCGTCGTCCGCGCTGATGGCCAGCGTGGCCGCCACGATCCCGTCCGGGAGATCGACGGTGCGGCGGAACCACCGGGTGGCCGCCGGAGCGTTCGAGGCGGGGTCGCCCTCGGGGAACCAGATCCAGGAGCTGCCCTCCAGCGAGGGGGCGTCGGTGAGCGCGGGTGGGGCCGTCACCCACTGCGCGGACCACTGCGAGGTGTCCATCAGACCGGTCTCCCACCACGAGGGCGCGCTCCACCCGGAGGCGCCTTTGGCGGTGTCCCACACCCGGACGGACCAGAAGTAGCGCGTACGCGGCGCCAGTTCGGGGCCCGCGTACGGCACGAGCACCGAGTCGGCGGACACGACCTTCCCGCTGTCCCAGACGTCCGGGTGCTCCAGTTTCGCGGCGGTGGTGGCCACCCTGACCTGGTAGGCGCTCTGGCGCACGTCCTGTTCCCCGGACGTCATCGGCCAGCTGAACCGCGGGTGCGGGGCGTCCAGGCCCAGCGGGTGCGAGACGTACTCCACGGTCGGCGTGGTGACGCGTGGCGCGCCCCGCCGCCCCGGCGTCGAAGCGGGTGCGGGCAGTGGTGCCGCCGCGGCCGGCCAGGCTCCGCCGGCCACGGCGCCCACCGTGGCGGCGGCGCTCGCCAGGATGTTCCTCCTGCTGATCACAAAGGCCCCTCACGTCGGAATGATGAATCGATTCACAACGGTGAACGTTGGTGACCGTAGGTGCGTGGAGCGACGGGGGTCAATGAGGGTGCAGGGAATTTGTTCGCGAACTGTCGCGAGGATGTTGGGCTTTGAGGGTGTTTCCGGCCAATGGGGGCTGGGCTATTGAACGGTTTCAATGCTGCCTGGCTCCCCGTCCGCACCCCCGTGCGCGCCCGGTTCCGCGTTCTGGCAAGATCGTGCGCTCGAACGGAGAGCCCGGCCGGAGCGTTCCATGGCCGCGCCGGGCGCACATGCTTGTTGAACGGGGAACGAGGAAGATATGCGCACGTGGACGCGTGCCGTGCCTGCGGCGATGGGTGCCCTGGTGCTGGCCGTCGTGCTGAGCGGCTGCAACGGTACGGATTCGGGCAAGAGCGGCCGGAAGTCCGGCTCCCACGGCTCGGAGGACAGGACGGCCTACCGGCTGGGCGAGGCGAGCCCGCCGCAGGAAAGCACCATGGAGAAGTCGAAGGGCAGCACGTTCACCGTCACGCCCACGAAGGTGGAGACGGGCACCATGGCGGACATGGACAAGTCCGGCCTGGACAAGGACAAGGACGACGAGCCCAAGATCCCCGTCTATGTGTGGGCGACCGTCACGCACAAGAGCGGCAAGGCCATGGAAGTCGGGGACATGGACGACGACCTGGTCGTCAAGACGGACAAGGGCGAGCGCACGAAGGCCCTCATCGTCATCATGGGCGAGGCCAAGTGGCCCAACTGCCCTGCTCCGGACACCGACAAGGAGCTGAGCGCCGGTCAGTCGGAGAAGATCTGCAAGGCCTTCCTGATCCCCGACGGTCAGAAGGCCGCCGCCGTCCAGCTGAGCCGGGGCTTCACCAAGGAGCCCCTGGAGTGGCCGGCCGCCGGCTGACACCAGCCGTACGGCCCGGTGTACGACGGAGCGCGCACCCGGGAAGCGGGGTGCGCGCTCCGCGCGTGAGCGCGGGAGCTTCGCTCAGCCCTCGCCGAGGTCCGCGCTGAGCCAGTGCTCCGGCCGCAGATGGACGACCACCTGCTCGCCGTGCTCCTTCCACGCGAAGTCCACGTACGCGTCGACCTTCTCGGCCGGGAGGTAGCGCGCCGAGATCTCCACCAGCTCCTCGCGGGTGGCCGCACGCGTCGAGACGACAGGGCCCTCGACGGACACATAGCGCACGGTCGGCGTGACCCGGTCGACCATCATGGAGAACCGGCCGGCCGCGGCGATGGCCCTCCCCTTGCGCGAGTCGCGCCCCGTCATGATCCAGAGGTCGCCGCCCGGCTCGTAGACGTACCAGATCGGCACGGTCAGCGGCGCCCTTCCCTCTTCCACCGCGTCCACCGCCAGGGCGGCGACATGCGGCTCGGCCAGGAACTGCTCGCGCTCTTCACGGGACAGGGCCATGGTGACTCCCCAGGGTTCGTCGGCACGGTTTCCGGGTGCCAGGTTACGTAACGTCCGCCCGTTCCCGTCCGGTTCGCCGCGCGGCGGTGTTGTCAGTGCCGTGGTGCAGGATCGGAGTGTCGGTTCATCGAGGAGGAGGGGCCCGCCGTGGCGATCACGAACGAGCGAGTGCGGGGACACGCGTTTCTGGCAGGGCTGTACGAGGACGCGTACTTCCCGGATCACGTCGTCGACAAAGGGCGGCGGATCCTGCTGGACCTGTGCGAGCGGATCGAGGCGGAGCGGCCGTCGGACCTGGCGGCGCTCTACGTGCTGACGGAGGCGGCGACGGAGCGGTTCAACGCGCTGGAGGCGGAGTTCGAGGCAGCGGGAAGCGAGATCGAGACCGTCGCGCGCGAGGAGATAGCCGAGGACTTCTGGGTCGTGGCCTCGGCCTACGGGTTCGAGGAGGCGGACGTGGAGAAGCTCATCGCCGCACGGGAGTGGTGACGCCGGACGCTACGACGGGCCGGAGGTGCGGCCCGCCGCCGTGTCGATGACCTCGTCGAGGACCTCGCGGGAGCGGCGCAGATCGCTGATCATCCGGTCGATGCGCTCCCGCTCGGCGGCGAGTTCGGTGACCAGTTCCGGGGTGGCGCGCAGGGAGGGGCCGCCGTCCTCGTCCCGCATGCAGGGCAGGATGCGGGCGATCTTCGCACTGTGCAGCCCGGCCGCGTACAGCTCCTGGATGCGGATGACCCGGTCGACGGCCCGCTCCGGGTAGTCGCGGTGGCCGCCGGGCGTCCGGTCGGCCGCGAGCAGCCCCTGCTCCTCGTAGTAGCGCAGCGAGCGCTCGCCCACACCCGTGCGAGCCGCCAGTTCACCGATCCGCATGTCCCCGCCCCACGACTTGAATCTGACACTGATGTGAGGTTCTACGTTACCGGGCATGACGCACTCACAGCAGGCTCCCGCCACATCCCGTCTCTTCGAGTCCGCCCGCCTCGGCGGCCTGGAACTGCCCAGCCGCCTGGTCATGGCACCGCTGACCCGCAACCGCGCGGCGGCCGACGGTGTCCCCGGCGCACTGATGGTCACCCACTACGCCCAGCGCGCCTCGGCCGGCCTGATCATCGCGGAGGGGACGACCCCGAACCCCGTGGGCCAGACCTACCCGCACATCCCCGGCATCCACAGCGCGGCGCAGACGGCGGGCTGGCGCCGCGTCACCGACGCCGTGCACGCGGCGGGCGGCGGCCGCCGGATGTTCCTCCAGTTGCAGCACGGGGGCCGCGTCGGTCACCCGGACAACAGCGGCCTGATCTCGCTCGCACCGTCCGCCGTGACGTTCCCCGAGACACTGCACACCCCGACGGGCCTTCAGAAGGCCGTGCCACCGCGCGCGATGACGGCCCAGGACATCGAGTCCACCGTCGCCGACTTCGCCGACGCGGCCCGCAACGCCGTCCGGGCGGGCTTCGCCGGTGTGGAGGTGCACTCCGCCAACGGCCATCTGCTGCACCAGTTCCTCGCGCAGAACACCAACCGCAGGACGGACGCCTGGGGCGGTCCGGTGGAACGGCGGATCCGCTTCACCGTCGAGGTGGTGCGAGCCGTCGCCGAGGCCGTCGGCCGGGACCGGGTCGGTGTGCGGATCTCGCCCGGCCAGGGTGTCAACAGCATCGAGGAGGGCGACACCGACGCCATCTACGCGGCGCTGGTCCCCGCCCTCGCGGAGGTCGGCCCGGTCTATCTGCACATGGTCTACGCAGACCCGGACGACCCCCGCTACCGGGCGATCCGCAAGGCCTGGCCCGGCACGCTGATCGCCAACCCGGTGCTCACCCGCGAGGAGGTCACGGCCGACGGCGGACTGAGGCAGGGCGAACGCCTGCTGGGGCACGGCGCCGACCTGATCGCCCTGGGCCGGGGCTTCCTCGCCAACCCCGACCTGACCGAACGCCTGCGCACCGGCGCCCCGCTGAACGAGATCCGCCCGGAGTTCCTGATGCACGTGCACGGGGCGGAGGGATACAACGACTACCCGGTCCTGTCCCGCGGCCCCGTAGCACCCCGTACGCCTTCGGGACGCGGAGCGCGAGCCAACCCATAGAGAGTCTTGAGTGCTTCACGAGCGGGCGTCTGTACAAAGAGCTGTGTAACTCCCCACCAGGGAAACAGCACGTGACGACAGACGTGACCGACCGACTCGGCGGAGCTCTTGCGGCCGCCCGGGCCACCGCGCCGGGGCCGGAGGCATCGGACGGGCAGTCGATCGGACCGGAGTACCGCCCTTCGAGTCACACCGTTCGCTGGACTCACCCCGGTTCCGCATCCCTTGCGGGGCCCTGCCGCCGCACGATCATCCCCGAGAACGGAAAGCCCATGGCCACGGACCAGATACCGACCCGCTCCGCACCAGCCGGCGAGAGGCCACCGGAGGCCGTCGCCCCGCCGAGGAGCCCGGGCGCCACCCGGCTGCCCTCGCTCACCGGACTGCGGTTCCCCGCCGCCCTGGCCGTCTTCTTCCATCACGCCTTTCTGCCGATCATCCCGCTGAGGCTGCTGGCCGACGACGACACCGCGGACACCCTGGCCGGCTGGTTCGCCCAGGCGGGCGGGCTCGGCGTCTCCTTCTTCTTCGTGCTCAGCGGGTTCGTACTGACCTGGTCGGCGCGCGACAGGGACACGACGAAGGCGTTCTGGCGGCGCAGGTTCGTCAAGATCTATCCGATGTACGTCGTCACCTGGGCGCTGGCGGTCTCGCTGTTCGCCATGTACTACACCTCCATCGGCGTCGCCGTCGCCAACCTGTTCATGCTTCAGGTGTGGGTGCCCGAGTACATGACCAACTTCAGCATCGACGCGCCGAGCTGGTCGCTCGCGGTCGAGGCGATCTTCTATCTCTCGTTCCCCATGCTGTACAAGGCGTTCCTGCGCATCGACGCAGCCCGGCTGAAGTACTGGATCACGGGGGCCGTCGCGGCGGTCGTGGCCACCCCCGCTCTGGCGTACGCCCTGTTCCCCAGCTCCCCGCGGATCCCCAGCGGCCACGAGAGCTCGGTCTCGCAGTACTGGTTCGCCTATGTGCTGCCGCCCGTCCGGATGGTCGACTTCGCCCTCGGGATCCTGGTGGCACTCGCGGTCAGGCACGGGCGCTGGCGCAACATCGGCATGGTCTGGTCGAGCCTGCTGCTGGCCGGCTCGTACGTCCTGACCAACTACGTGCCCTACCTCTACGGGCAGCGTGCCGTGATGATCGTGCCGATCGTGCTCCTGATCGCGGCCACGGCGACCGCCGACATCGAGGGCCGCGCCACAGTGTTCCGCAGCCGGGCGATGGTGTGGCTGGGCGAGGTCTCCTTCGCCTTCTACCTGCTGCACTACATCGTGCTCTGCTCGCTGCGCTGGGCACTGGGCGAGGACCGGATGTTCTCCACGCCCACCACCGTCGCGATGCTGACGGGCGCGGCCGTGGCCTCGGTGGTGATGTCCTGGGGGCTGTTCGCCTGGATCGAGAACCCCCTCGTCCGCCGGTACAGCCGCTCGCGGCGGCCGGGCAAGGCCAACTGAGCGGTGTGAGCGACGCGAAGGCCGGGTGCCCGTGGGCACCCGGCCTTCGCGTGGACGGCGAGGAAAGCGGAAGCACTAATTCATATGAGGAATTGAGAAGGAAGTGCTCCCATGGCCTCGCCGGAACACCACGCTAGCAGTCACGCGGGGATCAGGTCGCGCAGATTTTCCGGCGTGACGACCACTGAGTCCGGATGCAGCCCGTCCGGGCGCTCCAGGCCGACGTAGGTGACGGGGCCGTCCGGGACCGTCGTGCCGTCCCACACCGTGGTCGCCGTGGCACGGCCGGCCATCAGGCCGGTGAGATGGCGGACCGTGAGGTAGTCGCGCTCGACGAAGCCGCGCAGCAGCGTGGCCACCGACACCCGGTTCTCCTCGACGCGGTTGGCGCTCGGACTGCCCACGAGGTACAGGTGGAGCCACCGGGCGCGCCAGCGGCCGTCGCTCCCGCGCAGGAACGCCAGCGGCAGCGCTACCCTGCCCGGCCCGCGCAGCTCCGACTTCATGCGTACGGTGCGCGGCTCGAAGGGCCGGCCGCGCTGCTCGGCGTCACGGGTCATGAAGCCGAAGAACGACTCCTCGACCGTCACGAAGTCCTCCCCGGAGAAGATGTTGACCTGCGGGACTATGCAGGTGCCGCGCACTGCGCCCAGGCGCAGGTTGATGAACTCCGAGGCCCCCTCGGGCGCCTCGGTGATGTCACCGGAGTGCTCGCTCTCGACCTCGGTGAGGGCCGTGTAGGACAGCCAGCCCACGGTCCCGTACTGGTCATCGAGCATCAGCGCCGACAGGTCGAAGTCGGTGTCGTGGCTCCTCTGCCTCCAGTGGACGAAGAAGCGCAGCAGCTCGCCGTCCACGGGGGAGAGGGAGCCCCGGGGCAGCACACCGAGCCCGGCGGCGGTCGACTTGCCGCTGAGCGGGAGCGCCACATCGAGGATGTCGGGGTCGATCAGCAGGTGACCGGGCTCCGCCGGGAGACGGCGGAGCGTCTCGGCGTCCAGGGCGGTGATCAGGCGCGTGCGCTCGGCCCCCGGCACCGGGCGGCGGGTGTCGGCGGTCACCCAGGCGCGGCCTCGCTGGTTGACGAAGACGCGGCGTTCCCCGCGTCCCGGCACGCGGTTGGACAGGTGCTCCCGGACCGACAGCAGGACCCGTCCGGAGGCCTCCGGCGCGGCCTGCTCGGCGGCGGTCACGACCGCGTCCCGCTCCTCCTGGGTGCGGCAGGCGCGCAGCAGGCGGTCCAGGGAGCGCAGCAGCCGGCCCGGGGCGGCCGTCAGCAGCCGGGCGGCGCCGACGACGTCGTCCGCGCCGAGCAGTTCCTCGAAGCGGCCGGCGAGCGACCGGACCGCCCGCTCGCCCCGGGCGACGGCGAACACCTCCGCGGCGTGCGGCAGACGGGGGTACTCGTGCGGATGCAGACGCTCACCGAGGCGCTTGAACGGCTCGCGGTGCGCGCGGACGTCGGCGAGCTTGGCGGGCGAGGCCGCCACGACCCCGTCGAGCGCGGTGAGCAGGGCGCGCCGGACCGGGCGCGACAGCGCCCGGAAGCGCGTCGGCTCGACCAGGCTCACATCGCCGCCGCTCAGCGCACAGGCCAGGCGCAGCACATCGGTGACCGTGTCCACCAGCGGTTCCCGGCCGGCGGTGAGACGGGCGGCGTTGACGACGGCCGCGTTCTCCCGCACGGGGACCGCCTCCGGCTGCGGGCCGTCCACGCAGTGTCCGGCGAGCGCGCCCAGGTCACGCAGGGCCTCCTCGCCCAGCGGGGTCGTGCTGCCCGCCAGCGCCAGGTACAGCGCGGTGGCTTCCTCCTCCGGGCCGCCGCCCAGGTGCAGGACGGTCATCCGGTCGCCGGCGGCGGCGGTCAGCTCCTCGTGCGCGGCGAGCATCTCGGCGTAGGTGTGCGGGTAGTTGCCGTACATCGGCAGGGTCAGCAGGTCGACCACATCGGTGCTCAGCCCATCGAGCGTTCCGGCGCGGGAGGACGGGTTCCCGAGCGCGTCGGTGATGCACGCCATCCAGAAGTCGAACGTGTCCGGCACATGGGCGGGGAAGTCGATGAAGTAGCTGTTGTGCCGGACGTGGTCGCCCACCATCGCGCGGACGACGTCCAGCGTGCCGGCGGACGTCGGCCACGGTCTCCTCGGACAGTGCCGACAGCCGCTCCAGCACGGCTGCGGACAGCTTGAAGCCCACGGACATCAGCGCGGAGTCGAACTGCCGCGCCACGACGTCGCCGTGACCCCCGGGGCCGGAGGGGAGGGAGAGGCGGTGACTGTGCCGGATGACCAGGGGAGCGAAGGACGGGGACATCCCGGCATGATCGCAGAGCGGCACGCGGCCGGGCACGCGAGTTTTCGCACCCGGCCACCGCCCCGGCCACGTCACGGCCTTGCGGCCTGCGGGCTCCGGTAGGTGCGGACGTAGTCGAAGTCCGCCACCGCCCCCGACCGGTTGAGGGAGATCAGCCCGATCCGCAGGGCGCCCTCGGCCGGAAGCGTCCACACGCTCCCGCGCGACCAGTGCGTACCGTCCCGGCTGGTGGAGGCCCGCACCTCGTGTTCCTGGTGCGCGGCATCGAGGCGGTGGGTCAGCCGCAGCCACATCGTGCCGGCCGTCGGACCGGCGAACATCGGGCCGTTGGCCACCGCGGTCGGCGGTGAGGTCGTCGGGCGTTCCCCCTCCTTGCCGAACTCGCTCACCTGGAGGAGCGCGCCGTTCCCGTTGTTCAGCGGCAGCACCGAGTGCACGAGTTTCAGCCAACGGTCGTCGTTCTCGTACAGGACCAGACCCGCCTGCTGGGCATCCCGGTCCGGTGAGAACCGCAGCTTCGTCTCGACCGTGTAGTCCCCTTGCGGGGCATCCCGCAGGAGCACCGATGCGGTGTTGTTCCCGAGGTGCAGTTCGGCGTCCTGGGTCGGCCAGGTCAGCGAACCCCCGGTCATGGCGGTGCCGGCGGCCGGCCCGCGTACCCACTGCCAGGGGGAGCCGGGCGCGGTGCCCGGCACCGCGGCCCCGTCGAACTCGTCGCTGAAGGACGGCAGCGCAGTCCCCGCGCCCGGAACGGCGGTACGGGAGATCACCGGTCGGTACAGGGGTGCGGCGCCCACGTTGTCGGCGGCCGCGCCCGCACCGCGTGCCGCCGCGGCGACGGCCCCCGTGCGAGCGGCCGCCGCGGGCACCTCGCGGGTCTGGACGGCGACCGGATCGCGCAGCCGGTCGCCGGTCACCTCGACGGTCAGCCGGGTGCCCCGCAGCTCGGCGGAGACGTTGTGCCAGGTGTCGTAGGAGAACCCGGCCGGCAGCGCGGTGAGCTGCTCGCCGCTGTTCCTGCCGCCCACGCGGACATCGGTGACCAGCGCGGACCTGGCCCGGTCGAGCCACGCGACGATCCGGTTGTCCGGGTCCCGGTAGGCGAGCGCCAGCCCCGAGGCGCCGTCCGCCGAGGTGATCCTCAGATCGGCCTCGGCCCGTACCCCGGCGGGCGCTTCGGCGCCCGAACGGAGGAAGGAGGGAGCGCTGCCGGAGGAGGTGTACGCGGCATAGCCGTGCGCGTCCTGGTCCGAGCCCGCGGTCCAGCCCGCGCGGTCCGCGCCCTCGGGACGCCACCCCGCAAGGCCGCCGTCGTTGAAGGTGCCGCCGGCCGTCCAGTCGGTCACCGGCGCGGCCGTGGGCGTGTCCGACGGGCCGTCACCCGCGCGGACGACGGGCCAGCCGTCGATCCAGTCCAGCCGGTCGATGAGCATCGGGCGCCGGCTGAGCTTCAGTGAACCCCCGGAGGCCGGGGCGAGGTCGGGGGAGTCGGCCGGAATGCCGTGGTAGACCAGCCAGTCCTGGCCCGACAGATCCGTCTGGAGCGCGTTGTGCCCCGGGCCGATCCACCGGTTGCCGTTGGCACCGACCACCACGCCCGCCTTGCTGGTGAGCGCCATCAGATCGGTGCCCTCGTCATCGGTGAACGGGCCGGTGGGACTCGTCGAGCGCCCCGCCTTCACCTGGTAGCCGCTGTACGCGCCGTCGCAGCAGCCGCCGTCCGAGTAGAACAGGTAGTAGAAGGACCCGTGCCGGACGACGAACCCGCCCTCGACGCGCCGCCCCCGGGCGATCTGGGTTACGGCGCCCTCGGTACGGGTGCGGTCGCCGTTCAGCTTCGCCACGCAGATGGTGTCGTAGCTGCCCCAGTAGAGGTACGGCGTGCCGTCGGTGTCCGTGAACTGGGCCTGGTCGATGTTGCCGGCCGGGCAGCCGCTCGGCGAGGGGAGCACCGCGCCCCGGTCCGTCCACGGGCCCGTCGGGGTGGGCGCCGTGACGAGCCCGACGGTGCCCCGGCCGGGCACCGAGTAGTAGAGGTAGTAGCGCCCGAAGGCGTAGTGGACGTCCGGGGCCCACAGCCGGGATCCCTCCAGCCAGGCCGGCCGGTTCTGCGGGGTGAAGACCTCGCCCGCGTACTCCCAGGTCACCAGGTCGGCCGAGCGCAGGATCGGCAGGATGCGCTCGCCGTCCTCGCCGCTGCTCCGGAAGACGGGGTTCTGCGTACCGTAGGCGTACCAGAGCCCGTCCTTGCCCCGGATCGTCGCCGGGTCGGGGAACGTGTCGATGCCGGCGGAGGCGGAGACCGGGTTGGTGTAGGTGGCGGCCGTCGCCGAGCCCGGTCGTCCGGGGCGCGGGGGCGCCCCGTCGGCCGGTGCGGCGGAGAGGGTGAGGACACAGAGCAGGGCGGCCAGTGCGGCGGCCCACCGGGTGGTGCTGTCCAGGCGTCTCATCGGTTCTCCGTGATCGTCCCGGCCGGATCCGCTGGAGCGGTCCAGACCGTGTCGTCGTCGGTCTCGAAGGAGCTGAGGCTCGGGTCGTAATCGGAGGCGCCGATGTCGTACATCGACGTCATCCAGTGGTAGAAGTTGTCGCCCCGCTCGCGCAGCAGCACGTACATCCGGCGCAGCAGCCGCTCCCGCACCGGGGCGAACTCCGGGTGGGTGTAGCGGTTGCTGAGCTCGTGCGGATCCGCGACGAGGTCGTAGAGCTCGTTCACGGACTCGGGGTTGACGATCAGTTTGTAGCGGTCGTCGCGGATCATCCGCTGCGGGTACGGGAAGTGGTGTCCGTGGAACTCCGCAATCAACTCACCTGCCCACTCGGGCAGTTCGCCGCGCACCAGTGGCGTCAGGGAGCGGCTGTCCACTGCCTCGGCCGGATCGCAGCCCGCGAGGTCGAGCAGGGTGGCGGTGCAGTCGGTGAGGGTCGCCAGCTCGTCGCGCACCTGCGGGGCCGCGCCGGGGATCCGTACGATGCCGGGGATGCGGTAGATGTCCTCGTACATCGCCGGGCCCTTGTCGTGCAGCCGGTGGGCCCCGGTGAACTCGCCGTGGTCGGCGGTGAAGAAGACGGAGGTGTCGTCCGTCAGGCCCAGTTCGTCGAGCCTTGTGAGGATGCGCCCGATCTGCTCGTCGATCAGGGTGACATAGCCCCAGTACACCGCGATGAGCTTGCGGCTCGTCTCGATCGGCAGGGTGTCGAACGCCCAGTGGGCGCTGTAGTTGCGCTGGACCGGCGGCTTGCCCTCGAAGGTCTCGGCGATCGACGGCGGCAGCTCGACCAGCTCGGGGTCGTAGAGGTCGTAGTACGCGTCGGGCAGCAGATACGGCAGGTGCGGGCCGAAGAAGTGGGTGGCGAGGAAGAACGGCCGGCCGTCCGCCGCATACCGCTCCAACTGCTCGATGGCCCGGGTGGCGAGGTAGTACTCGAAGGTCGCCTCCACCGGCTGGTGCAGCCGGGCCGCCAGCAGATTGCCCGGATTGCCGCCCGGCGCGGTACCGCGCACGGGGTCCGAGATGCGGTACGGGGGAAGGCCGCGCTCCTCCAGGTAGGCGAGGTAGTCCGGGTGGTCGACCGGGTTGTGCCAGCCCGGCAGGTCGGGGCCGTCGAAACCGTAGGAGGCGGCGTTGCGGTGCGTGCCGCCGTGCCACTTGCCGATGAGCCCGAGCTGGTAGCCCCGCTCGCGCAGGGCCGAGGGGAAGGTGAAGGCGTCATCCCGCAGATCCTCCAGATATCCCACGTTGCGCTCGTAGTTGGCGAGCAGCCGGTGGCGGAACGGGGCCTGTCCGGTGAGCAGGCTGGCGCGTGCGGGCGTGCAGATGGCGGTCGGTGTGTAGAACCGGTCGAACCGGGTGCCGGTGGCCGCGAGCCGGTCCAGATGCGGCGTGGCGACATGGGGATTGCCGTAGCAGCCGAGCGTGTCCACCCGGTGCTGATCGGTCATCAGGAACAGGAGGTTCACTTGGCGTACGCCTTCGTGTAGAGGTCGCCCCGGTAGTACGTGTCCGGAGCCGGTGACGACTTCAGCTGGCCCGTGCGGACGAAGAAGTCACCGAGGCCCTTCAGCCAGCCGTCGACCGTGCCGTCCTTGGTCTTGGCGACCAGGTCGGCGGTGGACATGGTCTGCACGTTGGCCGCGTCCGCCGCCACCTTGGACCGGTCGACGTCCAGCAGCCCGGCCGCCGCGTCGATGGCCTCGTCGGGGTGCGCGGACCGCCAGTCGTTGGCCTTCTGCAGGACCGCCACCACCTTGGAGGTGAGTGCGGGCTTCGTTCCGTTGCCCGCGACGAAGGCCGTGGGGAACGCCTGGCCGGGGAACTCCTTGGTGCTCGCCAGCTCCTTCAGCGCGGGCTTGCGCTCCTTGATGGTGTCGATGAGCGGATACCAGAGCCCGGCGGCGTCGATCTGGCCGGACACGAACGCGGAGACCACCGTCGACGGGTCCATCGGCACCTTCTGGATGTCCTTCTCCGACATACCCGCCTTCTGGAGCGCCAGGTTGAGGACCATGTCCCCGGAGGTGCCCTCGGGCACGCCCACCTTCTTGTCCTTGAGGTCCTTGACCGAGCCGATGCCCGGCTGGGCGATGACCCGGTCCGCGTACGCGAGGGTGTTGACGGCGACGACCTTCGCCTTGCCGGACGCGGGCAGCCACATCGCACCCGGCCCGATGTAGCCGAAGTCGAGATCGCCGGCGCCGAGCGCCTGGATCTGGAGCGGGCCGTTGGTGAAGGTCTTGTACTGCGGGGAGAGCCCCGCCTTCTTCCAGAGCCCCTGCTGATCGGCGATGGCCAGCAGGGAGGCGCCGTTGTAGTCGCTGATGTAGCCGAACCGGACGGTGGTGCCCTGTGCGGCTTCGGAGTCACCGGAGCAGCCGGTGACCGAGAGCGCCAGGACGGACACGGCGGCGGCCAGTGTCAGGGCAGGCTGAGACATACGCATGGCGAAGTGATCCTCGGACGGTAGGGGTTCGGCAGCGGTGTGCTGCGCGGGAGCGGGAGCGGAAGTCAGGCGGCCGGGACGGCCGGTGCCTGGTGGTAGACGGACTGCCAGACGGTGTTGCGGATCCGGGCGAACTCGGGCGACAGGCGCAGGGATTCGGTACGGGGATAGGGCAGATCGACCTCGACGACGGAGTGGATCCGGCCCGGCCCGGCCGCCATCACGACGACGCGCCGGGCCAGATACACCGCCTCGTCCACGTCATGCGTCACGAACAGCACCGTGCGCCTCTCCCGGCTCCACGTCTCCAGCAGCTGGTCCTGCAACTGGACCCGGGTCAGGGCGTCCAGCGCGCCGAACGGCTCGTCCATCAGCAGCACCTGAGGATCGACCGCGTACGCGCGGGCGATGGCGCAGCGCTGCTTCATGCCGCCGGACAGCGTCTTGGGCAGGGCGTCCGCGAAGTCCGTGAGTCCGACCAGGGCGATGGCCCGGTCCGTCCGGCGGCGGCGCTCGGCCGCGGGTACGGAGGCGAGCCTCAGCCCGAATTCGACATTGCCCCGGACGGTGAGCCAGGGGAACAGGGCGTACTGCTGGAAGATCACACCCCGGTCGGGGCCGGGCCCCGTCACCGTGCGGCCGTCGACCAGGACCTCGCCCGAGGTGGGCGGGGCGAGCCCGGCGGCCAGGTTGAGCAGAGTGCTCTTGCCGCAGCCGGACGGGCCGACCACGGTGACGAACTCCTCGTCCCCGATGTCCAGCGACACCCGGTCCAGCGCGGTGAACGTGCTGTTCTTCAGCGGATAGCTCCGCGAGACGCTCCGGAAGGAGATCTTGGGGTTCATCGGGTCTCCTGCCAGTGGGTGAGGCGTCGTTCGGCGAGCAGCAGCAGCCGGTCCATCAGCAGACCGAGCACCCCGATGGTGATCAGGCCCACGAAGATGGTGGGCAGGTCGTAGTACAGCTGGGCCTTCTGCATGCGGAACCCCAGCCCCTCCTGCGCGGCGATCAGTTCGGCCGCGACGAGCGTCCCCCAGGCCGACCCCAGCCCGATCCGCATGCCGACCAGGATGAACGGGGCGGCAGCGGGAACCACCACCCTGAGGAAGATCGTCCCGTCCCGCGCCCCGAGGACCCGAGCCGCGTCGATCAGCGTCCTGTCCACGCCCACCACGCCCTGGAAGGCGGCGACCACGGCGGACAGGAACGCGGCGAGGAAGATGACGAACACCTTGGGCACCTCGCCGATGCCCAGCAGCACGACGGCCAGCGGGATCATGGCGAGCGGCGGGATGGTCCGGAAGAACTGGACGTACGGCTCCAGGAGCCCGCGCGCCACGGGGTACCAGCCCATCAGGAAGCCGACCGGCACGGCCACCACCGTGCCGAGCGCGAAGCCGGTCAGCACCCGGCGCAGGCTCGCCCCGGCGTCCGTGACGAGGGTCCCGTCGGCGATCAGCTCACCCGCCCGGTCCGCCACGGCGACCGGCCCCGGCAGCCCCTGCACGCCCATCGACGCCAGCAGCGCCCAGAGTCCGACACCGATGGCCAGCGCCGTCAGGTTGAGCAGCGGAGCGAGCAGCCGGCCGCCGCGCCGGGCGCCGGCCGGTGCCCCGGCCGGAGCGTCGGGCCGGGTGTGCGGCGGGGTGTCCTCGGGGGCCGCCGGGCCGGGCCCGTCGGTCTTCTTCAGGGGAGCCGGCGGGGAGTTCATGCGTCGTCCTCGGAGTATTCGGGCGCGGGATAGCGGGCCAGCAGGGGTGATTCGTGCAGGGCGAGAGCGACGCCGCCATGGGCGCCGCCGGCCTCCCCGAGCGCGGCGCGGCACACCGAGAGCCGGTCCCGGGCCAGCGGCAGCACATGGGCGTCGAGCGCGCCTTCGACCGGCTCCAGCAGCGCCGGGCCCGCCTCGGCGAGCTCACCGCCCAGCACGATCACCCCCGGGCCGACCGCGTTGACGACCCCGGCGAGCACCACGCCGATCCGCTCGCCGGCCGCCCGCAGCACCTCGTGCGCCGCCCGGTCGCCCGCGTCGAGCGCGGCCAGCAGCGCGGGCACGGCATCGGCCCGCCCGCCCCGGTCCCGGAACGCGTCGAGCACCGCGCCGACCGAGGCGGCCGTCTCCAGGCACCCGGCGCCCCCGCACTCGCAGGGCGCGCCCCCGGGCTCGGCGGTGATGTGGCCGATTTCGCCCGCGAGTCCGTCCACGCCGCGGTGCAGCGAGCCGTTGACGACGAGCCCGCCGCCGACCCCGTGCGACAGCCGCAGATAGAGCACGTCACGGCTGCCGGCCGCCGCACCCCAGGTCGCCTCGGCGAGCGCGGCCAGCCGGGTGTTGTTGTCCAGCAGCACAGGAGCGCCGAACCGCTTCCCCAGCAGTTCGGCGAGGGCCGCGAGCGATCCCTCGGGCTCCTCGTCTGGCCCGCTGCGGCGCACCGGGCCCACCACGCCGACGCCGACCGCGCCGGTGGCCCCGAGGGCGGAGAGCCGCAGCGTGCCACCCGCCAGCGAGGAGACCAACTCCTCTGCCAGGCCGACCCGGTCCTCCCACGACAGCTCCGGGGGATGGGCCAGGCTCGCCGAACCGATCAGCTCATGGGCGACATTGGCGGCGGCCACATGGACGGCCCGGCGCGCGAAGTCGATGCCGACGGCCTGACCGGCCGCCGGGTCGAGCGTCAGATGCTCGACCGGACGGCCGCGTCTGCGGGGTCCGGGGTGCGCGGCGGTGGAGACCACGGCGCCGCTCGCGACCAGGGTCCCGACGATGTCGTACAGCGTCGTGCGCGAGAGCCCGGAGCGGCGTCCCAGCTCCGCCCGGCTCTGCGGGCCGTGCCGGCGCAGCAGACCGAGCACGAGTTCCTCGTGCCCGCGCCTGAGCCGCGTCAGGGGGCCGCCTTGAGAGTGCATGGCGCCCAGCATGAGGAAGGGCCGATTTTTTGGTCAACCTCCCGGAAAAATCTTCATGTTGCCGCAATACCCGGACCGGGCCGCCCCGGGACGGCCGTCAGGCCGCGTACGCGTACGGCGGATAGGTCAGGTAGCCCTCGTCGCCGCCCTGGAAGTAGGTGGCCTCGTCGGCGGGGGCGATCGGCAGCCCGGTGCGCAGGCGTTCCACCAGGTCGGGGTTGGAGACGAAGGCCCGGCCGAAGCTGATGAGGTCGGCGCCCAGGTCCAGCCAGTGATCGGCGTCGTCCCGGCCGGTCTGCTTGGGTCCCATCGGCAGGACCGGGTTGACGATCAGCGTGCCCGGCCAGGCCCGGCGCAGGGTGAGGAGCACCTCCTCCGCGACGGTGGCCTCCAGGTGGACGTAGGCGAGCTCCAGGCGGGCCAGTTCGGCCAGCAGCGCGGTGTAGAGCTCGGTGGTGTCGCTCTCCTCGACGCCCCAGAAGCCGCCGCCCGGAGAGAGCCGGATCCCGGTCCTGGCACCGCCGACCGCGTCCGCGGTGGCCTCCGCCGCCTCGACCGCGAAGCGGATGCGCCGGGCGGCCGGGCCTCCGTAGCGGTCCGTGCGCAGGTTGGCGTTGGAGGAGAGGAACTGCGAGATCAGATAGCCGTTGGCGCCGTGCAGCTCCACCCCGTCGAAGCCCGCGTCGACGGCGCGGCGTGCGGCGTCCGCGTACGACCGCGCGTGCTCGGGCACCTCGGCGGTGGCCAGCGCACGCGGCACGGGGGAGGGCTGGGGGCCGGTCGGGGTGAACACGTCCCCGACGGCGGCCACGGCCGACGGGCCGACCGGCTGCAGCCCGGTGGTGTCGGGGTGTGAGACCCGTCCCCCGTGCATGATCTGGGCGAAGATCCGGCCGCCGTTGGCGTGGACCGCGCCGGTCACCTGTTCCCAGGAAGCTGTCTGCTCGTCGGTGTGCAGCCCCGGGGTGCCCGGGTTGGACTGCCCGATCAGGCTCGGCTGCACCCCCTCGCTCACGATCAGCCCGGCGGTGGCCCGCTGGGCGTAGTAGGCGGCCATCGACGGTGTGGCGAGGCCGCCCGCGGCGGCCCGGACCCGGGTCATCGGGGCCATGACCACCCGGTTGGGCAGCGTCAGGCCGCCGAGCCGGTGGCCGGAGAGAAGGTGCGTCATGTCGGGACTCCTCGGTGTTCCGCGTCCGTCGTACCCGGAAGTCGGGCACGGGAGTTACGCTAAAACCTCACGTCGATGTCAGGGGCAAGCCCTTGTGACGCGGAACACACACAGGAGGCGGATATGCGGATCGGTGAACTCGCGTCACGGGCCGGGGTCAGCATCCGGTCCGTGCGCTACTACGAGGAGCAGGGGCTGCTCACCAGCGTCCGCAGCGCCAGCGGGCAGCGGCACTACACGGACAGCGAGGTCGAGCGGGTCGTCTTCCTCCAGCGGCTGTACGCCGCCGGGCTGTCCAGCCGCACCATCGCCGAGCTGCTGCCCTGCGTCGACGCCCCCAGCCGGGACAACTCCGATGCGGCACTGGAGCGGATGGCGCAGGAGCACGAGCGGCTCTCCGCGCACATCGCCGACCTCATGAGCACCAGGGACACGCTGGAACAGCTGATGGCCACCGCCCGCGCGTACCGCGAGCAGCTGGGCACGGCCGCGGCCGTCCGCTGACGGGCGCCGCGCCGGACCTCAGCGAGCTGCCTCTCCCGGCGCCGGTGACCGGGTGGGCGCCGGAAGCTGTCCCGCGACGATCGCGGCGAGGCAGAGCCCGAACCCGACGAGCTGGACCGGTCCGAGCGTCTGGCCGAGCAGGGCGGCGCCGAGCACGGCGGCCACCAGCGGCGAGAGCAGGCCGAGCACGGCGACGGAGGTGACCGGCAGCGTGGTGATCCCCCGGAACCAGAGGACGTACGCGGCCAGACCGCCGACCGCACCCAGCCAGAGGTAGCCCAGGGCGGCGCCCGCGTCGACGGCGGGCGGCGTTCCCTCCACGAGGAGGGCGACGGGAACCAGGAACAGGCCGCCCGCGGTGAGCTGCCAGCCGGCGAAGGCGGTGGCCCCCACTCCGGCGGGCCGCCCCCAGCGCTTGGTGAGCGTCACACCGAGCGCCATCGTCGCGGCGCCGGCCAGACCCGCCGCGACGCCGACCGCGTCGAGCCCGGCGTCCGGCCCGACCACCACCAGGCCGACCCCGACGACACCGGTCACCCCCCAGGCGAGACGCCAGGCGGACGGGCTCTCATGAAGGACCGTCACGGCAAGGACGGCGACGATCAGCGGCTGGGCCGCCGCGACGGTGGCCGCCACCCCGCCCGGCAGGCGCTCGGCCGCGGTGAACAGCAGCGGGAAGAACAGCCCGATGTTGAGCACACCGAGTGCCGCGGCCTTCCCCCACCACGCGCCGCGCGGCAGCGTCCGGGTGATCGCCAGTGCGACCAGACCGGCGGGCAGCGCCCGCAGCAGTCCCGCGAACATCGGGTGTCCCTGCGGGAGAAGCTCGGTCGTGACGACATAGGTCGTGCCCCACACCAGGGGAGCGAGGGCCGTCAGAAGGGTGCCGGACAACCGGCCGGGGGAGGGGCGGCCGACGGTCTCACCGGCGGTGCTCGGTACTGCTGGGCTTGTCATACCGGCAGTCTCGAACGGCCCGGATCGATGAGTCCAACACATGTTTGTCAGCTCAGCGATCGTGATACACGATGGATCCATGGAGCTCCAGCAGATGCGGTACGTCCTCGCCGTCGCCGAGACGAACAACTTCACCCGGGCCGCCGAACGCTGCCTGGTCGTGCAGTCCGCGCTCAGCCACCAGATCGCCCGGCTGGAACGCGAACTCGGCGCCCGGCTCTTCGAACGGACCAGCCGCAGGGTCCGGCTGACACCGGCGGGCGAGGCGTTCCTCCCCGCCGCCCGTCAGTGCCTGGACGCCGCCGAACGCGCGGCCGCCGAGGTCGCGGCGGCCGTCGGCGAGGTACGCGGACGGCTCGCCGTGGGCCTGATCCCCACGGTCGCGGCGGTCGATGTCCCCGGCGCGCTGCGCGACTTCCGCCGTCAGTACCCGCAGGTGCGCATCAGCCTGCGGGTGGGCGCGAGCGAGGACCTGGTCGAGCAGGTCGCGCGGGGAGCCATCGACGTGGCCTTCCTCGGACTGCCCACGACGGCGCGCCCCGAAGGCGTCGCCGCCCGCGAACTCGCCCGCGACCGGCTCGTCGCGGTGGTCGCCCCGGACCACCCCCTGGCCGGTGAGCCCTCGGTGAGCCTGCGAAGGCTCTCGTCCGAGGAGTTCGTGGACCTTCCGGCCGGCACGGCCGGACGCCTCCAGTCGGACCAGGCCTTCGCCGCCGAGGGCCTCCGCCGTGACGTCGCCTACGAAGTGACAAGCGCCGACTACATCGCCCGGCTCGTCGGCCCGGGCCTCGGCGTGGCCATGCTCCCCTCCGCGTACGCTCCCCGGCTCGTCGGCGTCGTCACCGTCGAGGTCGCCGACGCACCGGCCCGCGTCGAGTACGCCGTGTGGAGCCGCTCGGGTACCACCCCGGCGGCGGCCGCGTTCCTCACCGTCCTCGGCATTCCCGAAGAGGACGAGCAAGAGGACGAGGACGGGAACGGGGAGGCTCCCGGCGCGTGTCCCTAGCTCCTGCGGCGGCTTCCGTCCCCGCCCGCCTCTCAGTCCTTGATGATGCCGAGCTTGGCGATGTCCTCGTCGGTGCGGTTGCCGTGGATCTCGATCTTGGCGAGTTCGGTCTCGATCCGGTCGAACTCCTCGGCGGTCAGCTCCACGGCGGCGGCGCCCAGGTTCTCCTCGACGCGCTCGATCCGGCGCGAGCCGGGGATGGGGACGATGAAGTCCTTCTTGTGCAGCATCCAGGCCAGCGAGATCTGCGCCGGGGTGGCGCCCTTCTCCCGGGCGAAGGCGGTGAGCAGGTCCAGGAGCGGCTGGTTGGCACGGATGTTGTTCTTGTCGAACCGGGTGATGACCCGGCGGACGTCGGCCCCGGTGTAGGTGTCGTCGGCGGTGATCCTGCCGCTGAGGAAACCGGTCGCCAGCGGGCTGAACGCCACGAAGCCGATGCCCAGTTCCTCGCACGCGGGAATGACACCCTGCTCGAACATCCGCTCCATGAGGGAGTATTCGCTCTGGATCGCGGTCAGCGGCGTCACGGCGTGCGCCCGGCGGATCTGCTCCTCGGTCGCCTGCGACTGCCCCCAGCCGAGGATCTTGCCCTCGTCGATCAGTTCGCCCATGACGCCCGCGATGTCCTCGACGGGGATCGAGTCGGGCACCCGGTGCTGGTAGTACAGCTCGACATGGTCGGTGCGCAGGCGCGTCAGGGACGCCTCCAGCCGGGCGTGGATCTGCTTGCTCAGCTCGGCGGGTGTGAGGGGGCCGCCGAGGTAGAACTTGGTGGCGATGACGACCTGGTCGCGGATGGGTTCCAGCGCCGGCCCGACCAACTCCTCGTTGGCGCCCGCCGCATAGCCCTCCGCCGTGTCGAAGAGGGTGCAGCCCAGGTCGAACGCCTTGCGGATCAGGCCGGTCGCCTCGCTGCCGCTCACGCCGGCTCCGTACCCCTGGCTGAGGCCCATGGCCCCCAGGCCGACCGCGGAGACCTCGAGGCGCCCGATGGTCCTCGTCTTCATATGTGGTGGTCCTCTCTGACATCGCGACGGCCCCGCGCGGTGTGGAGGTCCGCGCGGGGTGCGTCGAGTGTGCCGCGCGCCGGTGGAGAACCGGTCGCGGCGGCGGACCCGCGCGGCCGCCGGGCGGTGTCAGGACTTCGGCGGGGCGGGGCGGACCATGCGCACATTGGGCAGCCGCCCCCGCCACATCTCGCGTTCGCCGGTGGCCCTGAACCCGTGGCGTTCGTAGAAGCGGATCGCGCGCTCGTTGTACTCGGTGACCCACAGGAGCATGGGCGCACTCCCCGCCCAGGTCAGGAACTCACTCATCATCCGCCCTCCGAGACCCGCGCCCTGGGCCTCGTCCAGCAGATACATCGGACCCAGGCCGACCCCCTCGTCGTCCCGCCGGCCGCAGAGGAAACCGGCGATCCCGGTGCCGGAGCGGACGACGCGGCAGAACAGCAGGTCCGGCCGCCGTTCCGTCTCCAGGATGAACTCCCGCCACCGGGCGCTGCCTTCGGCGGTCGCGGAGGACCCACGCTGCTCACGGATCCACTTCTCGTCGATGCCCGACTCCGCGTGCGGATAGGTCTGCAGCCAGGCCGCCAGCTGCACCCTGCCCAGCGACTCGGCGTCCTCGGCGCGGGGGGTCTCGATCACGTGGGCCACGGGGGTCACGATCCCTGCGGCCGGGGCGCCGAGTTCCGCAGCCGGAGCAGATCGCCGACCGGCTCCGGCGGCCCCAGCGGTTCCACGGCCTCGGTCGGGACCGCGGCATGCGGGACCGGGCCGCCGAACGGGCGGGAGCGACGGACCACCGGGATCGTGGGGCCTCCCGAGAAGTGCGGCACTTCTTCGGGCTGTGGGCGCATGCTGGGGGCTCCTGCTTCGTGTCGTGTCCGCACGGCCCCCGTGTCGCTACGAGGCCGCCGCCCACTCGAAGCCGTCCGGGTCGGTGAAGGACCCGCTGTCGCTGCCGATCGTGAGCCCGTGCGATCCCGTGCCGTCGGGGGAGACCCCGGCGTCCTTGGCGAGGGCGTGCCGAGGGTACAACGCGAGCTTGACCGCGCTCGACGGGGTTTCGAACTCGACGTACTTGCGCCCGTAGCTCTTGCCCACGACGAAGCCGCGGTCGACGTAGAACTGCTTGCTCACGGCCATGTCCGTGACACCCAGCAGAAGAACGAACTGCTCGACCTGCCGGGTGTCCGGCCCCTTGTCCTTCTTCGAGGAGCTCGCGACCTTCCACAGCGCGCCGTCGGGCGTGCGGACGACGCCGCCGTAGCCCCAGAAGGACTTGGCGGCCGGCTTGACGGCCGTGGCACCCGCGTCGAGCGCCGCGTCGACGAACCCTCTGACGGTGGCCGGCTGCGCGACGGTGAGTGACAGTGTGAAGCCTCGGAAGCCGGCCGTCGGCTCCTCGGCGTCCTGCACCCGGACCTGGGGGCCCAGACCGAAGGCGGTGGTGTAGAAGTCCTGTGCGGCGGACGGGTCGGTCGCCGCGAGCGTGACGCATTCGATGGAAGCCATGCGTCGATGCTATTTCCGGCCCTGGGGGCGCGCTTCTTGATTCCTGACCGGTCAGCGCCCCACCGCTGTGGTCGTGAAACGGCCGCCGCAGACGCGGAGCTGCGGGTCGCGCAGGGTGAGGGCCTCCTTGGAACCGGGCGGGTAGACCCGGAGGTAGTCGGCCCGGCCCCAGCACGCGGAGCCGTTGATCCCCTGGTTCAGGGTGTGCAGCGAGACGCCTGCGGACTTGCCGGCACCGATCACCGTCTGTGCCCGCGTGCCGCCCTCGCGCTCGGCCGGGACACCGACCGCACTTCCGTCGCGCCGGATCAGGGAGACACCCGGGAACCCGTGCAGGGTGCAGGACTGATCGGCCTTGTTCACGAAGGTGAGGCGGTAGTAGATCTGCCCGGCGCCCGCGTCGGCCCGCCCCAGACTCATGGAGAGATGGTCGGCCGTGCACCGCCGGGAGGCGCCTGCCTCGGAAGCGGTACCGGCGGGCTCCGACGAGCGGGCGGTGCTGCCGGGGGAGGCCGTGCCCGCTCCGGCCGGGGCCGAGGACTGCGGGGACTGTGTGCCGAAGGGGCTTTGCGCGTCCTGCGCGGCGCTGCTGGGCGCGGAGTGCGCCGCCCCCGCCGGAGCGGACGTGTCCCCGCAGCCGGCCGTGACGAGCGCGACCGACGCGAGCGCGACCGGCGCCAGGACACGGCGACGGGGTGCGCGGGCGCTCCCGGCTGTTCTGCGGCTCCGGGGAAGGCGTATGCGCTCGGACGATGACCCGGTTGTTCGCGTGAGTGAGCCCATGCTTCACGCCTGCTCGATTTCGCCCGGTCCGAACCTGTTGATTTGTGGCAGGGCCCGCCGCCCAGGCCCGGGGGCGGGCCGGAAACCGGTTGCGCCGGTGAGGGGCGCTGTTAGCTTGCGGTCGTGGACCTTTTCTCACGTTGCTGGTCGGCACTGCTCGCGGCGGTCGCCGAACTCCCCGACGAAGACTTCACCCGCCCGTCCGGCTGCACCGGCTGGCTCGTCCAGGATCTGGTGTGTCACCTGGTCATCGACGCGCAGGACGTCCTGATCACCCTCGCGACTCCCGCCGAGGGGGAGCCGACGCGGGACGCGGTGACCTACTGGGAGGTCGGCGAGGCGCCGCCCACCGGTGACGATCCCCTCGACGCGCTGATCGTCCGGCTGGCCGCCGCCTACGAGGAGCCGCACCTCCTCAAGTTCCACCTGGACGACGTCGGCTCCGCCGCCGGCCGGGCAGCCGGGCTCGCGGACCCGGACGCCCGGGTCGCCACCCGCGAGGTGGTGCTGACCGCAGGTGACTACCTGTCCGCGTACGTACTGGAGTGGACCCTGCACCACCTCGACCTGGTCGCACATCTTCCCGGTGCGGCCCAGCCGCCTGCCGAGGGGCTCGCCCGGACCCGCGCGATGCTGGAGACGATCGCGGGAAGCCCGTTCCCGGCGTCGTTCACCGACCGGGACGCCCTGCTCGTGGGCACCGGACGGCGCGCCCCGACGCCCGAGGAGACGGACCGGCTGGGTGCCCTTGCGACGAAGCTCCCGCTCTACCTCGGCTGACCGTGCGGTGCGGAGGGACGGACACGGGAATGGCTGCACATGCCGATATAGCGCGTTTGCATATAACCCGCGCGTGCAAGTAATGTTGCGGAGGTGCCGCCACGCTGCGGCACTCCACCCCCCACCCTCCGCATCCATCGAGGTACCCCATGAGCATCCGCTCCCTGCTGCCCGGCCGTATCGGCTTCGGTACCGCTCCCCTCGGCAACATGTTCCGCGCCATTCCTGACGACGAGGCCGCCGCCACCGTGCGGGCCGCGTGGGACCAGGGCATCCGCTACTTCGACACCGCACCGCTGTACGGCGCGGGTCTCGCCGAGATCCGGCTCGGTGACGTGCTCGCCGGGAAGCCCCGCGACGAGTTCGTCCTGTCGACGAAGGTCGGGCGGATCGTCCTCGACGAGGTCGAGGACCCCGCGAGCCGTGAACTCGGCGAGAAGGGTGCCCTGTTCGAGCACGGGCGCCCCAACAGGATGGTGAACGACTACAGTGCCGACGCCACCCTGCGCTCCGTCGAGGACAGCCTCCGGCGCCTGCGGACGGACCGCCTCGATATCGTCTGGGTCCACGACATCGCCCAGGACTTCTACGGCGACGCGTGGGCCGGCGTCTTCGAGAGCGCCCGCACCGGCGCCTTCCGGGCGCTCACCCGTCTGAAGGGCGAGGGCGTCATCAAGGCGTGGGGACTCGGCGTCAACAAGGTCGAGCCGCTGGAGATGACGCTGGACCTGGACGAGCCGCGCCCCGACGCGTTCCTGCTGGCCGGCCGCTACACCCTGCTCGACCACGAACGCGCCCTGCAGCGGCTGCTGCCGGCGGCGGCCGAGCAGGGCGTCGACATCGTCGTCGGCGGTCCGTACAGCTCCGGCATCCTCGCCGGCGGCAGCCACTTCGAGTACGCCGAGGCACCCGACGCCGTCGTCCGGAAGGTCGCCCGCATCAAGGCGCTGGCCCAGGAGAACGGCATCGGCATCAAGTCCGCCGCCCTGCAGTTCGTCCTGGCCCATCCCGCTGTCGCCGCGGTCATCCCCGGCGCCACCCGGCCGAGCCGCATCGCCGAGGACCTGGCCGCGCCGGCCCAGGAGGTCCCCGCCGCCTTCTGGGCCGCGCTGCGGGAGCAGGGGATCATCTCCGCCGACGCACCCGTCCCCGCCCTCTGATCCCGCTCCGCGCCCGGGTGGAGCGGCCGTGCGGCGCGGTCACCGGGCGCCGGTCTCCGATGCGGCCGGCCGGCCGGTGCCGGCGGGGTGCGCGGGCCATACGGTGATCTGGTCGCCGTCGCGGCTGACGGTCCGTCCGGGGTGCATGGCCTGCACGGCGTTCACGTCCCGCGCGTCGAAGCGGCCGCGGAGCACGACGGCGGTGGGCTGGTGCGAGACCCACAGGGTGCCGAGGGGCCAGACGATGATCTCGGACGCGCAGCGGGTGACGTGGCGCCAGGGGTAGAGGCCCTGGACGGCCCGCAGTGACTCGTCGTCGAGGTCGCCCGTGACCTGGACCAGCGTGTGGTGCAGGGTCACGGCCCGGACGCTCGGCGGCCATGCGGCTCCCGGCTCGTCGGGGTGTGTCTCGCACGCGACCGGACCGTCCGATTCGCTACGCGGTGCTACTTCTCGTGTGCGAACTGCAATCGATGAGCGAGACATGTGAATCCCCCAAATAAAGTACGAATACGGGGAGTTGGCCCCGTGATCGTTCGCGTCAGGCAACTATAACGTTGCTTGCGCAAATATCAAGTGGATTTGGATGTGTCCGGGCGCGCCGCCCCCGGACACGGGGTGCGACCGCCGGTGCGCCGGTCCGGCCATGCGGCACACTGGGGCAAACCCCCGACTCTCGTACGGACCAAGGGAGATGCAGAACATGACCGGACCGGCCTCCGCCCCCGAGCACCGCACCGGACGCTGCCGGTGCGGGGACATCCGCTACGAGGTGTCCGGCACCCCCGACGACCCGCATCTGTGCTCCTGCGAGCACTGCACACACCTCGCCGGCGGACCCGCGATGGCGTGGGTCGGATTCCGCAGGGACGAACTGACCTGGACCGGGCCCGGAGGGCAGCCGGCCTGGTACGCGACCTGGCCGACCCTGAGCCGGGGGTTCTGCCCGCGCTGCGGAACCCCTCTCGTCTCCGTCGCGGACGACTCGGAGATGGTGATGGTGACGACGTACAGCCTCGACGACCGCACGGGCGTCGACCCCGTCGGACACAGCTACCGGGAGATCGCCGCCCCGTGGATGACCGTCACCCTCGCCCCGGACCCGGTGCACGGGTAGCGGCGCCCGCCCCGGGCGGGCCTTAGCCGTGCAGCCAGACCCGCAGGGGGCCGACCGGTTCGAATCCGTGGCGGATCGCGGCCGTCAGGTCGTCGCCGTGTTCGTAACCGACCACCGGCAGGGTGGGGAAGAGGTGGTGGACCGCCTCCAGGACGAGTGGCCAGGCCGCGTCGGGGCCGTGGTCCGGTCCGAAGAGGTTGGAGATGCCGACCACCCGGTCACCGCGACTGGCCACCGCACCCGCGACCACCTCGCCGTCGGCGGACCGTCCCGACAGGACGAAGGAGGCGGGATCGTCTAGCAGCGCGGGCCGGAAGAGGTCCGCGTTGCCGTTCCCGCCGTCCCAGGCGAGCGCCCAGGCGCGCAGCGTCGCCGTGTCGCCCGCCACCTCCCAGGCGAGCCTCGTGCCGGTGGCGGGCGCGAGCGCGGGGCGGTGGATCCACTGGGCCTCGAACAGCACCTGGAAACCGGCGGCGAACAGATCGAGGTCCGCGTAGCTGTCCTTGACGGTGGCGCCGGGAGCGGTGGTGTCGATCCGTGCCGTCAGTGCGGCGGGGTCGGCGCCCGGCACCAGCGTCACCGCGTCGGGGTAGTACAGCGGGGTACGGACCGGAGCGGCCCAGGCCTGCGTACCGAACGCGCCCACGACACCGTGTGCTTGGCTCATGGCCGCGCACCACTCGGCGTTGTTGCGGGCGGCGGTCCGGGCCAGGAGTTGCTGCGGTGTCGTCACGAGTGCGGATCATGACCTGCCCGGCCGGATGTGTCGAATGGTTTTCGATTGGTTTTCGATCAAGGGGCCCGGTCCCGAACGCCGCGAGGACCTGCCCCGCGGCGTTCGCCCACGTGTGCGGCTCCAGCCGTTCTCAGCCGTCCTTGGCCGCCAGACGCTCCAGCGCGCGCAGGCCCTCCTCGGCGACCGTCCCGGCGAACCTCGGGCACATCCACGACTCCGCGCTGAGCGGCTCGCCGGCCGGCGGGTACTCCTGCGGCGCGTAGAAGTGCGGCAGACCGGCCCGGAACTCGCCGTACCGCAGCGCCGGGTGCTCGTCCTCGTGTCCGCACCGCTCCGGGCGGGGCGCGGCGGCCACGGCGCGCAGGGTCGCGAGGATGTCGCGGACCACCGAGGCCGGCGGGTCGGGGTACGAGATCTTCGTCGCCTGCCAGGCGGTCAGGAGCAGCACCGGACGCTCGCGCGCGTCGGCCCCCTCGTACCGGCGGGCGGCCCACAGGCCCAGGTCGTCGGCGTACGGCTCGTTCCAGCTCTTGTCGTCCAGCCGTTCCGTGATCTTCTCGATGTCGAGCCGCCCGTCCGCCCGCAGATACTCGGCGTCGGCGTGCGAGGTGTCGCGGTCCCCGAAGAGCAGTTCGCGCCGCTCGCGCAGCAGCTTCAGCGACTCCTCGCCGGTCTCCGCCATGAGGACCGGGCATGTCACGTGCTCCAGCGAGGCTTCGTCCTCCTCGCGCGTCCCCTCGTACACCCCCCGCCCGCCACGGCTGCTCAGCATGATGCCGAGCTCTGCGGCAGCCGGGCCGGTGGCCGGCAGAGCCGGGTGCCACGCATGGCCGCACTCGGCGCCGGCGAAGTGCGGCAGCGCCTCCTCCAGGGCCTCGACGAGGTCGTCGAGGACCGACTTCGTCCGTACCATCCCGGACACCGCGTACCAGGCGACGGCCCTGACGACCATGAGGTGTCCGGCGCGGTCCTCCGGTTCGGCGAGCGAGAGGTTCCTCGCCTGGGAGGAGATCTCGTCGTCGATGTCGGTCCACGGCTTCGGGTAGCCGTGCAGCAGCGCCGCGAGGGTGTCGATCCTGCCCGCGGCCTCCATCGGCAGACGGGGCGGGATGGCGTCGGCCGACCCCGGCTCGATGATGTCCCTCGCTATGCGGGCGAAGCCGGCCACGTTGCGCGGGCAGAGCCATTCGTCCCGCGGCCGGTCCTCCTCCCATTCCGCGGTGTCGTCGGCGAGCGCCACCACC
The DNA here is from genome assembly GCF_031844705.1 of Streptomyces sp. ITFR-16. Classification (NCBI taxonomy): domain Bacteria; kingdom Bacillati; phylum Actinomycetota; class Actinomycetes; order Kitasatosporales; family Streptomycetaceae; genus Streptomyces; species Streptomyces sp. ITFR-16. The sequence goes on from NZ_CP134609.1 coordinate 7,664,241, forward strand.
TGCTCGGCCAGGTACTCGTCGCCCTCGCTGTCGTGACGCAGATACGGATGGGACGTGTGAGCGCAGGGCCGGTCCCGCAGCGCCGTGTCGGTGGCCTCCAGCGCAGCCATGGCCGGGGACACGAGACCCTCGCCCGGCAGCCAGGTCAGGTAGGGGGCCATGAGGACCAGCCCGAGCGTCCATATCGGGGCCGAAGCGCCACCGGGGTCGGCGGCGAGCAGGGCGACGCAGTCCCGCACCGCCTGGTCGTACCGGTCGTTGCGGGAGTCCTGGTAGTCCTCCCGGATCTCGTCCCAGAACGGGGCGAGTTCGTCGAGGTGTGGGATGTCGAGGTCGGTCATGATCCTTACGACGCTCCCTCCACCGTCGGAAGTTCCGGCCCGGAGGAGCCCGTACCGGCGGCCGTGCGCAACGCCTCGGCCGTGGCCGCGTCCGCCGGGAGGAACGCCTCCAGCTTCAGTTCGGCCAGTGTGACGTCGACCGCCGTGGCGAACGTCGTCACGGTCGTCATCAGCCGCAGTTCGCCGTACGACGTCTCCAGCTGGAGGGGCACCGCGAAGCCGAGTGCCGCCGAGGCCGACCGGTCCGGCCCGGGTACGTAGGAGGCGAGTTCGGCGCGCAAGACGTCCCGGTCGGCCAGCCGCGCCAGGATGTGGTGGGCCCACGCGCCGAGGTTGCGGATGCGGGGCGCCAGGCCGTCCGGGTGCAGGGCGAGGCGGTAGACGTTCTTCCCCAGGCCGACAAGCTCGGGCGCCGCGCCCTCGGTGATCACGGCAAGCGCCTCGTTGGCCGCGACCAGATCCCCGTTCCGGTCCACGACCAGCGCCGGATAGGGGAGATGACCGTCGAGTACGTGGCCGATGGCCGTGCGCACCGGAGCCAGGTCCGGGCCGTCGAACGCGCTCTCCGGATACGCCGGCACGTATCCGGCCGCCAGCATCAGCTCGTTGCGCTCCCGCAGGGGCAGCTCCAGAGACTCCGCAAGACGCGCGACCAGATTCCGCCCGGGAGCGGACCTGCCGGACTCGAGGAAGCTCAGATGCCGCTGGGTGGTACCGGCCCGCAGCGCCAGATCGAGCTGGCTGAGACGGCGGCCGGTACGGCGCTCGCGGAGCGCGGTCGGGAAGTCCACGCGCCTGTTGTACCGGCACGGGAGCGGGCCCGGCCATTCCCCGGAGGGAATTGCCCCTGTCCCCGCCCGGCGGAAGCATCCGCGACATGGACATCGGCGTACTTCTTCCCACCGGAAAGGCCCAGTGGGGCACCGACGGGGATCCCCGGGACCTGGTCGCCCTCGGCGTCCGGGCCGAACGCCGGGGGTTCTCCTCGCTGTTCGTCAACGACTCCCTCATCAGCCCGCGCATCGAGGCACTCACGATGCTGGCCGCCCTCGCGCCCGCCACGGAACGCGTGACGCTGGGAACCGGTGCGCTCCTGGCGTTCCTGCGGCGGCCGGTCCAGGCCGCGCAGTCCCTCGCCTCGATCGACCTGCTGTCGGGCGGCCGGCTGGCCGTGGCGGTCGGGGCCGGCTTCCCCGGCCGCTTCGGGCGGCCCTTCTACACCCTGTCCGAACTGCCGTGGGAACGCCGCTTCGCCCGCCTCGACGAGACCGTCGCGCTCTGGCGCGGGCTGTGGAGCGGCGCCACCCACTTCCACGGCGAGATCCTCCGGTTCGACGACCTCCCGCCCGCGACCCGGCCCTTCCGCGCGGGCGGTCCGCCGGTCTGGCTCGGCGGTGCGACCCCCGCCGCCCTCGCCCGTACCGGCCGGCTGTACGACGGCTGGCTCCCGTACCCGCCCGACCCCGCCACGTACGCGTCCGGCCTGGGCGACATCCGCAGGACGGCGGCGGAGACAGGGCGTCCGGCCTCCGCCGTCACACCGGCCCTGTTCGTGTCGGTGCAGGTCGACGACCGTCCCGAGAACGCCCGGCGCGCGCTCGACGACTACGCGCGCGCCGTCTACGGCATGCCGCTGGACGAACTGGAGAAGATCCAGGCCGTCGTCGCCGGTTCGGCACCTCAGGTCCTGCACCGCCTCAGCCGGTACGTCGAGGCCGGTGCCCGGCACCTCGTCCTGCGCCCCGCCGCCCTCGACCTCCATGGACAGCACGACCAGATCGAGCGCATCGCCGGCCTCCTCCCCGGCCTGCGGGCAGCGGCGGCCACGGCGGAAGCGCTCCCCCCGGCGTCCGGGCGGTGAGCCCCGTCCGCTCCGGCCGGGAACGAGGCGGCCGTTGCTCCATTGGCCCAAGGCCGCCGGGACGCACCGGGCGGCATACCGGGCGGCGGCCGCCCCGGCGATAGGTTTCGCTGCGGCGGGCGGGGCCTGCGGACGCGGGCGTCGTCCGTACCGGTCCGGCCGCCGCGTCCCGGCTCATGCCAGCCCGGGTGCGTTGTCGGACCATGGGAACAGTGGCGGGTGGAGGAGAGCTGATGGCCGCGTCTGGTGCGGAGCATGTGGACCCGGCGCCGGGTGTCCCGTGCTGGGTCAACCTGATGGTCGGCGACCTGTCCGCCGCCCGGGCCTTCTACGCGGCGGTGCTCGGCTGGGAGTTCCGCGCGAGTGCGCTCGGCGGCGAGTTCCTCGTGGCGTCGTCGGGCGGCGCGCCGGTCGCGGGCATCGGGGCCCGGCGGCCCGGGCTCGCCCCGGACTCGGTCTGGACGCCGTACTTCGCGGTCCGGGACGCCGATGTGACGGCCGCCCGGATCCAGGAGCGGGGTGCCACGCTGGCGGTGGGGCCGGTGGCCCTGGGCGAGGGGCGGGCCGGGCTGGCCGCCGACCGGGACGGGGCGGCCTTCGGATTCTGGGAGGGCCCCGCGCTGGCCTGGTCGGTGGGGCAGGGCAGCGCCCCCGCACGCCTCGATCTCCAGACCCGTGACGTGTTCGACGCGGCGGTGTTCTACGGGGAGGTCTTCGGCTGGGCCGTGGAGCCGGGCATCGACATCGTCCACCGGGACGACCACGTCCTCGTCGAACACGGCGGACGGGTGGCTCTCTCGTTGCGCGGCGGCGGCGTGCAGACGTCGGAGCACCGGCACCTGCGCCCGCGCTGGCTCGTGAACTTCGCCGTCGACGACGTCGAGCGGGCCGTCGCCGCCGCGGTCGCGCACGGTGCGGGCCGGCCCGAGTCGTCCGCCGCGTCCTGGGCACCGAAGGGGTACTCACGGACCTTGCAGGACCCGGACGGGGGTCTGTTCACGCTCACCCGCCGGGAGCCGTGACATCTGCCGGACCCGGCCGTTCGACGGGAAGGCCGGCGGCGTGGGCGGCCTCGGCCAGGACCTCCCGCAGCATCGCCGGGGTGAGCCGGCCGGTGAACACATTGCGCTGGCTGACGTGGTAGCAGCCGAACAGCGTCACCGGTCCCGGAGTCCCGTCCGCCGGGGCCAGCGGCACCCGTGCGCCGTGGCCGAACACCGGCCGGGGCCGGGGCACGGTCCAGCCGGACCGCCCCAGGGCCGGCAGCACGGCCTGCCAGCCGAAACCGCCCAGCGCGACGACGGTACGCACGCCGGGGCGCAGCAACTGCAACTCCCGGACGAGCCAGGGACGGCAGGTGTCCCGCTCGCCGGGTGTGGGGCGGTTGGCGGGCGGCGCGCAGTGCACCGGAGCGGTGACCCGCACCCCGTACAGCTCCAGCCCGTCGCCCGGGCGGGTCACCGCGGCCCGGGAGGCGAGTCCGAGCTCGTGCAGGGTCGCGTACAGCAGATCGCCGGCCCGGTCGCCGGTGAACATCCGGCCGGTCCGGTTGGCGCCGTGCGCGGCGGGCGCGAGTCCCGTGATCACCATCGCGGCGTCCGCCGGTCCGTACCCGGGCACCGGGCGCCCCCAGTACTCCCAGTCCCGGAACGCGGGACGCCTGGCGCGAGCCGTCTCCTCCCGCCACGCCACGAGGCGCGAGCAGGCGCGGCACCGTACCAGCCGCGCGTCCAGCTCGGTCGTCGTGCGGGCCCCGCCGGCACTCCGGGCCGGGTAGTCGTCGGCGTCGGACATCGTCAACCCGCTCTCACGGTAGGTGCGGTGCGGTCGCTCTCCTCGCGCGGGGGAGGCGGGCCGCCGCTAGGCGCTGTGCACGATCTGGATCAGGTTGCCGCAGGTGTCGTCCAGGACCGCCGTGGTCACGGGTCCCGTCACCAGCGGCTCCTGGGTGAAGCGCACCCCGAGCCCACGCAGTCGTTCGAACTCGGCCTGTACGTCGTCCACGGCGAAGGAGGCGGCCGGGATGCCGTCCTTGACCAGCGCCGTCCTGTACGGCCTGACGGCGGGGTGGCCGTCGGGCTCCAGCAGCAGTTCGGTGCCGTCGGGATCGTCCGGCGAGACCACCGTGAGCCATCGGTCCGCGCCCAGCGGGACCTCGGCCTTCTTCACGAAGCCCAGGACGTCCGTATAGAAGCCGAGGGCCTTGTCCTGGTCGTCGACGAACACGCTGGACAGATGGATTCGCATGGACTGCTCCGTTGAATCGGGCCGGTGTCGGCGGCGCGGCCGACGGCCGGCCGACAGCACCCGATGCTGCCACAGGGCGGCCCGTTCCCCGTGGTGCCCAGGCCCCGTGGGCACCGCGCGCGGGTCCGTGCGTGCTGTCCGACAATGGCGGCAGGAGGCATGCGCGGCCGGCGGTGCGCCGGTGTGCGTGCGGCTGCGGTGACGGAAGGGGAGTGTGCGGGATGTGCGCACGACCGCTGCCGGGGCAGGGGGCGCCGCCTGCCGAGGGCGGAGCGTCCGGGTGACCGGCGGTCCGGAGCGGGCGGTCGTCCTGCGCAAGGCGGTCCGGGTGGCGGCCGCCGCCGGCGCCGGGTTCTACCCGCTGCTCTACGCCGCCGGGCAGCCGGTCTCCGCTCTCTACGCCCTCTTCGCGCCCATCGCCCTCGGCCTGCTCTCCGCCATCCCGGGTTCCGGCCGGCAAAGGGCCTCCGTCATGCTGCGCGCCCTTCCCCCGGCGCTCGCGCTGGCGTCGTTGGGAACGCTGCTCGCCGTCGACACCTGGGCGGCCGTCGGCGGCATGCTCGTCGTCGGATTCCTGCTGGCCTTCGCGGCGATCGCGGGCCCCCGGCCGGCAGGGGCGGGGCCGGGTCTCCAGCTCTTCTACATCCTCGCCTGCTTCCCGCCGTACGCCCCCTCCACGCTCGGGCACCGTCTCCTGGGGCTGACCGTCGGCATCGGGCTCCTCGTGGCCTGCGAGTTCCTGCTGCCCGATCCGGCGACCCCGTCCTACCGGGAACGGCTGGCCGCCGCGCTCGGCGCGGCGGCGGAGGCGGTGGACTCGCCAGGCCGGGTGTCCGCCGCGACGCTGCGCGCGACCGGCGCCCGGCTGCGGCTGTCGGCCCTGCCGCCCGCGGAACGGCCGGCGGGCGCGGGCCGGACGGACCGCGCGCTGGACCAGGCGGGGCGCGCGGTACGCCGGCTGCTGGACCAGCTGGCCACCCTCGCCGAAGGGCCGCCGCAAGCCGTCGACCCGGCGTCCGGCGCGCTTCTCGGCCAGGTTGCCGAGGTGTGCACCGCCTGTGCCCGTTTCCTGCGGACCGGGAAGCAGGCACCGGTGGCCGGGACGCTGGAAGAGGCGATGCGGGGCTTCCAGGAAGAGCGCGTACGCATGCTGTCCGGGCCGCCCGGCCACGTACCGCCGATCGGTGTGCTGAGACGGCAGTCGCTGGTGCTGGCCCTGGCCGAGTCGGCCCGGATCGTCGAGGTGACCGCGGACATCACCGCGCACGGCAGGCCCGTCGGCCCGGCGGCCCCGAGCGATCAGTTCTGGTACGCGGAGCTGCCCACACCCCGGCTGTGGGCCCGGCGGGTATCCGGCAACATCACCCTCCGGTCGGTGCTCTTCCAGAACGCGGTGCGCACCGCCCTGGGACTCGCGGCCGCCCGGCTGGTGGCCGGCTCCCTCGACCTGGCCCACGGCTTCTGGGTGCTGCTGGTGGTGCTGACCCTCGGGCGCACGACGGTGGGCGCGACCTGGCAGGCGGTGCGCCGGGCCGTGGCCGGCAACGCGGTCGGCGCCCTCGCGGCAGGCGCACTCCTGACCGGCCTCGGCCCGCACACCGACGTGTACGCCGCCCTCCTCGCCCCCGCGATGCTGATGGCGTTCTCCCTGGGGCCGCTGCTGGGGATCGCCTGCGCCCAGGGCATGTTCACCCTGGTCGTGGCCACCGCGTTCGCCCAGATCGCACCCGTCACCTGGCGGTTGTCGGAGGCGCGGATGATCGATGTCGTCACCGGCAGCGTGATCGGTCTGCTCTGCGGGCTCCTCGCCTGGCCGGCCGGCGCCGGGCGCGAGGTCCGCCGCACCATGGCCGACCTGCTCCGCTCCTGCGGCGGGCTGGTGCCGCCCACCGCCCAGGCGCTGGCCCGCCCCTCGCCCGACGCGCAGACCCCGGTGCCCACTCTGCCGAGCCTGCACCGGCTGCGCCTCGCGGAGGCGGCGTACGCCCAGTACCGCAGCGAGACCACCGCCGCGCCGGAAGGAACCGGCACCGACTGGCACGCGGTGCTCATCGTCACGAGCCACATGATCCTCGGCGCCCACCGGCTGCCCCGCTTCGGCCTGCGCCCCGGCACCGGCCCGCCGGGGCCGGCCGGGGACTGGGCGTCCGCCGCCGCGACGGACCTGGAGACGGAGGCGCACCGGATCGCCGCCGTCCTGGACGGCGGCCGGCCCGCGCCCGCACGGCCTCCGGCGCCCGCACCGGACGGCTGTCTGCCGACCGCCCTCTCCGTCGACCTGGAGGTCTGGATGACGAGCCTCGGCCGCCAACTGGCCCGGATCGACGCCTCGGTGAGTGGGCCGAGTGAACCGGTCCGGTGACGAGAGACGCTGTAGACAGTGTCTACCTCTGACTGGTAGACACTGTCTATGGAACGTGAGAGCTCACTCCGGGAACGACTGATCGATGTCGGCGTGGACCTCGTCATGACCGACGGGTCCACATCGCTCGGGCTCCGCGAGATCGCCCGCCGCGCGGGCGTGTCGCACGGGGCGCCGCGCCGCTACTTCCCCACGCACCACGCGCTGCTCTCCGCCATCGCGCACCGGGGATTCGCCTGCCTCGGCGCCCGCTTCGAGGCGGCGGTGGAAGGGGCCGCATCACCCAGGGACCGGCTGCGGGCGCTCGCGCGCACCTACCTCCGCTACGCGCTGGAGCACCGGGGCATGTTCGAGCTGATGTTCCGGCACGACCTGCTCGACAGCGAGGCGCACGCCTCGGACGGGCCACGGCTGCGCGAGTCCACGCTCCCGCTGCTCGGCCGCCTCGTCGAACTCGTCGACGGTGACCGGGCGGAGAACGCGCCCGCGCCCCGTACCGCGGGCGACACCGCGCCGGCGGCCGTGACGGCCGCAGCGCTCTGGGTCAACCTGCACGGCGTCGCCCAGCTGTGGGCGTGGGGCAGTCTGCAACTCGCCCTGGGTGCCTCGCTCCCGGGCGACATCTCCGACGACGAGCGGCTCGACCGGCTGGTCGTGGCGGTGCTGGACGCCCACCTCGGCCCGGTGACGGCATGAGCGCAGCCGTACGGCCACGCGTCGCGCTGCTGGTGAGTGTGGCCGGTGCGATGATCGTCGCGCTCGACGGCACGGTGCTCCTGGTGGCCCAGCCCGATCTGCGGCGCGACCTCGGGGCCGACGTGGCGCAGGTCCAGTGGACCAGTACCGCCTACCTCCTCGCGGTGGCCGCTTCCCTCGTCGTGGCCGGAGGCCTGGGGGACCGGTACGGGCACAAGCGGCTGCTGTTCCTCGGTGTGCTCGGCTTCGGGGCGGCCTCGGCGGGCATCGCCCTCGCGCCCGGGATCGGCTGGGTGATCGGACTGCGCGCGGCGCAGGGCGTGTTCGGCGCGCTCCTGCAACCGGCGACACTCGCGCTGCTGAGACTGGTGTACCCGGCCGAGCGGCTCGGTGCGGCGGTCGCCGTGCGGACCGGCGCGATCGGGGTGGCGGCGGGCAGCGGCCCGCTGCTCGGGGGCGTCCTCGTCGCGCATCTGGGCTGGCGTGCCGTGTTCCTGATCAATGTTCCGGCGGCGATCGCCATCGCCGCGCTCACGCTCGCGGTCCGGACGCCGAAGGTCTCGCGAAGCGGTCCGGGGCGGTTCGACCTCGTCGGTACGGTCCTGCTCGCCGGCACCCTCGCGGTCCTGGTGCACACCCTGGCCGGCGTACCGGCGCACGGCTGGGCCACGCCCCGCACGCTGCTGGGGCTCGCACTGGCCGTGGCGCTGGGGGCCGGGCTCGCGGTGCACCAACGGCGCGGCACGAGCCCCATCGTGCCGCCCGCCGTGGCGCGTTCGGTACCGGTGATGGCCTCGATGGCCATGCTGCTGGCCACCACGGGCGGGATGTTCGGCGCGCTGTTCGTGACCACGTTCCTCCTCCAGGACGGCCTGGGGCTCAGCCCGCTCGCCAGCGGCCTGCGTGTCCTGCCGATGACCGTGCTGATGGTCCTCGGGGCACCGGTCGCCGCCGCGGCGCTGCGCGGGTACGGCCCGCGCCGGGTCGCCGTCGCGGGACAGAGCCTCGTCGTCCTCGCCGTCGCGGGGCTGTCCCGGCTCGGCCCGGACAGCCCGTGGGTGATGACCGGAGTGGGCTTCGCCGTGCTCGGCGCGGGGTTCACCGCCGTCATGGTCACCACCACCGGGACCGTCGTGGGGGACGCGCCATCCGGATTCGCCGGTGTCGTCGGCGGAATCAAACAGACCGCCATGAACGTCGGTCCGACCCTCGGGATCGCCGTCGCCGCGAGCATGATGACCCTGAACCCGGCCACGGGCGTGCCGCACACCGCCGGCCAGGCGACGGGCCGGGCCCTGCTGGTCCTCGCGGCCCTAGCCGCGCTCGGACTGCTGCCCGCCCTGCTGCTGCCGACACGGACACGGACTCGGCCACCGGCCCCGGCGCAGACGCGGGCACCGGCGCGGGCACCGGCACCGCGCCGGGGCCGCTCGCGGATATTGCCTACCGGGGCCGCAGGGAAACGCGGAGAATGACCGCATGGCTGACATGAGGGCGTTCCGGGAGGCGGTCACCGCCTGGGCGGCCGGAGGTCTGGGCGACCCCGCTCGCGAACTGGCCGGGGCGCTGTCCGTGCGGACGGCCGTCCTGCTCGAAGGACCCAGCGACTTCGCGGCAGTTGACGCGCTCGCCGCAGCCCGGGGACGCGACCTGGAGGCCGAAGGTGTCTGCGTCCTGTCGATGGGCGGTGCGATGAGCGTCGGACGCTACGCCGAACTTCTGGGACCCACCGGCCTGGGCCTGCGCCTCACGGGACTCTGCGACGTGCGGGAACGCGGCTACTACGCCCGCGGATTCGAGCGGGCGGGCGCGGTGCAGCAGGACATCTTCGTCTGCGCGGCGGATCTGGAGGACGAACTCATCCGGGCCCTGGGCACGAGCCGGGTGGAGGAACTGATCGCGTCGGAGGGCGACCTGCGCGCGCTGAAGACCTTTCTGAACCAGCCCGCCCAGCGCGGCCGCTCGGCCCAGCAGCAGTTCCGGCGCTTCTTCGGCACGAAGAAGGGGCGCAAGATCCGCTACGGCAGCGTCCTTGTCGAGGCCCTCGCCCCCGACCGCGTCCCCGCCTCGCTCGACGGGCTGCTCGCCGCTCTCTGACCGCCCGGGTGCGGTGCGCTTCACGCCGGTTCGGTGGGAGAGTGCGGGGACGAGCACCCGGCCGGCGGCGTACGCCGTGTGCATCGACGACGGGCGGGTGCTGCCCCCCACCAAGTCACAGGAAACTGGACCCTCCCGGGCGGGAGGGTCCAGCATGCCGAGGATCCGCTCGACGCGGTGATCCGGGAGGTCTCCGAGGAGACCGGCAGGGGATCAGCTGCGGCGGTGGCCCCGGTAGTAGCCGCCGACCCGGTCGTGGTACCCGGCGTCACCGACGTGCTTGTCCTTGTCGAACTCCGGGGAGTCCTTGATCTGGTCCTTGGTGAGGTCGACGAATATCTTCCGGTCGGCCGTGTCGATGGCGCGTACGGTGCCGGCCGGCAGCAGGACGTGCTTGCCGAAGATCCACACACCGGTGTCCACCACGAGGTACGAGGAGTTGACATCGTCCGAGTGCTTGTCGACCTTGCCGATGCTCCCGTCGGTCGCCTCGACCTTGAACCCGGTCAGATCAGTGCCCGCGGTGTGGCCGACGGTCGGCTCGTAGCCCCAGATGTTGTCACTCATGAATTGACTCCTTCATCGACTGCACGTTCAGCGACTGCACGAAAAAACTTGCAGACTATTCGCTGTTCCACATATTCGCTCGTGGAATTCGATGAGGGCCTGTCCCGATATCGAATCGGCGACGCCCTCTCAGAAAGTCGGCTGCCCTGCATCCGGGCCGCTACACATGAACATTCCTTGGGACTCTCTTGGGGCGGGCCGACGGTGTGAGCCGCCCGGTCCGGGCAATCCGTCGGGGGTGATACGAATCGGTTCGGTAACTCTGGCTCTGCTCGCGGCCCTGGTCGGCGCGGGTCTGACGGTGTGGGTGTCGCCGTGGTGGTGGATCGCCGCAGCGCTGCTCGCGGCCCTGGGCCTGCTGGGCGTACGGGATCTGACGCAGCGGCACCACACGGTCCTGCGCAACTATCCCGTGATCGGGCACGCCCGTTTTCTCATGGAGGCCGTGCGCCCGGAACTTCAGCAGTATTTCGTGGAGCGGAACTTCGACGGCCGCCCCTTCGACCGGGATGTGCGCAGCATCGTGTACCAACGCGCGAAGGGTACGGACGCCGAGGAGCCGTTCGGCACCGAGCGGGATGTCTACCGCACCGGACATGAATTCCTCGTGCCCTCGATGGCGCCCTGCCCGGTTCCCGACATTCCGCCCCGGGTCCGTATCGGCGGCCCCGACTGCACGCGGCCGTACGACATGGCACTTCTGAACGTGTCCGCGATGAGCTTCGGCTCGCTCTCGTCGAATGCGGTCCTCGCCCTCAACACCGGTGCGGCGGGCGGGAGGTTCGCCCAGGACACCGGCGAGGGCGGTATCTCCGACTACCACCTGCGGCCCGGCGGCGACCTCGTCTGGGAGATCGGCACCGGCTACTTCGGCTGCCGGACCGAGGACGGCGGCTTCGACGCCGACAAGTTCGCCGAGGGGGCGGCACGCGAGCAGGTGAAGTGCGTGTCGCTCAAGCTGTCGCAGGGCGCGAAGCCGGGCATCGGCGGTGTGCTGCCGGGGTCGAAGGTCAACGCGGAGATCGCCGCCGTGCGCGGCGTGCCCGAAGGGCGGACCGTCGTCTCGCCCCCGTACCACCAGGTGTTCTCCACCCCGCGCGAACTGGTCCGGTTCGTCGCCCGGATGCGGGACCTGGCGGGCGGCAAGCCTGCGGGATTCAAGCTGTGCGTGGGCTCCCGGCAGCAGTTCCTCGCCGTGTGCAAGGCCATGGCGGAGGAAGGAACGGCACCGGACTTCATCATCGTGGACGGGGCCGAGGGCGGCACCGGCGCCGCGCCCCTGGAGTTCGCCGACCACGTCGGGATGCCGCTCACCGAGGGGCTGCTCACGGTGCACAACGCCCTGGTCGGCACCGGGCTGCGCGACCGGGTCAAGATCGGGGTGAGCGGCAAGGTCGCCACCGGCGCCGACCTGGTGAAGCGCCTCCTGCAGGGCGCCGACTACGCCAACTCGGCCCGGGCGATGATGTTCGCCGTCGGGTGCATCCAGGCCCAGCGCTGCCACACCAACAAGTGCCCCACCGGCGTCACCACCCAGGACCCCCGGCGCGCCCGCGCCCTGAACGTCGCCGACAAGTCGGTGCGCGTCCAGCGGTTCCAGCAGGCCACTGTGGACAGCGCCCTGCAGATCATGGCGTCCATGGGCGTCACACACCCGGACCGACTGCGCCCCCACATGCTCCGCCGGCGCACCACACCCCAGAGCCTGCGCTCCTTCGAGGAGATGTACGAGTGGCTCGCCCCGGGCCAGTTGCTCACCGGGCCGCCCCCGTCGTGGGCCGCCGACTGGGAAGCCGCCGACCCCGACCACTTCACCGTCTGACCAGGAGGACTTCGTGACCCGTACCGTTGCCCGCACCATCGTCGACGCCCTGACCGAACTCGGCGTGCGCCAGGTGTTCGGCGTCGTCGGAGACGCGCTCAACCCGCTGACGGACGCCATCAGGCTCACCGAGGACATCGAGTGGGTGGGATGCCGGCACGAGGAGGCCGCCGCCTTCGCCGCCAGTGCGCAGTCCCAGCTGTCCGGCACCATCGGCGTCTGCATGGGCACCGTCGGCCCCGGCTCGGTCCACCTGCTCAACGGCCTCTACGACGCGGCCAAGAGCCGTACCCCCGTCCTGGCCGTCGCCGGACAGGTGGCCGTGGCCGACATGGGCAGCGACGCCTTCCAGGAAGTCGACAACGACGCCCTCTTCAGCGATGTCGCGGTGTTCCGGGCCACGCTCACCTCTCCCGACCAGTTGCCGCAGCTGCTGGAGACGGCCGTCCGCAGCGCCCTGGGCCGCCGGGGCGTCGCCGTCCTCACCGTGCCGGCCGACCTCGGCGACCGGAAGCTGGGCACGGACCGCAGGGCACGCTGCCCCCTGAGCACGGCGGTCACCCGGCCCGAGGAGGCAGCCGTACGGAAGGCGGCCGACCTCCTCGAACGCGCCGAGCGGGTCACCCTCCTCGTCGGCAGGGGTGCCCGCGAGGCCCGTGAGGACGTTCGGGAACTGGCCGACCGGCTCGCGGCCCCGATGGTGCTCACCCTGAAGGCGAAAGAGGGCTTCGAGGGCGACGACAACCCCTTCCAGGTCGGCCAGACCGGGCTGATCGGCAACCCGGCGGCCGCCTCCGCCATGGAGTCGGCCGACACCCTTCTGCTCCTGGGCACCGACTTCCCCTACCGGGACTGGTATCCGGAGGGCCGCACCGTCGTCCAGGTCGACACCGAGCCCGCCCACATCGGCCGCCGGGTCCCGGTCGAGGCCGGGCTCGTCGGCGATGTCGGCGTCACCGTCCGGGATCTGCTCGCCTGCCTGGGCGCAGGGGAGGGCCGCGACCGCACACACCTCGACCGGGCCCGGAAGCACTTCGCGTCCTGGCGCCTAAGCCAGGCCCGCACGGCGGACCCGGCGCACGACGAGCACCCGGTGGGGCGGATGCGTGCCGCGCTCGACAACCCCACCCACGGGATACGGCCCGAGGCCCTCGCCGCGGCGGTCGACCGGACCGCCTCCGACGACGCGGTCTTCACCTCCGACACCGGCATGGCCACCGTGTGGCTCTCCCGGTTCGTGGAGATGCGCGGGGAGCGGCGTCTGATCGGCTCGTACAACCTCGGCTCCATGGCCAATGCCATGCCCCAGGCTCTCGGCGCCCAGTGCCTGGACCGGCAGCGCCAGGTGGTCGCGTTCTGCGGCGACGGCGGACTGAGCATGCTGCTCGGAGACCTCATGACCCTCAGGACCGCCGAGCTCCCCGTCAAACTGATCGTCTTCGACAACCGCCGCCTCGGGATGGTCAAGCTGGAGCAGGAACAGACGGGACTGCCCGAATTCGGCACCGAGCTCGACAACCCGGACTTCGCCGCGGTGGCCACGGCCCTGGGGATCACCGGCATCCGCGTCACGGACCCCGACGCGCTGGAGGAGTCCGTGCGCCGGGCCTTCGGCACACCGGGGCCGGTCCTGCTCGACGTCCTGACCAACCCGGACGAGATCGCCGTACCCGCCAAGCCGACCGCCGCCCAGGGCTGGGGCTTCGTCGTCGCCAAGGCGAAAGAGATCACACGGCAGAAATGACGTGTGGGGCACGGACGCGGGGGCAAGTGAGCCCTGGACCGGTCGCGCAGCCGAAAGGACGCGGAATACCGGCCTCGTGGAAATCGTGATATCGGCTCCACGGACGTCGTGATACCGGCGTCGTGGCGACCGTGAAATTTCTTTTCGCACCGGGCCGGATTTACGTCGGCACGGCCGGCGCACAAGTGGCGGCCGCGTCCCGGATGGGCGAACCTGGCACACGGGCGGCCGTCCGATACGGGAGGCATCTTCATGGCCGCAGGAATAGCGGCGGGACCGGCCGGTCAGGTACGGCCTCTGCACGGAGTGACCATTCGCCTGCCCGGCGTCTACCGCGCCCAGGCCGACACGGCTCTGCTGGCATCCGCGATGCACCGCGAAGGCATCGGTCCCGGAACGGACGTACTCGACCTGTGCACCGGAAGCGGGGCACTGGCCCTGTGCGCGGCGCGGCTGGGCGCGCGGGTGACCGCAGTCGACATCAGCCGCCGGGCCGTGGCGTCGGCCCGGCTGAACGCCGCGCTGGCCCGCCTGCCCGTCTCCGTGCACCGGGGGGACCTGCTGTCCCTCTTCCCGGGCCGCCGCTTCGACATGCTCGTCAGCAACCCGCCGTACGTCCCCGCCCCGAGCGGCACCGTGCCCAGGCGCGGGGCCGGCCGGGCCTGGGACGCCGGATTCGACGGCCGGATACTGATCGACCGGATCTGCGACCTGGCGCCCTCGGCCCTGCGCCCCGGCGGAGTGCTGCTCCTGGTCCACTCGGAGCTCAGCAGGCCGGAGGAGACCGTACGGCGGCTGTCCCGGGCCGGACTGAACACATCGGTGAGCGCCCGCACGGCCCTGCCCTTCGGTCCTGTGACCAGGGCCCGGCTGCCCTGGCTGCGCGCCCGGGGACTGGTGCCGTCGGGCGCGGACCAGGAGGAACTGGTGATTGTCCGTGCGCGAAAGGAATGAACGTCCCCGCCGCATGCGGGTGGACCGGGAGGACGGTCCGCTGCTGGTGGAGGGGCCCGTGGAGGTGACCACGGGCGACGGCGAGGTCTTCGTCTCCGAGCGGTTCGTCGTCGCCATCTGCACCTGCCGCCGCAGCCGTACGTACCCGTGGTGCGACACGAGCCACCGCCGGCGCGTCCCCGGGCCCGCCGACGAAAGCGCCGCGGCCACCACGACAGCCGAGGACGGATCATGACCGCACTCCCGGCCGCACCCTCCGCCGTCACGGCGCCCCGCCTCCCCGCGCCTCGGGGCGACCTCTCCGAGAGCGTCGTCGCCGTGCTCAGAGGCCGGAGCGCCTCGCTGCCCCCCGACGACGCCATCCAGGCGTCCGACCCGCTCGGCGACGACCTGCACCTTCTGCTCCACATGCTCTACGAGCTGCACTACCGGGGCTTCGAGGAAGCGGACGACGACCTGGAGTGGGACCCGGCCCTGCTGCGCGTTCGGGCCGCGGCCGAGGCCGTCTTCCTGCGGACGCTGCGGCAGAACACCACGGGCGGCAAGGACGTGGAGAAGGCGCTGGACGCACTGCTGGTGGAACCGGCCGGAGACGACCCGCACAGCGTGAGCCACTTCCTCCAGCGCGAGGGCGAGCGGGGGCAGCTGCGCGAGTACGCGGCGCTGCGCTCGCTCTACCAGCTCAAGGAGGCCGATCCGCATCTGTGGGTGGTGCCCCGGCTCGTGGGCCGGGCGAAGGCGGCCATGGTGGCCATCGAGTTCGACGAGTTCGGCGCCGGGCGGGCCGAGGACATCCACGCCCGGCTGTTCGCCGACCTGATGGCCGACCTGGACCTGGACACGGCGTACGGCGCCTACCTCGAACACGCCCCCGCACCCGCCCTCGCGACGGTCAACCTGATGTCCCTCTTCGGGCTCCACCGCTCCCTGCGAGGCGCGCTGGTCGGCCATTTCGCCGCTCTGGAGATCACGTCGTCCCCGGGCTCGCGCAGGCTGGCCAAGGCGCTGCGCCGGGTGGGAGCCGGTGCCGCCGCCCAGCGCTTCTACGACGAGCACGTCGAGGCCGACGCGGTCCACGAACAAGTGGTCCGCCGCGAGGTGATCGGCGGGCTGCTGGAGCTCGAACCGCACCTCGCTGCCGACGTCGTCCTGGGCGTGGAGGCCACCGGCTACCTGGAGGACCGTCTCGCCGCCCACATCCTGTCCGCCTGGCGCTCCGGGAGCACGGCGCTCAGGACGCCGGTCGACGCGCACCCCGCGTAACGGCGCGCCCCGAAAAGGCGCCGACGGAATCATGACCGATTTCGCGACGCATTTCTGCGCAACGGCAGAGCGCCACCTTCTGCCCCCACACGAAAAGAAAAAACTTATGATTTTCCGGGGAATGGGGAACGGATGCCAGGGCACATGCTGTTCTGGAGGTTGATAACAATGGTTCCCCTGCTTCTCGTTCTTCTTCTCGCCCTGCTTCTCTTCGGTGCCGGATTCGCTCTCAAGGCTCTGTGGATCGTCGCCGTGATCGTGCTGGCCGTGTGGCTGCTCGGATTCGTGATGCGTTCCGCCGGAACCGGTGGCCGTCGTGGCCGTTGGTACCGCTGGTAGGCAGCGGCAGAACACACCGGACATGCGGGATGGCCCGGACCCAATGGTCCGGGCCATCCCGCATGTCCGGCATGTACGGTGCGCCGGAGAGCGATCCGGGATTCCGGGCGGGAGAGGCGGGACGGTGGCGATGCGGGATGTTCCGCTGGTGGACGGGCCGGTGGACATACGGGGTGCGCTGGACATCCAGGCGGGCCGGAAGGGGCTGATGCCGCGTCGGCTGCCCGCGTGGACCAAGGAGCAGTATCAGGACCCCTCGGTCGACGGGACGACGCTGATGCCTTCGGGGGTGCGGCTGGTGTTCCGCACGGATGCCTCGGAGCTGGAGTTCGAGGTGCTGACCTTCACCGGCCGGCTCGCGACGGACACCGGGCCCGCCCCGACCGGGATGCTGGACCTGCTGGTGGACGGTGTGCTGGCCGGGCGCCGGCAGGCTCCGGTGGGTGACGTGATGCGGACCGGCGGCCCGGACGGTCCGCGGCAGCTGGTCCCGGGCGAGCCCGGGACCGTGCGGTTCTCCGGACTCGCCCCGGGACTGAAGCACATCGAGCTGTGGCTGCCGCAGCAGACCCCGATGGAACTCGTGGCCCTGCGCGCGGACGGTGCCGTCCTGCCGCCGCTGCCGGACGGGCGGCGGCGCTGGGTGCACCACGGCAGCTCCATCAGCCACTGCATCGAGGCCGACGGCCCGACCGGCACCTGGCCGGTGGTGGCCGCCGCACGCGGCGGCGTGGAGGTGGTCAACCTCAGCCAGCCGGGCAACGCGCTCCTGGACCCCTATGTCGCCCGGACGATCCGCGACCTGCCCGCCGACCTGATCAGCCTGAAGACCGGCATCAACATCGTGAGCCTGGCCGCGTTCCGGCTGCGGACGTTCGGCCCGGCGGTGCACGGGTTCCTGGACACGATCCGGGACGGCCACCCGGACGCCCCGCTCCTGATCGTGTCCCCGGTGAGCTGCCCGGCCGTCGAGGAGGTGCCGGGTCCCACCACCGCGGGCCGGGACGGGAGGTTCGTGGCGACGGGGGACCCCGCGGAGGTGGCGCGCGGCGCCTTGACGCTCTCGGTCGTACGGGACGAACTGGCCCGGATCGTGACGGTCCGCCAGGCCCACGACCCCCGCCTGCACCACCTCGACGGCCGTGAACTCCTCGGCCCCGGCGAGACGGACGACCTGGCCGACGGCGTGCACCCCACCGCTGCCGCGTACCGGCGGATGGGCGAACGCTTCGCCGCCCACGCCTTCGCGGACGACGGCCCCTTCCGCTGAGCCGCCCTACCGGACGCCGGGGGCGTCCTCGTCCCTGGCGGCCCTGCGGGCCCACAGCACCAGCGGAATCTGCAGGGGGAGCCGCCCGAAGGCGGCGGCCCTCGGCAGGGCGGGGCGGTGCCGCCAGTCGACGGCCATCTGGACATTGGCGGGAAACACACCGACGAAGAAGCCGGCCGTCGCCCGCGCCGCGACGCGCCGCGTGCGCGGATGGACGAGCCCGGCGGCGAGCGCGCACTCGACCACCCCGCTCGCATATGTCCACGCCCTCGGCGACCCCGGCAGAACCCGCGGCACGGTCCCGTCGAATGCCTTCGGAACGGTGAAGTGCAGCACCCCGGCCCCGGCCATGAGCCCGGCGAGGAGGAGCGAGGAATGCGGGGTGCGGGGCATGGGTCTCCTTGGACGGTTCGGCAGCCGGACTTACTGGAAAGTAAGTTACTGGCCGCAGCCGCCGCCGGCCAGGACGCGCCCTCCCTCGGTTCCCGGCTTCCCCCGTGACTGCCGCCGGGCCCCGGTCGGGGCCAGGGCCGCGCGGAGGGCCGGGGTGAGGGCGGTGCGGGTCTGTGCCGGGGTGAGGGCGGCGGGGGTGGGGAGCGGGTTGACGTAGCGGGTGTAGATCAGGCCGCCCAGGATCGTCACGACCGCCGTGGCACGCGCGGTCGCGTCCCGGCCGCCGAGAAATTCAACAAGCCGGGCCAGCAGCTCGCGTTCCAGGTACTCGCGGATGACCTCGGTGGCCTCGTCGCCCGTGGTGAGCCGGCGGAAGTCGGTATCCTCCCACAGGCCCGTCACCGCGTCGATCAGCCGGCCGGGCAGCGTGGCCGGGTCGCCGCCGAGGACCTCGTCCACCGCCAGCGCGTTGGCGCACTGGAACTGCATCACGTCCGCGAACAGGCCCTTCTTCGAGCCGAAGTGGTACGCGATCAGCGCCGCGTCGACCCCGGCGGCCCCGGCCACCGCGCGCAGCGTGGTCGCCCGGTAGCCGCGCTCCAGGAACAGGGTGCGGGCCGCCGAGACGATCGAGGCTCGGGTCGGCGGATTGCCCGGGGGGCGGCCCCGGGTGCGGGCGGGGGCGAGGGCGGCGTTATTCATCAGCGTTGAGCCTGCGTGGCGTGCTCGGGAGAGTCAAGGGTGTCCCAGCCACCCGCCCCACCGGCCACCACACGACAGGACCCCCGCCATGCGTATCGCAGTCTTCGGCGCCAACGGACCCACCGGCCGCCGTCTCACCGCCCAGGCCCTCGACCGGGGCCACGAGGTCGTCGCGGTGACCCGCCGCCCCGGCTCCCTCGCCGACCGGCCGGGCCTCACCGAGGCCGTCGCGGACGCCACCGATCCGGCGGCCGTCGCCGCCGCGCTCGACGGGACGGACGCCGTCCTCTCGGCGCTGGGCGCGCGCTTCAGCAAGGAGACGATCACCACGTACTCGGCGAGCGCCGCGGCCCTCACCGATGCCATGGCCCGCCACGGCATCAAGCGGCTGCTCGCCATCAGCTCCAGCATCGCCGACCCCGCCTGGCGCCCCACCGGCGCGCACTTCTTCAACCACGTCCTCGACCCCCTGGTCAACCGGCGCCTCGGCCGCACCCTGCACGAGGACATGCGCCGCATGGAGGACGTGATCCGTGCGACCGGTCTCGACTGGACCCTCGTCCGGCCCTCCGGCCTCTTCGAGCACCCGGCCGTCACCGACTACCGCACCGAGGAGACCAGTGCCGACGGCGTCTTCACCGCCCGCACCGATCTCGCCGCGAGCATGCTGCGCGAACTGGACGAGCGGCGCTACGTCCGTACGGCCGTGGGCGTCATCACCACGGACGTGAGGCCGAACATCGCCAAGCTCATCTGGAACGAGGGCGTGAAGAAGAAGTGAGCCGGGGGACGACCGCCGAACTCGGCACCGGAGCAAGCGCGTTCCTGGCCCTGCGGCAGACCGCCACCCTCACCACCCTGCGCCCCGACGGCACCCCGCACGTCGCCCCCGTCCGCTTCACCTTCGACGCCGCGACCGGACTGGCCCGGGTGACCACCAGGGCCGGCGCCCGCAAGGCCCGCAACATCGCGGCGGGCGGCCCGGCGGCCCGTGTCGCGCTCTGCCAGGCGGACGGCTTCCGCTGGATCACCCTCGAAGGCCGGGCCGCGGTCACCGACGACCCCGGCCGCCTCGCCGAGGCGGTCCGCCGCTACGCCGCCCGCTACCGCGCGGCCCCGCCCGCCCCGCCGGACCTCGTCGTCGTCGAGATCGCCGTCGACCGCGTCCAGAGCCTCAACCTCTGAGCCCCGTAACGAGATCCCGCAAGAGGATTCCGTAGCGAGGTCCCCTGCCGAAGTTCCGTACCGAAAGCGATGTGACACCGCGATGCCCACCGTTCCCGTCCTCGACACCACCTTCCACTACCGCGAGTCCGGCGACCCCGACGGACTGCCGTTCGTCTTCCTCCACGGCAACCCCACCTCCTCCCACCTGTGGCGCAACGTCCTGCCCGGTGTGGCCGCGCCCGGCAGGCGGCTGCTGGCCCCCGACCTCGTCGGCATGGGCGACTCCGGGAAGCCCGATCTCGCCTACTCCTTCGACGACCACGCCCGCTACCTCGACGCCTGGTTCGACGCGCTCGGCCTGACCGAGGCCGTTCTCATAGGGCACGACTGGGGCGGCGCGCTCGCCTTCGACCGAGGTGCCCGGCTCCCGCACACCGTCCGGGGCATCGCCTTCACCGAGACCGTCGTCAAACCTCTGGTGGGCGACGAGTTCCCGGCAGCGGGCCGGGAGTTGTTCACCCTGCTGCGCACGCCCGGGGTGGGTGAGGACATGATCCTGGAGAAGTCGCTGTTCATCGAGGGGCTCCCGGACACCCTGGCCACCCCGCTGGCCCCCGCCGATCTGGAGGTCTACCGCCGCCCCTACCCGACTCCGCACAGCCGCCGCCCGGTGCTGGCGTGGACCCGCATGATGCCGCTGGACGGCGAGCCGGCCGATGTCGTGGCCCGTATCGAGCGCTACGACGCCTGGCTGGCGGCCGGCCCGGAAGTCCCCAAGCTGCTCGCCGCGTTCGAGCCGGGACCGGGCGCCATGACCGACCGGGGCGCCGTGGCCTGGTGCGAGGCGAACATCGCGGGCCTGGAGGTGTCCCGCCACGGCCCGGCGGGTCACCACACCCCGGAGGACCGCCCGGAGGAACTGGCCGGCGCGATCGACGCCTGGGCGACCCGCCACGGGCTGGCACGTTCCTAGGAAGCGCCCTGCCCGGTGGCGTCGAGCAGGGCCGTCTCCGCCTCGTTCAGCTTCAGCGAGGCCGCCCGGGCGGAGTCCTGGACCGACGCGGGGCGGCTGGCCCCCGGAACCGGGACCATGGCAGGTGAGCGGGTCAACAGCCAGGCCAGCGCCACCTGTTGCGGGCTGACACCGTGGGCGGATGCGACCCGGTGGAAGGGCGTGCCCGCAGAGGCCGGCTCGGGCGGGCCGTCGAGTGAGCTTCGGGTGATGCCGCCCAGCGGACTCCACGGCAGGAAGGCGAGCCCCAGCCGTCTGCTCAGCCGCAGCTCCGGCTCACTGTCCCGCACGGCGGGGGAGTAGCGGTTCTGTACGGAGACCAGCCCCTCGCCGAGGATGGTATGCGCCTCGCGGATCTGGTCCGTCGTCACATTGGAGATCCCGGCGGCCCGGATCGTGCCGGCGTCGAGCAGATCGCGCAGCGCGCCGACGGATTCGGCCCAGGGCACGTCGGGATCCGGTTTGTGCAGCTGGTAGAGGCCGATCGCCTCGACACCCAGCCGCCGGGCCGAGGCCTCGGCCGCACGCCTGAGGTGACCGGGCGATCCGGTGACGGTCCAGCTGCCGTCCCCGGGGCGCCCCCGCCCGCCCTTGGTGGCGACCAGCACGCCGGAGGTGTCGCCGGGGTAGCACCGCAGCGCCCGGGCGATGAGGAGTTCGTTGTGACCGGTCTCCCCGGCGTGCCAGTGGTAGCTGTCGGCCGTGTCGATGAGCGTGATGCCCGCGTCCAGGGCGGCGTGGACGGTGGCGACGGCCCGCGCCTCGTCCGGGCGGCCCTCGATGGAGAGCGGCATGGCACCCAGCCCGATGGCGCTCACCGCGGTGCTGCCGATCGTGCGGTACTGCATGGCGGTGTGCTCCTCAGGCCGCAGGGACGGTGGAAACGGCAAGGGATTCGGCGACGGCGCCGGGCAGCCAGTCGGCGGTGCGCGCGAAGGTGAAGCCCAGTCGCTTCGCCCGGTCGTTGCTCATGGCGTAGTGCCGGTCGAAGGAGAACGGCCCGGCCGGCTCCTTCGCGGCGGCCGTCCGGTGCACGGGCGTCCGGCCGGTGGCCGCGCCGATCGCCGCCGCCAGGCCGTGGACGTCGAGCAGTCCGTCGGAGCAGGCGTTCAGCGGACCCGTGAAGCCGTCGGCCGTGGCCGCCCACAGGAGGAGGCCGGCCAGCTCCTCGTAGTGGATGAAGACCGTGGGCAGCTCCTCGGGGCGGACGACGAACTCCGCTCCCCGCGAGATCCGTTCGGTGTAGTGCGCGAGGCGGCCGGTGAACTCCTGGGCGCCGCCGCCGAGTACATGGGCGCTGCGCACGGACACGTACGGGAACCGCCCGTCCCGGGTGAAGACGGCCTCCGCCTGGCGCTTGCCCTCGGCGTAGTGGGCGTCGAGATAGTCCGCGTCGTGCCAGGGCAGGTCCGTGCGCACCGGCCAGACGGCCGGGTCCACGGTCTCCTCCGGCACCGGGGTGTCGCGGGCGACGGCCGGCAGCGCGGCGGACGCGGGGTCGTAGACCTCGATGGTGGACGTCATGACGTACCGCCGGGTGCGGTCGCGGAAGACGCGGACCGCGCTCGCGGCCTGGACCGGGGTGTAGCAGATCTGGTCGACGACCGCGTCGAAGGTACGGGCGCCGAGCGCGGCGGACAGGGCGGCCTCGTCGTCGCGGTCGACGACGAAGTGCTCCGCCCCGGGCGGAGGCGGCGCGGAGCCGCGGTTGACGACCGTGACCCGGTGCCCGGCGAGAAGCAGCCGCTGGACCAGGAGCTTTCCGAAGTAGCGGCTGCCGCCGATGACGCAGATTCTTTGCATGCCCTTCATCCTGGCGACGTACGGTCATCAGCAGAAGTGCCGACCTGCTGGGTACGTCATAAGGAGAACTGTTGATCGACATACAGCGGCTTCGCGTCCTGCGGGCGGTGGCGGAGCACGGCAGCTTCAACCGGGCGGCGGCCGTCCTGCGGCTCACGCCCTCGGCCGTCTCCCAGCATGTGGCCGCCCTGGAGCGCAGCCTCGGCTCCCAGGTCGTGGCGCGCAGCACGCGCGGGGTCACCCTCACCCCGGCCGGCCGGATCATGGTCGGCGCGGCCGAGTCGGTGGCAGCCGAGCTGGAACACGCCCAGCAGCAGGTGAGCGAGCTCGGCACGGGCCGCACCCAGCTCACCGTCGCCACGTTCACCAGCGGTGGCAGGCTGCTGCTCCCCGGCGCCTTCGCCGAGTTGACGGCGGCCCACCCCGAAACAGTGCTGCATGTCAGGGAGTTCGAGCCCGAGGACAGCCTTCCACTGGTCCGGCAGGGAGCCGTCGACCTCGCACTCGCCTATCACTTCGACGGCCCGCTGCCCGGCCGGCCGGGCAGCGGGCCCGGGCTGGAGTGGACCCCGCTCATGGACGACCCCCTGCACGTCGTCCTGGGCGCGCGGCACCCCCTGGCCGGGCGCGAGGTGCTCGACCTCGCCGAGCTGGCGGGCGAGCCCTGGGTGCTCGGCTGTCTGAAGACCGAGGCCTACCTCCGCCGTTACGCCGAGCAGGCCGGTTTCGTCCCGGAGGTGCGCGGCACGACGAGCGACTACTTCTTCGCCCGTTCACTGGTCGCCGCGGGCCTGGGTATCTCGCTGATCCCGTCCATCGCGCTGACACCGGAGATACCCGGCCTGCGGACCGTCCCGGTCGGTCCACCGGCCCCGGCCCGGCACATCGGCGTCGCGGCGCTCGGCCACCACCGGGCTCGTCGTCAGATCACCACGCTGATCGGAGCCCTGAAGCGGCGGGTGGCGGCGCTGGAGGACGAGTGACCGACGCACGCCACCGCCACCGGTCCAGGGGGGTCCTCCAGGGTGCCGGGATGTCCACAGTGAGAGCGATGACCCGGGCCGACGCGGAGGCTGTACGCGTTGTACGCCGGCCCCTCCCTCATTGGTACCGGAATCGGCCGCGCCCTGCTGGAAGCGGTCCACGCGCATGCGCGCGCCCGGCGTTTCGACCTGATGCTGCTGTGGGTCCTCGACGCCAACACCAGGGCCCGCCGCTTCTACGAGAAGGCCGGCTACGCCGCCGATGGAGCCGTGCGGACGGAGGAGTACGACGGGGTGTCGGTGCCCGAAGTCCGTTACCGGCGCGCGCTGTAGGCGCCGGTGGGCCGTGTGCCGGGTGCGACGTCTGGAGGCGGGTCAGTGGTGGGCGGTCATATGGGCCAGGGTCTGTGCGGCGCCGTCCGGGGCGAAGGTGCCGTCCAGGGCGCCGGCCGCGCCCTCGGCCGCCTCGGCGGAGCGGGGCAGCAGGATCTTCTCGTAGGCGGTGACGGCCTCGTCGACGTCCGCGTGGTCCAGGAGGGCCTGTGCGAGGTCGGCGCCGTCGCGCATGGCGAGATTGGCGCCCATGCCGGAGAGCGGCGACATCAGATGGGCGGCGTCGCCGAGCAGGGTGACCCCGGCGGTGCGCTCCCAGGTGTGGGGGACGGGCAGCGCGAACAGCGGTCGGTCGGTGTAGCCGGTGTCGGTGGTGGTGAGGTAGGCGCGCAGCGCCGCGTCCCAGCCGGTGAAGCGCTCCAGGAGTGCGTCGCGGACGGCGTCGGGGTCGGCCGGGTCGATGCCAGCCCGCCGGTGCCAGTCCTCGGGGGTGCGCAGGCCGAGGTAGACGCGGATGTGGCCGCCGCTGTTGCGCTGGGCGACGATGCCGAGGTTGTCGTCGAGCGCCATCATCGTGCCGTTGCCGGTGAGGGCGGCCAGTTCGGGGTGGCGGGTGTCGGCGTCGTCGAGTCCGGTCTCGACGAAGGTGACGCCGGTGTAGACGGGCATCGCGTCCGACACCAGCCGGCGGACGCGTGACCAGGCGCCGTCGGCGCCGATGACCAGGTCGGTGCCGGCGGTGCTGCCGTCGGCGAAGTACAGACGGTGGCGGCCGTCGCCGAGCGGTTCCGCGCGGTCCAGCTTGTGACCCCACCGGACCGTGCCGGGGGTGAGCGAGCCGAGGAGGAGACCGCGCAGCCGGCCGCGGTCGATCTCCGGGCGGCCCCGGCCGTCCTCCGGCGGGGCGGAGTCGAACATGATCCGCCCGTCGCGTCCGACCAGGCGCCACTGCTCGCCCTCGGGCCGGGCCAGCGCGGCGAAGGCGTCCCACAGCCCGGCGGCGCGCAGGGCGTGCTGACCGGTGTCGGGGTGCATGTCGAGGGTGCCGCCCTGGGCGCGGGCGGTCGGGGATGCGTCGAGTTCGTAGACGGTGACGTCGAGGCCGTGGCGCTGGAGGACACGGGCGCAGACGAGGCCGCCGGGTCCGGCGCCGATGACGGCGATACGGGCGGCGGATATGGGGTGGGGGATGCGGTTCACGGCGACCTCCGTGGTCGTACGTCGAGCTGAGAGTGGGCGGGGGAAGAGGAGAACGGCGACGCCGTCGAGGGCGCCGGGCCGGTGCGTACCGGCGGAATCCCCCGGCTTCGCGGCGGGTCCTCCCGTAGCCACAGAAGCACAACGACCAAAAAAGTGCAACGGTACAACTTTTGGGATCAGGCACCCTTGTGTACGATAAAAGAATGACGACACCGATCGGACGGCGGGAACGCAAGAAGGCCGCCACGCGCAAGGCGCTCGCGGACGCCGCTCTGCGGCTCTTCTGCGCACACGGATACGACGCCGTGACCCTGCACGACGTCGCCGAGGCGGCCGACGTCTCCACCACCACGCTGCTCAAGCACTTCCCCGGCAAGGAGGCGCTCGTCTTCGACGAGGAGGCCGACCAGGAGGCCGGGCTCGTCGCGGCCGTCCGCGACCGCGCCCCCGGCACGACGATCCCCCAGGCCCTGTGCGCCCAGGTCAAGCGCGCCCGTGTCCGCTCGGCCGGCTCCGACCCCGCCTACCGCGACTTCCTCGACCTGGTGACCGGCACCCCGGCGCTCAGCGACTACGCGCACCGCATGTGGATGCGCCACCAGGACGCCCTTGCCCGGGCGATCGCCGCGGACATCGGCGCCCCGGCCGACGATCCGCGCTGCGCCGCCCTGGCGCGGTTCGCCCTGGAGAGTTCCGCCCTGGCCCACGACGCCGCAGACGCCGGGCACGCCGTCGACGTCGCCTTCGATCTGCTCGAACACGGGTGGGACGGCGGCCGGGCGCAGGGTCACCCCGGCTGAGGGACCAGCCGGTCCAGACCCTTGCGGTCGTAGTAGCGCGTCATCGCGAAGCCGAACACGAGCGCCGCCACGAAGCCGATCGCCACCATGATCCAGCCCCGGGTGAGCCCCGCGTCCGCCTGGGCGTCGAAGTACAGGATCGCCCTGACACCGGCGGCGAGCTGGCGCATGGGTTCGAAGGCGGCCAGGAACCGGTAGAACGACGGCACGGCCTCCAGCGGCACCGTGGCACCGGACGACGGCAGCGCCAGCGCGATGAACACGAACATGGCCACGAGCTGCCCGACGCTGCCGAACGCGGCGTTGATCGCCTGGACACCCAGACCGACCGCGAGGCACGCGCAGTACGAGAACAGCCACAGCTGCACCACATGGGGTGCGTCCATCCCCAGGACGGTGATGGTCGCCACCATGAGCGCCGTGGTGGTCAGCACCGTCAGTCCCGCGGTCATGACCATCTTCAGCAGCAGTGTCTGCGTCCGGTCGATCGGCAGGGTCGGGCGCCGGGTGTGCCAGGGGCCGATCTCGGTGTCCGCGTAGCCGAGGGAGGTGTCGACACCGGTGTGCACGATGTTGGCGCTCAGGAACCCGGCGAGCACCAGCAGCAGCGTGTAGTAGAAAGCGCTCAGCCCCAGACCGGTGTGTTCCCCGATCGGATGCCCCACCCGCGTGCTCACCGCCACCGGGTCGGTGAGGAGAAGACGCGTCGTGGCGTTCGCCCCGGCGGCCGTGGCCGACTTCGTCAGCTGCTTCCCGATCGACAGCGACGACTGCTGGGCGGCCTTCTGGGCGATCTGGGCCGCAAGGGAGGAACCGAGGCTGCCCGCGCCCGGGTTGGTCAGCACCGTCATCGTCGGCCGGACCGTCGCCCGGGCCGTCGTCAGCCGCCCCACCGACGCGGTGAAGTCGCCGGGGATCTCCAGCGCGCCGAACACCTTGCCCGCCGCCAGCTTCTGCTGCGCCTCCGCCCGGCTCACCCGGTGCCACCGCACCTGCTTGCCGGGGGTGGAGGCGACGACCGCCGCGCTGACCTGGGTGCCCAGGTTCTCCCGCTGGCCCGGCAGCGGAGCGCCGGTGTCCGCGTTCACCAGAGCGATCGGCAACTGGTCCAGGCTGCGGGCCGGCGTGAGGATGCCGCCCATGTAGAGCAGCGACAGCACCAGGGTGACCAGGATGCTGAGCAGGCCCGGAGCGAGCCAGATCTTCCACCGGCGCAGCACTCGGCCGGCGGAGGCCGGCGGGCCGGGGACGCGGGCGGGGATCTCGGTAGCCATACCACTCCACGGGCTCGTGACGGCGATGCGGTCGCTGAAGGGCCCACGGAAGCGGACGGTTCCCTCGTTCCCTGGGCTGCCGCAGGCACCGCCTGCGGACGCATCACGACCATAGAGCGAGCACGACGGAACGGAAGGTTACGACACTTTGACGGCAGGTCATGTCGTGGTGCGCACGCACCGCCCCGCGCGGCGGCCGGCCTCGCTGCGGGCCGGCCGCCGCACGGGAACGCCGAGGTCAGGCGCCCCAGCGCAGGGCGATCGTGTCGCCCGCGTTGATGACCTTGTTCCGGGCGGCGCCGGCGAAGGCCGAGCCGTCCACGCCGACCTTCCAGGTGTTCGACCCGCTGTTGGCCTTGCCGTTGAGGGCCGTGATCGTGCCGGTGCCCGAGGAGGGCGTCACCCCGCTGACACAGCCCGACGGGGTCGCCGCCGTCGTCGCCGCGTCGAGGACCGCGCCGAGCGTGGTCGTCGTCCCGGTCGGGGTGAAGGAGACGGAGCACACCTTCAGGCCGCCCGTGCCGTCGTCCACGGTGAGGGCCAGCTTGGTGGCGGTGCCGGGCGTGAACGCGGACTGCGCCACCCACTGCGGCGCGCCGCTGGTGGCGGGCGCCGGGGGAGTGGCGGTGAAGCCCCCTCCCGCGACCGCACGCAGCCCGTCGATGGAGGCGTAGGCGGACGGCGAGGTGTCGCTCGGCAGGTACTTGAATCCGCCGCCGGGGTTGAACTGCTGGGCGATCAGGAAGTCGACGGGGGTCTTGCCCGCCGAGGTCAGGAAGTCGCCCGTCTGCGGGTTGATGCCACAGGCGTTCAGGCCGGACACGGCCCAGCCGTTGGAGTCGGTGTTGACGCCGAACATGGCGTTGAACGCGCCGCTCGTGGGCACCAGTTTGCTCTTGAGGAACGCCTTGGCCTGCGTGATGTCGGTGTCCGTGTTCGGCACGCCGGAGACGCAGAGCGCCGCCATCGCGGCACCGGTCATGTCGATGTCGCTCGTGCTGCCGAGCTGGCCCGCGTCGCCCTCGGCCTTGCTGTAGTTCCAGCCGCCGTCGTTGTGCTGGTTGGCGCGGATGCGGGTGATCAGCGCGGAGCGCAGCGCCTGGGGTATGCGCTGCGCTCCGGCCTGGGTCTTCGCGCCGCCCAGGGCGAGCGCGGCGAAGACGGTGCCGTTGAAGTTGGCCGAAGGGCCGAAGTAGCCCGGCTCCGCCGTCTGCCAGTAGCCGTAGATGTCGCCGATCAGGTTGCGGGAGGCGGAGACCCGGGCCGGGTCGATGCCGGCCGCGTACGCGTTGAGGGTGGCGCGTTCGTAGTCGGTCACCACCGGTGTCGCCGAGGGCCAGCCCGCCGTGGCGAGCAGACCGCGGTAGACGGATCTCGCGTTCTTCGTGGCGTCGCCGCCCGGTGTGACGTCGACGGCCGCCGTACCGGCGGAGGCGAGCGCGCTGAACGCCCACTCGTTGGAGAGTCCCGCTCCGGCGTACGAACCGTCCGCCGCCTGAAGGGACTTGAGGTATGCGACACCGTTCGTCTTCGAGGTGGCGATCTGGGCCGGCGTGGCGGTCGCCGCGGCCGGCAGGACGCTCAGACAGAGCGCCCCGAGGGAGACGGTCGCCGTGAGGGCGAGACGGGTCGGGATGAGGGTACGGGGCATGGCCTGCTCCTGTGATGAGGGGCGCCGGCCGGGCCCCGCGTCCCGCCTCGAAGGCAGGGCAGCAGTGGCAGGGGCCGCCGCCCGAACGCGTGGACCGGCTTCCTGTGGTGCACCGCCGCCATGGGCATTCGGGCTCGGAGCGGTCCCCGCCGCTCCACACCGTTGCGCGTCAGCCCCGGCCTCTCACCGGGTTCCCCCATGTGGCAGCCCAGGACGCTACCCCAGGCCGTGCGGTCCTGCCAGCAGCCCCCGCGCCGCCCTCCGCGCGCTGCCACACGTCGTCTTGACGCCGTGTGCGGCACCGTGCTCCAATCCGCCTGATAAGCACGAGGTTCCAGGGGAAGCCGGTCGAAATCCGGCGCTGACCCGCAACCGTAGGCCCGGCATCCGCCGGGCGAGCCGGATTACCTGGGCCCTGATCTGCAGCGAGAAACGCCGTCGCGGACTACGGCGTGGTCGACAGCTCCACCCCGTGGTGACCTCTGGGGTGCGGGCGCCTCTGCCACGTTCCTGTCCTCGCGGCGCCAGGACGAGGGGGCCGCGGTGGGGACCGCAACGGCACAGCGAAGAGACCGACAGGCGGGGGCCCGTGCGTTCCTGGCCCTGATATCCGCGGCGTTCCTGCTGCTTGCCATGTGCGTGACACTCGTCACCGTCACCCCCGCCTCGGCCGACCCCCTCGGGGACTGCACGGCCAGCAGGGGCGCGATCGTCGCCGTCGACTTCGGTCCCTTCGGCGGCAAGGTCGAGCGCGGCTGCGACACGACACCGACGACCGGGTACGAACTCCTCCACGAGGCCGGGTTCACCACCGAGGGCACCCAGCACGACGGCCCCGCCTTCATCTGCCGTATCGGCCTCGGCTCCGGCACGCAGTACCCGACGACGGCCCAGGAATCCTGCGTCCTCACCCCGCCCGCCACCGCCTACTGGTCCTACTGGATCGCCTCGCCGGGCCAGAACAAGTGGACCTACAGCCAGTACGGGGCCATGGACCGCAAGCCCAAGGACGGCGATGTCGACGCCTGGGTGTTCGGCGGCACCGACATCGGCGGAACCACCGGCAAACCGGCCTTCACCCCGGACGAGGTGCGGGCCCAGGGCGGCACGGGGACCCCCGACCCCGGGAACACCCCCACCGTCGCGCCGGGGGCGATCGACCTCGCCGCCGCCTCGGCCTGGGTCGACAGCGCGCTCAAGGACGGCGAACGCGTTGTCGACGACGGCGCCGACACCCCCAACTACCTGCTGACCACCGAGGCGGCCTACGCACTCGCCGCCACCGGCGGCCACGGCGGTACCCTCGACAAGGTCACCGCCTTCCTCGCCGCCCACGCCGACGACTACGCCTACCCCTCGGGCGCGGGCCAGGCACCGGACGCGACCGCCGCCGCCCGCCTCGCCCTGGTGGCCGAGGCCACGGAGGGCGACCCGCGCCACTTCGGCGGCCACGACCTGATCGCCGGCCTCGTGGACAACGTCTGCACCACCGGCCCGACGACCTCCGGCTGCACCGCCCCGGGCGACTTCCGCAACGCCTCCTACGGCGACGGCCAGGCGCTCGCCGTCCTGGCCCTGCTCCGCGCCGACGCCGTCCCCCCGGCCGCGGCCGTCGAGCGGCTGACCCAGCTCCAGTGCGACGACGGCGGGGTCACCGGCATCCTGATCGGCCCCGACGAGTACTGCGACGGCGACCCCGCCACCACCGGTCTCGTGGCGCTCGCCCTGAAGGAGGCCGGCGGCCGGGACGCGGCCGTCGCCAAGGCCCGTACGTACCTGAAGAAGGCACAGAGCGAGAACGGTTCCTTCGCCGGCTACACCGGTTCCGCCACCGGCAGCGTCCACGCCACCGCGTACGCCGCCCAGGCGCTGCGCGCACTCGGCGACACCGCGCAGGCCGACGCGGCCGTCTCCTGGCTCTCGCGCGAGCAACTGGACGGCGGCGGCTTCGGCTTCGAGCAGGACGCCACCGACCCGGCGCTGTACGCGACCTCGCCCGCCGTCCTCGCCGGCGCCGGGACCGACCTCGTCCGCCTGACGGTGAAGGAGTCCGGGCCGACCGACCCGCCCACCACCGGGCCGCCCACGACGAAGCCGCCCACCACCGCCCCGACCCGCCCCGCCGGCGAAGGCCCCGACCTGAAGAAGGGCGTCGCCTACCTCACCAGCGCGGCCAACCTGAAGCAGGGGCAGTACTACGTCGCGGGGACCGGCTCGGGCCACGCGGACTTCGGCCTCACCATCGACGGTGCCTACGCGCTCGCGGCGACCGGCCTGAACAACGACAAGCTGCGCGGGATCGTCGACTTCCTCGACAAGGGCGGCAAGGACGGCGAAGGAAGAACCCTCCAGGACTGGACCGGGACCGGCACCGAGTACGCGCTCGGCGGGTCCATCGGCAAGGCCGCCCTGCTGGCCGAGGCCGTGGGCCGCGACCCCCGCGCCTTCGGCGGCAAGGACCTCGTCGCCGGACTCGATGCGGCCGTGTGCGCCGCGCCGAGCAAGGCGCCGGACCGCAGCTGCGCCGCCAAGGGCGCCTACACCTACGCCCCTTCCGTCTTCTCCCAGTCGCTGGCGGTCATGGCCCAGCTGAGAGCCGGTGAGAAGAAGGCGGCCCAGGACCCGATCGCGTACCTGGAGAGCCTCCAGCACGGCAGCGGTGCCTGGCCCAGCCTGATCCCCGCCACGGGCGACTCCGACGTCGACTCCACCGCCATCGCCGCGATGGCCCTGGACCTCGCCGGCGGCGAGAAGGCGGACCGGGCCGTCGACAAGGCGCTCGGCTGGATCGCGGGCAAGCAACTGCCCGACGGGGGCTTCCCCGGGGCAGCCGGTGACTCGGTCAACTCCGCCGCCCTCGCGGTCCAGGGGCTCTCCCTGGACGCCGAGCGCTACGACGCAGAGATCGCCAAGGCCCGTAAGTTCCTCGCCGGCCAGCAGAACGGCGACGGCGGGTTCAACGTGGCGAAGGAAGGCCAGCGCGGATCGGATCTGCGCGCCTCCACCCAGGCGGTGGGCGGGGCGACCGGCATCTCGTTCGGCACGCTGGAGCGCAGCCTCACCGGCACCGCACCCCAGCCCACCCCGAGCCCCGGCGCCTCCACCCCGCAGATCGTCACCCCCGACGACTCGACGGGCGGCACGGGCGGCATCGCCGACACCGGCACGGGCGGCTCCGGCGGAGGGGCACTGGCCTCGACCGGTGTGCAGGCCGTCGCCCTCGCCGGTTTCGCCGCCCTGCTCGTCGGCGCCGGATGGCGCGTGGTCGTCATGGGCCGTCGCCGGGCCGCCGCAGGGGAGCGGGCATGAGCATCCCGGCATGGCGCAGGGCCGTCCGAGCGGCGGCCGCCCTTCTGCTGTCCGCTGCCGCGCTGACGGCCAACGCCTCCTCGGCGGCGGCCGATCCGCAGCCGATGGGCCGGTGCACCACCACCTCCGGCGTCGTGCTCGCGGTCGACTTCAGCCACTGGGGCGGCCCCGTCTACCGCTCCTGCGGCACCACACCCACCACCGGGTACGAACTCCTCAACCAGGGCGGCTGGCGCACCACCGGCACCGGGCACGACGGCCCGGCGTTCATCTGCCGGATCGGCTACAGCGGCCACCGGGGCGGCAAGCAGTACCCCACCCCTCAGCAGGACGACTGCGTCCTGACGCCGCCCGCCTCCGCGTACTGGTCCTACTGGCACGCCGACCCGGGCGCCAATTCCTGGGAGTACAGCCAGCTCGGGGCCATGCTCTACCGCCCGAAGCCGGGCAGCGTCGACCTGTGGATCTTCGGCGGCACCGACATCGGCGGCACCGAGGGCCGGCCCACGCTCACCCCGGACCAGCTGCGCGCCCACAACACCCGGGCGCAGGGCAACGCGGGCAAGCCCGCCTCGACCGAGCGCGCCCCCGAGCTGCCACCGGGCACCGACACCGGCCCCCAGCCGTCCGAGCCGAAGAGACCGTCGCCCACCGAGCCGGCCTCCGCCAGGGCGAAGCCGTCCCCGAGCCCGTCGCCCAGCGCCTCCGACTCCCCGTCACCGAGTCCGTCCGGGACCGTCACGCCCAGCCCGGCCCCCAGCGCCCCGGGCACGGGAAAGAAGGTGGTCGACGCCGAGCCGGCCGCCGACGCGAAGGCCGACGCGGGCTCCCGCGTGCCGGTGATCGTCGGCGGGGCGCTGATCGTGCTCGTCGCCGGGGCGGCCGTATACGCGGCCGTACGCCGGCGCCGCACGGAGTGACCCGGGTGCCGGACACCGCTCCCGAATCGGCCGCACCGGTGTCCGGCCACGCGCCGGACACCGGCGGCCGACGCCTGCCCAGGACGCTGCACCCGGTCGCCTGGTGGATCTGGGCGCTCGCCCTGGCCACGGCCGTGAGCCGCACCAACAACCCGCTGCTGCTGTTCCTCGTCCTCGCGGTCCTCGGATACGTCGTCACCGCCCGCCGCACCGAAGCCCCCTGGGCGCGCGGCTTCAAGTACTACCTCTGCCTCGCCCTCACCGTCGTCGCGATCCGCGTCCTGTTCCGCGCCGTGTTCGCCACCGGCATCACCCCGCACGACCACTTCCTCTTCTCGCTCCCGCACATCCCCACCCCCGACTGGTACGCCGGCATCCGGCTGGGCGGCCCCGTCTCGCTGGAAGCCCTGCTCTCGGCCGCCACCGACGGGCTGCGGCTCGCCTGCATGCTGTGCTGCATCGGCGCCGCCAACACCCTCGCCAACCCCAAACGGGCCCTGCGCGTCCTGCCCGGCGCCCTGCACGAACTCGGGGTCGCCGTCACCGTCGCCATCAGCGTGGCCCCTCAACTCGTGCAGAGCGTCCAGCGCGTCGCCCGCGCCCGCCGGCTGCGGGCCGGACGCAACAGGGGCCTCAAGGCGCTGCGCGGCATCGTCGTCCCCGTCCTGGAGGACGCACTCGAACGCTCCCTGCGCCTCGCCGCCGGCATGGACTCCCGGGGCTACGGACGCGCCGGCACCGCCACCCGCCGCTCCCGGCGGATCACCGGCGCGCTCATGCTCCTCGGCATGTGCGGCCTGTGCGCCGGGGCCTACGGGCTCCTCGACGCGACCACACCCGCCTTCCTCGGACTCCCCGCGATGGCTGCGGGAGCCGTGCTGTGCGTGGCGGGCCTGCGGCTCGGCGGACGCCGGGTCTCGCGCACCACCTACCGGCCCGACCCGTGGCTGCTGCCCGAATGGACCGTCGCCGGCACCGGGGTGCTCTCCGCCGTCCTGCTCTTCGGCAACGTCGGCTTCGACGCGGCCGAGCTCAACCCCTCCATCTACCCCCTCAGCTGGCCCACCCTGCCGGCGGTGCCGACCTTCGCGATCCTGCTCGCCGGGACCGCCGGATTCCTCGCACCGCCGCCGGCCCCGCCGCACGCGGCCGTACCCCGGCAGCGCGCCGAGAAAGCCGAAGCCACGTGATCACCTTCGACCAGGTCACCGTCCAGTACGACGACGCGGCCCGGCCCGCCCTGCGCGAGATCGACCTCACCGTCGAGGAGGGCGAACTCTGCCTCGTCGTCGGCCACACCGGCGTCGGCAAGTCCACCCTCCTCGGCGCCGTCAACGGACTCGTGCCGCACTTCACCGGCGGCACCCTCCACGGCCGCGTCACCGTCGACGGCCGGGACACCGCCCACCACCCTCCCCGCGAACTCGCCGATGTCGTCGGTGTGGTCGGGCAGGACCCGCTCGACGGGTTCGTCACCGACACCGTCGAAGAAGAACTCGCCTATGCCATGGAGCAGTTGGCCATCGCACCCCCAGTCATGCGCAAGCGCGTCGAGGAGACCCTCGACCTGCTGGGCCTCGCCGACCTGCGCCACCGCGCCCTGCACGAACTCTCCGGCGGCCAGCAGCAGCGCGTGGCGATCGGCTCGGTCCTCACCGCGCACCCCCGCGTCCTCGTCCTCGACGAACCCACTTCCGCCCTGGACCCCACCGCCGCCGACGAGGTCCTTGCCGCCGTCACCCGCCTCGTCCACGACCTCGGCGTCACCGTCCTCATGGCCGAGCATCGTCTCGAACGCGTCGTCCAGTACGCGGACCGGGTCATCCACCTCCCCGGCGACGGCCGCGCCGTCCACGGCGCCCCCGCCGACATCCTGCGCACCTCGTCCATCGCCCCGCCGATCGTGGAACTCGCCCGCGCCGCCGACTGGCACCCGCTGCCCCTGTCCGTCCGCGACGCCCGCCGCGCCGCCGCCCCGCTGCGCACCCGGCTCCGTGACGTCCGTCCCGCCCCCGTCCGCCCCGCCCCGGAGTCCGGACGCGCCACCCTGCTGACCGCGCGGGGCGTCACCGTCAGCTACCACGGTGTCCCCGCCGTCCGCGAGGCCGACCTCGACCTGCGCGGCGGCGAGATCACCGCGCTGATGGGGCGCAACGGCTCCGGGAAGTCCTCCCTGCTGTGGGCGCTCCAGGGGTCCGGACCACGCCGGGCCGGAACCGTACGCGTCACCTCGGACGGCGCCGCGCGCGACCCGCACACCCTGTCCGCCGCGCACGCCCGGCGGCTCGTCGGGCTCGTCCCGCAGACACCCGCCGACCTGCTCTACCTGGAGAGCGTCAAGCAGGAACTCGGCCAGGCCGACAGCGAGTCCGCCGACGGGGGCACCCCTGCCGGGGCGCGGGAGATCCTCGACCGGCTGGCCCCGGGCATCGCCGACGCCACCCACCCCCGGGACCTGTCCGAGGGGCAGAAGCTGGCCCTCGTCCTCGCGATCCAGCTCGCCGCGACCCCCCAGGTGCTGCTCCTGGACGAACCCACGCGCGGGCTGGACTACCGGGCCAAGGCGGAGCTGACCCGGATCGTCGCCGCACTCGCGGCCGAGGGGCGCGCGGTCGTCGTCTCCACGCACGACGTCGAGTTCGTGGCCCGCACCGCCGACCGGGTGGTCGTCATGGCCGAGGGCGACATCGTCGCGGACGGACCCACCTGCGAAGTCATCGTCGCCTCACCCGTGTTCGCACCGCAGACCGCCAAGATCCTCGCGCCGCTGCCCTTCCTCACCGTCGACCAGGTGACCGCGGCCCTGGAGGCACCCGACGCCCCGGCGGCCGACGGCGAGGACCGGACATGAGCACCACCACCGCGGCCATCCGGCTCACCCCCCGGGTCACGCTGGTCATCGCCCTGGCCGCGTTCCTCGGCGTGGTCGCGTTCTTCTGGCCCTTCGTCGTCGCTCCCGGCACATTCGGCTCGAACTACGCCCCGCCCCTCATCTTCGGCGTCCTGCTCGTCCTCGTCCTGTGCGTGGTGCTCTCCGAGATCGCCGAGGGCGGCATCAGCTCCAAGGCCCTCGCCATGCTCGGCGTCCTGTCCGCCGTCAACGCGGCACTGCGGCCCCTGGGCGCGGGAACGGCCGGCATCGAGACGGTCTTCTTCGTCCTGGTACTGGCGGGGCGCGTCTACGGCCCCGGCTTCGGCTTCACCCTCGGCTGCACCTCGCTCTTCACCTCCGCGCTGATCACGGGCGGGGTCGGGCCGTGGATGCCGTACCAGATGTTCGGCTGTGCCTTCGTGGGCATGCTCGCCGGGTTCCTGCCCCGGGCCACCGGCCGCCGCGAGGTCCTGATGCTCGCCGCGTACGGATCGGTCTCCGGCTACCTCTTCGGCTTCCTGCTCAATCTGTCCTTCTGGCCCTTCTCCCTCGACCCGAACAGCTCCATCGCCTATCTGCCCGGACTGCCGTTCACCGAGCAGTGGCACCGCTATCTCGCCTTCGACCTCGCCACCTCGCTCGGCTGGGACACCGGGCGGGCCGTCACCAACTTCGTCTGCATCGTGCTGGCGGGCCCCGCCGTGCTCACCACCTTCCGCCGCGCCGCCCGCCGCGCCCGCTTCCGGGCCCCGGTGCGCTTCACTCCTTCGGGACCCGCGGACGCCGACGGCCGGGACGCCTGAGCGCCGCTCAGGCACAGGCGCCCCGGCCGGCCGGTCACTGCCCGGTCACCTCCCGGTCAGGAGGACGGGAGTTCGGCGCGCACGGTACGGGCCGCGGTGACCAGGTTCTCCAGCGACGCCCTGGTCTCGGGCCAGCCGCGGGTCTTCAGGCCGCAGTCGGGGTTGACCCACAGGCGCTCGGCGGGGATGGCCTTCAGCCCCTTGCGGAGCAGGGCAGCGGCCTCGTCCGCGCCGGGCACGCGCGGCGAGTGGATGTCGTACACGCCGGGACCGGCCTCGCGCGGGTAGCCGTGGGCGGCGAGCTCGCGGGCGACCTGCATGTGGGAGCGGGCGGCCTCCAGGCTGATGACATCGGCGTCGAGGTCGTCGATGGCCTGGACGATGTCGCCGAACTCCGCGTAGCACATGTGGGTGTGGATCTGGGTGTCCGGCCGCACCCCGCTGGTGGTGAGGCGGAAGGACTCGGTGGCCCAGTCCAGGTAGGCCGCGTGGTCGGCGGCGCGCAGCGGCAGGGTCTCGCGCAGCGCCGGCTCGTCGACCTGGATCACCGAGGTGCCGTTCGCCTCCAGGTCGTCGACCTCGTCCCGCAGGGCGAGCGCGACCTGCCGGGCGGTGTCGCCGAGCGGCTGGTCGTCGCGGACGAAGGACCAGGCGAGCATGGTGACGGGCCCGGTGAGCATGCCCTTGACCGGACGGTCGGTCAGCGACTGCGCGTACGAGGTCCAGCGCACCGTCATCGGCTCGGGGCGGGAGATGTCGCCCGCCAGCACCGGCGGGCGGACGTAGCGGGTGCCGTACGACTGGACCCAGCCGTGCTGGGTGGCGAGGTAGCCGGTGAGCTGCTCGGCGAAGTACTGCACCATGTCGTTGCGCTCGGGCTCGCCGTGCACCAGGACGTCGATGCCGGTCTTCTCCTGGAACGAGATGACCTCGCCGATCTCGGCCTTGATCCGCTCCTCGTAACCGGCTGTGCCGATCCGGCCGGCCCGCAGGTCGGCGCGGGCGGTGCGCAGTTCACCGGTCTGCGGGAAGGAGCCGATGGTGGTCGTCGGCAGCACCGGCAGCCGCAGGTGCGCCCGCTGGGCGGCGGCGCGCTCGCTGTACGGCTGGGAACGCCGGCCGTCCGCGTCGGTGATCGCGGCGGCACGGGCGCGCACGGCAGGGTCGCGGGTGATCGGGGAGTGGGCGCGGGAGGCGAGGTCGGCGCGGTTGGCGGCGATCTCGGCGGTCACCGCGCCGGTGCCCTGGGCCAGCCCCCTGGCCAGCGTGACGACCTCGGCGGTCTTCTGCCTGGCGAAGGCCAGCCAGCGAAGGATCTGCGGGTCGATGTCCTTCTCGGGCGCGGTGTCCAGCGGGACGTGCAGCAGGGAGCAGGAGGCGGCCACATCGACCCGGTCGGCGAGGCCGAGGAGTGTCGCGAGCGTCGCCAGGGACTTCTCGTAGTCGTTGATCCAGATGTTGCGGCCGTTGACCACACCGGCGACGAGCCGCTTGCCGGGCAGTCCGCCGACGGCGGCGAGGTCGTCCAGGTTGGCGGCCGCCTCGTCGGTGAAGTCCAGCGCCAGGCCCTCGACCGGGGCCTTCGCCAGGACGGGCAGCGCCTCCCCGAGCCGGTCGAAGTAGGAGGCGACGAGCAGCTTGGGACGGTCGGTCAGCGCGCCGAGGTCACGGTAGGTGCGGGCGGCGGCGTTCAGCTCGGCCGGCGTCCGGTCCTGGACCAGGGCGGGCTCGTCGAGCTGTACCCACTCCGCGCCGGCGGCCCGCAGATCGGCGAGCACCTCCGCGTAGACCGGCAGCAGCCGGTCGAGCAGGGTGAGCGGTTCGAAGTCGGCGGCCACCCCGGGGGCGGGCTTGGCCAGCAGCAGATACGTGACAGGGCCGACGAGCACCGGGCGGGCGGTGTGGCCGAGCGCGAGGGCTTCCCTCAGCTCGGTGACCTGCCTGGCGGAGTCGGCGGTGAAGACGGTGTCCGGGCCGAGTTCGGGGACGAGGTAGTGGTAGTTGGTGTCGAACCACTTGGTCATCTCCAGCGGAGCCACGTCCTGGGTCCCGCGGGCCATCGCGAAGTACCCGTCGAGCGCGTCGGAGGCGACGGCCTCGCGGTGCCGG
This sequence comes from Streptomyces sp. ITFR-16, assembly GCF_031844705.1. Lineage (NCBI taxonomy): Bacteria > Bacillati > Actinomycetota > Actinomycetes > Kitasatosporales > Streptomycetaceae > Streptomyces > Streptomyces sp. ITFR-16. The sequence continues at coordinate 7,703,135 of NZ_CP134609.1, forward strand.
GGCGGGATCGCACCGACCATGACGCTGGTGTCCAGGACGTGGTCGTAGTACGAGAAGTCACCGGTGGGCACCTCGTGGACACCGGCGTCGGCCAGCTGCCGCCAGTGGGAGCGGCGCAGACCGGCCGCCGTCTCCCGGAGGGCGTCGGCGGTGACCCGGCCCTTCCAGTAGCCCTCGATGGCCTTCTTCAGTTCCCGGTTCGGACCCTGGCGGGGGTAGCCGTACACGGTGGCTCGTGCTGCCGCGGCTGCGGGCTTCGCTGTCACGGAAATCTCCTTCGCGAGATGACTCCTGAACATCCCGGGACGGGACGCGGACGCGAAGGGATGACGAACCGGACGGATTCCGGCACCCGTACGGTGCGGTCTCTCCGTCTGATGTGTACGCCGACCCGCCCACGAGGTCACCGGGATATCCGCACACGAATGGTCGTGTGCGGGCAACGGGCAGGTCTTCGGACTCGCGGGCACGTCTGCCGGGGCAGACTCCTACTGGCCGTCGCTTCCCGGATCCGGGCGGATCCAGTGCTGATGACGGCGGTCGTTCCCACTCACCGCTGCGGGGCAGTCCCGGATTCCCACCGGGTTCCCTCTTACGACGCTCCTGCCTGGCGGACAGGGCGAACCAGCTGCACGGACCACCCTAGAGGGTGTGCCACCCCCGCCACGCCACTGTTCACATTCCGGAACATGGAATGAGACGCCGGGGGCCGGGCACGCCGAGGGGGCGTACGACGGATCCCTTGCCGCCGTACGCCCCTCTCCACAGCACCGCGGGCCCCTCGGCCCGGCGGTGGACCCGGGCCCCTCAGCCCCGGTCGTACAGGTGGAACCCCCGGCCGCTCTTGCGGCCCAGCAGCCCCGCCTCCACCATGCGCTGGAGCAGCGGCGGCGGGGCGTACAGGGGTTCCTTGAATTCGTCGTAGAGGGATGCGGCGATGGAGGCGACCGTGTCCAGGCCGATCAGATCGGCGAGCTTCAGCGGTCCCATCGGGTGCGCGCAGCCCAGCTCCATGCCCGCGTCCACATCGGCGGCCGTGGCGAACCCCGACTCCGCCATCCGGATCGCGGCGAGGAGGTAGGGGATGAGCAGGGCGTTGACGACGAACCCCGCCCGGTCCTGAGACCGGACGACCGTCTTGCCGAGGGTGTGCTCGGCGAAGTGCCGTACGGAGGCGATGACCTCCCCGGAGGTGTGCAGCGAGGAGACCACCTCCACCAGGGGCAGGACGGGGGCCGGGTTGAAGAAGTGCAGTCCCAGCACGCGGTCGGCGCGCCCGGTGGCCATGCCCAGCCGCATCACGGGGATGGAGGAGGTGTTGGTGGCGAGCACGGCCCCGGGGTCCTCGACGATCTTGTCGAGGGCCGCGAAGATCTCCGTCTTCACCTCGGTGTTCTCCACGACGGCCTCGACGACGAGCTGACGGTCGGCCAGGTCGTCCAGGCTGCCGGTGAAGATCATCCGGGCGAGGGCGTCCTCGGCGCTCACCCGGTCCAGCTTGCCCCGCCGCACCGCGCGTCCGAGGGAGACGGCCACACGTTCGCGGGCGGCCCGGGCGGCGGTGGCATCCGCCTCGCACACGACGGTGTCCAGGCCGGCGCGGGCACACACCTCGGCGATCCCGGCACCCATCTGCCCGCCGCCCACCACTCCGATGCGTCGGATGTCGCCGTTCATGACTGTCCTTCCGGGCGGTGCACGAGATGACGGGTGTAGGCGTCCGCAGTGAAGAAGTCCGGCAGTTCCCGGGCCAGGGCGGTCCGTTCGAAGAGCGCGCGGATCTCGTCGAGAGGAGCCCACGGGTACTCCGCGCCCAGGGCGGCGAGCTCGTCCTCCAGCAGCTCCGTCACCGTCCCTCGCTCGATGACCCGGTGGCGCAGCCACTGCCAGATCTGGACGCGGGCAATCTCGGCCGTGGCGGCGTCCTCCATCACCCCGTACAGCGCGACCGCACCCTGACCGCGCAGCCAGGCGGCGAAGTAGCGCACGGCCACCGCGACATTGGTCCGCACCCCTTCCGGCGTGGGCGGCGCGCTGACGCGCCGGACCGAGATGAGCTGAGCCGCCGTCACCTCGACGTCGCTCCGGGTGCGTTCGATCTGGTGCGGCCGCGATCCGAGCACCCCGTCGAAGACCTCGCGGCAGACCGGGACGAGTCCGGGGTGGGCGACCCACGAGCCGTCGAAGCCGTCCTCGGCCTCGCGCTCCTTGTCCAGACGCACCGCGGCGAGCGTGGCCCGGTGGGCCTCCGGGTCCTCGCCCGGCACCTGGGCGGCCATGCCGCCGATGGCGTGCGCGCCCCGCCGGTGGCAGGTGCGCACGAGCAGCTCGGTGCAGGCGCGCATGAAGGGGGCGGTCATGGTGACCTGGCCCCGGTCGGGCAGCAGGAAGTCCGTGCGGTGGCCGAAGGTCTTGATGAGGCTGAAGAGGTAGTCCCAGCGGCCCGCGTTGAGCCCGGCGCTGTGCTCGCGCAGCTCGTAGAGGATCTCCTCCATCGCGACGGCGGCCGTGACGGTCTCGATCAGGACGGTGGCGCGGACGGTGCCGCGCGGGATGCCGAGGAGTTCCTGCGCGAGGACGAACACGTCGTTCCACAGCCGCGCCTCGTCGCGGTTCTCCAGCTTGGGCAGGTAGAAGTACGGACCCCGGCCCGCGTCGATCTGCCGCTGTGCGCAGTGGAAGAAGTAGAGCCCGAAGTCGACGAGGGCCGCCGGGGCGGGACGTCCGCCGATGTGCAGATGCTCTTCGAGCAGATGCCAGCCGCGCGGACGGACGACGACGGTCGCGGTCCGCTCGTCCAGCCGGTACCGCCTGCCCCCGGCGGTGGTGAAGTCGAGCCTGCGCTCGGCGGCGTCCAGCAGGGTCAGCTGGCCGCCGACGATGTTGTCCCAGGTGGGCGCGGTCGCGTCCTCGAAGTCGGCCATCCACACCTGCGCGCCCGAGTTGAGCGCGTCGACGGCCGTCCGGCGCTCCGGCGGCGCGGTGATCTCCACCCGCCGGTCGGTCAGCCCGGGCGCGGGTGGCGCCACCCGCCAGGAGTCGTCCGCGCGGATGCCCGCGGAGACGAGGGAGAAGTCGAACGGCGAGCCGGAGGCCAGCCGGGCCGCCACCCGGCGGCGCTCCTTCAGGACGGCCGGGCGGCGGTCCGCGAAGGCGTCGACGAGTCGGGCGACGAACTCCAGGGCGGCGGGCGTGAGGATCTCGTCGTGGCGGTCACCCGGAGCGCCGAGGACCTGAGCGGGAGCGGTCGGAGCGGAGAGAGGCATGCGGGTCTCCTCGGCATGCGCGGCCGGGCGCCGGAGCACGATGGGGCCGGGCGCCCGGCCTGGACGCTGGGGCGGTGGAAAGGGGGTGAGGGACGCTTGGGGCTAGTGGAACTGCTGTTCCTCGGTCGACCCGGTCAGCGCGGTCGTCGAGGAGGCCGGGTTGACGGCGGTGGAGATCTGGTCGAAGTAGCCGGTGCCGACCTCGCGCTGGTGCCTGACCGCGGTGAACCCGTCCTTCTGGGCGGCGAACTCCCGCTCCTGGAGGTCGACATACGCGGTCATGCCGTGCTCGGCGTAGCCGTGCGCCAGGTCGAACATGCCGTGGTTGAGCGAGTGGAAGCCGGCCAGGGTGATGAACTGGAAGCGGTAGCCCATCGCGCCCAGCTCGCGCTGGAACTTCGCGATCTGGTCGTCGTCCAGCGCCGCCTTCCAGTTGAAGGAGGGCGAGCAGTTGTACGCGAGCATCTGGTCCGGGTGCTCGGCGTGGATCGCCTCGGCGAACTCGCGCGCCTGGGCGAGGTCCGGGGTGCCGGTCTCCACCCAGATCAGGTCGGCGTACGGGGCGTAGGCGAGGCCGCGCGCGATGACGGGCGCCATGCCGTTCTCGACCCGGTAGAAGCCCTCGGCGGTCCGCTCGCCGGTGACGAACCGCGCGTCGCGCTCGTCGACGTCGCTGGTCAGCAGGTTCGCGGCGAGAGCGTCGGTGCGGGCCACCACGAGCGTGGGCACATCGGCGATGTCGGCGGCGAGGCGGGCGGCGTTCAGGGTGCGGATGTGCTGGGCGGTGGGCACGAGGACCTTGCCGCCGAGGTGGCCGCACTTCTTCTCGGAGGCGAGCTGGTCCTCGTAGTGGATGCCGGCCGCACCCGCGGCGATCATCGCCTTGGTCAGCTCGAAGGCGTTGAGCGGTCCGCCGAAGCCTGCCTCGGCGTCCGCGACGATCGGCGCCAGCCAGTCGGTGGTGTCGCTCCCGCCCTCGGCGGTGGCGATCTGGTCGGCGCGCAGCAGGGCGTTGTTGATACGGCGGACCACCTGGGGCACCGAGTTGACCGGGTAGAGCGACTGGTCGGGATAGGTGTGCCCGGACTGGTTCGCGTCGGCGGCCACCTGCCATCCGGACAGGTAGATCGCCTGCAGCCCCGCCTTCACCTGCTGCACCGCCTGGCCACCGGTCAGGGCGCCGAGCGCGTGGATGTAGTCCTGCTCGTGCAGCCGGCGCCACAGCCGCTCGGCGCCTCGGCGGGCCAGGGTGTGCTCCTCCCGGACGCTGCCGGAGAGCCGGACGACGTCCTCGGCGGTGTAGGTGCGCTCGATGCCCTTCCACCGGGGGTCGGTGGCCCATCGCCGGGCCAGCTCCTGGGCTGATTCCTGTGTCGTCCCTGCCTGCGTCATGACCGTCTCCCAGTGGTGAACTATGCCAACAGCATGGCACTCAGTGCCTGTGATGTCCGAGGGTGCGGCCCGCCGGTCCCATGGATGGGCAATCAGCGGCAATGTTGCCGAGGCTGCGGGCCGAAAGGCCCGGGAACTCCGACGTCAGGGTATGAATCGTGTCCCGGGCCCCCGGCCGGCCGCCGGGGTCCGGCGGGCCGCAGTACGACTCTGGCAGTGGCACGCAGTGCCAGCAAGCGTGGACGTCTGCCAACTTCTGCGCATCTTTCCGCGCGGAAATGCAAAGGTTGTTAATGCTCCGGCGAAGGTCTTCGCGGTTAGCATGACGAGCGAGCGGTCGTCGGCCGCAGCGGGACAGGAGCGAGGGATGAGCAAGACGTACGCAGGGGCGCGGCTGCGACGCCTGCGCGAGGAGCGGCGGATGAGCCAGGCCGAACTGGCCCGGGTCCTCGCCATCTCGCCCAGCTACCTCAACCAGATGGAGCACGACTCCCGGCCGCTGACCGTGCCCGTACTGCTGCGCCTGACGGAGGAGTTCGGCGTCGACCCCGGCTTCTTCTCCGAGCGGGACACCAGCCGGCTGGTGGCCGACCTGCGCGACGCCCTCACCGGCGAGGTCACCGCGGGCCGGGTGTCCGCCTCCGACCTCGCTGACCTGGCCTCGCGCATGCCCGCCGTGGCGACCGTCCTGGTGGAGCTCGGCCGGCGCAACCAGCACCTCAGCGAGCAGCTCTCCGAAACCGTCGAGGGCCGGGGGAGCGGAGTGGTGGCGACACCGCGCTCCGCGCACGAGGAGATCCGCGAGTTCTTCTACCGGCGCCAGAACTACCTGGACGAGGCCGACCACGCCGCCGAGGAACTCGCCGCCGGGATCGGGGTCCGCCCCGGCGAAGTCGTCCGCGCGCTCTCCGCCCGTCTCACCGAGCACCACGGTGTCCGCCTGGCCGCCGACGCGGGCCGGCTCCTGCACCACTACGACCCGGCGGCCCGGGTCCTGCACCTCTCCGCCCGGCTGCGCCCCGGCCAGCAGGCCTTCCGGATGGCCACCCAGCTCGCGCTTCTGGAGTACGGGGACGGGCTCGCCGCGCTCGCCTCGGAGGACTTCGAGCAGGACTCCGCCGCCTGGTCGCTGGCCCGGATCGGCATCGCCAACTACTTCGCCGCCGCGCTGATCCTGCCGTACGGCCGCTTCCACACGGCGGCGGAGGAGTTCCGCTACGACATCGAGCGGCTGACCGACCACTTCGGCCTCGGCTACGAGACGGTCTGCCACCGCCTCAGCACGCTGCAACGGCCCCGGCTGCGCGGGGTGCCGTTCTCCTTCGTCCGGGTCGACCGGGCGGGCAACATGTCCAAACGCCAGTCCGCCACCGCGTTCCACTTCTCCCGGGCGGGCGGCACCTGCCCGCTGTGGAACGTCTACGAGGCGTTCGCCGCACCCGGCCGCATCCATGTGCAGGTCGCCGCCATGCCGGACGGGCAGCGCTATCTGTGGACGGCCCGCGCCCTCACCCGTCACCGGGGCGGCTGGGGGGAGCCCGGCAAGACCTTCGCCATCGGGCTCGGCTGCGAGATCCGGCACGCCTCCCGGCTCGTCTACTCCGACGGCCTCGACCTCGGCAACGCCGCCTCCGCCGTTCCCATCGGCATGGGCTGCCGCCTGTGCGAACGCACGGACTGCCCCCAGCGGGCGGTGCCCCCGCTGGACCGCACGCTGGCGATCGACGAGAACAGCAGCACGTTCATCCCGTACCCGGTGACCGAGAACGCGGCGAGCCCGGCTCCCTGACCGCTGCCAGGGAGCCGGGCTCCGTCACGCCGACCCGGTGCGGGCCGCCGCGTTGCGCAGGTCCTTCTTGGAGACCTTGCCGACCCCCGTCTGCGGGAACTCCTGGACGAACTCGACCCGGTCCGGCACCTTGTAGGCCGCCAGGCCCCGTTCCCGTACGAACTGTTTGACCGCGAGCGTCTTCAGCGGTTCCGCGTCCGGGCGCAGGATCACATAGGCGCAGATGCGTTCGCCCAGATACGGATCGGGCTCCGCCACCACGTTGGCGTCGTGCACCGCCGGGTGGGCGAGGAGGTGATTCTCCACCTCCTCGGCCGCGATCTTCTCCCCGCCCCGGTTGATCTGGTCCTTGGCCCGTCCCTCGACCACGAGATGGCCGGTGGGCGTGGTGCGGACGACATCGCCCGTGCGGTAGAAGCCGTCCTCGGTGAACGAACGGGCGTTGTGCTCGGGCGCGTTCCAGTAGCCCCGGATGGTGTACGGCCCCCGGGTCAGCAGGTGGCCCGTCCCGCCCGGTGCGACCTCGCGGTCCTCGTCGTCGACGACGAGGATCTCGTCGTCCGGCGAGATGGGCCGCCCCTGGGTGGTGACCACGGTCTCGTACGGGTCGTCCAGCCGGGTGTAGTTGACCAGCCCCTCGGCCATCCCGAAGACCTGCTGGAGCCGGCAGCCGAGCGCGGGGCGCACCCGCCGGGCCGCCTCCTCGCTGAATTTGGCCCCGCCCACGAGCAGGACGTCCAGGCTGCCGAGGTCGTGCGTGGTCCGGGCGGCCGCCTGGGTCCACAGCAGCGCCAGCGGCGGTACCAGGCCGGTGATCGTCACGCCTTCGCGCTCGATCAGCGGGAAGGCCGCCTCGGGGGAGGGCTGCGGACACAGCACCACCCGGGCCCCGGCGTACAGCGCGCCGAGCGAACCGGGCGAGGACAGCGGGAAGTTGTGTCCCGCGGGCAGCACACAGAGATAGACGCTGTTCTCGTCCACCTCGCAGATCTCGTTCGAGCCGCGCAGCGAGTAGATGTAGTCGTCGTGCGTGCGCGGGATCAGCTTCGGTACGCCGGTGCTGCCGCCGGAGAGCTGGAGGAAGGCCAGATCGTCCGGGCGGGGGCCGTCGAGCTCGACCGGCTCCTGATGCACCCGGTCCAGCGACTCGAAGTCGCCGGGTTCCCCGCCGGCGACGAACACATGCTTCAGCGTGCCCACCCGGGCGCGGGTCTTCGCCGCCAGCTCGCGGTAGTCGTACCCGCCGTGCTCGGCCGGGATCACATAGGCGACCGCCTCGGTGAACTCGCAGAAGTACGCGATCTCCGTCTCGCGGTGCGCGGGCAGTGCGAAGACGGGCAGCGCGCCGATCCGGAAGAGCGCGAAGATCACCTCGAAGAACGCGGCCGCATTGGGGAGTTGGACCACCACCTTGTCGCCCTTGGTGATGCCCCGGGCCACGAACCCCGCCGCCAGCCGGTCGGCGCGGCCGTCCAGCTCCGCGTAGCTCCAGCGGGTTCCGGCGACGGGATCGACCACGGCGGTGCGGTCCGGGTGGGCCAGGGCCCGCTCCCGGAGCACGGAGCCGAAGGTCTCCCCGCGCCACCAGCCGGCCGCCCGGTATTTCTCCGCGAAGTCGGCGGGCCAGGTGGGGGCGGCGTCCGTACTCACAGCTCGGCTCCCACGGCGCTCAGGAAGGTGCGGAACTTGGCCGCCGTCTCGGCGGTCTCGGCCTCCGGTTCGGACGCGGCGACGATGCCGGCGCCGGCGTACAGGCGCAGCGTGCGCTCCTCGGCCTCGGCGCAGCGGATCGTGACGACCCACTCGCCGTCGCCCCGGTCGTCGCCCCAGCCGACGATGCCGGTGAAGTACCCGCGGTCGAACGGCTCGGTCTCCGTCAGGATCTGACGGGCCGTCGTCGTCGGTGTGCCGCACACGGCGGGCGTGGGGTGCAGGGCGCAGGCGAGGGTCAGCGCCGAGACGTCGGGGGTGGCGAGGGTGCCGGTGACCGTGGTGGACAGGTGCCACATGGTGGCGGTGCGGATCAGGGTCGGCCGGGACGGCACGGTCAGCTCGGAGCAGTGCGGGGCGAGGGCCTGATGGACCGCGTCCACGACGACCGCGTGCTCGTGGAGGTCCTTGACGGACTCCAGGAGGGCGGCGGCGCGGCGGACGTCCTCGGCCAGATCCGCGCTGCGCGGGGCGGAGCCGGCGAGCGGATTGGCCACCACCCGCTGCCCCCGTCTGGAGACGAGCAGTTCGGGGCTGGCGCCGATCAGTGTGCGGGTGGGCCCGGTCGGCAGCGCGAAGGTGTAGCCGGAGGGATCGCGGCGGGCCAGCCGTTGCAGCATGGCGGGCAGATCGACGGGGGAGGGGGAGGTGAGTTCCAGGGTGCGGGCCAGGACGACCTTGCTGAACTCGCCGCGCCACATGCGCTCCACGGCGGAGGCGACGCCCGCCGCGTAGACCTCGGGCTCCGGGACCGGGCGTATGTGCCAGTCCACCGGGCCGGGTGCGGCCGCGGGCAGCGCGACGAGCGGGTCGGAGGCCAGGGGCGGGGCGGTGCGCAGCACGGCCGGCACGCTCAGGGCGGCCGGAGCCGTGTGGTCGAAGGGGATGGCCCCGATCACCACGGGCGATTTCTGTCCGGCGGCGACGGCATCGGCCAGGGTGTCGGCCACCCGTTCGTCGACGGGCCTCTCGCCGTGCGGCACCTGGTGTGCGGTGCCGTGTGCCAGCAGCGTGTGCCGGGGTGTGGCGAGGAAGCGGGCGCCGGGCGTGTAGGCGTCCAGAAGCGAGGTGGCCGCTCCGATGGCCGGGTGGGCCGGGGGTTCGTGCGTGGCGACTTGGGATGCCGTCGACACGGGGACTCCATTCTCGATGGTCCCGTCAGCGGGTGCGAGGGATCGGGGTGTGCGGAAGGGCTGCGGGCGGTTCAGCGCAGGGTCGCGCCGCCGTCGACGTACAGCTCCTGGAGCGTGATGTGGCGGGCGCGGTCCGAGGCGAGGAAGGCCACGGCGTCGGCGATGTCGGTGGGCTCGGCGATCCGGCCCAGCGGGATGCCCGTGCGGTACGTCGACGGGTCCCCGTCGATGACGCGCTGCCGGGCGCCCGGGTCGGTCCACAGGGCGCGTTGCATGGCCGTGTCGGTGGAACCGGGGGCGACGACGTTGCACCGTACGCCGCTGCCGGCGAGTTCGAGCCCCAGACACTTGGTGAACATGGCCGCGGCAGCCTTGGAGGCGGCGTAGGCGGCCATGCCGGTGCGGGGGATCCCGGCGGCGTTGGAGCCGACGGTGATGACGCAGCCGCCTCCCCGGGCCGCCATGAGGGGGGCGACGGTCTGCGAGACGTGGAAGACGCCGTCCGTGTTCACGTGGAACGTCTCCGCCCAGTCCCGCGCGGAGAGCTCGGCGGCCGGTCCGGTGCGCAGGATGCCCGCGACGTTCACGAGCACGTCTATGGGGCCCAGTTCACGTTCGGCACGGGCCACGACGCGGTCCACCGACGGGCGGTCGGTGACGTCCATCACGTACGGCTCCAGACGGCCGGCCGACCGCTCGTTCTCCGGCCTCTTCGACTGCTGCCGCTCCCACTCGGCGGCCAGGGCGTCGATGCCGTCCTGTGCCCGGTCGGTGGCGGCCACCCGGGCGCCGAGAGCGGCGAGCAGCTGGGCGACAGCGGCGCCGATTCCTTGTCCCGCACCGGTCACCAGGGCGGTGCGGCCGTCGAATTCACCGTTTCTTTCCGGTATGTGCTCAGGCATGAGCAACCTCCTGCGGTTGGTTAGGTGAGGGTAACCTAAGTTTGAGTGATCGCGCAGGTGGGGGGTGAACCGGGGTGCGTGTCCGGCTGCCTGACAGAGGGTCACGCGAGGTGCATGTGAAGGGGTGGAGGTCGAACCGTCACATATCGGTCCACTGGCGCCCGGACCGGCGGCGATCGGTGTTAGGTTAGCCTTACTTTGGTCCGAGGGGGGAAGTCCATGCCGGTGTGGAACATGGAGGGCGTCGGCCCGCACCGTGAGGCCGTCGAAGGCCTCATCGGCAGGGTGGCGCGCGAGGAGGCGCGGTCCGGTGCCAACGCGCCGTCGGCGGACGCCTTTTGGCGGCGGCCCCCGGACCGGCCCGCTGCCTGAACCGTGCGGGCCCGCCATGGGGCCGGCGCACCCCGCCCCGCCGTGAGGCTCTCGCGGCGCCCACCCCGGCCCGTCGCGGACACCGGCGCCCCTGCCCGCCGCCCGCCGCCATGGCTCCGTACCACCACCGCCGACGTGTCCACCGTGCCCGTCGGTGCTCATCCCCGAAGGAGTTCTTCCATGAGTCAGACGTTGTCGCCCGAGAGCATCCGGGCCGACATAGCCGAGCTGCTCGGCTGCGAGCCCGACGAGATCGGGGCCGACGACAATCTGGTCGACCTCGGTCTGGACTCGATGCGGATCATGGTCCTGGTCGAGCGCTGGCGTGCGGCGGGAGCGACGAGCCTGGAGTTCCCCGACCTCTTCGAACTCCCCGAACTCTCCCACTGGACCGCTCTTCTGACGGGTGATCCGGCATGAGCCGCGTCGACGAACGGGGCCGGCACCTGGACCGGATCGCCGAGGTCCGGGCGGGCCGCCACGCCGAGAAGGTCGGCTACCCGATCGGCATCCGGGAGACCGAGGTCGTCCGCACCGTCGCGGTCGGCGCCGGTCTGCTGCGGGTGACCCTGGGCGGCCCCGGCACCCAGGGTTTCGAGGCGCACGCCCCCGACGAGCATGTGAAGCTGATCTTCCCGGACCCGGACGGCACGCTGCGGCTGCCCGAGCGCAACGGGACGATGCTGCGCTGGCCCCGGCCGGCGCTCACCTCGCGGGAATACACCGTGCGCCGCTACGACCCGGTCACGGGTGAGATCGACATCGACATCGCCGCGCACGAAGGCGGCCTCGCCGCGGACTGGGCGGCCGCGGTCGAACCGGGCGACACCATGCATGTCGCCGGGCCGCCCGGCGGGCTGATCGTCCCGCACACCTATGACCGCTATCTGCTCGCGGGCGACATCACCGCACTGCCCGCGATCGCCCGGTGGCTCGAGGAGCTGCCCAGGACCGCCAGGGGCTGGGCGTTCATCGAGGTCGTCGACGCGGCGGAGGAGATCGAGCTCTCCGCGCCCGAGGGTGTCGAGGTGCGCTGGCTGCACCGGGGTGAACTCCCGGCGGGCACCGGCGATCTGCTGGTGCGGTCCGTGACCGGGGTGACCGTGCCCGAGGGGGAGCGGATGTATGTGTGGGTCGCGGGCGAGGCGGGGCAGATCAAGCCGCTGCGCCGCTGGGTCCGCGACGAACTGCGGCTGGAAAAGGCCGACCACGACATCACCGGTTACTGGAAGCGCGGCGTCGCCGACTTCGACGAGGACGACCACTGATCAACGGCCGGACGGGGAGTGGCGCGAGCCGTCACTCCCTGGTTGTCCTGCCGAAAGGCCATCTACTAAGGTGAGCCTTACCTAACTAGCAAGGAGTAACGGAATGTCCATACGCAGATCGTCCGGCCTGGTCGGCGCCCTCTCGCTGGCCCTCGTACTGGCTGGATGCGGATCGTCGTCGGATGGGGGGTCGGACGCCTCGGACACGGCCAAGACCCGGGTGTTCGCCGCGGACAACGGCAAGATCACCATCCCGGCGCACCCGAAGCGTGTGGTGGCCACCGGCTACGCCGTGCCCGCTCTGATCGAGGCCGACGCGCCGCTGGTCGGCATCTCGTCGTGGCAGCGCGGCGAGCCGCTGATGACGAAGGAAGACCTGGCCACGTACAAGAAGCTCACCAAGGTGGCCGGTGAGCAGGCGGCCGAGACGAACTACGAGGCCGTAGCCGAGGCCGACCCCGATCTGATCGTCATCGGCGTGCCGGCCCCCGTGCTCGCCGACATCGACGTCAAGCGCCTGGAGTCCATTGCTCCCGTGGTGGCCATCGGTCCGAGCCTGCCCTCCGCCTGGCGCGACCTCTCGCGCAAGCAGTCCGACGCCGCCGGCGCGCTCAAGCAGTTCGACGCCGCCAAGAAGACGTACGAGACCAAGGCCGCCGGTCTGGCCGACAAGTACAAGAGCGTGCTGCCGAAGCTCAAGCTGGGTCACGTCGGCGCGTACGGCGACGCCGCCAAGGGCACCTTCCAGCGCGAGTTCAACGGCTCCTGGGGCACCAACATCGCCGAGGACCTCGGCGCGAAGTACTACGGCAAGGTCAAGAAGCCCGGCCCCGGTTCGCAGGCGGTCAGCGAGTACCCCTCCATCGAGGAGCTTCCGGCCGCGCTCCGTGAGGCCGACGCCATCACCTACTCGGTCAACGCCGACGGCAGCGTCCCGAAGTCCGTCCAGTACGTCCTGGACTCCAAGCTCTGGAAGAACCTGCCCGCCGTCAAGGCCGGCAAGACCTTCCCGCTCCGCTACACCGAGGCGGCGACCTACGGGGAAGCGCTGAAGACCCTGGACGCGATCGACGAGTCGCTCGCTCCGCTGCTGAAGCGGTGACCGTCGCGGGCCGCGCGCCCCGGGCGGCGAAAACCCGTCGGGCCGTGCCGCAGGCCGGCCTGCTCGTCGGCGGACTGATCCTGCTGGCCGCCGTCGCCGTGCTGAGCATGGGCGTCGGGGCCCGCCACGTTCCTCCCTCGGAAGTCGTGCGGGCACTGCTGGACTTCCGGGGGACCGATGACCAGGTGATCGTCCGCGACGTCCGGGCGCCGCGCGCGCTGCTGGCCGTCGCGGTCGGCGCCGCCCTCGCGGTGGCCGGCTCCCTGATCCAGACGCTCGCCCGCAATCCGCTGGCCGAGCCCGGCATCCTCGGCGTCACCGCGGGCGCCGGGTTCGCCGTCACCGTCGGCTCGGCGCTCGGCCTGGCCACCGGCCAGGCGGGCGAACTGGGCTTCGCGGTCGTCGGCTCCGTCCTCGCGGCCCTGCTGGTCGCCGCGGTCGGACAGCGCTCGCCCCTGCGCCTCGTGCTCACCGGGGTCGCCCTCACCGCGATCCTGGGCGGCGTCGCGCTGGGCATGCGGCTGATGCTCCCGGATGTCTTCGACACCTACCGGTTCTGGTCGGTCGGCTCGCTGGCCGGCCGCGAACAGGCCCCGCTGGCGCTGCCGTTGACCGCGATCGGGGTGTGCCTGCTCGGGGCGGTGCTGCTGAGCAGGGCGCTCAACGCCCTCACCCTGGGCGAGAGCGTGGCCCAGACGCTCGGCGCGAGCGTGGGCCGGGTCCGGGGCGCCGCCCTCGTCCTGATCACCGTGCTCAGCGGGGCGGCGACCGCCGTCGCGGGACCGATCCTGTTCGTCGGGCTGATCGTGCCCCACCTCGCCCGCAAGCCGGCGGCCGGCTCGGTGCCCTGGCTCATCCTCTACACGATGGTGCTGGGCCCGATCCTGCTGCTCGGCGCCGACATCGCCTCCCGGGTACTGCTGCCCACCGGCGAGGTGCCGGTGGCCATCGTGACCGCCTTCCTCGGCGGACCCATGCTGATCTGGGCCGTCCGCCGCTACGGAGCTGGTTCGCTGTGAAGACGCTCGGACCGAGGACCGAACGCCGCACGGTGGTCCTCGTGGTGGTACTCGTCGCCCTGATGCTGGGCCTGGGCCTGCTGGGGCTGTGTTACGGGGCGTCATGGTCGTCCCCCAGCCGGGTGTTCGCCGTGCTGACCGGCTCGGAGCACTCCGTGGTGATCCGGGACTGGCGGCTGCCGCGCGTGCTGGCCGGAGTCGTCTTCGGCCTCGCGCTCGGGGTGGCGGGGGCGATCTTCCAGAACCTCACCCGCAACCCGATGGGCAGCCCGGATGTCATCGGCCTCGACGCCGGCGCCTACACCGGAGCCCTGGTCGCCATCACCGTCCTGTCCGGCACCTCCGCGCAACTGGCCGTCGGCTCGGTGCTCGGCGGACTCGTCGTCGCGGCCGCGATCTATCTGCTCTCGCTCGAACACGGCTTCTCCGGGCTGCGGCTGGTGGTGATCGGCATCGCGGTCAACGCGATGGTGACCGCGATCAACTCATGGATCGTGCTGCGCTCCGAGCTGGAGGTGGCGATCGCCGCCGTCGGCTGGAGCGCCGGTTCGCTCAACGGTGTGGGCTGGGACGACCTGGGCATCCCGTTCGCGGTCATCGCCGTCCTGCTGATCCTGATGACCGCACGGGCCCACGCCATGCACCAGGCCTCCCTCGGTGACGCCGTCGCCGTCACCACCGGGGTCGGTCTCGACCGGCTGCGGCTGCTCATGGTGCTGGTCGGCGTCGGCTGCACGGCCACGGTGACGGCGGTGGCCGGGCCGATCGCGTTCATCGCGCTGGCCGCCCCGCAGATCGGGCGCAGGCTCGCCGGAGCGGCCGGAGTGCCGCTGCTCCCGGCCGCGCTGACCGGGGCGGTGCTCCTCCAGGGCGCCGACCTGATCGCCCAGATGCTGCTGGCGCCCGTCGCGCTGCCCGTCGGCGTGGTGAGCACCGCGATCGGCGGTTGCTATCTGATCTGGCTGCTGACCAAGGAGGTGAGGCGCGCGTGACCGCACGCCTGACAGCGCGGGAGCTCACCCTGCGCTACGGAGACCGGGTCGTGTCCACACGGCTCAGCCTCGACATCCCCGACGGGGCGTTCACCGCCATCGTCGGCCCCAACGCCTGCGGAAAATCAACCCTGTTGAGCGCACTGGTCCGGCTGCTCCGGCCGGCCTCCGGGCAGGTGGAACTCGACGGACGCGAGGTCGGCGGCTACGCCACCAAGGCCCTGGCCAGACAACTCGGCTTCCTGCCGCAGGACCCGCTGGCGCCCGAGGACATCAAGGTCCGCCAACTGGTGGGCCGGGGACGGTTCCCGCACCAGTCGATGCTGGCGCTCTGGTCGGCCGAGGACAAGGAGGCGGTCGACGAGGCGATGGCCGCCGCCGGTGTCGAGGACCTCGGCGAACGCCCCGTGCAGGAACTGTCCGGCGGACAGCGGCAACGGGTGTGGATGGCCATGGTCCTCGCCCAGCAGACGCCCTACCTGCTCCTGGACGAACCCACGTCCTTCCTGGACATCACCCACCAGTACCAACTGCTCGGCCTGCTGGCCAGGCTGCGCAACGAGGGCCGCACCGTGGTCGCGGTCCTGCACGACATCAACCAGGCCTGCCGCTTCGCCGACCACCTGATCGCCATGAAGGGCGGCACGGTGATCGCCGAGGGAGACCCCGGGGACATCGTGGACGCCGCCCTCATCAAGGACGTCTTCGACCTGCCGAGCGTCATCGTCCCCGACCCCGTGACCGGCACACCGATGATCGTTCCCACCCTTCAAGGAGAGTAAGTTGAGCCCCGCAAGCGTGTCCCCGGACGACCTCCTGGCCCTGACCAGTGCCCAGTTGGGCATCTGGAACGCGCAGCGCCTCGAACCCGAATCGCCGTACTACGTGGTCGGCGACGTGGTGGAGATATCCGGCAGCGAACCGGTCGACGTGGCCGCGCTCGCGGAGGCGGTCCGCGCCACCACCGAAGAGGCCGAGACCCTCCGGCTGCGGGTGTACGACACCCCGGACGGGCCGCGCCAGGCGGTGAGCGGCCAACCGGTCGCACCGCCCCCGGTGGTCGACGTCAGCGACGCGGCCGACCCCGCCGCCGCGGCCCAGGCGCTCGTCGACGCCGAACGGGCCCGGACCGCCGAGGCCTGCCGGGGCATGACCGACCGGGTCCTGTACTCACGTACCGTCATCAAGCTCTCCGACCGCGAGGTCTGGTACACCCAGCTCGGCCACCACCTGATCTTCGACGGCTACACCGCCGCGATGCTCGCCCGGCGCACCGCCGCCCGCTACACCGCCCTGGTCCGCGGCACCGAGCCGCCGCGCTCGACCTTCGGCACCTTCGCCCCTCTCGTCGCCGCCGACCGGGAGTACCGCGACAGCGAGCGGTTCACCGAGGACCGCGCCTACTGGGTGGAGCGGTTCACCCCGCTGCCCGACCTCGGCGCCGCCGACGACCCCGACGCCTCGGACGAGCCCGGCCGCACCCTGACCGCACGCGCCGTCGTCTCTCCGCAGGAGACGGCCCGGCTGCGGGAGTTCGCCGAGAAGGAGGGCGTCACCTGGGGCGAGGCGCTGATCGCGGGCTACGCCGCCTTCCTGCACCGCATGCTCGGCCGCACCGACGTGGTCTTCGCCCTGCCGCTCATGTGCCGGGTGGCCTCGGCCGAGCTGCGCACCCCCTCCATGGCCGTCAACGTGCTGCCGCTGCGGGTCACCGTGCGCGGCGGGGACGGGCTCGGGGAGCTGAGCCGGCGGGTCGCCTCCGCCATGCGCGAGATGCGTGAACACCAGCGCTACCGGGGCGAGGACCTGCCCCGCGACCTCGGCGTGCCCGGCGCGGGCGCGCTGCTGCACGGACGCGGCATCAACCTCAAGGCATTCGACCTCGCCCTCGACTTCGCCGGTGCCGGCGGCGTCATGCGCAATGTCGCGGGCGGCCCGCCCGAGGACATGGGCCTGAGCGTCCTGCCGACCCGCGACGGCGGGCTGCTGCTCGGCTTCGAGGTCGACTCCCGGACCAAGGACCAGGCCGCCGTCGACAGCCTGATGTCGGGCCTGCGCGCCCTGCTCGCCGGGCTGACCGAGGGCCGCCCCGTCGGCCGGATCGCCCTGGCCGAGGACGTGGCACGGCTGCGGGCCGACTGGTGCCCGCCGGCCCTGCCCGGCACCCCCGTCGACGTACCGGCCGCCTTCGCGTCGATGGCCGCGGTGGACCCGGGGCGCACGGCCCTGGTCTGCGGCGACGAGCGGCTGTCCGCCGCGGCGCTCGCGGAGCGGGTGCACCGGCTGGCCCGTGCGCTGCGGGCACGGGGGATCGGACCCGACGACGTCGTGGCCCTCGCCCTGCCCCGCTCCGCCGACTCCGTGGTCGCCCTGCTCGCGGTACTGGACGCGGGCGCCGCCTTCCTCCCGCTGGACGCCGCCTACCCGCCCGAGCGGCTGCGCGAGCTGATCGACGACACCCGCCCCGCGCTGGTCCTGACCGCCGGCGCCGTCGACGGACTCCCGTGGACCACCCTGCTCGACGAGGCCGCCGGGCGGTCCGCAGCGCCCCTGGCCGAGGACGAACTGGCCGCGCCGCGCCACCCCGAGCACCTCGCCTACGTCATCCACACCTCCGGCTCCACCGGCCGCCCCAAGGGCGTGCTCGGCCGCGTCGGCGGCCTGGCCGCGCTGCTGCACCACCAGCGCGCCACCGTCGTCACGGAGGCCGAACGGGCGACGGGCCGCCGGCTGCGCGTCGCGCACACCTACTCGTTCGCCTTCGACTCCGCCTTCGACCACCTGGTCTGGCTGCTGTGCGGGCACGAACTGCACGTGTACGACACCGAGACGGCCCGCGACGCCGACGCCCTGCTCGCCGCGTACACCCGCGACGGCATCGACATCGTCGACACCACCCCGTCGATGGCCGCGCCCCTGATCGACGCCGGGCTCCTGGACCTGCGCCCGGCCCTCCTGGTGCTCGGCGGCGAGGCCACCCCGCCCGCCCTGTGGCGGCGCGTCGCCGAGTCCGGGATCACCGCACGCAACATCTACGGGCCCACCGAAGCGACCGTCGACAGCACCACCGCCCGGATCGAGGGCGACGAGCCGACAATCGGCCACCCCCTCGCCGGCACCCGGATCCACCTGCTGGACAGCGCGCTCCAGCCGGTCCCGCACGGCCGGCCCGGCGAGCTGTACCTCGCCGGACCGCACCTGGCCCGCGGCTACCTCGGCAGGCCAGGCGCGAGCGCCGAACGCTTCGTCGCCGACCCCTTCGGCGCACCGGGGGACCGGATGTACCGCACCGGCGACCTCGCCCGCTGGATACCGGGCCGGGGCCTGGAGTACCTGGGCCGGGGCGACGGACAGGTCAAGATCCGCGGCCACCGCATCGAGACCGGCGAGGTCGAGGCCGCCCTGTCCGCCGTGCCCGGAGTGACCGCGTCCGCCGCCCGGGTGCGCTCCTCCCGGCTCGTCGGATACATCGTGTCCGCCTCCGTCACCGGCGACGAGGCGCGCGCCCACCTCGCCGCGCGGCTGCCCGAGCACATGGTGCCCTCGGCCGTGGTCGTCCTGACCCGGCTGCCCCTCACCCCCAACGGCAAGCTCGACCGCGCCGCCCTGCCCGCACCCGCCTTCTCCGGCACCGGCCGGGAGCCGTCCACCAACCGCGAACGGCTGCTCTGCGAGGTCCTGGCCGACGCACTCGACGTCGAACGCGTCAGTGTCGACGACGACTTCTTCGCCCTCGGCGGCGACAGCATCACCGCGATCACCGTCAGCAGCCGGCTGCGGGCGCTCGGCATCGGGCTGCGGCCACGCGATCTGCTGGCCCGCCGCAGCTTCGCCGCGCTGGCCGCCTCCGCCACCCTCCTCGCCGATTCGCCCGAACCGGCGGACGACCCCATCGGGCCGGTGCCCGCCCCGCCCATCGTGCGCGGCCTGCTCGACCCGCATCCGGACGTGGACACCGTCGCCGGGTACGCGCAGTGGACCGCCCTCAGCATCGACGCACTCGACCACGGTGCGCTCGTCAAGGGGGTGCAGACCGTCCTCGACCACCACGACGCCCTGCGCCTGCGGGTCGCCGACGGCCTGGAGGTCCTGCCCCGGGGCCTGGTGCGGGCCGTCGTGGACGAGGTCCACGACGACGACGTGACCGCGCTGGCCGAGCGGCTCGCCGGCCAGCTCGACCCCCGGTCGGGCGACCTGCTCCGCGTGACCCTGCTGCGCACCGGCGACGGCACGCCCGACCGGCTGGTCGTCGTCGTGCACCACCTCGCCATGGACGGCGTCTCCTGGCGCGTCCTGCTCCCCGACCTGCACACCGCCTGCACCGGTGGCACGCTCGAACCCGTCGGCACCTCCTGGCGGCGGCACGCCACGCTCCTCGCCGAACAGGGCAGGACAGGCGCCCGGCGCGGCGAGCTCGACCACTGGCGGACCGCCCTCGCCGCCGCCTCCCGGCTCGGCGCCCGCCCCCTGGACCAGTCCCGCGACACGGTCTCCACCGCCCACCGGTCGGTCACCGTCGCCTCGGCCGAGGCGACCGAGGCCCTGCTGACCACCCTGCCCGCCGCCTACCGCGCCGGGGTCGACGAGGTGCTGCTCGCCGCGCTCGTCCTCGCCCTGCGCGGCTGGGGCCTGCGCGACGACGCGGTGACCGTCTCCATGGAGGGCCACGGCCGCGAACACCTCGACCTGTCCCGCACCGTCGGCTGGTTCACCAGCGAGTACCCGGTCCGGGTGCCCGCGTCCGACGACGTCGGCCGGACGCTGCGCGCCGCCAAGGAGGCCCGGCGCGCCGTCCCCGACGGCGGCGTCGGCTACGGCGTCCTGCGCCACCTCGACCCGGAGGCCGGACCCGGACTGGCGGCCACCCCGCCGCCGGACGTCCTGCTCAACTACCTGGGCCGGTTCGCCCCGCTGTCCGCGTCCGGCTGGAGCCTGCCGGAGCACGACGCCTTCTCGGTGACCGAACCCGCCGCCAAGGCCCTGGAACAGGTGCTGGCCCTCAACTGCTTCGTCCACGAGGGCGACGAGCCGCGCCTCGCCGTCGAATGGACCGCCGCGACCGAGGTCCTCGGCGCCGAGGCCGTGAGCCGCCTCCAGCAGTCCTGGGCCGCCGCGCTCGACGCCCTGGCCGCGCACGCCCTGCACACCGCGGGCGGACTCACCCCGTCCGACCTCCCGCTGGTCGGCCTCGACCAGGACGCCATCGACGCCCTCGAACGCACCGGCCGCCTCAGCGACGTCCTGCCCGCCACCCCGCTCCAGGTCGGGCTGTCCTTCCACACGATGGTCCGGGACGACGAGGACACCGATGTCTATGTCGTGCAGGCCGTGACCACCCTGGCCGGCGAGCTGGAGCCGGACCGGATGGCCCGGGCCGCGCACGAACTGCTGCGCCGCCACCCGGCCCTGCGCGTGTACCTGGGCACCGCCGGGGACGAGGTGGTGCAGGTGATCCCCGCCGATGTCGCCCTCGACTGGCGCCAGGACGACCGCTTCCCCGAAGCCGCGCGCGCCGATCTGGAGCGCCCCTTCGACCCGTCCCGGCCGCCGCTCATCCGCTTCCTGCTCTCCCGCGTCGGCCCCGCCGAGCACAAGCTGGTCATCACCAACCACCACGCCCTGCTCGACGGCTGGTCGATGCCCCTGGTCGGCCGCACCCTGCTCGCCCTGTACGCCGAGCTGAGCGGCGGCCCCGCCGCACCCGCCTCCCCGCCGCTGTCGGAGTACTTCCGCTGGCTGGCGGACCGCGACAAGGACGCGTCGCTCGCCGCCTGGCGGGAGGCGCTGGCCGGTGTGGACGACGCGACCCGGCTGGCACCCGCCGCCACCGGCAGCGGCGTCGAGCGGCCCGGCCGCGAAACCGTCGCGCTGGGGGTCGAGTTCAGCGACCGGCTGCGCACCTTCGCCCGCGAACAGGGCGTCACCCTCACCACCGTGCTCCAGACGGCGTGGGGCCTGCTCCTCGGCAGGCTCACCGGCCGCCGCGACGTCGTGTTCGGCTGCCCGGTCTCCGGCCGGCCCGCCGAGGTCGACGGCGTCGAGTCGATGATCGGCCAGCTCGGCACCACCGTCCCGGTACGGGTCCGGCACAGCCAGGACCGCACCGTGCGCGACCTCATGGCACAGGTGCACGCCGAGAGCGTCGCCCTGGCCGAGCACCACCACGTCGGCCTGCCAGAGATCCAGCGGGCGGTCGGCATCGGTGAACTCTTCGACACCATGCTGGTCATGGAGAACTTCCCGCTCTCCAGCCGCAAGCGCACCCCCCTCGCCCCCGGTCTCGAACTCGCCGGCGTCGACATCACCGACGCCACCCACTACGCCCTGACCGTCATCGTGATCCCCGACGAGGAGATCACCATCGGCCTCGGCTACCAGCCGCGCGCCTTCGACGCGGCGACCGTGCGCGACTACGGCCGCTGGCTGCACCACCTCCTGCGCGAGATCGTCGACGACCCCGCCAGGCCCGCACTCCGGCTGCCCGCGCTCGACCCCGACGAGCGCGCCCTGATGCTCCGTACCGGCACCGAGATCGTCGCCGCCAAGGACCGGGGCCACTGGCTGGAGGAGTTCGCCGCCTGGGTGCGGCGCAAGCCCGGTGCCGAGGCCCTGGTCTGCCGCGACCGTAGCCTCAGCTACGAGGAGCTGGACCGGCAGGCCAACCGGCTGGCCCACGCGCTGATCGCGCGCGGGGTACGGCCGCAGGACCCGGTCGCGGTGCTCCTCGGCCGCGACATCGAGATGACCGTGGCCCTGTTCGGCGTGGCCAAGGCCGGCGCGGTGTACGTGCCGATGGACGCGAGCTACCCGCGCGAGCGCCTCGCGTACATGTTCGACGACATCAACCCGGCCGCGGCCGTCACCACCGGCGCCGCACTGCCCGTCGACCGCGACATCCCGGTCCTGCGCCTGGACGACGCGGCCACCCTCGCCTCCGTACCGGACACCGACCCGGCCGACGCCCGCGCACGGCTCACCGACGACGCCCTCGCCTACGTCATCTACACCTCCGGAACCACCGGGCGCCCCAAGGGCGTCGGCGTCACCCACCGGGGCGTGCCCGACCTGATCGCCCTTCAGGAAGAGGTCGTCGGGGTCACCGAGCACGACCGGTATCTGCACTTCGCCTCGACCAGCTTCGACGTCGCGTTCTGGCAGACGATGGTGCCGCTGCTGTCCGGCGGTACGTCCGTGATCGCGCCCGAGGAGGTGCGCGTGCCCGGCGACGAACTGCTGGACTACATCGTCGAGCACCGGGTGACCGGAGTGAACCTGCTCCCGTCGTTCCTGGCCGCGATGCCCGACGACCGCACCGTCGACCCCGAGGTGTTCTTCGTCGTCGGCGCCGAGCGGCTCGATCCCGAACTGGCCCGGCGCTGGGGCCGGGGCCGCCGGGCGCTCTTCAACGCCTACGGACCCACCGAGGTCACCATCAACTCGACCACCTGGCACTACGACCCGGACGACGCCGGGCCCCTGCCGATCGGCCGGCCCGACCCCAACGTCCGCGCCTACGTCCTGGACGGCGGGCTCCAGCCCGTCGGCGTCGGGGTCACCGGCGAGCTGTACCTCGGGGGCCCGAGCCTGGCCCGCGGCTACCTCGGCCGCCCCGGTCTGACCGCCGGCACGTTCGTCGCCGACCCCTACGGCCCGCCCGGCGAACGGATGTACCGCACGGGCGACCTCGTCCGGTGGCGGCCCGACGGACAGCTGGTGTTCCTCGGCCGCGCCGACCACCAGGTCAAGGTCCGCGGCTTCCGCGTCGAGCTCGGCGAGATCGAGTCCGCCCTGACCGGCCACCCCGATGTGCGCGCCTGCGCCGTGATCATGCGCGAGGGCAGGCTCGTCGGCTACGTCATCCCGACCGACGACGCGGACCTGGACACCGCCCAGGTCCGCGCATACCTCGCCGAGGAACTGCCCGACCACATGGTGCCGACGGCACTCGTCCCCCTCGACCGGCTCCCGCTGAGCCCCAGCGGCAAGCTCGACTCCGCCGCACTGCCCGCCCCCGAGACCGCCGCCACCGCGCGGCGCGAACCCGCCACCGAGGCGGAGGCCGTCCTGCTCGCCGTGTTCCGGGACGTCCTGGGCACCGACGAGATCGGGCCCGACGACAACTTCTTCGACATCGGCGGCGACAGCATCGTCTCCCTGCAACTGGTCTCCCGGGTCCGGCGCCAGGGACTCGGACTGACCCCGAAGGACGTCTTCGAGGGCGAGACGGTCGCCGGAATCGCGGCCCGCGCCCGCACCCTGGACGGCGGTGAGGCACCCGCCGTGGGCGACGCGCCGCTGACCCCGGTCATGCGGGACCTGCTGCGCCGCTCCGGGACGGCCGCCGACGGCTTCTGCCAGTGGGTGGAGGTCTGCGTCCCGCCGGGCGGTGACGAGAGGACCTGGCAGGCCGTGCTCGACGACGTGCTCGCCCGCCACGACGTGCTGCGCGCCCACCTGGCCGGGGACATGCTGCGCATCCCGCCGGCCGGCGCGGTGACCGGCGCCGAGATGCTGACCTGTGTCCGGGCGGACGGTGACCCGCGCGCCGCCGTGGACGCCGGGATCGCCACCGCCCGCAAGGCGATGGACCCGCGCACCGGTCCGCTGCTGCGCGCGCTGTGGGTCGACGCGGGACCCGGCCGGCCTGGCCGGCTCGCCCTGATCGCCCACCACCTGGTCATCGACGGCGTGTCCTGGCGCGTTCTGCTCGACGACCTGGAACACGCCTACTCCGGCGGCACGCTGACCCGGCACGGGCAGTCGTTCCTCGGCTGGGCGCGCTCGCTGCACGACGCCGACCGGCGCGCCGAACTGCCGCACTGGCGGCGGATGACCGCCACCGAGCCCCTCACCGGCCCGCTGGACCCGGCCCGGGACACCGTGGCCACCGCGACACACCATGAACTCCGGCTCGACACCGACACGACCCGCGCCCTGATCACGACCCTGCCGGCCGCCTACCGCACCACCCCGGACGCCGTCCTGCTGACGGCGCTCGCCCGGGCGGTACGGGCGTGGCGCGGGGCACCGCAGGTGCTGGTCGCGCTGGAGAGCCACGGCCGCCCGCGCGAGGTCGACCTCTCCCAGACCGTCGGCTGGTTCACCGCCGTCCACCCCGTACGGCTCGACGCGGACGACGACGTGCGGGCTGTCAGGGAGCGGCTGCGCGCCCAGGGCGACGGCCTCGGCCACGGCATCCTCACCTCGGCCGGCCTGCTGGACCGCGTGGAACCGGAGATCGCCTGGAACTACCTCGGGCAGTACCCCGGCGCCCCGGAACAGGAGACGCCGTGGCAGGCGCCCCCGGACGCCGACCCGCTCGGCTCCAACGGTTCCGACGCGATGCCGCTGCCGTACAGCCTGATGGTCAACGCCCTGGTGCGCGACGACGCCCTCGGGGTCCGGATCACCTGGCCGGCCGCGCTGTTCACGGCCGCCGAGATCGAGGACCTGGCCGGGCACCTGCGGACCGCGCTGCTGCGGACCGCCGCCGCACCGGAGATCGAGGCGCTCGACCGGGACCGTCCCGTCGCCGGGGTCCAGCCGCTCACCCCGCTCCAGGAGGTGATGCTGCGGCACTCGCGGACCGAGCGCCCCGACCCGTACACCGTGCAGTCGACGTTCTCCCTCGCGGGCCGGCTCGACACCGACGCCCTGCGCGCGGCGGGCGACGACCTGCTGGCCCGTCACCCGAACCTGGGCGCCGTGTTCCCCGCCTCGCTGGCGGTGATCCCGACCACGCCCCGGCCGGAGTTCCGCGTCACCGACGAACCGGCGGACGCGGTCCTGGCGGCCGACCTCGCCGAGCCGTTCGACCTCGCTCGGGGCCCGCTCTTCCGCCTCACCGTGATCCGTCGCGGTCCCGATGCGGCCGACCTGGTCATGACCAGCCATCACGCGCTCTCCGACGGCTGGTCCGCCCCGCGCATCCTCGGCGAACTGTTCGCCCTGTACACCGCGCGGCTGAGCGGCGAGGCCCCGGCCCTGCCCGCCCCCGTACCGTTCGCCGACTACCTCACCTGGTGCGCCGAGCACGAGCCGGACCTCGACGCCTGGGCTGCCGAACTGGACGGGCTGCCCGAGGGGGACTACCTGGGCGACGGCGAACCCGGTCCCGCCTGGCAGGAACCCGAGGTCATCACCTTCGGCCCGGACCTGGTCGCCGGCCTCACCCGGCTCGCGGCCAGGCGCGGCCTGACCCTCAACACCCTGGTGCAGGGCGCCTGGGCGGTGCTCCTCGCCCGGCGCTCCGGCCACAAGGACGTCTGCTTCGGCGCCATGGTCTCCTGCCGCCCGCCGGAGCTGGAGGGCGTCGAGGAGATCATCGGCCTGCTCGCCAACACCGTTCCGGTACGGGCCCGGCTCGACGGGACCCTCGCCGAGACGCTCACCGCCCTCCAGTCGGGACAGCGGAGCCTGGTCGAACACCACCACGTTCCCCTGTCCGACCTGGAACGGCTCATGGGACGGCGCAGGCTCTTCGACAGCATGGTGGTCTTCGAGAACTACCCCGTCGACCCGGAGCGCCTGCGGGAGCCCGCCCCCGGGCTCACCGTGACCGGCACCCGGTTCCGGGAGTCGACCCACCACCCCGCGACCCTGACCGTCATGCCCGACGGAGAGGGCTGGACCGGCGTGCTCGCCCACCGGGCCGGCACGGACGTCAGCGGGCTCGCCGGGGAACTCCTCGGCCTGCTCCGCGGCCTGGACACCCACCTCGACCACGACGTGCTGAACCTTCTGGAGGGCCGATGAGCGCCGACGCCGCGCCCCCGGTGGAGCGTGTGGACAGACAACTCCTGCGGATCGCGTTCATCCTGGTGCTCGGCACCTTCATGGCCACGCTGGACGCCACGATCGTCAGTGTCGGGATCGACCGCCTCACCGAGGAGTTCGGCGCGTCCGTCGCCGAGATCCAGTGGGTCTCCACCGCCTATCTGCTGGCCGTGGTCGCGGCCGTGCCGGCCTCCGGCTGGCTCGCCGACCGCTTCGGCGGCCGGCGGACCTGGATCGCCGCCGTGGGCCTGTTCCTCCTCGGCTCGGTGCTGTGCGCGTCGGCCTGGTCGGTGACCAGCCTGATCGTGTTCCGGGTGGTCCAGGGCCTCGGCGGCGGACTGCTGCCCGCGACCGGGCAGGCGCTGCTGGCCCGGGTCGCGGGCCCCGGGCGCACCGGACGGGTCATCAGTGTCGTCGCCGTCGTCCCGCTCCTGTCACCGGTGTTCGGCCCGCTGGCCGGCGGCTCCATCCTCGCGGTGGCGCCCTGGCCGTGGCTGTTCCTGGTCAACCTGCCGATCGGGGTGGCCGCGGTCCTGCTCGCCCGCCGCCATGTGCCGGTGGTGCCGCCGTCGACCCGGCGCACCGCGTTCGACCTGCGGGGGGCGTTGCTCCTCTCGCCGGGCCTGGCCGTGCTGGTCTACGGCCTGACCGAGGTCGCCCACGGGCGCACCGTCCCGGCCACCGCCGGGGTGGCCGCCGGGCTGGCGATGCTGGCCGGCTTCACGGTGCACGGACTGCGCACCCGCGCCACCCCGCTGGTCGACCCCCGGCTGTTCGCCCGGCCCCCCTTCGGCGCGGCCGCCGTCGCCCTGCTGGTCCTCGGCGCCTCGGTGTTCGGCACGATGTTCCTGCTGCCGCTGTACTTCCAGACCGGCCGGGGCATGTCCGCCTGGGAGGCGGGCCTGCTGCTCGCCCCCCAGGGGCTGGGTGCGGCGGCCGGGTCGGTGCTGGTCAACCGCACCATCAGCAAGGTCGCGCCGAGGACCCTGGTGGTGACCGGGATCGTGCTGATCCTCGCGGGCACGGTGCCGTTCACCCAGCTGGGCCACGGCGTCCCGGACGTGGTGATCGCCTCGGCGCTGGTGGTGCGCGGCTTCGGGATGGCCATGATCGGCGCGCCGGTGATGAACATCGTCTACAGCCGGATCGAGCCCGAGCACCTGCCCCGGGCGTCCGGAGCGCTCAACCTGCTCAACACGGTGGGCGGTTCGGTCGGCACCGCTGCCCTGGCCGTGGTCCTGCAGAACCGCCTGTCGGCCCATGGCACGGATATCTCCGCGGCGTTCGGCGACACCTTCTGGTGGGTGCTCGGCTTCTGCCTGTTCGCCGCCGCCGGGGCCACGAGGCTGCCCCGGACCCAGCCCAGGAAGCCATGACGCACGGGCGGGCCGCCGGACCGGGAACTCCCCGTCCGGCGGCCCGCCGCCGTGTACGCCCCCGCCTCCCGGCGGTCAGCCCCGCCCGGCCTCGAAACCGCGCAGCCGGTCGGCGTCACAGGTCCGGGGACAGGTGTCGCAGGCCTCGTGCGGGCGGATCGTGTAGAAGAGACAGCACCCCGCCCGGTCCCGGGTCGGGTACGAGGCACCGTCCGCCCCCGTCAGCCGCCGGAACCCGGCGCCCGCGGGGAACGGCGGAAGGGGCCCCGGCAGCAGCCGCCCGGCGGCGGCGACGGCCTGCTCCTCCTCGCCCAGCATCCGGCCCACGTACCAGAGGGACGAGACGAGATCGTCCTCGACCATGCCCCACAGCGTCCGGGGCCCGCGCCGCACATGGGACCCCAGCGCCGCGCACAGCGGCCGCACCAACTCGGCGACGGCGCCGCGCAACAGGTCGCCCAGCGCCGCTTCGTCCGGCACCCGGCGCACCCCCGGCAGCCCCTCCGCCGGATCGCCCGGCAGACAGGCGAACGTCCCCGGCACCACCTGGTACCGGTCCTCGCACCGCCCGATCCGTACGTCCTCCGGGCGCAGCAACGGCACCCGGCGTTCCAGGTACCAGGGCCCGCCGAGCAGCAGGCACAGCGACCAGAGGCAGTTGTGCAGCAGCCGGGAGGCCACCACATCGGGACGCGCCCGGTGCTCGTACTGCTCGGCGATCCGCCCCCGCTCCGCGTCGAGGAAGGCGTCCAGCAGACCGGGCCGGCCCGCGAGCTCGGCGACATCGACCCAGTTCTGCGCGGCCGGAGCACCCGGTTCGGCCACCTCGGCGTCGAGCCCCGGACAGACATCGATCAGCCGGCGGTAGGTGGCCGCGAGGAGGGCGGAGCTGCTCTCGGCGGTCCGGAGGGATGCCGGTGCCGGGGCGAGGATCACGGGGGCTCCTAGGAGGAAGTGCACACACGACGGACAGAACCCGCGGCAGTGGTGATGACCAGCGGATCGTCAGCTTAGGGGAGGCTCACCTTACTACTGCCTGGGGGGCGGTCGAGCGAACCCCGGGGTGTTGTCGCCCAGTTGGTGGAATTAGGCATGCCTAACCTAAGCTTCCGTCGTCTCTCCTCGTCCAGTGCGCCGGAAGTGACCGCTGATGCAGATGTATGTGCTCGCCCTCAATCCGACCGATTCGGTGGTGAGCGGATTCCTTCCGGCCGCCGCACGGCTCGGCCTGTCCGTGACTGTCCTGACCGACCGGCCCGACGCGTACGGACCGCCCGCACTCCTGGGGCCCCGGGTCGGCATCGCCGCCTGCGACGTCCGCGACCACCGCGCGGTGATCAGCCACATCTCCCGGCACGCGCAACCCGACGCCGTCTTCACCAACAGCGACCATCTCCAGGTGCAGGGCGCACTGGCCGCCGAGTTCTTCGGCCTGCCCGGAAAGAGCTGGCGCGCCGCTCTGCGTACCAAGGACAAAGCCCTGATGCGCCGTCACCTCGCCCTGTCCGGAGCCGAATCCGTCACTGCGGCCGAGATCCTGCCGGGGGAGTCGCCCCGTGACCGCCTCGAAGCGGCGGGAGTCGGCTTCCCGTGCGTCGTGAAACCGCGCGAAGGTGTGGCGAGCGAGGACGTCGTGCGCGCCGAGAACCCCGACGAACTCCTGCGCCACTGCGCGGAGATCCGCGCACGCCGCCCGGGTGCCGCCCTGGTCGTCGAGGAGTTCCTGCCCGGCGAGCTGTACACCCTGGAGACCCTGGGAGACGGCAGCCGTCTGCATGTCCTCGGCGGGTTCCACACCCGCCTCTCGGCGCCGCCCCACTTCATCGAACAGCGGCTCACCTACGTCCGCGACCACCCCGCGGCCGTGGTCACCCAAGTCCTCGGCCGGCTGGCGGCGCTCGGCGTGGGGGCGGGTGCCTGCCACACCGAGTTCGTCGTCCACGACGGCCGCGTACGCATCATCGAGGTGAACTACCGCGTCATCGGGGACCACTGCGACCTCCTCCTCGCCGACCTGCTCGGCATCCCGCTCTTCGACCTCGTCCTCGCCACCCACCTCGGTGAACCTCTGCCCGAGACCCTGGGCGCCCGCGCGGAGGGCGCCGCGCGGATCGACTCCCCGTGCGCCGACCGGGCCGGAGTGCTCACCTCCGCGCCCGGCGACACCGACCTGACCGAGGCGGGGGTACGCCTCACCTACCGCCCGCTGCGCCCGGTCGGCGCGCACCGGCCGCTGTACCGCACCAACCGCGACTACCTCGGCATCCTGCGGACCATCGGCCCCGACCAGGCGGCGGTGGACCGCGCCGCCGACTCCTTCCTCGCCGCCCAGCGCTGGGAGATCACCCCGTGACCGGGGCCCCGCGCCTGGTCCCCGGTGCCCCGGCCGCCGAACCCGCGCACACCACGCACAACGCCGCACACCAGCTCCTGCGCGTTCTCAGTGCCCTGCTGCGCGAGGACGTGGCAGGGCTGCGCACCCGAGGCACCGTCCTCGACCGGGCCGACGGACCCTGGCTGCGCCTTGTCACGGGGCCCGGCCGCGCTCTCCTCCTGCCCCTGCGCAAGGACGGCTTCCAGAGCATCTGGGCCGCCCGCCTGCCCCTCCTTCGCCAGGAGCCGGACGGTACCGACCTGGTCACCACCGACTCCGTGCTCCGCGCCCTGGCCCGGCTCGCCGCCCCTGAGGACGCCGCCGGCTACGCGGCGTTCGCCGAGGAGTGCCGCGGCGACCTCGCGGCCCGCCACCTGCACACGGCGACCCGGGCCCCGGTGCTCGCCAGGCTGGCCGACGGGCACGGCACCGACGCGGCCCACTGGCGCGGCCACACCGGATCACTGGCCTACGACACCCTGGCCGCCCGGACCGACCATCCGGTCCATCCGGTCTCCCGAGGCCGCAAAGGACTGGGCGAGCCGGAACTGCGCGCGTACGCCCCCGAATTCCACCCTCGGTTCCCGTTGCGCTGGCTCTCGCTGCCGGCCCCGCGCGTCACCCTGGTGCCCGGACCCGGCACGGCCGCGACCGGCACGGTCCGCACCGCATCCGCCACCGGGAGCGCTCCACCGTACGCAGGGCCCGCCCCGGACGGCATCCGTCCCACTCCCGAAGAGCTCGGGCTGCCGGCCCGCCACCGCGAGGGCCACCTCCTGCTTCCCGTCCACCCGCTCACCGCCGCCGGCCCCCTGCGCGCCGCCCTGGCCGAGACGGGCCTCGCCCCGTACGCACACCTCGCCGAACGGCCGTCGCTCGACGTCGTACCGACCCTGTCCATGCGGACGGTCGCACTCGCGGGCCGTCCGGACACCCACATCAAACTCCCGCTCGCCACCGCGACCCTGGGCCTGCTCAACCGGCGTACGGTCACCCCCGGCTCCCTGCGCGACGGCGCCGCCGGACAACACCTCATCGAGGGGGTCCTGCGGCGCGAGCCACGCTTCGCCGGACGCGTCCTGCTCGCCGACGAGACCCACTACGCCCACGCCGGACACCCACTCCTCGCCGTGCTCCACCGTCGGCAGCCCGCCGGGCTCGACGACGCAACCGTCCTCCCGCTCGCGGCACTCCTCGCGACCGCCCCGGACGGGAGGCCCGTCATCGACGGCCTCGCCGACCGCTTCCACGGCGGCGACCCGGTCGCCCTGGCCGACTCCGTCCTGACCCTGCTGTTCGACTGGCAGACGACCCTCTTCGCCCACGGCATCGCCTTGGAGTCCCACCAGCAGAACGTCTCACTCGTCCTCGGCGGCGGCACCGACGGCCCCCGCCTGCTCCTCAAGGACAACGACGGCCCGCGTGTCCGGACCCGCCGCCTGGCCGAAGCCTGGGGCTGTCCCGAACCGACGGCCGAACGCCTCGGTT
Source organism: Streptomyces sp. ITFR-16 (assembly GCF_031844705.1). Lineage (NCBI taxonomy): Bacteria > Bacillati > Actinomycetota > Actinomycetes > Kitasatosporales > Streptomycetaceae > Streptomyces > Streptomyces sp. ITFR-16. The sequence goes on from NZ_CP134609.1 coordinate 7,734,094, forward strand.
TCGACGACCGGCGGATCTGCGTCAGCGAGGACGGGCCCGTCGCCGACCTGTTCACCGCCATCACCGTCCACCTGTGCGCGGGCTCCCTGGCCTTCGGCCTGGCCGCGCACGGCACCGCACCCCTCGACCGGCTGCTCGGCCTCGTACGCGACCGGCTCGCGGAGGCGGTCGACCGCACCGCCGGCACCCGCCCGGAGGCCGCAGCTGTCCTGCGGGCCCGAGTCCTGGACGCCGCCGAGCTGCCCGTGAAGGCCATGGTGACGGCCGGCACTCTGCTGACCAAGGCGCGGTCCGGAGCCACCGACATCAACAAGCACTACACCACAGGCCCCAACTACCTTTTGCGGAAGGCATAACCGCCGATGCCCAGCACCACCACGCGCACACCGGCCCGTGCGACGTTCCTCCCCACCGCCGACGACGCGGTCGCTCACACCCTGCTCAACTGTCTGCTGCGCGAGGCCACCGCACCGGAGGACCGCACCCTCACCGACGGACGCCTCGTCGTGCGTCTGCCGCACCTGGACACCCTGCTGCGGATCGGCGTGCGCCGCACCTCCCTCCTGGGAGCCCACCGCTTCTCCGGTGCCGCCGGGCTGAGGGAGGTCTCGCGCGGCGGCGCCTGGCAGACGATCGGCTGGCAGCGGCTCGCCGAACTGGTGCACGGCGAACTGACCCTGCGCACCGGCACGGACAACGACGAGTTCCTGTCCCAGGTGGCCGCCAGCCACCGCGCCATCGCCAGCTCTCTCGTCCGCGCACCGGCCCGTACCCCGGACCAGGCCGGCGCCGGGGACCCCCTCGACGCCTACCTCGCCTCCGAACAGTCCCTGCTCCTCGGCCACCGCTTCCACCCCACACCCAAGGCACACGGCGCCGATCCCGACACCTGGGCCGCGTACGCGCCCGAGGAAGGGGCACGGTTCCCGCTGCGGCTGCTGGCGGTCCGGGACGCGTTCCTCGTCGGGGACACGGTGGAACCCGGGGGAGCGGCGGCCCTCGACCGGGCGGGCGAGGCACCTCCCGGGTACCGGCTGCTCCCCGCGCATCCCTGGCAGTTCCGCATGCTCGGCGGGCATCCCGCGCTGCGGGCCGCCCTCGCCCGCCGGGACGTGCTCGACCTGGGGTCCGCAGCGACCCCGGTCACCCCCACCGCCTCCGTGCGGACGGTCCACGACGGGACGGACTTCCTGAAGTTCAGCCTGGACGTGCGGATCACCAACTGCCTGCGCAAGAACTCCTCGTACGAGCTCACCGGAGCCGTCGCCCTGACCCGGCTGCTCGGACCCGTCCTCGCCGACCTCGCGGCGCGCCACCCCCGGGCCGCCGTGCTCCGGGAGCCCGCCTACCGCTCGCTCGCCCTCCCCGGCGCGGACGGCCGCCCCGACCGTGCCCTCCTGGAAGGCTTCGGCGTGATCGTCCGCGAGGGCCTCACCCGTCACACCCCCGAGGGCGCCACCCCGCTCCTGGCGGCAGCCGTCGCGGACGAGTACCCGCTCGCCCCGGGTCGCGCCCTGACGCTCCTCGCGGACGCCGGGCCGGAGGAGGCCGCCGCGTGGTGGCGCCGCTACACCGCCGTGCTGATCCCTCCCGTCCTGACCGCCTTCTTCCGCCACGGGGTGGTCCTCGAACCGCACCTGCAGAACGTCGTCGTCTGTTTCGGCCCCGACGGCCTCGCGGAGCGTGCCCTCTTCCGCGACCTCGAAGGCACCAAGCTCCTGCGCAGCCACCACGCCGAGGCCCTGCGCGAGTTGCCCCACGAGGTCGCGGGCCCCCTCACGTACGACCGCGACAGGGGATGGAACCGGGTCGTCTACTGCCTGCTCGTCAATCACATCGCGGAAGTCCTCGCCGCCGTGGCCGACCTCCACCCGGAGACCGAACCCGCCCTGTGGCGGCAGGTACGCACCGTCCTGGAGAGCAGCTCCGGCACCCTCGGCCGGCCGCGGGAACTGCGCGCGCTGCTGGCGGGCGCGCCGCTGCCCGCGAAGGCCAACCTCCTCACCCGCTGGCGCCGCTCGGCCGACCGCGACGCCGGGTACGTGCGTCTGCCGTCACCGCTGGCCCCCGCAGCCGCGAACGGCCGCCGCCCCACCTGACCGCGCCCCCCGTCCGGAGCCCCGCCCGCCCTACCACCGACTCGAACGGATCACCGGTGCCCTCGCCACTGCTCACCCCCGCCGTCCGCTCGGATGCGCGGAACCTCGCTGCCCATGAACTTCCTTGTTACGTACACGATCTGACGGACCTGCATACGCACGCCGCGGCTGTGCGCACGGCCCTTCCGCCGGAGGTGGAGCTGTACTACGCGGCGAAGGCCAACCCCGACCCCCGGATCCTCGCCACCCTCGCCCCGTGGACGGACGGCTTCGAGGTCTCGTCCGGCGGTGAACTCGCCCACGTCCGGGCCGCCGTGCCCGGACGGCCCCTTGCCTTCTCCGGACCGGGAAAGACCCCCGCCGAACTCGCCGAGGCGCTGGCGTCCGGCGTGGAGCGCGTCCACGCCGAAAGCCTCCACGAGGTGCGGATGCTCCGTGCGCTCGCCGCGCACACCCCTGTCCCCGGCCGTCCGCCCACCCGCGTCCTGGTCCGGATCAACCCGCCCGTTCCGGACGGCACGCTGACCGGCAGCGCCCTCACCATGGGCGGCCGCCCGGCCCCCTTCGGCATGGGCCCGGAGGAGGCGTCCGAGGCACTCCGGCTGCTCACCGACGGCGACTGCCCCGGTCTCGAAGCCGCAGGGGTGCACGCGCACCTCGCCAGCGGCCTGCCCGCCGGCGCGCTGCTGTGCGTCGCCGAGGCCGTCGTGGCGGCGGCCACCGCTCTGGCGCGGTGTCACGGGACCGCGCTGGACGAGGTGGTCCTGGGCGGCGGCATGGGCGTCGACTACACGAGCCCCGCCGACCGCTTCGACTGGGCTGCCTACGGGGCCGGGCTGGCGTCCCTCGTCGCGCGCCACCCCGGCCTGCGGCTGCGGATCGAACCCGGCCGCGCGCTGACCGCCTACTGCGGCTGGTACGTGACCGAGGTGCTGGACGTGAAACGCAGTCACGGGCAGGACGTGGCCGTCGTCCGAGGCGGAACCCACCACCTGCGGACGCCCGCCGCCAAGGGCCACGACCAGCCGGCGGAGGTGGTGCCCGTCGAGGCATGGCCGCATCCGTGGCCGAGGCCCGCCGCGAAGGGCGGCCGGGTGACGGTCGCCGGCCAGCTCTGCACCCCGAAGGACGTGCTCACCAGCGGACTTGTCGCACCGGGGCTACGGGCGGGGGACCGGGTGGTCTTCGCGCTGGCCGGGGCCTACGCCTGGAACATCTCCCATCGCGACTTCCTGATGCACCCGCCGCCCGGCTTCCGATTCCTCGGTGGCCCAGGAACCAGAACCTCCGGAGGATGCTAAGTTAGGCAAGCCTAACCTAAGGAGTTGAGATGGTCTTCGCCCGTCCCCGCACCGCCGAGCTCTCCCACGCGGAGCGGATCCGCTCCGTCGTCGCCGCTTCGGACTCGCTCAGCCTGACCACCGTCGGTGCGTCCTACGACCTCATCGCCATGCACACGGTCGAGGACGGACGGCTCGTGCTCCGCGTGCCGGACGACACGCCGCTCGCCGCCGAGATGGTCTGTGCACCGCGCGGTGCGCTCGGAGCGCTCGTGGAGTTCACGGACATCTCGCCCGTGCGGGCGCGCGACCGGGTCCGTGCCCGGATCTCGCTCTCCGGCTGGCTCGCCCCGTCGGGCGGCCGGGACGGAAACGTCATCCCCCTCCAGCTGGACCCGGGGCGCGCCTGCATCCAGTGGGACGGGCGCATGCACCACGTGGGCCTCGACGAGGTGTTCCGCGCGGAGCCGGACGCGCTCGCGCTCCAGGAGGCGCCCATGCTCGCCCATCTCGAGGACGGCCACCGGGACGTGGTCGCCCGGCTCGCCCGGCTGGCCGCGCCCGACGTCCGGCGTGGAGTCGTCGACGTACGTCCGTACGCGATGGACCGTTACGGGTTCACCCTGCGCTACGAGTACGCCCAGGGGCACCGTGACGCCCGCCTCCTCTTCCCGACCGCCGTCAGCGACGCCACGGAGGTGGGGTGCCAGGTCGAGGCGCTGCTCGCGCAGGCCCGGAAGTGCCGAGGGGCCGCCCACCGGCCCTGAGCCCTCGCGGCGCCGGATCGGCTCGGCCCGTCGTCGCTCCGGACCCGGAGCCTGTCCGGATTGCGGACCGCCCGTCTCCGGCCGGCACGCTCGCCGCTGATGGCGAACACGGCCGCCGCCACCGTGACGCACGACGCCGCGCTCCATGTCGCGCCGCGAGTCCCGTAACGGCCGGCCGAGCCCCATGTGGGGGAGTCCGCGCGTGTGCGGCGGCGCTGTCCGGGCAACTGGCGGATATTGGACTCTCGGCGGTCCCGCGGTGTGCGGCCGCCCCGGACGAGGAGGCTGCCGTGACGACCCCCGCCGCATCGGACGACCCCGGAGGCAGGAAGCAGGGCCCGGGCGGCGGAGGGGGTGACCGGGGCCGCGACCCGCGCGACGAGGCCGCTGCGCCCGGCGACTCCGGGCTCGGCACCATCACCACGGCGGTACCCGCCCGGCTCGACCGGCTGCCCTGGTCGCGCTGGCACTGGATGATCGTCATCGGCCTCGGCACAGTGTGGATCCTGGACGGCCTCGAAGTGACGACGGTCGGCAACATCGCGAGCCGGCTGTCCGAGGACGGCTCCGGACTGGACATCACCTCCGCCCAGGTCACCGGTCTCGCCGCGGCCCTCTACGTGGCGGGCGCCTGTTCGGGCGCGCTGTTCTTCGGCTGGCTCACCGACCGCTTCGGCCGCAAGAAGCTGTTCATGGTGACGCTCGCCGTCTATCTCGCCGCGACCGCGATGACCGCCCTGTCGTTCAGCGCGTGGTGGTTCTTCCTCTTCCGCTTCCTCACCGGATTCGGCATCGGCGGCGAGTACGCGGCCATCAACTCGGCCATCGACGAACTGATCCCCTCCAAGTACCGGGGCCGGGTCGACCTCATCATCAACGGCAGCTACTGGCTGGGCGCGGTCGGCGGGGCGCTGCTGTCCATCGTCATGCTGAACACGGACTACTTCCCGAAGGACCTCGGCTGGCGGCTCACCTTCGCCCTCGGTGTCGTACTGGGCCTCGTGATCCTGCTCGTACGCCGGCATGTGCCGGAGAGCCCGCGGTGGCAGTTCATCCACGGCCACGGCGAGGACGCGGACAGGCTCGTCGGCTCCGTCGAGCGGGAGATCGAGGAGGAGAAGCACGAGAAGCTGCCCCCTCCGGCCGGTGAGATCACCATCCATGAGCGCAAGAGCATCGGCTTCGGGCTCATCGCGAAGACCGTCTTCCGCAGCTACCCCAAGCGGGCAGTGCTCGGCCTCTCCCTCTTCATCGGGCAGGCCTTCCTCTACAACGCGATCACCTTCGGCTTCGGCGCGATCCTCACCACCTTCTACGATGTCCAGAGCGGCCACACGGGCTACTACTTCGCCGTGATCGCGGCCGGCAACTTCGTCGGCCCGCTCGTCCTCGGCAAGCTGTTCGACACCATCGGACGCCGCATCATGATCGCCGGTACGTACATCGTGCCGGGCATCCTGCTGTTCGTTACGGCCTGGCTCTTCGACCGGGGCTCGCTCACCGCCAACACCCTCACCGCGTGCTGGTGCGTCGTGCTGTTCTTCGCCTCGGCCGGGGCGAGCAGCGCCTATCTGACGGTCTCCGAGGTCTTCCCGATGGAGACCAGGGCGATGGCGATCGCCTTCTTCTACGCGGTCGGTACGGCCGTCGGCGGTATCAGCGGCCCGCTCATCTTCGCCGACCTCACGGAATCGGGCGTACGCGGCGACACCGCCCTCGCCTTCAGTATCGGCGCGGCGCTGATGTGCGCGGCGGGCATCGTCGCGGCCTTTCTCGCGGTCAACGCCGAGCAGCGCTCCCTGGAGGACATCGCGAAGCCGCTCTCCCAGACGGACGGCGACGACAGCGGCGGATCCGGCGGTACGGTGCCGGCGGCCGGTACCGAGGGTGGTCGCTGAGGGCGGCCACCGAGGCCGGCGGGTACTGCCGTCAGCCGCCGCGCCGGGCGGCCGCCCCCGGCGGGATCAGCCGCAGAGCGAGCAGACCGCCGACGCCGGGAACGAGGGCGACGGCTCTTGCGGCCGTCGTCACAAAGCCCGTGCGCCACGTCCCCACCACGACGAACAGGTAGGCGCAGCCGTGGAGGGGTCCCATCAGGGCGGAGACGGGGGCGAGGTGGGCGGTGACGAGGTTGATTAGCATGACGAGCAGCGATACCAGCTCGGCATGTGCCGCGATGCGCAGGGCGCGGTGGTCCATCGTCAGGCCCCCGTGGTGGAGCCGGGGCGGACGATCATCAGGACCGTGACCGTCGCCCACAGCAGGTTGAAGACGCCGGTGAGCAGGGCGAGGCGGCCGGCCGAGCCGGACACGGAGGCCCGGCCGGCGCCGAGAGCCGCCTCCTGGGCGGGCAGGATCAGCAGGGCCAGCACGGCGGCCGCCGCTGCGGTCAGCACGATCGAGGCGATCAGCCACCCGCTGCCCAGGACCCCGAGACTGCCGGCCGTGGCGAACCCGAAGACGGGAACCGCCATGCCGACGGCCGCGTAGACACGGCAGATGCGGTGGAGGATCCGAAGCGGGGTGAGCGCCTCGGCGCCATCCGGATCGCTGTGGGCGCGGCGCAGCGCCCTCGGGAACATGCCGGCCGCGACGGTCACCGGACCGATCGTCAGCACGGCGGCCAGCACATGCAGGGAGAGGAACAGCTTCGTCACGGGTCAGCGCTCCACGTGCGCCGGGACGGTACGGCGTCGGCCGCTGACCGCCGAGGCCGGAAGGCGGCCCGCCCGCGCGGTGCCGGTCAGGGTGTCGCCGTCGACGGTCACGGCGAAGGCGAGGTTCAGGCGCAGGGGTTTGGTGACGGCCTGCCGCCAGCTGAGCCGGTCGCCTTCGAGGGCGACATCGGTGAGCGGGACGTCCTGACCGGCCCCGTGGGCGGACCCGGTCAGGACACCGCCCCGGCGGCGGAGTTCGGTCACGGCTCGGATCTTGCCGATGGGGGTGGCGACGGACAGGTCCCAGGTGCCTTCGACGGACATGGTGAGGTGCTTCCTTGGGGTGCGGTACGGGTCAACGGTGCCGTACGGGTCAGGGGTCAACGGTCGTGGCTGCGGTGGCGGGCGTGAGGTCAGAGACCGGCCGGCACGGGACCCCGGGCGCGCCAGACCGTCCCCCGGCGCTCGTGCGCGAACAACTCCTCGACGGCATGGGCGATCCGGGGCCCGACCTCGCGCTCCAGCAGGTACAGCCCGAGATCGAGCCCGGAGGTGACGCCGGCAGCGGTGACGAGGTCGCCGTCGTCGACGACGCGGGCGCTCACCGCGTGGACACCCGTGGCGTCGAGCATGTCCAGGCCCAGGTGGTGGGTCGTGGCGTGGCGGCCCTCGATCAGGCCGGCCATGGCCAGGACCAGCGAGCCGCCGCACACCGCGCTCACCGTCACCTGCGGATGGCTCATCGCCGCCGCCATCAGCGCGGGCAGCCCGGTGTTCAGGGTGCGGCCCAGGAGCACCGGGACGAACGCGTCCCGCTGCCACTCCCCGCCGGCGCCCGCGTCCTCGTCGTGGACCTCGCCGGGTTCGCCGACCCGGCCGGAGGCACCGGGGAGCAGGATCAGACCCGCGCGCCCCGGGTCGAGCATCGCGGTGGCACGCAGCGCCAGGCCGCCGGTGCCGCTGACCACCTCGCGCGGCCCTTCGGCGGAGACCAGCTCCACATCCACCGCGCCGCCGGAGGCGGTACGCCCGGCGTACAGCACCTCGTAGGGAGCGATGACATCGAGCGGATCGAAGCCGTCGAACAGGACGATCTGGGCGTGCATGAGGTGGTCCTTCGTGGGTGCCTTGACCCGGTCCCCGCCGGGCTCGTCCACGACGCTAGGCGGCCGCCGCCCTCCCGCCCAGTGGCATTAATGACACCTTCCCACGGGATAACGCCAAAGCCCACAACAGACCACTGACCTGCACAGAAACGAGAACCGGTGCACCCGGCCCGCACCGGTCCAGGCGGCGAGGGGGTACCTTCTGGCCATGCACACTGTCGCCGTCCTCGCCCTGGACGGGGTGATCCCGTTCGACCTGTCCACCCCGATCGAGGTCTTCACCCGCACCCGTCTCCCGGACGGCCGCCCCGGCTACCGGATCCGCGTGTGCGCGGAGACCCAGGAGACCGACGCGGGCTCCTTCACTCTGCGTGCCCCCTGGGGGCTGGAGGGCATCGAGGGCGCGGACACGATCATCGTGCCCGGCACGGCGAACCCGGAGGCCCCGCTCGCCCCCGCGGTCCGCCGGGCGCTGCGGGCGGCCGCCGAGAACGGGACACGTATCGCCTCCATCTGCTCCGGCACCTTCCCGCTCGCCGCCACCGGGCTCCTCGACGGTCTGCGGGCCACCACCCACTGGGCGGCGGCCGGGCTCCTGGCGGCCACCCATCCGGCCGTCGAGGTCGACCCGGACGTCCTGTACGTCGACAACGGCCAACTCCTCACCTCGGCCGGTGCCGCCGCCGGCCTGGACCTGTGCCTGCACATGATCCGCCGCGACTACGGGTCGGCGGTCGCCGCCCACGCCGCCAGACTCTCCGTCATGCCCCTGGAACGCGAGGGCGGACAGGCGCAGTTCATCGTCCACGACTACGTGCCCACACCCCAGGGTTCCTCCTTCGAGCCCCTGCTCGGCTGGCTGCAGGACAACCTGGCCGACGACCTCACCCTCGCCGACATCGCGGCCCGGGCCGGCACCAGCACCCGTACGCTCATCCGCCGCTTCCGCGAGCAGACGGGCACCACGCCGCTGCAGTGGCTCCACCGCGCCCGCATCCGCCGAGCGCAGCACCTCCTGGAGACCACCCGCCAGTCCGTCGAGCGCATCGGCGCACAGGTCGGCTTCGGCTCACCCACCGCCTTCCGCGACCGCTTCAAGCGCACGACCGGCGTGAGCCCCCTCGCCTACCGCCGCAGCTTCAGCTGAGCCCCCGGCCGCCGTCCGAGGGGGCGGGACCGGCGGCGCACGCGGCCTCCTGGGCGGCCATGACCTCGTCCCCGTGCTCGAAGGCCCAGGCGCCGACCGCCTCGATCGGTGCCAGCAACGTCTGCCCCAGCCGGGTGAGTTGATACTCGACCCTCGGCGGCGCACCGGGCAGGGCGTGCCGTTCCACCAGCCCGTTGAACTGCAGCCGGCGCAAGGTCTCGGTCAGGACCTTCGAACTGATGCCCCCGATGTCCTCCCGCAGCTCGACCGGGCGCCGGGGACCGTCACGCAGCGCCCGGACCACCACGGCGTTCCAGGTGTGGGAGAGCAGATCGAAGGCGAGGCGGGCACGGCAGTCGGCGAGGAAGGTATCGGTCGTCACTTACCAGATGGTGCCCGACCGGCCTCCTAACGTCGTGCCGAACGGTCGAAGCGGGCAGGGAGAGGGAGCACGTGATGAGAATCGGTGTGCTGGGAACGGGCAACATGGCGGACGCGCTCGCCACCCACTGGGCGCGGTCCGGACACGAGGTGACCATCGGCGGCCGCGACGCGCACAGGGCGGAGTCCCTCGCGCGGAGCATCGGGGGCGCCACCAGGTCCGCCGGCCTTCGGGAGGCGGCCGGGTCCGGCGAAGTCGTCCTGGCCGCGCTGCCCTTCGAGGCCGGGGCACTCGTCGTACGGGAGTTGGCGCCCGTACTGGACGGCAGGACGCTGCTCGACTGCTCCAACCCGGTCGGTCCGGGCTTCCGGCTGCTGACCCAAGGAGGCCCGTCGGCCGCGCGGTTGCTGGCCGAGGCGGCACCGGGAGCGCATGTGGTCAAGGCGTTCAACCTCTGCCACGAGGACGTCTGGCGGATGCGGCCGCCCGTCTTCGACGGCCGGCCGCTGGCGGTCCCGGTCTGCGGGGACGACGAGCGGTCCCTCGCCCGCGTACACGAGTTGGTACGGAACGTGGGCTGTGAACCGGTGGCCGGCGGCGGTCTCGACCGGGCGGACCTGCTGGAGGCGACCGCGGCGCTGTTCATCGCCCTGTGGGTGGGGGAGGGAGCGGACGCCCAGGCGATCGCCCCTCCGCTGGCCTGTGCCGCCGGTCCGGGCAGCGAAGCGTGACGGAGATTACGCCCCGTCAGCTTGCCGGGTGGCCCGGTGTGATGCCGTGGCCGTCGGCCAGGGTGAAGGGGCGAAGCCCCTTGTCCTCGGGGTGGCGCACCGCCTCCGGGGCGAGCAGGAAGCCGACGTGGTCGCCCCCGTCGAGATGGCTCTCGACGCGGCCGACGAACCAGGCGGGCGCCTCGTCGAGCACCGGCGCCCCGCCGTGCCCGGCGTGCCAGCCCGTGCGGGCGAACTTGTCGGTGCGGTCCCCGGTCTCGCCGCCGAACAGCTGGGCCAGATGCTCCTGGTCACGGGCGAGCACATGGACCGCGAGCCACTCGGCACGAAGGGCGACCCGGTACGTACGGTTCGCCTTCGACAGCCACATCATGAACCGGACGGGGGCGATCGAGCACTGCGAACCGAAGCCGACCAGACACCCGGACCGTTCCCCGTCGGCCTCGGCGGCCACCACGTACAGCGGATAGTCGAGCACATCGGTGAACGGATCCAGGTCGGTCACGGTTCTCGGTCCTTACACGTGGAGTTCGGGAGGGAAGCCGGTCCAGCGGAGCTCGGCGGGGAGATGGCCGGTGTCGTTGTAGAGGAGGAGGGACGGGCGGCGGCCGGGTATGTAGCGGATGACGGTCAGCGCGGCGTTCGCGTGGTTGAGCCCCAGCCAGCGTGCCTTCGGGGCGTCGAGCGCGTCCCGTACGAGCCAGCCGACGAGGAAGTTGTGGGTGACGACGAGTTCGTGGCGCGGCTCGTCCCCCTCCACCGTTCCCGTGAACCGGTCCAGGGCCTCCTGCGCCAGCCCCGGCCCCTGTTCGCGTTCCTCCGCGGGGAACTGCGCCAGGTGCGCGAGCATCGCGTCGGCGGACTCCGGCGGCAGCTCCTCGTGCTTCGGCACATAGGGAATGTAGTCACCGGCCGGTTCGGACCGCAGCAGCGGAACGCCGTCGAGCTGTTCCCCGACCAGCCGCGCCGTCTGCTCGGCACGTGCGAGCGGCCCGTGGTGAACGGCCGTGAGGGGGACGCCTCGGAGCCGCTCGCCGAGCAGCACGGCCTGCCGGCGACCGTTCTCCGTCAGGGCGGTCTCGTCCGAGTCGGCCTCACCATGGCGCGTCACGTACAGGTAGCGGGCAGCTGCTGCCGTCATGGATGGATCCTCCGTCAGTGGTCATGATCTTCCGACGTGTGGACGGACGCGGCCCGGAGCCCGGTGGTTTTGCACACCGGACCGCTCAGGACAGCAGGTCGGTGTGCGTTCCGATGCCGCGCCGTCCGGCCTGCCGGTACGCGAGCCAGGCCAGGGCGAGGTCCTGCCGGGGCAGCCCGACGGGGGCGTACACGGTCCGCTCCGCGCGGTCGGTACGGCCGGGCGGGCCCGCGCGGAGGATCTCGCCGAGGGTGGCCCGGGCCGCTGCCGCGAGCCCTCCCGTGGATCCTGCCAGTTCACGGTCGTCGACGACGACGGCCGAGGAGGCGAGCAGGTCGGCGGACAGCTCCTGCTTCCCGGGTTCGCCGGCTCCCCGCGAGGTCAGATGCTGCCCGGGGCGCGTGTCGGCGAGGTGCGGCAACGGGGTACGCGACCAGGTGGCCGGCAGGACGACCTCCGAGGCCGACGCGACCTCGGCGGGGGAGCCGAGGACCCGCCCGCCGTGCCGGGCGGCGAACGCGTCGGCACGGCCCGGATCGGTGTCGTGCACCACCACCTCGTGGATGCCGCGCAGTTCTCGCAGCCCACGGACCATGAGCTCCGCCTGGGCACCCGCTCCGATCACCCCGAGCGCCGTGCCCGCTCCGGGGCCGGGGTTCGTCAGGACGTGCGTACCCAGGGCCGCCGCGAGCCCCGTACGCCACGCCGTGATGGTGGCGGAGTCCAGCAGCGCCAGCAGCTCCCCGTCGTGGCCGCTGTGCAGACAGATCACGCCGCGCAGGGCCGGCCGGGCGCCGGGGAACTTCGCGTTCACCTTCACCGTGTACGCGTCGATCCCGGGCGGCACCCCGGGGATCAGGGCCGTGGCGGTGCCGGGAAACGGCAGGTCCGTCCGTACCCGCTCTCCCGCCCCCGACCAGGGGTCGGTGGAGCGGAACCCCTCGTCGAGGGCGGCGACACAGGCTGCCGGCTCCAGCACGGATTCCGGGTCGCCGCGGGTCAGGATGCGCGTCATACCCGGCGTGATCTCAACCGCGCTGGGAGGATGGCCGCTGTGGAGGACGAAGTGCCCCTGAGCGGCGGTCGCATCACCCAGGGCGTGGTCCGGGTCGGCGACACGGTGCGGCGCCCCGCCGGCCCCGCGTCGCCCTTCGTCGCGTGCCTGCTCGCCCATCTGACAGCGCGGGGCTTCACCGGCGCACCGCGCCACCTCGGGCGTGACGCCGCGGGCCGTGACTCCTTCACCTACCTGCACGGCTGGGTGTCGGCCGGATTCCGGACCTGGACGGACGCCCAGGTCCGGGCGGCGGGAACCCTGCTGCGCGGGCTGCACGACGCCACCCGTGACAGCCCGCTCACCGGCTCGCATCCCGTTGTCTGCCACCACGACCCCGGCCCGAACAACACCGTCTTCCGTGACGGCCTCCCGGTCGCGTTCATCGACTTCGACACAGCGGCGCCGGGTGACCCGCTGGACGACCTCGGATACCTGGCGTGGACGTGGTGCGTCGCCTCCAAGTCCGGTGCGCCGCCCGTCACCGAACAGGCCGCCCAGGTGCGGCTCCTGGCCGACGCGTACGGCCTCGACGGACTGTCCCGTGCCCGCCTCCCCGACGCGATGCTCGATCGCCAGTCCCGCAACGCGGAGTGGTGGCGCGGACAGCTGGGCTCCGGCGCACCTCGCCTCGGGACCGAGGCGCAGATCGCGGAACGCATCGCGTGGTCCCGGCGCGAGCACGCGTTCACGGCCGCCCACCGCTCGGTGTTCGGCGCGGCGCTGGGCTGATCCCGCCGTGCCGTGGCGGCTGGCCGCCCTCCCCGGGCAGGACCGGGCGGTTGTGCCCGCCGGTCACCTCACCGGCAGCCTCGACGGAGGCGGGTGCGGAGCCCGGAAGGTGAAGGCGTCCGGCCCCTCGCCGGCCGAGCGGATCAGGGCGATGCGGTCCATCGCCTCTTCGACGCTCGGGCGGTGTCCGGCGGGGACCCACCACAGCGCGTGGTGGAAGTCGGCCAGCCGCTCGAACCACTCCCGGCGGCGCGCCAGCACCTTGAGGTGCCCGCTGCGGTAGGTGAAGTCGCGCAGCGCGTCGACCGATTCCCAGACCGAGCAGTTGATCAGGAGCATCGCGTCGTCGTTCTCGGGACGCAGGCCGGTCGAGTCGGCTCCGCCGTCGTCGACCATGCGCCAGACGAATCCGGGGGCCGCGTCTGCGACGGCGTTGATCTCCGGGAGCTGGGCGACGAAGTCGGCCAGCTGTGGACTGTCGAGCGGGGCGAGAATCCGCCCGACGTTGACCTGGGCAAGGTGGAAGTCGTTCACGCGGTCCAGCATGCCCGGGTGAACCTTCTAAAGTCAACGAATGCTTTTTTAGATTTCCTCCGTGAGACGCAGGGCGACGCAGCAGCCCTGGGGGAGCGGATCCATGGCCGCACTCCAGCTCTGACCATCCGTCAATCCGGTGAGCAGTCCCTCGATCCCGGCCAGATTCATGCCGCACACCAGGGCGGGGAACTGGTCGGCCAACGCGTGGAAGGGACAGTTGTTGAGCCGCAGCGTGTCGCCGTCCCAGAACGGCTCGTAACCGCGTGAGCGCAGGACCTCGACCGGGTCGGTCCCGCCGTCCGAGGCGCTGCCCTCCGCCTCGCCGGCCTTCTTCGCCGCTGCCTGCAACTCCCCGTCGAGCCCGGCCCGCTCGACCACCTCGGCCAGCAGCCGGCTCGCCGTGTCGTACGAGCGGGGCGGCACGGAGACCGCGTGCTCGCCCTCCGCCCGCCGGTACATCTTCGCGGGCCGCCCGGCCCCGGGGCCGCTGCGCCCCGAGAGCCGCTTGAAACACACTTCCAGCAGCCCGGCGTCGACCAGCTTGTCCAGATGGAAGGCGGCCAGCGAACGGGACACCCCGACCGCCTCGGCCGCCGCGTCCCGCCCCACCTCGCCGGGGGTCGCGGTGACATGCCGGTACAGTCCGCGCCGCACGGGGTCACCCAGTACGACCAACGCCTCAAGGGCGGCATCCTCGCTGCTCACGGCACGATTCTATGACCAATGACGATTGACGAAGCGAACGGCGGTCCACGAGGCCTCAGGCCGCCCCTCCTCGGCGTTCACTCGAGGAGGCACGGCAACTGCTCGAACTCGGCGAGGTGGCTGGTGGCTGCGATCGACGGTCGGCCGCCCGGGCGGCCGGTACGCGGGGAGGATCCGCACGTCATACGCGACCACCTCGCCGATCCGGCGGCCGGGACGCCACTGCCCCGTACGGTGGAGCGCCGGGACGGTCTCGACGGGCGGGGTTCCTACGCCACGCGTCCGAGCCGGACGAACATGATGAACGCCTGGACGGCGATGGCGAGAAGGACGGCGGGGAGGACCGCCCAGGGCACCACCCCGCCGATCGCCAGGAGTGTGAGGACGACGAGTGCCGCCACGAGCGTGGGCAGGGCGGCGGAGACGGAGATGCCGATGCGAAGGCGACGGGTCACGAACCCTCCTCGGGGATCGGTCGAGCGGGGCGGGGGCTGAACGGGGCACGTGGCTGCCGGGCCAGGGCGGTCATGCGGCGGAGCGTGCGCGGTCGAGGTAGGCGGTGAGGTCGTGCCAGGCGTCGGCCGGGGCCTCGGGGTCACCGGACATCGCGGCCGGATCGTCGCGCCAGGCGGACCGCACCGCAGCCGAGAGCCCGCGGTCGC
The DNA here is from genome assembly GCF_031844705.1 of Streptomyces sp. ITFR-16. NCBI lineage: Bacteria > Bacillati > Actinomycetota > Actinomycetes > Kitasatosporales > Streptomycetaceae > Streptomyces > Streptomyces sp. ITFR-16. The sequence continues at coordinate 7,749,094 of NZ_CP134609.1, forward strand.
CCCCGGTGAACAGCGAGCTGAGCTCGTCCATGCGTTCCACCACCTTCCTCACCTCGGGCGCCGTCGGTTCCACCCCGGAGCTGCGCAGTGCCTCGGCCCTGCGGTACAGCTCCGGCCACTCGACGTCCAGCAGGTAATGCGCGGCAGGGCCCAGCGCCGCCGCACGGTCGTGCAGAGTCCGCACCTGGTCGTCGTCGAGGTGGCGCAGCAGCGCCTGCCGGCTCTCCGGCCCCGCGCTGCCCATGGTCTGGAGCACCCCGAACAATGTGGAGACATCCGGTGCCCGGTCGGAGACCAGTTCGCCGTGGATGTGGGCCAGCCGCTCCCGCAGGGCTTCCAGAGACGCGATCGAGGCCTCGACACCGGCCAGGTGATCGCCCATCAGCCTCACCGGGTCGACGCCCACGTCCAGGCATGTGGCGATGCTCTCCAGCCCCAGCCCGAGACGACGCAGCGCGAGTACCTGATACAGGCGGATCACGTCCTGCTCGCCGTACTCGCGATGCCCGGCGTCCGTGCGCCTGGACGGACTCAGAAGGCCGATCTTGTCCCAGTGATGCAAGGTGCGGACGGTCAGCCCACTCGTCTGAGCGAGCGTTCCGACCTTCCATGTCCGGTCGATGCTCATGCACCCACCATGCTCCCTGACGTCGCGTGAGGTGCAAGTCCGCCGGTCCCGTCCTGCCCTAGCTCTGGAAGAACGCGTCGATGTCCTCGTCGGTGATCTCGCCGAACACCGCGTCGCCCCCGGCCGCGGCGGCCTTCCTCGCCAGCTCCTCGTAGGTGCGGTTCAGCTCCTGGGCCGCCTTCCTGGACCGGAGCCGGACCAGCCCGAGGGAGGAGCGGTCGTCGAAGACGACGGCCAGCAGAAAGCGCTCGGCCGCGATCTGTACGTGGGCGTGGTCGGGCTGCCCCTGCCGGGGAAGCACCGCGAGGCTTCCCCCGTCACGCAGCTCCCTCGTCGCCGCACCGGCCGCAGCGGGGCCCTCCCCGACCAGTGCGGGAAGCCAGCCCGCGTCGATCTGATCGACCTCGCCCGCGCAGGCCAGCAGCTGCCCGTTCCTGTCGGTCAGGAGAACGGTCTTGGCGTTGGCGTCCTTCTCCAGGCGAACGACGGTCCCCACCAGCTCCTTGATCTCATCGCTGAAGACGTCGTCGTGCATCGTGGTCATGGCGCATCTTTCTGAGAGCGGCGAGCGGACGGGCCGGGGCAACGCCGGCACGCACACCTTATGACCGCACATCACTCCACGTGTTCGATCTGTCACCTAAAGTGTGACCCTTCTTCACGCTCCGAGGGGATTCCCGAACGGGGATTGACGCTCGCCGAGCGGGAGTTCCGCGCCTCAGGCGCGACTGCGGGGCCACTCGCCGCGTCACCGGCTTGACAGGTGACGCGGGGCGGGGCAAGCTCGAATCACCCAAGCGGTACGGCACATCCGCATCGAGCGAGCGGAGATCCACGATGAAGACCGAAGGCATGACGGACGGTGCCGCAGTGGCACGACACGCCCGCTTCGGGCAGTTGCCCGAGCGCGTCAGGTCCGAGGACATGGTCGAGGTGAAAGTCGCCGCTCCGGCCGACGGGGCAAGCGATCGCTACAACCCCGAGGGCGCGTGGAACCACTACTCCTGTCTCGCCCTCGACCTCTGAAGACCCGACTCCCACGAGCCGCACAGGGCCTCGGCCCGGCTCACACGGGGTTGCGCCGCAGGAAGGCGAGGAGAGCGGCGGTGAGTTCTGCGGGTGCGTCTTCCTGGACGAGATGGCCCGCATCCGCGAGGGGTTCGAAGCGCGCCCCCGGGATGCGGGCGGCGAGCTCGCGTCCCTTCGCCACGGGAATCCAGGTGTCGTCCTCGCCCCAGCACACCAGTGTCGGGATGTCGATCTCGCCGTACCGGTCCTGCACCTCGTCGGTGTGGAGCTGGTCGGCCTGGGCGATCTGCCGGTAGAACGCCGCCTGGCCGAGGTCGTCGAGCCAGGGCCGGACGAGCCGGTCGAGGACGGCCGGGTGCAGCCCGGGGCTGCTGGCCGAACTCACGTACTCGCGCACCAGCGCCCGGTGCAGCGGGGGCGGCAGCTGCTCGAAGACCGCAAAGTGCGCGCCGACGAGACGGAAGAACGGCGACCCCCCAGGGCGCCAGGGCGACCGGGTCGACCAGAGCGAGAGCGCGGTAGCGGGCGCCGTGCAGCAGATGCGCCCGCAAGGAGACGGCCCCGCCGAAGTCGTGGGCGACCACAAGAGGTTCCTCCAGGCCCCAGTGGGCCAGGAGCGCGGTGAAGACCCTGCCCTGGGCGGCCAGCGAGACATCCTGGCCGGCGGACTTCTCCGATGCTCCGTAACCGGGCATGTCCCACACGAACACCTCGTGGTGGCGGGCGAGCGAGCGGGCGATGCCGCGCCAGACATACGAGGAGAAGGGGTGCCGTGGAGGAGGACGACCGGATCCCGGCCGCGTTCTCCGAGCCTTTCCCAGCGGACCTCGCCGGACGTGCTCCGGAATGTCTTGGTCAGCTGCCATTCAGTCACGGGTGCTGTTCCTCTCGGTGATGCCTGCGGGCACGCCTCACGTCACACGGGCGGCATCAGGTCGCTCTCGCTGACGGTGTACGTCAGCTGGGGGTAGACGAAGTCCGTTTCATGGTTCTCACGGCGCCGCATTCGGTAGAACTCGCGGCTCTGGTGGTCGTCGGCCGATACGAGGCGCGCCCCCTGCGGGAGGTACGCGTCTCCATCGCGAAACCGTACAAAGGTTTTTGACGTTCGAAACGTTATACCCAGCCATTGGTTGTCCGCCGTCAGGGCGGGCGCCTCCAGGACGATTCTGTGCTTGAATCTCCGATTCGAGGCAACGGAGAACGCGACGATTCCGTGGTGAGCGAGAGGGATCTCGAACCTCTCGCCGACAGGATCTTTCGATTCGAAGATCAGCTTCCTCGGCGGGTTCACCTCGGGATGCTCGTAGCAGGAGAAGACGGCGATGAACGAGTCGTCGGCGAGATCGAGCGCCTGGTCGGAATGGCTGCCCATGGTCCTGTAGGCGTTCGTGTAGCTCTCGATGAGGGCATTGTTGAATCCGACCGAGAGCTCGGCACGCTCCTGAACCTGTCGCGCCAGCCGTTCGTGCACCGCCCGGAAACGCTGCGCCGGGTTGCCGTATCGGGTAGTGGTGCGTACGAGAGGCACACCGCCCGCCTCGTCGATCCTGGTCAGGACGGCGCCGCGCCGGCCCTTTCCCGCGTCTTCCAGATGAGCCGACGCTGACAGCTCCGCGAAGAGGTTGTCCCCGCCCGGCAGAGCACACGAGATGATCCGTTCCGAGAACCTAGGCTCGGGGTGCACCATAGTCTCCCGTATTCATGCTGAAGAGAATGTCGTCGCCGTAGTCGATGAACGACGAGGTCCTGTTCTCCTCGGCGTAGAGCCGGCGCAGCTCGTCCATGCCGGCCGGTGTGGGTGGCCCCAGCTTCACCAGGTCTCCGGCCATTTTGAGGAACGTGTGGCCGTGCTTGTGAACGGCCTCGGCGCTGGAACAGCGCACCACGTACCCCAGGCGGGTCGGGAGCATGGAGGCATCCAACGTCGAGGGCCGGATTTCGTGCGTGTACAGGCGGTTGGTCGACAGCGGCATGAAGAACACGGAGCCGGGATAGAGCGTCACCGTGAACTGCGCCGGGAGCGAGACCCCGTCGCGTTCTGCGGTCGGCTCCTTGAGGCGGAAATGGAGCCTGGTCAGCCCACTGGCACGCTTCACGCCGTAGTCGAAGGGGTCTTCGGCCAGGGGCCGCAGCTTGTCGAGCCCGTCATAGAAGGTGCAGAAGGCCATGATGCCGTTGGCGGGCATGTCCTTGGTCTTGTCCGCATGGGCCGAGATCCTGGCCTTGGACTGCTTGCGCTCGGGTGTGGCTCGGGTGTTGTGGTAGATCTGCGCGAGGACGTGATTCAGCGGCGCGTGGTTCCGGAAGACGGACGCGGCCTCGCGGTTGAGATCCTCGACGATGCGCGTGTCGGTCTGACGAAAGCCCTCGGTCGGACCCGAAAGATTCGTCGAGCAGCGCAGCAGGCGGAAATGCAGCTCGTCACCGTTCTGTGTGACCGGCGTCAGATAGATCCCGCTGCGGTGGGCTGTTCCCGGCTTGGTGGATTCCGTGAGGGACTGGAATGTGTGCTCCGCGCTGATCCGTCCGAAGTGGTCGTCACGGAGGTCGAAGAAGCGTCGGTAGTACACGCCCGCACCGTGTACGTGGACGGGAACGCGGCCGAGGCCGATGACGGGCCACGCTCCGTCGGCATCCTCGCGGTATCCGTGTGACAGCTCCCGTACCACGAATATGCGCTCGGCCGAACGCAGTTGGTGGCCGCTGATCGCGGATATGTCGCCACACAGATAGACCGTCTTCCGCGTGAGGTCGGCCGAACCAGAGGCAAGGTCCTCCGGCGTGACGGTGGCCCCGAAGAAGTCCCTGGCCAAATCGGCCATTTCACCGTCCAGCAACGCGGAAGGCACAACCAAAGCGGTGCCCGCATCCTCGATACGCGCTTCTGCCGGCTCTGTCGTGTACATCAAACCGCACCTGCCATTCGCAGATCTTGACGGATTTCCCAACCGTGAACATGGCAACGGCCCGCGCTCTTTCATGTGCGCGTGAAGCGCAGAGGAAAGGAGACGGACCGTTGAGCCTTGATGCTCTCATGGGGCTCGACAGCGGGCAACGGCGTTCTGCCGTAGGGGCGGTACGGGTCAGAGACGGTCCGCATCGACGACGGCCCGGGCGAACGCTGTGGGCGCCTCCTGCGGCAGGTTGTGGCCGACGCCCGCCAGCGTCCGATGCGCGTACGGGCCCGTGAAACGGTCACGGTACGAGGTGCCCTCGCCCGGCGCCGTGAACGGGTCGCGCTCCGCGTCGAGGGCGACGGTCGGCACGCTGATCGTCGGCCTCGCGAACAGCAGCTTCTCGTAACGGTCGTAGCGGTGCTCACCCTCGGCGAGACCGAGCCGCCAGCGGTAGTTGTGGATGACGATCGCGGGATAGTCGGGATTCTCGAAGGCGGCGGCGGTGCGGGCGAACGTGGCGTCGTCGAAGTCCCAGGTGGGGGAGACGGTGTCCCAGACGAGCCTGCACAGGTCCGGCCGGTGGTCCTTGTCCTCCATGGCCAGGCGCCCGCGCTCGGTGGCGAAGTAGTACTGGTACCACCAGGTGTGCTCGGCCGCCGGCTCCAGAGGCGTCTGCTGAGCCTCCACATCGGTGATGAGGTAGCCGCTCACCGAGACCAGCGCCTTGACGCGCTCGGGCCACAGCGCCGCGATGATGTCGGCCGTACGCGATCCCCAGTCGAAACCGGCCAGCACCGCCTTCTCGATCTTGAGTGCGTCCATCAGCGCGATGATGTCGAGGGCGACCGCCGACTGCTGGGCGTTGCGGAACGTCCTGGGCGAGAGGAAGTGCGTCGTACCGTGACCGCGCAGGAAGGGGACGATCACGCGGTAGCCCCGCGCCGCGAGCAGGGGAGCCACGTCGACGTAGCTGTGGATGTCATACGGCCAGCCGTGGAGACAGATCACCACGGGGCCGTGGGCGGGACCGGCCTCGGCGTAGCCGACGTTCAGCAGTCCGGCCCTGACCTGCTTCACCCTGCTGAAGGATGTGTGCGTGCCGGCTGCCGGGTCGGCGGAGGCGGACGCCGAACCGGCCCCGGCCTTCCGGGTGGCAGCCGCGGCGTTCTGCGGACCGGTGAGCGAGACTGCGGCGGCCGCACTCGTGCCCAGGCCGACGGCCGTGCCGAAGGTACGCCTGTCGATCATTGAAGTCCTCCGTGGTGCGGGTCGTATGCCGTGATGACGCTGACGCCCGGGGGCTGTGCGCCGAGTCGTGGAGTCTGCGGAGTGCGGGGGCCGGGGAGTGCGTCCGGGCCAGGGTCAGACCATGGGGCTGACAGGCCGTTCGTCGCCGACCAGTGCCCGCCCGTACATCTCCCGGGCGAGACCGGGGTTCAGCGTGGGGTGCCGGGCCGCCGTCTCGATGTCGCGCCAGTAGCGCTGGATGACCCGGGTCCGGGCGAAGCTGCCCGCGCCGCTCACCGTGAGCAGCAGCTGTACCGCCTGCCGCAGACAGGTGGAGGCGTGGCCCACGTCCATGCGCACCCGGGCCCGGTCGAGAAGGGTCGGGGCGTCGTCCGTCGGCGCCGCTGCCGTGTCGACCGCTTCGGCGGACCGCATGAGGTGGAGGTGGGCCGAGTCGATCAGTGTGGCCGCGTCGGCAAGTGCGGCCTGGACGCTGGGGGAGTCGGCCAGGCGCCCGTGGAGGGACATGGCCATGGGCTTCCCGCTGTCGACGGTCTCCATCGTCAGCCGGAAGATCGCGCGTGCGGCCCCGAGTGCGGGGGCCAGGGACGTCAGGGTGAGCGATCCCGGCGGGACGCGGTACAGCGGTTCGCCGGTCCGGGGCCGCTCGCCATCACGTCGGAGAAGCCCCGGATCCTGTCGTACGGGACGAACACTCGGTCGGCGACGAGTGTGTCGCTTCCGGTGCCGCGCATGCCGGCCATGTCCCAGGTGGCCGAGGTGGTCAGGCCCCCGACGGGGACGAGCGCGACACCCGGGCCGCCGGGCCCGCTGTCGCCGTGCCGGGTCCGAGGCACCCCGAGCACACCCCACTCCGCGTGATGGCAGCCGGATGCCCATGGCCACCGGCCCGAGACCAGAAGCCCGCCCTCGACAGGCTCGGCCGTGGCCCCCGCACCGCTGAACACACCGCACATGGGAACGTCCGGGCTCTCGCCCCAGAGGTCGGAACGGGCCTTGTCGCCGAAGGACGCGGCGATCTGCTGGGCGCCGTACGAGAGCATGACGATCCACGCGCTGGAGGGGCAGGCCAGGGCGATCTCGGCCAGTACGTCGACGCAGCCGGTGACGGGGAGTTCGTGTCCGCCGAGACTCTTGGGCACACCGAGGCGGAACATGCCCGCCTCGCGCAGGGCCTGCGCGGTCGCGTGGGTGAGCCGGCTCTCCCGCTCGGCGGTGTCCGCGTCCCGCAGCAGCACGGGCGAGACGGCGCGGGCCGCCTCGACGAGCGCGAGGGCCGGGTCCACGGGCGGAGTGCCCACCCGGGGGGTCGGCTGCTCTGTGCCAGGGGTTAACTGATCGTCCATGGGCGGGCTCCAGCCTTCGGTCAGCGATCCGAACGTCACACACATACATGCACACCTGGGTGACCGTCATGCGCGGCGCGCGGCGCCGAAAGGCATGCGGCCCAGCCGGCGCCGAGTAGCTGCTCGGGGTTCATGGGACGGCTCAACGAGCGTTACTGGTTGAGGTGGTGACGCAATCATGGCAGCTTTTGCCGTCACCGGTCAAGACGGTGACGAGTCTGTTTCCGGGAGCGCTGCGCGCCGTCGCCCCGCCGCAGAGGCGTGCGGCGGCGCGATGTATGGGGGGATCCGGGGAGGCCGGCCGTCATGCGAGAGTGGCAGCCCTGCTGAACATGGGGCATTGCCTCCGATCTCTGGGGAGTCCGGTCGTGTGCAAGCCACTGCCGTTCGCTGCGTGCCGCGAGATCGGGGAACCGGCTGTGGAGCACGCTCTGGGGGAGGGGGCCACGCTCTGTGGCATTCGCGAGAACCGTGTGACGGTGTACCGGCACCTGTTCCCCGCGAGTGGCACGGGAAGATGTCCGACGTGCGTGACGAGAGCGGGGGCGGCCGGCGACACTGCCGCGCCGTGAGTCAGGGGCCGGATCCCGCTTCAGGCGCACGCACTCAGAACTTCGGCACCTCCGGCTGTCGAGGACGCGGCACCGGCTCCGTCCCAGGGGTACAAGGAGCAGGAAGACAGACCTGCTCGACGAAGGAAGAAGGAGCACCCCGTGGCGATTCGGCGGATGGACAACGTGGCCATCGTTGTGGACGACCTGGAGGCTTCCGTCGCCTTCTTCGCCGAGCTCGGCATGGAGCTGGAAGGTGAAGCGCAGATTGCGGGGGCCTGCCCGGATCGGATGCTCGGCCTCGACGGGGTTCGCAGCGCCATCGCGATGATGCGCACCCCGGACGGCGACGGAAAGCTGGAGCTCACGAAGTTCCACGCCCCCGAGGCGGTCACTGCCGGACCGCTCAACCCGCCGCCCCACACGCTGGGCCTGCACCGCGTCATGTTCGCCGTCGACGACATCGATGACACGATCGCCCGTCTGCGCGGCCACGGCGCCGAACTCCTCGGCGAGGTGGCGCAGTACGAGAACGCCTACCGGCTCTGCAATCTTCGCGGCCCGTCGGGCATCATCGTCGCCCTGGCCGAACAGATCGGATAGGTCCCGGCACTTCGCCGGCCTCGGGCAGTGCGGACGCGGGGCGGCCGCCGAGCCGCGGTCGAGCGGGGTTCCGTCAGTGCGCGGCCGTGGCGGCGGGCGCGCTCTTCTTGCGGGCGCGGTAGGCGGCGGCCTTGATCTTGTTCCCGCACGAGTCCATGCCGCACCACTGTCGGCGCATCCCGCGGGAGCGGTCGATGTAGACGCGGGTGCACTCCGGGTTGCCGCACTCCTTCATCAGCGGCACGTCCGGCCCGCTGAGCAGTTCGACCGCCAGTCGGGCGACCGTCGACAGCGCCTGCTCCGGTGTGGCCGCGGTCGCCCGCCCGGACTGGGTGAGCTGGGGGGTGGCGGAGGGCCTGCGCGCGGCCTGGTTCAGCATGCCGAGGGCGGCCTCGTCGAACGGGGCTCCGAGGCGGCGGTCCGTGACCAGCCGGTAGACGGCCTCCCGCACGGCTCTCGCCTGCTCCACGTCGCTCTCGTCACCGGGGGTGACCGTGTCGACGACGCCGGACTCCAGGTACCACGCATCCAGTCGGTCCGGGGTCACGAACATCTCGAACCGCGCCGAACGGCGCGCGCGAAGGGTCGCGGCGAAGTCGAGGGCCGGGTTTCCGCAGACGAAGACATGGTTGAGGTTCACATCACCATTTTGACAGGTGACTGCCATGCGCGGCAAGGACTGGGGCGCGGGGCCCGCTGTCACCCACCCTGCCTCCTTGACAGTGAGTGAGGGGCCGTGACAGCATCGTCACCACCTTAACCGGTGACGCATGAAAGGGATCTCATGACCCAGACCGTGGAGTACGACTACGTCGTGGTGGGCGCCGGTACGGCAGGGAGCGTGCTGGCGGCGCGGCTGTCCGAGAACAGCCGGGTGAGCGTCCTGCTGATCGAGGCGGGCGGCGACGACGACCCCGGCGGCGCGTTATCACTCCCGCCCGCCTGGCCCACCCTTCTGGGTACCGGGCGCAACTGGGGAGAGCGCACCACCGAGCAGGCGTTCACGGGCACGTCGATTCCCTTGGCCCGAGGGCGCGGGCTCGGCGGTTCGTCGGCCATCAACGCCATGGTGTTCACCCGTGGACACCGCTCCGCCTACGACGCCTGGGCCGACGCCGGGGCGAAGGGGTGGGGCTTCGACGAACTGCTCCCGTATCTCAAGCGGAGCGAGAGCGCCCATGGCCGTGACGCCGGGGCGCGGGGGCAGGACGGGCCCCTGAGAACGGCTCCGGCACACCGTCCCAGCCCCGTCCTCACGGACTGTCTGGAGGCGGCGGCCGAGGCCGGCTTCCCCCGGGCCCGGGACATCAGCTCGGGACTGGACGAGGGGTTCGGCCTGCCGGACCTGAGCATCGTCGGAGGGCGCAGGCAGAGCGCCGCCGACGCGTACCTCCGCCCGGCGGCCGGACGGGGCAACCTGACCGTGGTGACGGACGCGCCGGTGCACCGAGTCCGGATCACCGCAGACCGGTGCACGGGCGTGCTCTACCGCGACGCCCAGGGGGACGAGGTCGCCGTCGGAGCGGCCCGGGAGGTGATCCTCGCGGCCGGCGCGATCGGCACCCCGCACCTGCTGATGCTGTCCGGCATCGGCCCCGAGGCACATCTGCGGGCGACCGGGATCGACGTGGTGCACCCGCTTCCCGGCGTCGGCGCCAACCTCCAGGACCACGTCATGGCGAGCGTGGTGTACTCCGCCGCCCGCCCCGTGCCCGCAGGTCGCAACAACCACGGCGAGGCACTCGGGCTGCTGCGCAGCTCGGACCGGGTCGACGCCCCCGATCTGCAGATCATCTTCGTCGACGTCCCGCAGTACGCGGGCGCGTTCACCGGCCCGGGGGAGGGATACACCCTCAACGTCTCGCTGATGCGCCCGCACAGCCACGGCACGGTCCGCCTGGCCTCGGCCGACCCCACCGACTCCCCGCTCATCGACCCGCGCTACTACGCCGATGCCCGGGACCTCGCGGCGATGGTGGCAGGGGTCCGGGCGGCCAGGACCATCGGGAGCGCGTCGGCCCTGGACACCTGGCGCGGCGCCGAGGTGGTCCCCGGCCCGGAGGTGAACGACGACGCGGAGATCGGCGCGTACCTGAGAGCGGCGGCGGCCTCGTACTTCCATCCGGTGGGGACGTGCCGGATCGGCACGGACGAAGGCGCCGTGGTCGACGAGCAGTTGAAGCTCCGAGGTCTGCGGGGCCTGCGCATCGCCGACGCCTCCGTCATGCCGTCGATCGTCTCCGGCAACACGAACGCGACCGTCTACGGCATCGCGGAGCGCGCCGCCGCGCTCGTCGCCGCGTCGACGGATTTCTGATCCGCCCGGACACCGGAGAGGCACCCGCCCCCGGCCCGGACACCTTCCCGTACACCTCCTTGCAGACGACCCTGAACAGGAAGAACGTCATGAAACGCACTCCCGTCCTGCTCGCCGCGGGCCTCCCGCTGATCGCGGCGGCGGTGTTCCTGCCGACGGCGTCGGCGGAGACCGTGGCCGCCGGTTCCGCGCCCCTCAACTGCTCGGCCGTGTCCGTGAAGCCCCCGGCGGGCACCGAGGTGGAGCACGTGACCGCGGTGCGACAGGCGGGCGGAACCGTCGAGGTGGAGTCCGGGCCGCTGGCCGGCTCGGTCACCGATGTCCCCGCCTACTGCGAGGTGACGCTCACGCTCACCCACCCCGGCGCCGGCGACCACGCGAAGGTACGGGTCTGGCTGCCCGCGACCGGGTGGAACGGACGGTTCCAGGCCCTCGGCGGCAGCGCCTACGCGGCGGGGGACAACGGCCTGGGGCTGGCCGGCGCGGTCAAGCAGGGCTATGCCGCCGCGACCACCGACGCGGGCGTCGGCGATCTCCTCGACACCACCTGGGCGCTGGACGGCAAGGGCAGGATCAACACCCCGCTGCTGAAGAACTTCGCCGAACGGTCCCAGCACGACGCGGCCGTGGTCGCCAAGCAGGTGGTCGCCGAGGTGTACGGAAGGGCCGCCTCGTACGCGTACTTCAACGGCTGCTCGACCGGTGGCCGCGAGGGGTACATGGAGGCCCAGCGCCACCCCGACGACTTCGACGGCATTCTCGCCGGCGCACCCGCGATCAACTGGGACGAGTTCGAGGTCGCGACGCTGTGGCCGCAGGTCGTGATGAACGAGGAGCGGGCCTACCCCACCTCCTGCGAGTTCAAAGCCGTCAACGAGGCCGTCCTCAAGGCGTGCGACACGCTCGACGGGGCCAAGGACGGGCTGGTCGCCGACGTGAGCCGGTGCGCCTACGACCCCCGCGAACTGATCGGCACGAAGACCGTGTGCGACGGCGAGGAAGGGGTCTTCACGGCGGCGGACGCGGCCGTCGTACGCAAGATCTGGGACGGTCCCCGCACGACGGCGGGCGGAAGGCTCTGGTACGGCCTGCCGGTCGGCGCCGACTTCGAGCCCCTGGCGGCGTCCGCGCCCGACGACGGCAACGTCAAGGGCACGCCGTTCTCCGTACCGGCGGCCTGGGTCGCGACGTTCGTCAAGAAGCAGCCCTCCTTCGACACCTCGACGCTCACCTCCGGCCAGTTCACCCGGCTGTTCCGGCAGTCCCAGGCGGAGTTCGGCTCCGTGATCGGCTCCGACGACCCGGACCTGTCGGGCTTCCGCGACTCCGGTGGCAAGCTCCTCACCTGGCACGGCCAGGCCGACCAGCTGATCCCCACCCAGGGCACGGTGGACTACCGCGAGCGCGTGGAGCGGCAGATGGGCGGCTCGCACCGGGTGGACGACTTCTACCGGCTCTTCCTTGCCCCGGGCACGGCCCACTGCGGGCTCAGCGGCAGGACCGACGACCTGGGCGCCCTCAGGGCCTGGGTCGAGCAGGGGCGCGCCCCCGGCACGCTGACGGCCGCCCTGACCGATGCCTCCGGCGGGACGGTCACGCGCGAGCTGTGCCGCTACCCCTTGGTCTCCCGCTATGCCGGCGACGGTGCCCCGGCCACCGCCGAGGCTTTCGACTGCGTGCGCGCCGCCCGGTCGGAGCCCCGCGGCAGCGCGTTCTAGGGGGTCGGCATGAACACGGCCTTGGTCTCCAGGAAGCTCTCCAGCCCCTCGGGACCGCCCTCGCGGCCCTGTCCCGACAGCTTCCTGCCGCCGAACGGCACGCCGGCCGAGATCTCGAAGCCATTGACCGCGAGATGACCCGCCTTCACGCGGAGAGCCACCTCGAAGGCACGCTCGACGTCGGCGCCGAACACACTGCCGCTCAGGCCGAAGTCCGTGTCGTTGGCGAGGCGGACGGCCTCGTCGACGTCGCGGTACCCCTGCACGGTCACCACCGGGCCGAAGATCTCCTCGCGGGCGATCGTCATCTCCGGTGCGGCCTGTGTGAACACGGTGGGCTCGATGTAGTACCCCCGGTCGAAGCCGGGGCTCCTTCCGCCACCGATGAGAAGCCGGGCCCCTTCCGCCCGGCCGGCCTCGATGTACCCGAGCACACGGTCGTACTGGCGCGCGTCGAGGACGGGGCCCATGTCGGTCGCCGTGTCCCAGGGGTCGCCGACCCACAGTCTCCGTACGGCGGACACGTACGCCTCCTCGACCTCCGCCGTGCGGTGCAGGGGAGCGAGGATGCGGGTCTGGGCGAAGCAGATCTGGCCGGAGAACGGCATCGTGAACGGGGTGAGGGCGCACAGCGCCGTCGACAGGTCCGCGTCGTCGAGGAGGATCGCGGCCGACTTGCCGCCCAGTTCGAGCGTCGTCCGGGCCATACGCCGGGCGGCGGCCTCGGCGATCCGCAGCCCCGTGGGCACACTGCCGGTGAAACTGATCTTGTCCACACCGGCACTCGCCACCAGCTCGGCGGACTCCCGCGCACCGGCCGTGACGACGTTGAGAACCCCCGGTGGCAGACCGGCCGCCGCTGCGGCCTCCGCGATCACCAGGGCGTCGAGGGGGCTCTCGACCGGGGACTTGAGGATCACCGTGCAGCCGGCGGCCGGCGCGGCGGGAACCTTGTGGGCGAAGATGTTGAAGGTGGCGTTCCAGGGGGCGATGAGCGCGGCCACCCCGACCGGTTCCCGTACGACCCGGGCATGGCCGCGCCGCGTGGGGCGCCGCTCGCCGAACGCGTACCCGCCGAGAAGTTCCGTGAAGTGGTCGAACCGATCCTCACCGGCGTGGATGAGCCCCTGGGCGAAGCGGACGGGAGCCCCGACCTGAGCCGTCCACAGCCGGGCCAGCAGGGTAAGGCGCCCGCGCACCTCGTCGGCGAACCTCCGCAGATACGCGGCGCGTTCGGGGGCGGTCATGCGGGGCCACGGTCCAGTGTCGAAGGCGGCACGGGCGGCTGCCACGGCATGTTCCACCTCGGCACCGCTCGCCAGCAGCAGGCTCAGCACCTCTTCCTCGGAGACCGGGGAGACGAGGGAGACGCGACGGGCGGACGCGGCGGGGACCCAGTGCCCGTCGATGTAGAAGCAGTTGAGGAACTCGTCCGGAAGATCAACAGTGAACGCAGACATGAGTGCCCATCACATGGTCGGAGGAAGCATGGTGGAGGCCATCGGCAAACGTACCGGTGTGGACGAAGGGGTCGGGCGTACGGCGTTGATGGTGGCCGCCGCACGCGCCATCGAGTGCGGCCGCCCCGACGCCCTGGCCAGGGACACCTACGCCGAGCACTTCGTACGCGCAGCCCGGGCCGCCGCCGACTGGCCCGTCCACCCCGACCAGGTGCCCGGCCGGGACACCGACCCGCTCTGGGGAAGGCTGGCGCGCTTCTTCGGGCTGCGCACCCGGGTGTTCGACGACTTCCTGCTGGAGTGTGCGGCAGCCGGCGCCCACCAGATCGTCATCCTGGGCGCGGGACTGGACTCCCGCGCCTACCGGCTGCCGTGGCCGCCGGGCCGCACGGTCTTCGAGATCGACCAGGAAGGGGTCCTCGCCTTCAAGCAGGCGGTCCTCGACTCCCTGGACGCGGAGCCGAAGGCCGTACGCCGCCCGATCGCCGTGGACATGCGGCTCGACTGGATCGGGCCCCTGACCGCGGCGGGCTTCGATCCGGCTCGGCCGACGGTCTGGCTGGCCGAGGGGCTGGTGCCGTACCTGCCCCCCGACGCGGAGCGGAATCTCATCGCCACCATCGCCGCGCACAGCGTCGCGGGAAGCGCCCTGTGCTACGAGGTGAAGGAGGGCCTGAAGCCTGCCGGGGAGTTCGGCTACCCCCTCCACACCGTGGTACGTGAGCGGATCGGCGTCGACCTGTCGGCCCTGTTCAACGCGGAGCCCCGGCCGGACTCCGCTGCGGACCTGGCCGCGCGCGGGTGGACCACGACCGTCCGCACGCCCTTCGACTTCACCCGGCAGCACGGCCGCGGCCCCCTCCCGGAGAAGGACGACACGCTCGCCGCCAACCGGTGGGTCTTCGCCTCCACGCCATAGGGACCGGGGCGGGGAGGGCGGGGCGGCACAACCAGGCCGCCCCCCCCCGGGGCGGACGTCCCCGGCCGCTCACGTGTGTCGGGACGGGGCGCCGGGGAGCGGGCCCTAGATTGGCCGGATGGACGAGCGGGAGCGTGCGGAGGGCTGGCGGAGCAGCGCCGCACATGTGACGGTGCCGGCGGTCCTGGCCGCGGTTCCCGCACTCAAACTCTCGTGGACGCTCGGCGGCGGGGGCGCGGCCCGGGACGCCCTGGCCGTCATGGGGCCGGGCAACTGGTTCGACATCATCACCGACATGTTCCTGTTCGAGCCGCTGCTCGCGACGGTGCTGGCCGTGGTCGTCTCGCACGCCGTCTACGCCTACATCGCGGCCAGGGGCGGGGCGGCCGCCCGCCGGAACACCCCCGCCCCGGCGGTCGCGGGCATCGCCGCGCTCGTGCCGGCCGCACTGGCCCTGGTCGTCGGCTCCTTCAACGGCGTGTGGTGGGGCCTTGCCTGCGGCGTCCTGGCCTATGTGGTGCGGCTCGGTGTGATCGCCGAGTACGCGACCGGCCGGCGCCACGCCACCACCGGCAGACGCTCGAAGGAGAAGGCCGGCACCCGCCTTCAGCGCGCGGCCGACGTGCTGTGGATCGCGGTGCTCGTGCTGGGGGTCGTCGTGCTGCCCCTGCTGTCCCTCACCGCCGCCGTGGACGGACGGTCCTGGGCCGGCGTGGTCCGGTGCGACGTCGACACCGGCGGCGGAGCCGAACGGGCCCGGATGATCGAGCTGGAACGCAAGGGCGACGGTGTCGTCGGCTGGGACATCACGCACGGCGAGGTGGCCAACGGAAACCGCTGTGCCACGGACGAGGACGACGTCGTCCGCGCGCCCTGGTGGCGCGGCTGAGGCCGAGGCCCGGCGCCGGGGGAGCGCCGTCATCGGCACGCGGCCATCTGATCACTCGATTGCTCGCATAAATGTCCCCGCCCGCCCTCGGGTGGTGACGTTGGCCCGACGGGCTGTCGAGATGTGAGGACATGACATGGTTCAGGGCTTCTCCAGGGAACCGGGCACCCACGGGCCGTTGACCGAGGTGCCGCCGGAGGGACTGCGGAAGATCACCCTGTGGGCGACCGCGATCGCCGTGGGCGGTTTCCTGTTCGGTTTCGACACCGGCGTGGTCTCGGGTGCCCTGCTCTACGTCAAGAAGGACTTCCACCTGAACTCCTTCGAGCAGGGCAGCGTGGTCAGCGTCCTGCTCATCGGCGCGGTGATCGGCGCCACCTCGGCCGGCCGGCTGTCCGACCGGTACGGCCGGCGCAAGCTGCTGGGCGCGATCGGCGTGGTGTTCATCTTCGGCACGGCGATCGTCACCGCGGCGAGCGGCTACGTGATGCTCATGGCCGGCCGGGTGATTCTCGGCCTCGCCGTCGGAGCCGCGTCGGCGACCGTACCGGTCTACCTGTCGGAGATCTCACCGACGAAGATCCGCGGCCGGCTGCTCACCATGAACCAGCTGATGATCACGCTCGGCATCCTGGTCGCCTACCTCGTCAACCTCGCGTTCGCGAGCAGCGAGATGTGGCGGGCGATGTTCGCCGTCGGAGCGATTCCGGCCGCGCTGCTGGTGGCGTCCTCGCTGTGGCTGCTGCCCGAGTCCCCGCAGTGGCTCATCGCCCACGGCCAGGTCGAACGCGCCCGCAGAGGCATCGCCTCGGTCACCGACGAGGCCACGGCGGACGAGCTGATCGCACGCGCCCAGCAGCGGATCGGCTCGGACCGCGAGAAGCGGAAGCAGAACGCCGCCACCGGCGGCCAGGGCGCCAGGCGGCTCCTCGCCCCGGACGTCCGGCCGGCCCTCGTCGTCGGGCTGACCCTGGCCGCCGTACAGCAGTTCGGCGGCATCAACACGATCATCTACTACGCACCGACCATCATCCAGCAGACCGGCATGAACGCGTCGAACTCGATCTTCTACTCCGTGTTCATCGGCGTCATCAACCTCGTCATGACGCTCGTCGCGATCCGCCTGGTCGACCGCGCGGGCCGCCGCCCCATGGTCCTCGTCTCGCTCGCCCTGATGGCCGTGTCCATCTTCATGCTGGGGCTGGCGTTCATCGTCGGGATGAACTCGGTGCTGACCCTGCTCTTCATGGTCATCTACATCGCCGCGTACGCCGGCGGCCTCGGCCCGGTCTTCTGGACCCTGCTCGGAGAGATCTTCCCGCCCTCCGTCAGGGCCGAGGGCTCCAGCCTGTCCACGGCCGTCAACTGGATCGCCAACTTCATCATCAGCCTCGCCTTCCTGCCCCTGGCCAACGCCATCGGCCAGGGCGAGACCTTCTGGATCTTCGCCGGGATCTGCGTCCTCGCCTTCGTCTTCGTCAGCCGCTACGTGCCGGAGACCCGCGACCGCGACCCCGAGCAGATCGAGGCGGCGCTGCAGTCCCGCTTCGGCCACACGCCCGACACCCAGCCCGCCAAGACCGTCTGACGTCCGGCCCCGGCCGCCGACCGGCACCCCGTCCCGCAGAAAGGACGCTCACGATGAGCGACACCCTCATCAGCCCGCCCGAGCTCGAACGCTCCGACGCCCTGGTGCTCTTCGGTATCTCCGGCGACCTGGCCAAGAAGATGCTGCTGCCCGCCCTCTACCGGCTCACCGAGTCCGGCAGGCTCACCGTGCCGGTCATCGGGGTCGCGGCCACCGACTGGGACGACGACGCACTGCGCGCACACGCGCGCGAGGCGATCACCGCCGGGGGAGCGGACATCGACGAGGAGGTCTTCGCCCGGTTCGCCGCCGGTCTGTCCCTCGTCACCGGCGACTTCACCGACGCCGCCACCTTCGCCCGTCTGCGTGAGGCCCTGACCGGATTCGGATTCGTCACGCACTACCTGGCGATCCCGCCCGCCCTGTTCACCACGGTCGCCGCCGCGCTGGCCGGGGCGGGCCTCAACCGCGACGCCCGCCTGGTCGTGGAGAAGCCCTTCGGACACGACACCGCCTCCGCGCGGAAGCTCCAGGACGATCTGGGCGCCCACTTCGACGACGACCACCTCCTGCGGGTCGACCACTTCCTGGGCAACCGCGCCGTCGAGAGCCTGATGGTCTCCCGCTTCGCCAACACCCTCCTGGCCCCGATCTGGCACCGCGCCTACGTGGACAACGTCCAGATCTCCCTCGTCGAGGACTTCGACGTCGCCGACCGAGGCTCCTTCTACGACGCCGTGGGCTGCCTGCGGGACGTCGTCCAGAACCACATGCTCCAGGTCCTGGCCCTCCTCGCGATGGACCCGCCGAGCGTCACCAACGCCCGGGCACAGGGCCTGGAGAAGTGGCGCGTCCTGCACGCGACCCGCTCGATGGACCCGGCCGAGACCGTGCGCGGCCAGTACGACGGCTACCGGGACGTCGAGGGCGTGGCGCCGCACTCCACCACCGAGACCTACTTCGCTACCCGCCTGTTCATCGACAACTGGCGCTGGGCGGGCGTGCCCTTCTACCTCCGCAGCGGCAAGGCCCTGGCCCTGTCCGCCACCGAAGTCGTCGTGGAACTGCGCAAGCCGCCCCTGGAACTCTTCGGCGGCCAGAACACGCAGCCCTCCTCCAACCTCATCCGCTTCCGCATCGACGGCGACACCGGCATCAGGGCGGACCTGATGCTGCGCAAACCCGACAGCGACAGCGGTCCGGTCACCGTCCCCGTCGGAGTCGACTTCGCCCAGGTCCTGGGCAGGCAGGAACTCCCGTACGAGAACATCCTCCACGGAGCCGTCGTGGGCGACCCCGAGTGCTTCGCCTTCTTCCCCGGCATCCTGGAGTGCTGGCGCATCGTGGACCCCGTACTGGCCCCCGCCGAGGCGCCGCTGCCCTATGCGCCGGGGAGCTGGGGCCCGGAGGCGGCCGACGCGCTCCCGGGCCTGAAGCGGTGGCACCAGCCGAGCCGCCGCCTCTTCGACTCCGCCTGAACCGCACCCGGACGACATGCACGACGTAGGGCTCCGCGTCAGGACCAACCTGTGGCCGGTGCTGCAACAGGCCGCGGCCGCCGCGCTCTCCTGGTGGATCGCCCGGCTCGTCTTCGACCACCACGTCCCGCTCTTCGCCCCGATCGCCACCCTCGTCGCGCTCAACACCCCCGTCGGAGGACGCGGCACCAACGCGGTGCGGGTCGTGAGCGGTGTCATCGCGGGCGTCGTCGTCGGACAGCTGGCCTTCCGTCTCATGGGCAACGGACCCGTCTCCGTGGGCGTGGCCGTGCTGTGCGCGCTCCTGGTGGGACTCCTCCTCGACGGCGAGCGGATCACGATGGCCCAGGCGGCGGTGGGCGCGGTCATCTCCGTCGCGGCCGGGCAGCAGGCCGGCATCGTCCGGGTCGAGGACGCGCTGCTCGGCGCGGGCGTCGCGCTCGTGTTCAGCCAGTTCCTCTTCCCGCCGCACCCGCTCACACTGCTGCGGCGTGCCGAGGCCGACACCCTGGCGGGCCTGGCCCGGGCGCTGGAGCTGACGGCCAGGACGCTGGACGGCACGGAGGAGGAACGGGCCGTCCTGCCCCGGGCGGAACTGCGCCCCGTGTACACCCTGTTGAACGACCTCGGCACGACGCGCGACGACACCATCGCCGTCGTCCGGCGCACCCCGCACTGGCGGGGCCGCCAGGAGCCGGTCCACCAGGAGGTCGCGGCCACCCGGCACCTGGATCTGCTGGCCAACAGCTGCCTCACCCTCATCCGCGGTGTCGAGGCCGTCGACCCGGCCCACCGGGACGTCTTCGCCGACGCGGTACGGGGACTGTCCGGGGCCCTGGGCGCCCTGGCCGCGGCCCCCGGGAGCCTTGCCGTACGGCGGCACGCGACCCGATGGGCCCTCGACGTCGTCCGTGACGCCCCGGCAGCGGGACCGGCGGTCCCGGTCGCCGCGTGGGAGAGCGCCCGGCTGGTCGCCCGCGACATCCTCGTCTTCACCGGAGCCGGCGCCGAGGCCGCCGAACAGGCCGTGCACGACGGAACCGCCGAGGTCCCCGTCGCCACCCCGCCGGAACTGCGGTGGTCCGCCCGACGGCCGCGGCGCCGCCGCCCGCCCGGCCCCTCGGTGTAGGCCCCGAGGGACGCGTCCCACCCGCCACCTGGCCGCGTCCCGATGGCCGGGCCGGGAGCGCCGCACCAAGCTGGGGCGGGCACGCAGTCATCGCCCGTCGCACCGGTATCCCGTGCGGCGCCATCGAGAGCAGGACGGACCATGGCCTTCACCCTCCCCACCGACATCGAGAACCGTCCGGTCGCCGTGATCGGAGCGGGGACCCTCGGGCGCAGGATCGCGTTGATGTTCACCACGCAGGGCGGGCTGGTGCGGATCTTCGACAAGTCACCGAAGGCGGGTGACGCGGCACGCGCCTATCTCGACGAGAACATGGCGCCGGTCGCGGCGAGGACCGAGGGCGGAAAGCCGGGGCGGGTCGTGATCACGGACGACATGCCGGACGCGCTGGCGGATGCCTGGCTCGTGGTCGAGGCGGTGCCCGAGCGCCTGGACCTGAAGAAGGAGATCTTCGGGGAACTCGACAGGGAAGCCGCCCCGGACGCGATCCTGGCCAGCAACTCCTCCTCGTACGCGACGAGCGAGTTCATCGACCGGGTCCAGCACCCCGAACGGGTGCTGAACATGCACTTCTACATGCCGCCCGTGCAGAACGCCATCGACATCATGTCCGACGGGCACACCGACCCCGCGATCATGGACCTGCTCAAGGCCCGGCTGCCCCGGTACGGCGTCCACCCCTTCGAGGCGCACAAGGAGTCGACCGGTTTCATCTTCAACCGCATCTGGGCCGCCATCAAGCGCGAGGCCCTCTCGGTCGTCGCGGAGGGAGTCTCGACCCCGCAGGACGTGGACGAGATGTGGAAGATCAACATGGGCACGCCGGCCGGGCCGTTCCGGATGATGGACCAGGTGGGCCTCGACGTCGTCCTGGACATCGAGAACCACTACGCCGCCGAGAACCCCGCACTGCCCGCCGGCCCGCGTGAGCTGCTGAAGAAGTACGTCGACGCCGGGCACCTGGGCGTGAAGACCGGCCAGGGCTTCTACACCCACGACACCCCCTCCTGAGCGGTCCGGGACACCGCAGCAGACCCCGGCCCGTGGTTGGCGGAGGCGACGGCGGGTACGCGCCGTGGACCCCCCACGAGAGGACCACGCCGTGTCTCCGCAGCGGAAGAACATCTTCGTTCTCGGCCTCGACGAGGCGAACCTGCCGACGCTGAACTCCGTACCGGATGCCGCAAGGTACCGATTCCACCCCCTGCTGAGCATCGGCGAACTGCAGGAGGGCGAGGTGTCGGTGGCCGATCTCATGCGCCGGGCCCGGGCGGTCCTGGACGCGCACGACGGCACCGTCGACGCGATCGTCGGCTACTGGGACTTCCCGGTCAGCACCCTCGTTCCCATGCTCGGCAGGGAATACGGCACCCGTACGACGAGCCTGGAGTCCGTCGTCAAGTGCGAGCACAAGTACTGGAGCCGGCTCGAACAGCAGAAGGTCATCGACGCGTATCCGAAGTTCGGCCGCGTCGACCTGGAAAGCCCGGACCCCCGCCCGCCCGAGGGCGTGGACTTCCCCATGTGGCTCAAGCCCGCTCTGGCCTACTCCTCGGAACTCGCCTACTCCGTGAAGGACATGGCGGAGTTCCGGACGGCCGTCGACGAGATACGGCAGGGGATCGGCCGGGTCGGCAAGCCGTTCGACTCGGTGCTCGAACTGCTCGACCTGCCCCCGGAGATGTCGGGCGTGGGGGGACAGATCTGCCTGGCCGAGGAAGCCATGACCGGCATCCAGGTCGCTGTCGAGGGCTATGCGAAGGACGGCGACATCACCGTCTACGGGGTGCTCGACTCGATCAACTACCCCGACTCGCCCTGCTTCCTGCGCCACCAGTACCCGAGCACTCTTCCGGCCCCGGTCATCCAGGAGCTGCACGAGGTCAGCGAGCGGACCATGCGCCGGATAGGCATGGACGCGGCGACCTTCAGCATCGAGTACTTCTACGACCCGCAGACCGGGGCGATCAGCCTGCTGGAGATAAACCCGCGGCACTCCCAGTCGCACGCGGAGCTGTTCGGCTACGTCGACGGCATCCCCAACCACCACCGGATGATCCGGCTGGCCCTCGGCGAGGATCCCGGGGCACCCGGCGGCCGGGGCCCTTACCGCATGGCCGCCAAGTGGTACTACCGGTGGTTCGGCGACGGAACCGTGCACCAGGTCCCCACCCCCGACGCACTCGCCGCCATCGAACGGGACATACCCGGCGTCCGCATCGACATCGTGCCCGCCGAGGGACAGAAGCTCTCCGAGGTGTCGCAGCAGGACAGCTACAGCTACGAGATCGCCCACATCTTCACCGGCGCGGACGACGAGAACGGCCTCCGGCGCAAGTTCGACCAGTGCGTCGCCGCCCTCGGACTCGCCTTCGACGACACCGCCCCCGGCGGCCGCGGCCGCACGACCTCGTGAACAGGACCCCGGACAGGAAGGAGCACACCATCGGTATGCGACACGTCGGCCGACTGCCGTACGCGGTCAGGCGGGAGGACCACGTCACCCTCACGATGTCGGACGGAGTCCGGCTGTCGGCGCGGATCTGGCGCCCGGCATCCTCGGACCGGGAGCCGGTCCCGGCGATCCTGGAGGCCATTCCGTACCGGAAGAACGACCTGACCTCCACCCGCGACGCGATCAACCACCCCTACATCGCCGGTCACGGCTACGCCTGCGTACGCCTCGACCTGCGGGGCACCGGCGAATCCGAAGGCGTCCTGCTCGACGAATACCTGGAGCGGGAACAGCTCGACGCCGAAGAAGTGCTCGCCTGGCTCGCCGAACAGCCCTGGTGCGACGGCAGCACGGGGATGACGGGGATTTCCTGGGGCGGCTTCGCGGCCCTCCAGGTCGCGGCCCGGCGGCCACCGAGCCTGGGCGCCATCGTCATCGCCTCCTTCACGGACGACAGGTACGCGGACGACATGCACTACGTCGGCGGTGCCATGCTGTCCGACAACCTGGCCGAGGCGGGGACGATGTTCGCCTACGCCACCTGTCCGCCCGACCCCGACGTCGTCGGCGAGCGCTGGCGGGACATGTGGCACGAACGGCTGGACACCGCCCGCCCCTGGGTCCTCGAATGGCTGCGGCACCAGCACCGCGACGCCTACTGGCGCCACGCCTCGCTCAGTGAGGACTACCGGAACCTGCGCTGCCCCGTCCTGGCATCGAGCGGCTGGGCGGACGGATACTCCAACGCGGTCACCCGGCTCCTGAGCCATGTCGACGTACCGCGCAAGGGCCTGATCGGGCCCTGGTCGCACAAGCTGCCCCACCTGGGCGAGCCGGGGCCGGCCATCGGATACCTCCAGGAGGTCGTGCGGTGGTGGGACCACTGGCTCAAGGGCGTCGACAACGGCGTCATGGACGGTCCCATGATCCGGGCCTGGATGCAGGAGAGCGTGCCGCCGTCCACGTCCTACGAGGACCGGCCGGGCCGGTGGGTGGGGGAGCCGAGCTGGCCCTCGCCGCACGTCCGCGAAACGGTCCACCCGCTGAAGGACCACGCCCTCGCGCCCCCCGGGAGCCGGGAGAGCGCGCCGGCCGGGGCAAGCGCGTCGCACGGGCCGGTCCACACCGTTCAGTCACCGCTGTCCGTGGGCCAGTTCGCCGGAAAGTGGGCCTCGTACAACGCCCCGCCGGACCTGCCCTACGACCAGCGCGAGGAGGACGGAGGCTCCCTTGTCTTCGACACGCGTACGCTGCCGGAGCGCCTGGAGATCCTCGGCGCGCCCGAAGTGAACCTGCTGGTCTCCTCGTCCCGGGAGAACGCCCAGATCGCCGTACGGCTGTCCGACGTGCGGCCCGACGGCCGTGCGACCCGGGTGACCTACGGCGTCCTCAACCTGGCACACCGCTCGGGCCGGGACCGGCCCGAACCGCTGGTCCCCGGAGAGACCTACCGGGTCCGGATCCCCCTCAACGGGGTGGCCCAGGCGTTCCCGGCCGGGCACCGCATCCGCCTGTCGCTCTCCACCTCGTACTGGCCGCTGGTCTGGCCGTCCCCCGCACCGGCCGCCCTGAGCGTCCACGAGACCGGCAGCTCCCTCACCCTGCCGGTGCGCCCCGCCGGGGCGCCCGACTCCGTGCCCGCCGCCCCGTTCGGCGAGCCCGAGGGGTGCGCGCCGCCCCCGGTCACCCAGCTGACCGAGCCCGAACAGGCATGGACCGTGTCGAGGAACCTGGTCGACTACCACTCCACACTCGACATCGTGAAGGACCGGGGACTCCAGCGGTACGAGGAGAACGGGATCGAGGTCGGACTGCGCGCGTGCGAGAAGTACACCTCCGTCGCGGACGACTTCGGGTCCGTGACGGGGGAGTCCGCCTGGACCATGCGGTTCAGGCGTCCCGCGTGGGACGTCCGGGTGGAGACCCGGACGGTTCTGACGTCGGACGAGACCGACTTCCACGTCGACGCCACCCTGGACGGGTACGAGGACGGCCGCCGGGTCTTCTCCCGTACCTGGAACGAGAGCGTGCCGCGGTCGGGTGTCTGAGACACCGTCCGTTCGGGCCCTCCACAAGGCCTTTGTGCCAGGACACGTGTGGAACGCATGGCTCCGGGCAGCTGCTGATTCGCGCGCACGGAACTGAGGAACGGAACTCAAGAGCTACCGCTGCAAGGGAAGGAAACGCGATGACCATATCCGTATCAGTGCACGCACAGGGTGCCGGCACCGGCACGGAGGCGCTCCCGGAGATCGAGGATCCGCTGAAGGTCGCGCCCAAGGACGCCCGCGCGCTCAGCAAGCTGTTCTTCGACCGGTTGCAGACTCTCGAAGAGGGCACCGCGCAGTACCAGTACGCGCGGAACACCCTGATCGAGATGAACCTCTCGCTCGTGCACTTCGCGGCCGGCCGCTTCCGCAACCGGGGCAACGGCCAGATGGAAGACATCATCCAGGTCGGCACCATCGGCCTGATCAAGGCCATCGACCGCTTCGACCTCGCCCGCGAGGTGGAGTTCACCTCGTTCGCGATCCCGTACATCGTCGGGGAGATCAAGCGGTTCTTCCGTGACACCACCTGGTCCGTCCATGTGCCGCGCAGGCTGCAGGAACTCCGGGTCACCCTCGCCAAATCCAAGGAGGAACTCGCCACGGTCCTCGGCCGTGAGGCGACGGTCGCCGAACTGGCCGAGCACCTCGGCATCACCGAGGAGGAGGTCACCGAGGGTGTCGTCGCGTCCAACGGCTACACCGCGCACTCCCTCGACGTGCCCGTCGACGGCTCGGAGGGCGACGGGCCGGGCGGAGTGAGCCGGACCCACGCCGACATCACCGGTGACTGCGACCCGGGCATGGAACTCGTCGAGAACCTCCACGCACTCGCCCCCCTGATGGAGACGCTGGACGCGCGGGAACGGGCGATCGTCCAGATGCGGTTCGGGGACGAGATGACCCAGTCCGAGATCGGCGAGCGCCTGGGCGTGTCGCAGATGCATGTCTCGCGGCTGATCAGCCGCATCCTCGCCAGGCTCCGCGAAGGCATCCTCACCGAGGACTGACGGCCGTCCCGGCCGTCGTCACTGGACCCGGGGGCTCCCGGCGGACGTCTCCTCGTCCTCGTCCTCGTCGTCGTCCGAGCCCGGCACATGGACGTCCAGCACGTTGATGTTGATCTCGACGACATCCAGGCCCGTCATCGTCTCGACCGCGTCCGTCACGTTCGCACGGATGGCGCGCGCGGTGTCGAGGATCGGCACGCCGTACTCCACCACGATGCCGACATCGACGGCGGTCTGCTTCGTCCCCACCTCCACCTTGATCCCGCGCCCCGGGTCGCTGGAGCGGGAGACCTTGTCCTTGACGGCACCGAACGCCCGTGAGGGCCCGGTGCCCACGCGGTGGACGCCGTCGGTCTCCCTGACCGCGATGCCCGCGATCGTCGCCACCACGGTGTCCGCGATGGTCGTGGTTCCGCGCGTTCCGCCGGCCGCGTCGTCCGAACCCAGCCGGGTACCGCCGAGAGTGTCATTGGTCGCCATGAGTTCCTCACACACCAAGTTGTCGGGGAGGAGACGCACTCGGCCGGCGGAACGTTTCCCGCCGCCCCGCGCCCCGACTTCCACTGTCCTCCGGGGCCGGGACACCTGCCATTCGAGTGGCGGCGGGCGGGTGTGCCAGGGGCTCAGGCCACCGCTTCGTCCTCGGGGAGACCCAGCCGGCCGGCCACGGTCGTCAGCGCCGGTCCCAGCGGGAGCGCGACACGGGTGAGGGCGTGCCGGTCGCCCCGGGTCGGGTCCCGGTTGACGATCAGCACCGGCTTCCCGGCCTCGGCCGCCTGGCGGACGAACCGCAGCCCCGACATCACGGTCAGTGAGGAGCCGAGGACCAGCAGCGAGGACGCCTCACGCACCAGGGCGCGGCAGTGCTCGACCCGCTCCGGCGGCACGGACTCGCCGAAGAAGACCACATCCGGCTTGAGGACGCCGCCGCAGACGGCGCAGGCCACCGTGCGGAAGTCCCCGACCTGCTCGTCGGTGAGGTCGGAGTCGCCGTCCGGGTTGAGACCGGCCGCCACCGGACGGAAGCCCGGGTTGGCCTCCTCCAGCCGTCCGGCGAGTTCCCGGCGCGGGCTGACCGCCTTGCAGGACAGGCAGACGACCCGGTCCAGGCTGCCGTGGAGCTCCACGACACCGTCGCTTCCGGCGGCCTGGTGCAGACCGTCCACGTTCTGGGTGATCACACCCGACAGCAGGCCGTGCCGGCCGAACGCGGCCACGGCCCGGTGCCCGGCGTTGGGACGGGCCCGGCCGAAGGTACGCCAGCCCAGGTGGCTGCGCGCCCAGTACCGGCGCCGGGCCCGGTCGCCGCCGGTGAAGTCCTGGTAGGTCATCGGGGTGTGCCGGCTCAGGCTCCCGCCCTCGCCGCGGTAGTCGGGGATGCCCGACTCCGTCGAGATCCCGGCCCCGCTGAGCACCAGCACACCGCCCGTGCCCAGTGCCGCGACGACCGGCCCGAGATCCGTGGTGCCGGGCGACAGGTCCTCGGTGGGGGTCCAGTTCAGAGTGGGGCGCATCCGCATGCCCCCAGCGTACGGAACGGACCGGGCGGAGCGGTTGCCTCCTGAGTACGGGAACTCATGTGGGCGCGTACGTACCCCTGCGAAGATCCGGTCCATGACGAGTGACAGACGGGCGCTGATACCCCTCCGTCTCTTTCTGGTCTGGGCGGCCATGGCGGCCGTGGTGCCGACCGTCGGCTTCGGGCTGCTGGTGGCCGGCTGGGGCGGCGGGACCGGGGCGATGGTGCCGCTGGCCGCACTGTCCCTGCCGCTCACCGTGGGCCTGCTGGCCGTGATGGGCGCATCGGCGCGGACCTTCGTCCCGCTCTGCGGGACCGTGCCGGGACGGCTCGGCTGGGCGGTCACGGTCTTCGTCCTCGGCACGCTCGGTGTCGCGGCGGGACTGGCCGCCTACGGCGAGGACATCGACCTGGGGAGCGCGGGTCTGCGCTTCGCGCTGGTGGGGGTGCCGTACGCCGTCGCCGCGGCGTTCTTCGTACCGAGCCGCCGGACCCGGCTCGCAGCGGTGGCCGCGCTGGTGGCCGCAGTGGTCTACGGGGGCTTCGTCGGCCCGGCCCAGTCGCAGGAGCGCCGGCACGAGGCGGAGATCGCGAAGTACCGGGAGCAGGAGGAACTGCTCTACATGGGCGCGGCGCCGTCCGGCATGACGGTGGCCCGCGCCTATACGGACGCCGGCTACTTCACGGTGGAGTACCGCCCCACGAAGCAGGACGTGATGGGGTCCGCGGACCTCAACCTCCGCCGGCCGATCACCCCCTCGCTCCAGTGCCCCGAGCCTGTGCGCAAGGACGAGACCTGTGTGGTGGACGCGCACGGTGACATGGTCGTCAGCCACCCCTTCACCGGCAGCGTGGACGTCACTGTCGTCCGCCGCATCGGCCGGGCGGAGGCCACCGTCTCCAGCCAGACGCTCGACGCACCCGGACTGCGTCATCTCCTCGACAGCCTGCGCCCTTTGTCGGACGCGGAGTTGGAGGAACTGATGCGGGAGAAGAAGATCGACCGCCGGTGACCCGGGGGAGGGAGAGGACCGTGGAACCGTTCGAGATCGTGCCCGGCCTGGCCGTGGACGAGGAGATGTTCGCCGCGGCCGGACGCGGTCTGGCCGCGCGCACCCCGTACGAACGCCTGACCTGGGAGAGTTTCACGGACGAGCGGAACTGGACGCTGATCCCGGACCCGCAGGGGGCCGGGTACAAGGCCGAGTACCTGGTACGCCGCGAGAGCGAACGCACCGTCAAGATCAACCTCTGGCTCGGCCCCGACCTCCGCGACGGCGCGGCCCCGAGGCCGCACAACCACCCGTGGCCGTTCACGGCGTTCATCCTGCTCGGCGGATACACCGAGGAGCGGTACGAGTCGGTCCGGGGAAAGGTGCACAGGACGACCCGGGTGCACGAGGCGGGGGAGCGAAACCACCTCCCGCCGACGACCTTCCACGAGGTCACCGGCGTCTCGGCACCCGGCCGGACGCTGACCCTGCTGGTGTGCGGCGCCGGCCGCACCGGTGCGTGGGGCTACCTCGACCCGGAGACGGGCCGGTTCGAGGAGAACCGGCCCGACCCCGGCTTCCGTGCGCACCTGAAGGCCCTGAACCCTCGCCTGCGCTGAAGCCCCGGCCCCGGTACGCGGACGAGCGGTCAGGCGTGGCTGAGGACGACCAGCAGCGCCGTGCCCTCGGCCGCCACCTGGGCGGCGAGCGCTCCCTGCCGGACCCGGACCGGGGGAGCGGCCAGGGCGACCACGAAGGCCAGTGCGCCGATGCCGGCACTCCACTCGAACAGCCAGGCAGGGAGCCCGGAGGCGCACTCCTCCCCGTACGTCAGACACCGCGAGGCCCGCTCCGACGCCAGGGTCAGGACTCCGGTGGCCAGCAGCGCGGGTACGAACAGGACGGCCGAGAGGGTGGCCCACAGCCGGGTGCGGTTCCTGCCCCGGGGTACCTCGTCGGACGGTGCGGGGGTGGCGGGTGACGATGTGTTCATCGTCCCATCCAACGCGGAGCCGCCCGTGCCGCGCACCCGCCGGGGTACTCAGGCCGGCCGCACGGATACTCGGTCTCAGGCATCGAGGACGGCGGCGACGGCCTCGATCTCCACGAGCTGGTCGTGGTAGCCGAGCACGGTGACGCCCATCAGGGTGCTCGGCACGTCATGGTCCCCGAACGCGTCCCGGACCACCTGCCAGGCCGTCACCAGGTCCTCCTGCCGGGACGAGGCTACGAGGACCCGGGTGCTGATGACGTCCTGGAGCGACGCACCTGCGGCGGCGAGCGCGGTCCGCATGTTCTCGACGGCCTTGGCCGCCTGGCCGGCGTAGTCCCCGACCGCCGCCGTGGAGCCGTCCTCGTTCAGCGGACACGATCCGGCGAGGAAGACCAGGCGTGCCTCGGCGGGCGCCGTCGCGGCGTAGGCGTACTCGGCGACATCGGACAGGTCGGCGGAGCGGATCAGTGTGATGGCACGGGCCACGGTCGTGGGGTCCTTTCCCTCGGGGTGCGGAGCGCGGTCATCCTGCCAGCCGTGCGCCGCCGCCACCTCCCGTTTTTCCCTGAGGCCCGGCTCCCGGCAGCCGCGTCACCGCGAACACCAGCCAGGCGAGCGCGCAGAACGCCGCCGGGAGCAGGAGCCTTGTTGCCCATGACGCAAAATGATGGCGAGCTGGACAGCCTGGTACGCAAACGGATCCGGGCGCTGCGCGTGGCTCAGGGGTGGTCCCTGGAGGAGCTCTCCAACCGGGCCCACCTCAGCCAGTCCACGCTGTCCCGCATCGAGAACGGCCGGCGCCGTCTCGCCCTGGACCAGCTGGTCACCCTCGCCCGCGCCCTGGACACGACCCTGGACCAGCTGGTCGAGACAGCCTCCGACGACGTCGTCATCAGCCCGGTGATCGACGCGGCCCACGGACTGATGCGCTGGCCGATCAAGGGCGATCCGGGCATGAGCGTCGTACGGCAGCGCATGACCGGGCCGCCGCCGGACAACCCCGCACGCATGCGCGCGCACCCCGGCCGGGAGTGGCTCGTCGTCCTCTCCGGCACGGCGGTCCTCCTGCTGGGCCACCGCCGCCTGCGCGTCGAGACCAACCAGGCCGCCGAGTTCCCCACCATGCTTCCGCACGCCATCGGCGCCGAGGGCGGCCCCTGCGAGATCCTGGGCATCTTCGACCGCGACGCCCGCCGTGGTCATCAGCGTGACGAGGCGGCCAAGGAGTAGGCGACCCGCCCGGCGGGGGCCGGCGCCGCGCGCTGCGCTAGTCTCCGGGAGGTATGAACGACGAGGCGGCGGCGCCCTTCATCGACCCGGAGTCGGACTACCCCTGCTGCTGGTTCTGCCCGGCACTCCGGCTTCCGCGTACGGGCTTCCTCGTCGCGGACCGGCCCAGCCGGGACTGGCCGTTCGACGCGGCAGACGGATTCCGGTACACCGTCGAGGACCGCACCCCGGTCTGTGTGCACCCGGGCAAGGTCGGCCTGGAGCCGGACCGGACAGCCCCCGCGTACACCATCGCGCCCCTGGCCCCGGCAGCCGATCCGGAGCCCGTCCGGCGGCGCCGGTGGTGGCTGCCCTTCGCGGGTCCCGCACACACGACGACGCCCCGCCGGTGACCTCTGGTCTCCGGCGGGGCGGCTGAATGTCCGGGGCGCCTCAGATGCGCACGGCGGCCTGGAAGCCACCGATGGTGTCCATCGACTCGTAGCGGACGTAGGCACCCGAGTGCGGGGCGTGCAGCACGGTGTTGTTGCCCGCGTAGAGGCCCACGTGCGTGGTGTTGTGGAAGAAGACCAGGTCGCCGGGCTTGAGCTGGCTGCGCCCGATCCGGGTGCCCTGGTTGATCTGGGTGTACGTGGTGCGGGTGATCTGGGCACCGGCCTGGGCGTAGGCCCACTGCGTCAGGCCCGAGCAGTCGAAGGAGTTGGGTCCGGTGGCGCCGCGGAAGTACGGCTTGCCGATCCGGGTGGCGGCGGCCTGAAGAGCGGCGGCGCCGAGGGCCGATGCGGGGGCCTCGTTGCCGAGCTCGACCCGCTCGCCGGCGGCGCGGCTTGAGCGCTGGTCGTCCTCGCGCAACTTCTGGCGCTCGGCGGCGGTGAGGGTGTTGAGCAGCTTCTGTGCCTCGGCGAGCTTGGTCTGCTGCTTCTTCTTCTTTGCGGCGAGGGTCTTGCGGACGTCGGCGAGGTCGCTCAGCTTGTCCTGGGCCTCCTTGCGCTCCTGCGCGAGGGACCGCTGCTTCTCCTGGACCTTCTGCAGCGACTCGGCCTGCTTGGCCGTCAACTGGTCCAGCGCGGAGGCCTGGTCCAGGAAGCTGTCCGGGTCGGAGGCGAGGAAGAGCTGCACGGAGGGGTCGATGCCTCCGGAGCGGTACTGTGCGGCGGCGAGGGAACCCAGGCCCGAGCGGAGGTTGTTGAGCTCCTGCTGGCCGCGCGCCACCTTGTCCTGCAGCGCGCCGATCTGCTTCTGGAGCTTGTCCTGCTTCTCCTTGGCCAGGCTGTGCTGCTCGGTGGCCTCTTCCGCCTCGTGGTAGAGCTTGTCGACCTTCGCCTTGACCTCGCTCTTGGTCGGCTTGGGGTCGGCGTGAGCGGCCTGGGAGGTGAGAGCCACGGCTGCGGCGGCGGTGGCGGTGAGCACGGTCACGCGGGTGCGGCTCGGCTGCTTGGGACGACGGTGGGACGCCACGAAGGCGAGCTCCTTCTTCCTCGAGCCGCCTACCGGGCTATGGGGGGGAGGACTCCCCGGCTCCGTACACTTCACGGATGCGGCGGTTCCTTCACTGCCACCCCGGGTGGGTGATCAACCGTGCGAAGGTTCGAGCCCTGACCTTAGTGACCATCTTGTGATCTGTTCAAATCCTCACAGGAACAATTTAGTCACAGGAGGTACTTCTTTACCTGCATCGCACAGCGTGTAGTGACCGATTGACGGTGTGTTCTGTGTTTTCCGTGAAGGCCGGACAATCTTCACGAGGCTCGCGAAAGCCGCTTCGGGGCCACACCGGTCACACCTGGTCAGCCGCCCGTGATGCCGAGCGCCGAACGGATCTCGCTCACCAGCCGCGCGTCCAGCCCGGCCACGGTCATCCGGTTCTTGACCAGGGCGAAGGAGAACCGGTGCGCCGGGTCGGCGAAGGCCGTGCTGCCACCCGATCCGCTGTGGCCGTAACCGCCCGGCGGACGTACCGGATCGGTCCCGCCGTCCCCGATCACGAAGCCGCCGCCCCGGGTGCCGGCCGTACCCATCACCCGGTCCACCCCGCTCACCCACCCGGTGGCCGCCCTCCTCAACGTCGCCGGAGACAACAGCCGTACGCCCTCCAGCTCACCGCCGCACGCCAGCGCCGCGTACAGACGGGCGGCCCCGCGCGCGGTCATGATCCCGTTGGCCGGCAGCGCCGTGCGCCGGAAGTCGTCCCGGTTGCCCAACTCCGCCACCGGCAGCACCCCGTGGGGGACGCAGTCGAAGAACGGGGCCCCGGCCGGCATCCGCGCCAGCCGTGCCGCCCAGCCACCCTCGTAACACGTGGCCGTCCGTCCCTCCAGGCCCTGCGGAACGTGGAACAGCAGCTCGTCACCGATCCCCAGCGGGCCGGCCAGCTCCTCGCGGAGCAACCGGTCGCACGTCCGGCCCGTGGCGCGGTGCAGGATCTCCGCCAGGAGCAGTCCGTAGGTCCAGACGTGATATCCCACCGCGCTGCCGGGCTCCCACTGCGGGCGCTGCCCGGCGATCCACCCGGCCATCGCCGGCAGATCGAGGAGCCGTTCCGGAGTCAGGTCCGCCGGGAGCCGGGCCAGTCCCGCCGTATGACCGAGTACGTGCCCCAGAGTGAGGCGCTCCTTCCCGGCCGCCCCGAAGCGCGGCCAGTACCGCGCCACCGGCGCGTCGTACGCCAGCACCCCCTGGTCCACCAGCACCGCCACCAGGGCCGCCGCCACACCCTTGCCGGTCGACCACGCCGGCACCAGCGTGCCGGGACCCATCGGCCGCCCCTCGGCCACATCGGCCGTCCCCGCCCAGGCGTCGACCACCAACTCGCCCTCGTACCAGGCCGCCACCTGCACCCCGGTCTCCACGCCCGAGCCCGTCAGCTCCGCCAGGATCTCCTCGGCGCGCCGCTGAGCCAGGCCGTCCGGCACTGTGCTGGTGCGCACAGATCCTCCCCCTTCGCTACGGGGACCGCGATCACGGCCTCTCACCGCTCCCAACGCGGCGCCGACCGCAACCGTTCCGAGGACCGGCGGCCGTACGCCTCGGCGAAGGTGCCGACAACCCATTTGCCCGCACCCCGCCCGCAAGGCGTCTGGAACCGGCGTACGGAACGTGATCGGCTGGCGGGCATCGGACCACCCCTGCCCGCGAAGGAGACGGATGGTGACCCACCAGCAGCACCGACGCCCCGACACGATCGTGATCGGCGCGGGACTGGCGGGCCTCGCCTGCGCACTCGACCTCACCCGCGCCGGACGGAGCGTGGAACTGCTCGAGGCGTCCGACGGTGTCGGCGGACGCATGCGCACGGACCGCAGGGACGGCTTCCTGCTGGACCGGGGCTTCCAGGTGTTCAACACCTCCTATCCGCAGGTGAAGCGCCGTCTCGCCCTGCGGGAGCTGCGGCTGCGGGCGTTCACCCCCGGCCTGCTCACGCACACCCCGACAGGGACGTTCCGCGTCGCCGACCCCACCCGGCGTCCGAGGTCGGCCGGCAGCCTGCTGCCCGGACGGTTCCTCCCGGCCCGCGATCTCGCCGCGCTCGCCGCCATGACGGCGAAGGACACGGTCCTGCCCGCGAGCCGGCTCGTACGCCGGCCGGACCGGACCACCGCGGAGGACCTCGCCCGTTACGGGCTGTCGCCCCGCGCCCGCCAGGAGCTGATGAGGCCCTTCCTGGCCGGGGTCTTCCTGGAGGACGAGATGGAGACCTCCGCCCGCTTCTTCCACCTGGTGTGGCGCAGCATGGCGCGCGGCACCCTGTGTCTGCCGGCCGAGGGCATCGGCGCCGTGCCCGCCCAGCTGGCCGAGGGACTGCCGGACGGTGTGCTGCGGCTCGAATCCCCGGTCGCCGCGGTGACCGACGACGGAGTGCTCCTGTCCGACGGACGGGAACGCCCGGCCGGCACGGTGGTGGTGGCGACCGAAGCGGCCGCGGCCGCCCGCCTGCTGCCGGGGCTCGCGGTACCGGACGGCCGCACGGTCACGACGTACTACCACGCCGCCATGGCGTCCCCCCTGGCCGAACCGACGCTCGTCGTGGACAGCACCCTGGCCGTCCTGAACACGTGCGTCCTCACCGAGGTCACCCCCGGCTACGCCCCGCCGGGCACCTCCCTGGTGTCGACCTCCGTCCTCGGTGGCGACCCGCCGGGTGCGGAAGCGGCGGTACGCCGCCGCCTGGCCGAGCTGTACGCGACGGACACGAGCGGATGGCAGCCGGTCGCCACCTACACGGTGGAGGGCGCTCTGCCCGCGATGCGGCCGCCCTGGCCGCTGAGCCGTACGACCCGATTCGCCGAGCGACGCCACGTCTGCGGCGACCACCGGGCGACGGGTTCCGTGCAAGGAGCACTGGCGTCAGGGACCCGAGCCGCACGGGAGGTTCTCGCCGTACGCCCGGACCTCTCACCATGAGCACAGCGGGCCGGGGCCGCGTGCCGCCCCTGCCGGTCGTGGTCGTCGGCTGGATGGAGCACGGGCGCGCGCAGCCCGCGGACCGTCGGGTGAAGCTGGGCGTTCCAACGCGTTGACGCCTCAGGAGTCCTTCCATGCCGCTTCCCAGCCCGCTCCGGATCCGCGTGCCCCTTGCCGCCCTGCTGGCCGCCGCCTGCATGGCCGGACCCGTCCACGCCCCCGCCCTGGCCGCAGAGCTGCCCGCCGGCCACGACCTCGCACTCAGCCGCCAGTTGCGGGAGCTGACCGCCGCCCCCGGCGGGCCGCCCGGAGTGATCGCCGTCCTCCGGCGCGGCCCCCGCACCGAGGTCTACCGGGCCGGCGTCGCGGAGACCGGCACGGACCGCCCGATCGAGGTCACCGACCACATGCGCATCGCCAGCACGGCCAAGGCGTACAGCGGAGCGGTCGCCCTCCAGCTCGTCGATCGCGGACGACTGCGTCCGGACGACACCATCGGCAAGGTCCTTCCCCGGCTGCCGCGCGCCTGGCACCGGGTCACACTGCGGCAGCTCCTGAACCACACCAGCGGACTGCCGGACTACTCGGCGGCCCCGCCGTTCCTGAAGCTGCTGACCGCGGACCCGCGCCGGCACTTCGACTCCCGCCGGCTGCTGGACTTCGTGGCCGGGCGGCCGACGGAGTTCCGGCCCGGGACCCGCTACCGCTACTCCAACTCCGACAACATCGCCGTGGCCCTGATGGCGGAGGCGGTGACGGGCCGTCGCTACGAGGACCTGCTCGCCCGGTCCGTGTACCACCCGCTGGGCCTGCGCGGCACCAGCCTCCCGCAGGGCTACCGGATGCCCGCCCCGTACATGCACGGCTACGACGTCACCCCGCCGAACCCGCCCGAGGACGTCAGCGAGGTACTCAGCGCTTCGGGTGTGTGGGCATCGGGCGGCATCATCTCGACCCCGAAGGACATGACGGCCTTCGTCCGGGGCTACGCCGGGGGCAGGCTGATCTCCGAACGGACCCGCCGACAGCAGCTGACCTGGGTGAACGGCGCGTCCGAGCCTGCCGGACCCGGCAGGAACAGCGCCGGGCTCGGGATCTTCCGGTACGCCACCCGGTGCGGGACGGTCTACGGCCACACGGGCAACTTCCCCGGCTACACCCAGCTGATCGCGGCCGACCGGGACGGCAAGCGGTCGCTGACCTTCTCCCTCACCACCCAGGTCAACCAGACGAACAGGCCCGCACTGCTGCAACGGCTTCGGACCGTGGAGGAGAACTTCGTCTGCGCCCTGCTGCGCAAGCCGTGACAAGGGAAGCGGACCCCCGCGCGGTGCACTGGCTGTTCGGCGATCAGCTGGGCCCCCACTTCATCGACCCGGCGCGGGGCGGACCGCACCGGGACGCCCCGCTGCTGATGATCGAGTCCCGGAGCGTCTTCCGGCGGCGACGGTTCCATCGCGCCAAGGCACACCTGGTGCTCTCGGCGATGCGCCATCGGGCCGCCGAACTCGGTGACCGCGTGCGGTACGTCAGGGCGGACACCTACCGCCAGGGTCTGGAGGAGGCGGTCGGGGACGCCGAGGTGACCGTCCACCACCCCACCTCCCGTGCGGCCCACGCCTTCGTACACGCACTGCCCTCCGTGCGTGTCCTGCCTGCGCGCGGATTCCTCGTGACCCACGACGAGTTCAGGACCTGGGCGGACGGCCGGGGCACGAAACAGCTCCGACAGGAGGACTTCTACCGTTGGGTCCGCCGGACGCACGACCTCCTGATGGAGGGCGACAGTCCCGCGGGCGGCCGGTGGAACCTGGACCACGACAACCGGCAGCCCCCGCCCCGCGGCGCCACCGGCCTCGGCCTGCCGGCGCCGTACCGCCCCCGGGAGAGCGACATCGACGACGAGGTGCGGGCCGACCTCGACCGCTGGTCGCGCGACGGGGACGTGGAGTTCGTCGGCGACGACGGCCCCCGCGGCTTTCCCGCCACACGCCGGGAGGCACTCGCTGCCCTCCGCCGCTTCGTGGAGCACCGGCTCGCCACCTTCGGCGCACACGAGGACGCGGTCCTGGCCGGGGACGCGACGATGAGCCACAGCCTGCTCTCCACCTCGCTCAACCTCGGCCTCCTGGACCCCGCCGAATGCGTCGAGCGGGCCGAGGCCCGCTGGCGGTCGGGCGGGGTGCCGCTCAACAGCGCCGAGGGGTTCGTACGGCAGGTCGCTGGATGGCGCGAGTTCGTCTGGCACCTGTACTGGTACTTCGGTACGGACTACCGCACGAGCAACGCCCTGCGCCATCACGAGCCGCTGCCGGACTGGTTCACGGACCTGTCCCCGGAGGGCACCGAGGCGAACTGCCTCTCCCGGACCCTGGAACACGTACGGGCGACGGGCTGGACCCACCACATCCCCCGGCTGATGATCCTGGGCAGCTTCGCCCTCCAACGAGGCTGGGAGCCCCGGGCCGTCACCGACTGGTTCCACAGAAGCTTCGTCGACGGCTACGACTGGGTCATGGTCCCGAACGTCGTGGGGATGTCGCAGTACGCGGACGGGGGCCGGATGACCACCAAGCCCTACACCTCCGCAGGCGCCTACATCGACCGGATGAGCGACCTCTGCGGCCCCTGCCGGTACAAGCCGTCCGTGCGGGTCGGTGAGGACGCCTGCCCCTTCACCGCCGGATACTGGAACTTCCTGCACAGGCACCGGGAGAGGTTCGAGCACAACGTGCGGATGGTCCGCGCGGTGCGAGGGCTGGACAGGCTCCGTGATCTCGACGCCCTGCTGGAACAGGAACGCGACCGCGCCGACTGACCGCTCCTCTCTCGCCGCGCGCGGACGACCCCGACCGAGGCGCGAGCACCCGCCCCCGCCGCAGCGCGCAGAAAGGACAGCCACGTGGACCAGCCTCCGGCGGAATCCGGCCGGGAAGTGCCCCGCCAACAGGCGCTCTTCGGATGGCCGGACACCGAACCGGAGCCGGCCACGCGCTCAGCGTTCCGCGACAGCCCGGAGGCACGCCGGATGCTCGACGTACGGGAGATCTACGCCGAGCCGGCCGCGCTGGACTCCCCGCGCGGGCGGCAGATCATGTCCCGGCTGCCGGAAGCGCGCGTGACCGAGGTCGCGAACCACTGGCGCATCCCCGCCCTCCACGGCAACGACGGAAACATCGCCCGATGGGTACGCATCAAGACCGACACCCTCGTCCTCGGCGTGAAACACACGCTCCGCACCCGCCCCAACGGCAGGTCGGCCGACTGGATCGCCCCGGGCCCCTCGAACGGCTGCGCGATGGCCTGCGCCTACTGCTACGTTCCCCGGCGCAAGGGCTTCGCCAACCCCATCACGCTGTTCACCAACATCGAGGCGATCGTGGCCCATGTCCGCCGCCACGTACGGGCCCAGGGACCCAAGCCGGAACCCAACCAGTGTGACCCCCGGGCCTGGGTCTACGACATCGGCGAGAACGGCGACTGCTCCGTGGACGCGCTGGTCTGCGACAACACCGCAGACCTCGTCGCCGCCTTCCGCGGCCTCCCGACGGCCAAGGCCTCCTTCGCGACCAAGTTCGTCAACCCCGACCTGCTCGCACTCGACCCGCAGGGCCGTACCCGGGTGCGGTTCTCCCTCATGCCGCCCGACGACGCCAGGCTGCTCGACATCCGCACCAGCCCGGTCGCCGAGCGGATCGCGGCGGCCGCCGACTTCCTCGACGCCGGCTACGAGGTCCACTTCAACCTGTCGCCCGTCGTCCTGAGACCGGGCTGGCAGCGGGACTGGGCCGACCTGCTCGCCCACCTCGACGACGTCCTGCCCGCCCGTGTGAAGCGGCAGGCGGCGGCGGAGATCATCATGCTGACCCACAACCAGGCACTCCACGAGGTCAACCTGGGCTGGCACCCCCGCGCCGAAGAGGTGCTGTGGCAGCCGGAAGCCCAGGAGACCAAGCGCTCCCAGAACGGAGCCGTCAACGTCCGCTACGCCCTGGAGATCAAGCAGGCGGCCCTGACCCGCATCCGGCAGCTGCTGTCGGACCACGCTCCCTGGCTGCACATCAGATACGCCTTCTGACGACGAGCCGGCCCCGCCGCCTGCGCCGCAACCGCTGAGGGCGGACGCTCGCTCCGACGGGCTCGTTCCAGCGGACGTCACGGCAGGGCGAGGACGTCGTCGATCGCCGAACGGATCTTTTCGTCCTGGAGAAGGGCCCGGTGGTCCCGGTACGTCGCCAGTCGTCGGTCGGACGCCCGGACCTTGCGCAGTGTGCCCCGCGCCTTGGGAGACACGGCGCCGATCGCGGCGAGGGCGCGCAGTGCGTCGAGGAAGGAGCCGTAGCCGTCGCCCCCGTCGGCCACGGGAAGAAGGTACTCCTCCAGGACGGAACGGGCCGGCTCGGGTTCGCCGGTGACCGACCACAGCGCGACCGCCGCACGCAGCCGAAGCCAGGCGTCACCGTGCCGCATGATGTGGCGCAGCCGGTCGGCACAGACCGCGGCCGCCGGTCCGAAATCGCCGAGCAGGTCGACGGGCCCGTAGTGCGGGCCCTCCTCGGTCAGGACCGCCTCTCCGATGACGCGCAGTGCCGTGTCCCGGTCTCCGCCCAGCCGCCAGACCGCCCACGCCACCTTGTGGCGGTTCCTCGGGGAGTCGAGGACCGTGCACCGGCGCACAGCCTGCGCGGCCGATGCCGCGGCCGGTCCCATCGCCACCAGCGCGTCGACCGCGCCCAGCGAGTACCGGGCGTCGTCCAGCAGGGCCACGACTTCGGGCACGGCGGGCGCCGCGGCCGGCCCCCACGCCTCGAGCACTGTCAGGAAGCTGCCGGTCAGTGACCCGTTCACGCCGTCGTCCCGGAGCAGTCTCCGCACCGCGGGCAGCAGAACCCCGGCGTGCGCCCCCAGCGGGGCCAGGACATCCTCGACTTCCGGCAGGCGCGGGTCGCCCATGACGTATCCGCGCGAGTACTGCCCTTCGTACGGTGCGTACAGCCGCTCCACGAGCCCCGGCAGGGCGCGTTCGTCGCCGATGCGGGTGAGTGCCCAGCGGGCGTGGTCGCCGATGGTGCCCTCAAGGAATTCGGCCTCGCCCGGGTCGTCGAGGAGCGCTGCCAGCTCATCGGCGTAGGGGGCGGCCCGGGAGCCCAGCACGGCCAGCAGATGGGCCGCCCGGTACCGTACGCCGTCGTCGGGGTCGGAGAGCAGCGCGCCCGCCAGTGGCAGCAGCGCGGATGCCGCCGAGGGCAGGACCACCAGCAGCTGCCATCCCTCGTCCAGGGCGGCCCGGCACAGCAGGGCGTCCCCGGTTCGGTGCGCGGCCCCGATGAGCCGCACGACGAAGTCGAGCGCCGTGTGCGGCACCCCTGCGAACAGGTCGACCGTCCGGGCGACGACATCCTCACGGGTGAGGGCGTCCTCCACCTCCGGTATGTACCAGATCCCCTCGAAGCGCGGACGCACCTCCGGGTCGGACAGGATCTCCACGAGCCGGTCCCGCTCACGGACCGGGGCCTCGGGGTCGAACGCCGCCCAGGCGTGCACGCCCGCAACCCGCATGACGGGACCCTCCGTCCGCAGGACCTCGGCCACCACCGCCCGCACCCGGTCCACCAGATCGCTTCCGGCGGAGCCGGCCGCGGCTCTTCCCAGCGCGAGCAGTACGGACAGGCGGACCGCCGGGTCCTTCTCGGCGTACCACCGTTCCAGCAGCACGCCGGGATCCTCCTCGAGCGCCAGGGCCTCCCTCCGTACCCCGGGCACGGGATCCGCGAGCAGCGCCCGGACCCGGGGGCGCTGGAGCCGCCACGCCTCGCGCCACCCCGTGTCCACCAGCCCCGGGGCGGCGTCGGCCGCCGCCCGGACCGACCCCGCCAGCAGCTGGACGAGCGCCACCCGCGCACCCATGCCTGGGTCCCCGGCGAGGGCGACGACGAACGGCAGGGCGGCGGTCTCGACGGAGGCCACCCGCCCGGCCTCCAGCGCGAAGCAGTCGTAGAGCGGGTAGCAGTCCTCCTCGGTCGCCGCAGGGCCCGTGAGCGCCAGCCGGCGCAGAGCGCGCCGCATCGCCTCGGGCGGGTGGTGCGCGGTCGCCGACTCCAACCGCCCCCACGGGACGTCGTCCAGGCCCTCGATCGTTCTGCCCGTCACCCGTGCTCCTTCGACCCCGCAGATCAGTGCCCCGGCGGACATTCTGTCAGCGGCCCCCGCACGTCAGGGCGGACGGATCTCACACGACGGCGTCGGCGTCCTCGCGCGGTCCGGCCTGAGGGGCTTCGGGGGCGGACCGCGCGCCGGACACCTCAGGATCACCGAAGCGGCCGGCTGCCGCCGCACGGCGACGTGCGACGGCGGCGATCGCGATGAGGGCGAGCGCGACGGTCCCGGAGAGTGCGGGCCAGTACACGTACCGGTAGTTGGACTCGGGCGCCGTGGGCAGATAGGCGAGGATGTACAGCAGGGAACTGCCCCCGAGGAGCCGCAGTTCCCGGGTGTACGGGCCGGGCCACCGGCGCCGCAGCACGAGCACCAGCGAGACGGCCAGCCAGAACCAGCCCTGGAAGAGCATCGGCAGGTCGCGGGTGAAGCCCGTCACGTAGTTGCGCAGGGCGAACCTCAGCGTGTCGTTCACCGGCTCCCGCTTCACCTCGGGGTGCAGCCGGGCACCGGCGTTGACACGGGTGCCGTCCCAGAACCGCTGGTTGCTCTGGAAGAGCAGCTTCGTGAAGACCCGCGCCCGGTACTCGGCGTAGCCCTTCCAGTGCCGCGGCATCTGCTGCGTCCACATCCGTACGAGGACATCGGCGTGCCGGTCCAGATACGTCACGTCGAACGGTTCGGCCTGCGGGTAGCACTGGAGATATGCGTCGGAGGTGATGTGCCGCTTCTGGCAGTCCGTCGCGGCGGCGACCAGGCGCTCCCGCATGTCCTGGCTCGCGCCGGCCTGTTCGGCGGCGGTGCGCACCTGCGCCGGGGTGAGCACATGGACGAGGTCGTCCACCGGGATCACCGCGTACACACGTGTGGCCAACGGGGCGGCGGCCATGGACACCGCCCCGTTGGCGGCGACCACGACCGCGGCGAAGACACCGATGGCGGCCAGCCAGCGACGCCGGCCCGGGGCGGGCCACGCCGCGAGGACCAGCAGGGCGAACACCGGGATCACGGCGGGGATGCCGTTCTTCCGTACGAGCGCGGCGTACGCGAGGAACAGCACCCCGAGGGCGAGCAGGGCCCAGCGGGTCCGGGTGCGGTCCGGCGGCAGTTCACGCACGGTCAGTGCGATCGCGAAGACCGCGAGGAGCGCGTACGCCAGGTGGACGTCCTTCCACACCACTCCCGTGAGGTTCACGATGTGGGGCGCGAACCCGACGGCCAGGACCGCGAGCGACAGTGCCCGGCTGTCCGTTCTCCTCCACGTCAACCGGGCGAGGGCCCAGAGCGAACCCCACAGCACGGCCGCCTGAACGGCGGCCATGGCGGAGAAGTCCCCGGTGATCCGGATGAGGAGCCGCCACAGGAGCGCCATGACCGGCGGATGCCAGTCGTTCATGGGCTCGTCGCCGAGCGCCTGCCACAGCTGGGTGTTGCTGTCCGCGCTCAGATACCCGGGGTGAAAGACGGTGGCCACGGCGAAGCCGCAGGCCGCCGCGACGGCGGCCAGGCACCAGGGCCACAACGTGCCGTTCCGCCAGGCTCCGCGCAACGTGGAAGCTCCCCGGTCGACGGTTCCGTGCATGTGGATGGGCCCTCCCGGCCGAGGATGACGGTCACCTGGTCGCTCAACTGCGATCCGAGAGCGCACAGTTCGCAGGAATCTATGCGCATCGGACCTTTGATGACAAACCGGAACTATAATGCTCCTGCGCACCGAGGGTGGCGTACGGCGTCCCGGGTCGCCCGCGCGGGGCGCGCATCACCTGGGCCGGTGGGCCTGTGCGCGCACCCACGCGGGATCCGGGTTCACATGGCAGCGGCCCGCCACGACGACGGTCGGAACGGTCTCGTTGCCGCCATTGGCCGCCCTCACCGCGGCCGCACCCTCGGGATCGCGCCAGATGTCGACCCAGTGCAGCCGGCGGGCGTTGAGTCCCAGCCGGATGCGCAGCCGCAGGCAGTACGTGCAGCCCGGCCGCCAGAAGACGATCGGCCGGCCGTCGGCCGCGCTGCGGCGTTGGGCCTCCAGTGCTCCGACCGGCCGAGGAAAGGCCAGGGGCGAGTACACGCCCGCGAGCAGAACGAACGCCACCAGGCCCGCCACGGCTCCGACCGTGCCTCCTTGGAGGAACTGACCGGCCGCGACGGCCGAGCCGCAGAGCACGAACATCATCGACAGGCCCCACCTACGCATCATGGGGGGCAGGCTATCGACCGCGGGGGTGCGGGCCCCGTCCGCACTGTTGACATGCTCAGCGCAACTCGCGATTCTGGGAACGCGTTCTTACATCGATGTAATCGTTCTGGTGTCGACGGCCCTGTCTGCCCCTGCGGCTCCCTCCGACGCAGCCCGGGCCGGGCTTCCGTCCGTGTGTGACGGCGGGAAGCCGAAGCGGAGACGAACCGATGGATCGGGATGATGAACCTCGCTCGCCGCATTTCCGGCATGGCCGCCTTCGTGCTGTCGGGGCTCCTGGCTGTGGCGTTGACCCTGTCGTCCGCCGGACCCGCGGCGGCCGGCCAGACCACACTCCGCGCGGCGGACCCCA
Organism: Streptomyces sp. ITFR-16; assembly: GCF_031844705.1. NCBI lineage: Bacteria > Bacillati > Actinomycetota > Actinomycetes > Kitasatosporales > Streptomycetaceae > Streptomyces > Streptomyces sp. ITFR-16. The sequence goes on from NZ_CP134609.1 coordinate 7,792,251, forward strand.
GCGTGCTGCGCGTCGGGTCCACCTACATCGCGGTGCAGTCCGCAGGCGGCGGCATCGTCGTGCGCCAGGCGTCCTCGACGGCGGGGCTGGCCGACGCCCCCGCCCGGCAGGTCTGGTCGGACACGCAGGACCGCGGTGAGGTCTGGGCCCCGGAGATCGTCCGGGACGGGGGCCGCTACTACATCTACTTCTCGGCGGGCCGCGCGTCGGCGCACCGGATGTACGTCATCAGCTCGGCCAGTCCGGACAGCGGATACACGGCCGAGACGAAGCTGGCCCTGCCGGACGACAAATGGGCCATCGACGGCACCATGTTCACCTTCAACGGCAGCCGCTGGTTCGTCTGGTCCGGCTGGGCCGGTGACACCAACGTCGAGCAGAACCTCTACATCGCCCCGATGAGCTCCCCGACCACGCCGACCGGCGCGCGGCACGTGATCTCGCAGCCGCGCGAGAGCTGGGAGCGCGTGGTCGGGAATCCGTTCATCAACGAGGCCCCCGAAGCGATCAAGGATCCGAACGGGCAACTGCACATCGTCTACTCCGCCAACGGGAGCTGGAGCGAGCAGTACTGCCTGGCCGATCTGAGGCTTCGCGCCGGGGGAGACCCGACGTACGTCTGGGACTGGTACAAGTCCAACGGCTGCCTGTTCGGGTCCAACCGCGCCACGATGATGCCGGGCTGGGACCCCACCCTCCAGGTCAACGGCCCCGGTCACCACACTTTCGTCCTGCTCGACGGCGACATCGCCACCAGCCCGCCCGCCGGCCCGACGTTCCCCCTGATGTTCCACGCCGTCCCGAAGGGAACGCCGTACTCCTGGGCGAACCGGTCCTGGTACACGGGTTCGTTCTGCTGGTGGGGCAACACCACCTACAGCCGGGCCAACGTGCCCGGACCGACCGCCGACGTGGGCTGGAGCCTGAAGTTCTTCGAGTAGAACCCCGCAGACGGCGGCTCAGCCGGAACTGTCGCGGACGGAGAGAACGATCTTGCCCGTGGTGCGGCCGGCCTCGCCCAGGACGTGGGCCTGTGCGGCTTCTTCGACCGGGAGGACCCGGTCGACGACGACGCGCAGCCGGCCGCTCTCGACGAGCGACGTGATCGCGCGCAGCCCCGCGTGGTCGGGCTCGACGAGCATGAACACCGCCCGGACACCGGCCGCCTCGGCCTCCGCGACGGGGAAGCTGTCGTCCGGCGGCAGGATCGAGACCAGCGTGCCGCCGGGCCGCAGCGTGCGCAGCGACCGGGCCCAGGTGCGGCCACCGAGGCCGTCCAGGACGACATCGACGTCGCGCACGGTCTCGGTGAAGTCCCGCTCGCGGTAGTCGATCAGCTCGTCGGCCCCCAGTGAGCGCAGCAGCTCGTGCTTGGCGGCGCTGGCCGTCCCGATGACGTAGGCGCCGCGGGCCTTGGCGATCTGCACGGCCAGGTGGCCGACGCCTCCGGCGGCGGCGTGCACCAGCACGCGCTGCCCCGGCCGCACGTGCGCGGTGTCCACCAGGGCCTGCCAGGCCGTCAGCGAGGCCAGCGGCAGGGCGGCGGCCCGGATGTGGTCCAGGCCCTCGGGGCGCGGAGCGAAGTGCCTGGCCGGGGCGGCGACATACTCGGCGTACGCGCCCGCCGGATGCGGGAAGCGAGGCATCCCGAACACCGCGTCGCCCACCTCGAAGAGCGTCACCCCGTCGCCGACCGCCGCGACCACCCCGGCGACATCCCAGCCCAGGGTGAAGGGCGGCCTGGTCCCGTCGGCGAACTCGCCGCGCTCGCGGGTCTTCCAGTCCGCCGGGTTCACGCCTGCCGCATGCACCCGGACCAGGATCTCGCCCCGGCCGGCGACCGGGCGCCGCGTCTCGATGACCTTCAGTACGTCCGGCGCCCCGGCGCTGTCCTGGGAGACGGCGCGCATGGTCGTGAGGGCGGTGGTGGCCTGATCCATGATGATGTGCTCTTTCCGAAGCCGGGCCGGCCGTAAGCCGTGCTGTCCGTAAGCCGTTCTGTCTGTCCTGCGTGCCGTTCCGCCGGGCACACCTCCACCCTGCCGGGACCTCAGGGCGCCCCGTAGTGGCCCGATGGCCACGGAATGAAAGAATCGGGTCATGCACCGCGTCGGCGTTCTGGCCCTGGAAGGCGTCTTCGCCTTCGAACTCGGCATTCCCGCACGGATCTTCGGAGCCGCCCGTGACGGCGCGGGGAACCCCCTCTACTCCGTGACCACGTGCAGCCTCGACGGCGGCCCCGTCCGCACCGAGGCCGACTACCGGCTCACCGTCCCGCACGACGCCTCCCTACTGGCTGCCGTCGACACGGTCGTCATCCCGCCTTCCCACGCCCTGGGCCCGATCCGCGACGAGGGCCGCCTGCCCGGTCCGCTGCGCGAGGCCCTGGCCGCCGTCCGCCCCGGAACCCGGATGGTGGCGATCTGCACGGGCACCTACGTCCTGGCCGCCGCGGGGCTGCTCGACGGCCGCCCGGCCACCACCCACTGGCGCGAGGCGGACCGCCTGCAGCGCATGTTCACCACCGCGCGCATCGACCCCGGCGTCCTCTTCGTCGACGACGGCGACCTCCTCACCTCCGCCGGTGTGGCCGCCGGTGTCGACCTGTGCCTGCACATCGTCCGCCGGGACCACGGCAGCGAGACCGCCAACGAGGTCGCCCGCTCCTGCGTCGTCCCGCCCTGGCGCGACGGCGGCCAGGCCCAGTACATCCGGCGCCCCGTGCCCGATCCCGCCGGCTCCGGCACCGCCCCCACCCGGGCCTGGGTCCTGGAACGCCTCGCCGACCCCGTCACCCTGGCGGACATGGCCGCGCACGCCCACGTCAGCGTGCGCACCTTCACCCGCCGCTTCCGCGACGAGGTCGGCACCAGCCCGGGCCAGTGGCTCGTCCGTCAGCGCGTCGACCTGGCCCGCCATCTCCTGGAGACGACGGACTGGCCCGTCGACCGAGTCGCCGAACGGGCGGGGCTCGGTACGGGCGTGTCCCTGCGCCGGCACCTCCATGCCGCCCTCGGGGTCACACCCCTGGCCTACCGCCGCACGTTCCGCCCCACGTCCCCGTCCACAGGCTTCTGAGAGGTCCGGACCGGGTCCGGAATCACCGTGGATACGCTTCACCGCGCGCGGAACGGATACGTAAAGTGCGAGCGCCCCGGAGCCGTGCGAGCCCGGGCCGCCCCTGCCGTGCGGACCACGGTTCGAGGGGCCGAGGGCCGGGGGCGACGACGGCGGACGCTACGGATTCCACCGCGACGAGCTGTACTTCCTCAGCTGCGTCCGTACGCGTGATGCCACCGCGCCTACTCCGTGGGTCCGGGAGGGCTCGGCTTCCACTGGTCCCAGTGCAGGACGTGCTCACGGGGGATCCGGCGGGCCGGCTTGAAGTCGGTGCCGATGGTGTAGGCGAGCGGGAGGAACGCGGCCAGCATGACCTCGTCGTACGGAACGCCGAGCACCCCGGCCAGCTCCCGCTCCAGCGGCCCCTGAGCCGTCGTCCACGTCGTGCCCAGGCCACGGGCCCGGGCGGCGAGCATGAAGCTCCACACCGCAGGCAGGATCGAGCCCCAGGCCCCCGCCTGCGTGGCCACCGGGGCGTGATCGGTGCGCCCTTCCACGGCGGGGATGACGAAGACGGGGACCCGGTGGATGTGGGCGGCCAGGTGCCGCAGGCCGTCGAAGACGCGCTCGGTGGAGGCGGAGTGGTAGTTCATGCGCCACGCGTCGCGCTCGGTCAGCGGCTGGCCGGAGGCCAGGGGGAGGGACCGCAGGAAGATGTCGGCCACGGCCCGACGCTGGGCGGGTTCGGTGACGACGACGAAGTGCCAGCGCTGCCGGTTGCGTCCGGTCGGCGCCTGCGTCGCCAGGTCCACGCACTCCTCGATCAGGGAGCGGGGGACCGGCCGGTCCAGGTCCAGGCGCTTGCGTACCGCGCGTGTGGTCGAAAGGAGCTGATCGGGGGTCAGGTCCAGAGTCATACGGCTTCCTCGCTTCTGTCTCGCTCGAACGGTGAGGTCGGACGGTGAGGTCGGGTGGGTCGGACGCGCCGGATATCCATCTCTGCGCAGACAATCTGGTGGCAGATGATTTGGGATCATGCAAATGCGATGAGTGGCATGCAAACAATCTGAGCGCAGACGAATCTTGGTAGGGTGGCCGCCGACCGCAGCAGTAACCGAGGAGGCCGGTCGCATGTCAGCCAGAGCCGCGGACCGCGGGTCCGTGTACTTTCCGAGGCTCGCCGCCGAGCGCCTGGACATCGCGCTCTGCCGGGCATCGAGCGCCGTCGCCCGCGCGGCGGAGGCCCGGGCGAACGAGACCGGGATCGGGGTCGGCCAGCACCTGGTGCTCAAGATGCTCGCCGCCGTAGGCCCCAGCTCGCAGCGGGTCCTGAGCGACGAACTGCGCATCGACCGCAGCGTCATGGTCGGCCTCTGCGACAGCCTGGAACAGGCGGGGCACGTACGGCGCGAGCGCGACGCGGGGGACCGCCGCGCCTACGCCGTCACGCTCACCGACTCCGGCCGCCGCCTGCTCGACCGCGCGGAGGACCTGGTCCCCGCCTTCCTCTACGACACGTTCAAGGATCTCACCCCCGCCGAACGCGAGCAGCTCTCGACGCTCCTCGGCAAGCTCCTGTAGCGCCGGGGGCCGCCGGACCCGGCTGACCGCTCAGCCCGCGTCCACCATGGCCGGCCCCCAGGGGGCCGGCCCCGCGCCCTGTGCCCAGGCGTCGAGCGAGGCGGCGTCCACACAGCGGATGCCGCAGGCCTCCGCGTACTCCAGGGCCGGCGCGGTGAACTCACTGGTCGTCACCACGGCGGCGAGCTGGGCTCCGTGCACCGTCCAGCACGTACCCCCGAAGCGCTGCAGATCCTGGGAGCCCACCTTGTGTCCCGGCCCGTACTGCTTGCACTGCAGGACGACGCGCCGCCCGTCGGGTGCGACGGCGAGGACATCGGCACCGAGGTCGCCGGCGCCGCCGACCACCTCGACCTCCTGACAGCCGTCCCGTTCGCACAACGCCGCGACCGCCGCCTCGAATCCATCGGGATCGAGGGCGCCGAAGTCCGGGGCGGGCGCGGACAGCACGGCGGTGAACCCGTCCTGCGCGGGGGAGGGGGCGGGCAGGACATCGGCCGCCGGGTCCGCCCCGCCGCCGGTCACCGCCGCCCCGACGGGTTCCTCGTCGCGCCGGGCCGTTCCCGCACGGGCCGCGCGCCGCAGTTCACGGGTCCGGGGCATCGCCCGGAACAGGGTGTAGAGGAGGGGAACGGCGAGAAGGGCCAGCAGGACGGCGGCGACCGGATGGGCCCCGGCCCAGTGGGCGAAGCGGACGAAGAGCAGAGCGGCGCCGCAGAGCAGAGCGCCGGTCAGGGCAAGGGCAACGAAGGGACCGCGGAGCGAACCCGCCGCCCCGCGATGGTCGTTCGAGTCGATTCTCTTCGCCCGTATCGTCACGGACCCTCCCTCGCATCGGCACAAACGTCTTCGCCCGCACCTGCCCCGAACTCCCCAAACCATGATCACTAGGACCGGAGTCGCGCCGAAACACCTGGGCGCTGAGCGGGCGGTGCCGGTATCGTCCGGTCTTCCGGCCCCGCCGCACCGCGCGCCCCGCCTTCAGAGAGCGACAGAGATGACCAGCCGCCGAGTGACCACGACCCTCTGGCGCCCCACCGGCCCCAAGGAGCTGGACCTGGTCCGCGAGCTGGACTGGCGTGCCTGGCCGCCCCGTCTGCCCGAGCAGCCGATCTTCTACCCGGTGCTCAACGAGGACTACGCGATCAGGATCGCGCGCGACTGGAACGTGAAGCACGACGGTGCCGGCTTCGTCACGCGCTTCGAGGTCGAGACGGACTTCCTGGCCCGGTATCCCGTCCAGCAGGCCGGCGGGCGGACGATCCTCGAACTCTGGGTCCCGGCCGAGGAGCTGGACGACTTCAACGCCCACATCGTCGGCGAGATCCAGGTGGTCCACGAGTTCCGCTGAGGCGGCGGGAACCCGGGCCCTCACCGCTCGCCCTGTCGACAGCCGTCCTGTTCCTGTCGCACACCTCCACCCTCTGAGGACGTCCCGGGGCTGCCACATCCCGGCGCCCGCATGGCCGCTTTTGATCTGACTGTCACTACATCGGGCCGACTATGAGTGATTGTCTGCCTACGGCCGCACCACCTCATAAGGTCGGGCCAGTTGACGGGAAGGAGACTCAGCGATGATCCATGACCTGACCGAGCTGACCCATGTCGCCCAAGTACTGGAAGAGGCGCACTGCCTGCTGAAGGCGGAGCAGGAGCGCCTGGAGAAGCACTACGGTCCGACTCCGTACGGCGACACCGTCGCCGGCAGCCCCACGCAGACGCTGCACGGCATCCGGGATCTCGCCTCGGCCGTGACCGACAAGGTCAAGTGGGTCGCTCTGGCCGCCGGGTACGCGGCGGTGGGCCTGGACCAACGGGCCGTTCACGCGCTGAAGCTGGCGAAGATGAACCCGGTGTCCTTCCCCGACGGGGCCGACCGGATGGCGCGCCCCCTCGGCGCGGACGCCATCCGGGCGATGGAGATGGTGCGCGACCTCGGCTTCTTCAACGAGGGCGTCCGGGACGCGATCGACGTGGCCATCGCCGCCCCGGAGGCGACGTATCCGCCGGCCGACTGGAGTACGTACGAGAAGCAACTGCGCCCCCGCACCCCGCAGAGCTGACACCGCTGCGGACGGGCGCCGCGGCTTCGGCGCGCCGGGCGGGACCGCGCAGGCCGTGCGCACACGCCTATGTGCCGGTGGTGCCGATTCCCGCGACGGCGATCCGGAAGGCGCGGTCCGCCCGGGCTGCAGGGTCGGAGTACTTCTCGGTGGCCAGGGCGATGCCGATGATCAGTGTGAGCAGATCGTCGATGGTGATGTCCGCCCGGACACCCCGGTCGGCGATGGCTCTGCGCAGCAGCGCGTCGCCGGCCGCCCCGAGGTCCGCCGCGCAGGAGTCCTGGGCGGCCTCGTCCTGGAGGGGCTGGTACGCGAGGACGTCCGCCAGGCCGCGCGCGGCGAGCGAGTAGGCGAGCAGCTCGCGCAGCCACTCCAGCAGCGCCGCCCGGCTGTCCTGCTCGCCGCAGAGTGTGCGGGCGCGCTCGCACAGGGCGTGGACGCGCTGCCTGAAGACGGCTTCGAGCAAGGCCTTGCGGGTGGGGAAGTGGCGCCGCACGGTGGCCGACCCCACGCCTGCGGTGCGGGCGATCTGCTCCAGGGAGGCCTGGGCCCCTCGAGCGGCCACCTCGGCCTCGGCCACGGCGAGGATGTGCGCGTAATTGCGGCGGGCGTCCGAGCGCTGGCCGGTCATGTTCTCCCCAACGTTGATAAGTGGTGGCCCCCGCCGTATCGTAGCGAACATGAAACGGCGGGCCCCGCCGTTTTGTGTCCGCAGCAGCACGTGCGTGCGCGGGACCCTGAGGAGACGGACTCATGACCACTGCCGCAACACCGGTTCTCGTCGTCGGCGCCACGGGCCGGCAAGGAGGAGCCACCGCCCGCGCCCTGCTCGCCCAGGGCACACCGGTCCGCGCCCTGGTACGCGACCCGAGCGCGCCGCGCGCACGAGCCGTCGAGGAACTCGGCGCACAACTGGTCGTGGGCGACCTCACCGACCCGGCGACCCTGAAGACCGCCGTGGACGGGGTGCGAGCCGTCTTCTCCGTGCAGATGCCCGCATACATCGGGCCGGGATTCGACTTCGCCGGCGAGGTCGAACAGGCGGACAACCTCATGACCGCCGCGCGAGCCGCAGGGGTGCGGCAGTTCGTCCAGTCCTCCACCAGCGGAGTGGGGCAGCACGTCGATGCTCCAGGCTGGGCCGAAGGGCGATGGGCCGTCATGGAGACCCCGCTCGGCACGAAGGCCGCGATCCAGGACCGGCTGCGCGAACTCGACTTCCCCTGCTGGACGTTGCTCAAGCCGTCGTTCTTCATGGAGAACTTCGAGCCATCCATGCGGTTCTACTTCCCGCGCGGCGTCGAAGGCGGTCTGGTCACCGTCCTCAAACCCGGCACGCACCTGGCACTCGTAGCGGCCAAGGACGTCGGCCGCGCCGCGGCGGCCGCCTTCTCCGCACCCGCCGACTTCCACCGGCTGGAACTGGAACTCGCCAGCGACTACCTGACCATGACCGAGATCGCCGCTGTCCTCTCCCGTGCTCTGGGAGTCCCCGTGAGCGCGCCGGACATGACCGAGGAACAGGCCCGTGCCGCCGGCATGGGAGACATGGGCGCGACCCACGAGTTCATGGAGGTGGTCGGCCAGCCGGCCCGTCCGGAGTTCGCCCGCGCCCTGGGCATCGACCTGACCAGCTTCGAGCAGTGGGCGCAAGAAACGCTGACGGCCACCGCCTGAACACCTCGGGCATCCTGCCGAGCCGTTCACCGAAAGCCGCGCACAGCGCCCGAGCTCCCGCTCACGCCGCCCCGTCGTGGAGGGAGTCCAGCACGGCGAGTTCACCGCCGGACAGACGCAGAGCCCCTGTGGCCACATTCTGAACGAGGTGTTCGAGGTCGCCGGTGCCGGGGATGGCGAGGACATGGGGGCCTTGGTGCAGCGTCCACGCCAACCGGATCTGGGCTGTGCTCACCCCGTGGGCGCGGGCGATGGCACGCACCTCGCCACGGTCGTCGCCGACCGCACCGGCCGTGCGCCCGGTCCCGGCGATCGAATAGAACGGCACGAACGCGATCCGCTGCTCGCCGCAGAGGCGCAGGAACTCCTTCTGCTCGGGCGACGCACCGAGGCCGTACATGTTCTGGACGCACACCACAGGCGCGATGCTCCGCGCCTCGGCGAGATGGTGGGGGTGGATGTTGGACAGCCCCAGGTGACGGATGAGTCCGGCCGTACGGAGTTCGGCGAGTGCGCCGAACCGTTCGGCGACGGAATCGGTGCCGACGATCCGCAGGTTCACCACGTCGAGGTGGTCGCGGCCGAGTTGGCGCAGGTTCTCCTCGACCTGGCCGCGCAGCTGCTGAGGGGTGGCATGGGGCAGCCACGCACCGGAGGGGCCGCGCCCCGGGCCGACCTTGGTGGTGATGACGAGGTCGTCCGGGTAGGGGGCCAGCGCCCGGTTGATCAGCTCGTTGGCGGAGCGCAGGGGGGAGAAGTAGAACGCGGCGGTGTCGATGTGGTTCACGCCGAGCCCGACGGCCCGGCGCAGCACACGGACGGCCTCGTCGCGATCGCGCGGTACGGCATCCGTGCCGAACGCCTCGCCGTGCTGGGGCAGACGCATCGCACCGAACCCGATGCGACGGACGGTGCGGTCACCGAGCGCCCAGGTGCCCGATGCCGCCGCGGTGGTCAATTGTGAGGTCATGGCGAGATGATCTCCACACGGTAGGCTGGCCCGCCATTGATTCGTACATGCCTGAATCCATCGAGGAGGGGTCGACCTGGCAGAGCTGGCGTTCTCGGCGAGCGACCTCGCACAGGTGCGCTTCACCGTCTCACCGATGTGGGAGGTCGCCCCCGGCTACCGGCTGCTGCGGTCGGCCGCCACGCACCCGGTCCACCGGCGGTGGGCCGACCAGGTCAGGCCCCGCATGATGGCCGCCGGCCTGGACCGAGGCTGGCTCAGCGAGCTGATCCCGCCCACCGGCTACGTCCCCGACTTCCTCAACCCGGCCCCTGCCGGACCCGCTCCCGCACCCGAGACGGAGTGGGCGGCGATACGGGCCTCGTCCGCCGACCGGGTACGCCAGGACCTCGACCACCTGGCCCGCCACCAGGGCAGCCTCGGACCTCTGCTCCGGACCTTGCACGCCGACCCCGAGACCCGCCTGGCCAAGGTCACGGAGGAGATCGAAACGTACTGGGAACTGGCCCTCGCCCCCTACTGGGCGCGCATCCGGACCGTCCTGGACGCCGACATCTTCCACCGGGCCCGCACGGTCGCCGAGCACGGCGCCGGCCGTCTCTTCAACGACCTGCACGCCTCGGTGAGCTGGGACGACAACGGACTGCGCATGGCCCGCAGAAAGCAACCGCTGACCCGCCGCACGGCGGGCACCGGCCTGCTCCTGATCCCGTCCGTCTTCACCGGCCCGGCCCTGCGCACCCGCACCACACCACCGGATCCACCCCAACTCGCCTACCCGGCACGCGGTGTCGGCTCCCTGTGGCAAGCACGCCCCGCACCCCGGACCGACACCCTCGCCCCCGTACTCGGCCGCACGCGCGCACTCCTGCTGGCCGAGCTGGAATCCCCGGCCTCGACCACCGAACTGGCCCACCGCACCGGCCTCTCCCCGGCAGGCGTGTCCCAGTCCCTCACCGCGCTGCGCAACGCGGGCCTCGTCAGCGCCCACCGCACGGGCCGCTCCGTGCTGTACGCCCGCACCACCGCGGCCGAGGTACTCCTGACCAATCCGTTCCTTCCGTAGCTACGGACTACATGTGGAGAGGAGCTGGAAGGGCTCCGAAAGCACACGACGCGGATCGGGCGCTGACCGGGCACGGACCAGGCACGGATCAGGTGAGGAGCATGACGGACGAGGAATTCGAGAAGCTGATGGCGCAAGCCTGCACGGAAGCCGATCGCGGACGCCTCTCGCCCGCGGCGGACGAGGAAGGCGAGTACGCGATGCTCGCACGGCACGCCGAATTCGGAGCCTCCGCGCACTTACGGTGCCGAGCCGGCGCCGCACGGCGGGCACCCTGCCACCCCCGTGTGGAACGTTTCCACGGGCAGGCCGGGACACGGCTCCGTGTGAAAAACTGAGCGCATGATGGGCGGACGGGCCGAACACCCGGAACTCTGGGAGTTCCTGGAGTCACTGCACGGGGCCGAGCGCCTTTGCGGAACAGTCGCAGCGATTGAGCGATTCGGTGTATTCGTGGCACTGGACGAAGGCCCGGCCCACCCCGTCTTCCCCGGCGTCGGGTTCATCACGATCCCCGAACTGTCCTGGCACCGTATCGAATCGGCCTACGACGTCGTACAGGTCGGCGGGCGGGTCTCCTGCGAGTTCCTCCAGTTCGACACCTGGAACCTCGAAGCCAGGCTGTCCTTGCGGGCGACGCAGCCTGACCCCTTCCAGGAATTCGTCGACAGCGTGCCGGCCGGACAGAAGCTGACAGGCCCGGTCACCAAACTGATCCCGTTCGGCGTCTTCGTGGAGGTGGCCGACGGAATCGAGGGCCTGGTCCACCTACGGGAGCTCACACGGGATCCCGTGCAATCTCCCGCAGACGTCGTACAGGTCGGCGACGAGATCACGGTCGTCGTCACCGAGATCGACCGGGAACGGCGCCGGCTGGCGCTCTCCCGGGCGGAGTAGTTCACCCCGCCCCGTGCGCGTCGCGAGGGCTGCTGATCCCACTCGCCGATGCCGGGGTGCTGTGCAGACCGTCCCGAGCGGAAAGCCGGTCGTGGAGCACGGCGAAGGCCGTGCAGGTGAGAGGGACGGCCACGGCTGCGGTGACCAGGATGCCGACGATGACCGGGGCGAGGATGCCGGCGTAGTACGCGGCGAAGAAGTTGCCCGTGCTCTGTTCGACGAGACCTCGTACGAGGGGCCGCAGCGGCAGGGCGAGCTGCACCACCAGCCGGAGTACCCCGGCGGTGAGAGCGGCCAGCGGCAGTGCGAGGGCGAGGATGCGGGCCCCTCCGGACCGCGTCCACGCCAGCGACCAGGAGCGGCGCAGGGCCTCACGGGGGCCGAGGCCCGCTGCCGCAGCGGCCGGTGCCAGGGCGAGCCCCAGGCGCAGCACCACGGCGACGAGCACGGCCACCGCCGGGGAGGCCGAGACGAGCGTGTAGGGCAAGGACCCCCGTTCCAGGGGCTCCGGCGTGTCGAGCTGGTATCCGGTGAGCCTGTCCGCCACGTATCCGACGAGGAGCGGCAGGGGACAGACGATCAGGCCGCGCAGTGCGTAGACGGCGAGTATGGGTCGCAGGCCGCGATCCGCTCGGGGCCGCGACCGGTCGTCCTTCATGGGTGCGCGATCCTCGGCTGCCACAGCTCGGGAGCACACACGCTGCACGGCCGCACTGCCGATGCCAAGGAGGAGCAGGAAGAGGGGGAGCGTCCACACGGCGACCAGCGCCAGGTCGGTGGGGTCGTGCAGGTAGGGGTCCTCAAGCTGGTGGTACCAGATGCGTTGGTTCCGCATCCGGGTGAACAGGGGCCAGGAGAGAGCGAATATCGCGGCCGTCATCAACAACCCGCCCAGGCCGGCCAGCCCGACGACACGAGCCGTCGCTCCCGCCAGATCCCCCCGATGCCGCCGCAGGACGGCGAACGCCGTGACGGCGACGCCGCGTTGCGGGCTGATGGTTGACGGTGAGGTGGCGCGGTCGTGCGGTGTAGTGCGTGTCATAGGGCGAGCCTTGTGTCCGTTCCGGGTTCGTTCCTGGTGCTGGGCCCCCACACAACCGGCTCAGCGCCGCAGTTGCCAATTCAGCCCTTCAGCTGGCGAGGCTCGTCAACGGAAGCGCTCGGGTACCCACGCTGTCCTGCGTCACGCATGAGCCCGAGGTCGAAACGGGACCAGTGTTCAACAAAGTCGCGGACAAGCGTGCGGCAAGGGAGCAGAATCCTGCCTGACCGAGGTCGAAACGTTTCAAAAGATGGGGGTCTCCGGATGATCTGGCACAGACGCGCCGCTGTTGTGCTGGCCGCATCGCTGCTGGGCGGGCTGACGGTGTCGGGAACAGCCGCCGCCGCGACCACGCAGGAGGTGTGCGGGTCGTCGAGCACACCTGCCGGATGGATCGAGGTGAAGTACTGGGACAGCTTCTCCTGCGGGGCGACCGGCGGGGGCATGTACAACACGAAGCGCATCGTGGACACCAGCGGCGTGGGGGCCGGAGGCACCGTGGAGGCGTGTACGTACAGCCCCGTCCCGGCCGGGTTCTACGTCACCAAGTACTCGTCGATCTCCGACTGCAACCGGACCAGCGCGACCAGCGACTATCACAACCGGGTTGATCTGGTGAAGCTCACCGGTCTCCCGGCGGGCACCACGACCACGATCTGCGGTCTTCTGCAAGTGCCGGCCGGGTGGAACGTGGTCAGCCGGTCGAAGTCCATGGACTGCCAGCAGTACAAGTACGGACTCCCCGCCAACGACAACACCATGACGATCCGGAAGACCTGACTCGGCTGGAGCTCGGGGCTGGGACGGGGCCGGCGCCCCCGAACGTGCCCGTTCGGGCATGCTCGGGGGCGCCGCAGCTGTCTACTCGCCGGCCGCGCCGTCGATGGCCTCGCGGAGGAGATCCGCATGGCCCACGTGACGGGCGTACTCCTCGATCACGTGCTCAAGGATGAACCGCACGTCGGTGTCACCGAATTCAGGGTTCGGAACGACGCGATCGAGGTCCATGGTCACCTTCGCGCATATCTGCCGCGACTCCTCGCAGGCCCTGAGGTAGTCCTCGTAGACGTCGCGGGCCGGGGGCGGTTCCGGGACCGCAGCCGGGGGAGCGCTCCGCCCGTGGGCCCGGGCTGCCGGATACCGGCCCCGGCGAGCACGTCGGACCGGTCCCGGCCCCGCACCGTACGACCACCGCCCGAGTACCCCTCAGCCCACACCCGGACGCCGCCAAGCGGCCCAGCCCGCGTGATGGTCCGGGCGAATCCGGGGAACTCTTCTCCCGTCGCATCGCCGCCCCGAGCGAAAGGCCCGGCATGTCCAACCGACCGACCACCCTCGACTCCAGCACCGACCTGCCCCAGGTCTTCGAGCTGGCCCAGCAACTCCGCGTGGACTCGGTGCGCGCCAGCACGTCCGCAGGATCCGGGCACCCCACCTCCAGCCTCTCCGCGGCCGACCTCATGGCCGTACTGCTCGCTCGCCACCTCCACTACGACTGGTCCGCGCCGGACAACCCCGCCGGCGATCACCTGATCTTCTCCAAGGGGCACGCGTCGCCCCTTCTCTACGCCATGTTCAAGGCCGTCGGAGTGATCGGCGACGAGGAACTGATGACCACCTACCGCCGGTTCGGCCAACGCCTCCAGGGTCACCCCACCCCGGTCCTGCCCTGGGTCGACGTGGCCACCGGCTCCCTGGGCCAGGGCATCGCCTACGGAGTCGGCATCGCGCTGGCGGGCCGCGACCTGGAGAAGCAGCCCTACCGGGTGTGGGTGCTCTGCGGCGACAGCGAGATGAGCGAAGGATCCGTCTGGGAGGCACTCGACAAGGCGGGCCGCCACCAGCTGGCCAACTTCACCGCGATCGTCGACGTCAACAGGCTCGGGCAGAGCGGGCCCACCGAGCTCCAGTGGGACACGGCCGCATACGCACGGCGTGCCGAGGCATTCGGCTGCCGGGCCCTCGTGGTCGACGGACACGACCTCGAAGAGGTCGACCGGGCCCTCACCACCGCCGCCGACGGGCAGGCCCCCACCGTCATCGTCGCCAGGACCGTCAAGGGCCAGGGCGTCAGCGAGGTCGCCGACAAGGAGAACTGGCACGGCAAACCGCTGCCCGAGGATCTCGCCGAGCGGGCCGTGGAAGAACTGGGCGGCATCCGCGACCTGCGGGTACGCGGCCCACGGCCGCCCGAGGCCACCCCCGTACCGACGCCGGCGGCCGGCCCCGTCGAACTGCCCCGCTACGACATCGGGGACGAAGTCGCCACCCGCGTCGCCTTCGGCAAGGCGCTGGCCGCCCTCGGCGCCCGCCCCGACGTGGTCGCCCTGGACGCCGAGGTCGGCAACTCGACGCACGCCGAGGACTTCAAGAAGGCGTACCCGGAGCGGTACTTCCAGACCTACATCGCCGAACAGCAGATGATCGCCACCGCCGTCGGCATGGCCGTACGCGGCTACCGCCCCTACGCCACCACGTTCGCCGCTTTCCTCACCCGGGCGCACGACTTCATCCGGATGGCCGCCGTCTCCGAGATCACCATGGCCCTGTGCGGAACCCACAGCGGTGTCGAGATCGGCGCCGACGGCCCCTCCCAGATGGGCGTCGAGGACCTCGCGATGATGCGCGCCGTTCTCGGGTCCACCGTCCTGTACCCGTCCGACGCGACCTCGGCCGCCGCCCTGACGGCCGCCATGGCCGACATCGAGGGCATCTCCTACCTGCGCACCACCCGAGGCGCCTACCCGGTCCTGTACGCCGGCGACGAAACCTTCCCGCCGGGAGGATCGAAGACGCCGCGCGGGGGCGGTGGCGACGACCGGGTCACCCTGATCGGCGCCGGTGTCACCCTGCACGAGTGCCTGGCCGCCGCCGAGGAACTCGCCGCCGACGGCATCCAGGCCCGCGTCATCGACCTCTACTCGGTCAAGCCCGTCGACGCCGACGCCCTGGCCCGCGCCGCGTCGGACACCGGCGCCCTGGTCGTCGCAGAGGACCACCACCCCGAAGGCGGCATCGGCGAGGCGGTCCTCTCGGCCCTCGCGGCGTCCGGCAGCCACCCCGCCTTCGCCCATCTCGCCGTCACCACCCTGCCGGGATCGGGCACCACCGAGGAACTCCTCGACGCCGCCGGCATCTCCCGCTCCCACATCGCCGAGTCCGCACGGGCCCTGGTCAAGGGCCGCTGAAGCACCCGCCCCGCCCACCCGCCGGGGCCATGTCCGCGGAGTCCCCCGCCTGAGGGAGCACGGGGGACTCCGCAGCGCATGCCGCGCCGCTCGGCTCGCTGGTCCGCTCGAAGTGACGCTTCCCCGATAGGTCCGCAGCCCGTCCTCACCGCTCACCTCCGCTCCCTTCCGCCCAAGCAGCCGCCAAGCAGCCGCCGAGCCGCCGCCCGTTCGGGCCGCATGCCCGGAGGCCGTCTCCGCACGTGGTCCTCAGCCAGGGACGACCTGGGGCAAGCCTCCCGCCGACGCGAGGGCGAGACCAATGTGGACGGGCGAAGGAGGGAGCGGATACGGGTGCAAGGGCGGGGTACACACGAGGCGAAGCGACGAGGCCGGAGCCCCGGCCACCTGAACGGACCGAGGACAGCTCAGGGCGGAGCCGGCCGAGATCAGGGCGGAGGCACACCGATGACCGACGAACCCCGGACCGGCGCCGGCCGCAACCCCGCCCCCGAGGAGTTGCGCGAAAAGGTCGAGCGTACGCGTGACGAACTCGGGCAGACGATCGAGGCACTGGCGGCCAAGGCCGACATCAAGGCGCAGGCGAAGGAAAGGACCACTGCCGTGAAGGAACAGACCGCTGAAAAGGCCGCGCTCGTCTCCGACCAGATCCGCGAGAAGGCCGGGCAGGCCGCGCGACTGGTGAAGGAGACGACGCCCGACCCCATCCTCGCGAAGGCGACCCAGGCGGCGGCGCAGGTGCGTGAAAGCACCGGGCGGGCGGGGCACTACGCGGCGGCCAGGACCCCCGACCCGCTCCGCGAGAAGCTGGGGCAGGCCGCGGCTCTCGCCCAGGCCAACCGCACGCCGGTCATCGCGGGAGGCGTGCTGCTCGCGGCCCTGCTGCTGGTGCGCCGCAGCCGCCGATGAACGGGGCCGAGATCGCCTACAAGCCGGTCGGGCTGGCCTTGGGCGCCGCCGGCGGTCTGGTCGCGGGGGTCGCGTTCAAGCGGACCTGGAAGATCATCGAAGGCGAGGGCGACGCGCCCGACGCCATGGACGAGGATCGTTCCTGGCAGCAGATCCTGACCGCCGCCGCCGTCCAGGGCGCGATCTTCGCTGTGGTCAAGGCCGCGGTGCAGCGCTCGGGCGCCGTGGCCACGAGACGTTTGACGGGAACCTGGCCGGGCTGAGGAACGGCCGCCGATCTGCCGCCGGCGGCATGGGATGCGTACCGGGACAGAGCCCTCACAGCCCACCCAGAGCCGGCGGGCCCACGACATGCCACCGGGCTCGTTGCCCATTCCCACCCGTAAGCCGTGTGGTGCACCTGCCCGGGCGGGCAGGTGCACCACACGGGCGGCTCACCCGACGGGGCCGTCAGAGAGCGACGACCGCTCCTTCGCGTATCCAGCCCCGCCCGTCGGCAGCCGCGTCGGTGGTGACCAGCACATAGCCGTACTCGTTGTACGAGGCGCCCTCGCAGGTCGAAGCGCCGACGATGTCACCGGCGTACTTGGTCTTGACGACGACGCTGTTCGGATTCGGGTTCTCGTACACCCCGGCGGTCGGCCACACGACCTTGTACTGGCATCCGGCCTGGGCCGAGGCGACAGCGACCGGGCCGGTGACGAGCGCCACGAAACGCCAGGCACCGGCCCAGGCACGCCACCCGAACGGCCTGTCGATCGCCAGCCCCGCGCCCATCAGCGACACGATCACGCAGACCTCGGTCACATGCTCGACCCAGACCCGGTCGTGCACCGGGTCCACGACGGGTATGCCCAGCGGCAGCAGGGCGACCGCCGCGCCTGCGAGGAGGAACACCATCGGCATGGAAAAGGCCCGCCGGCGGACCAGAGGGGGGAGGACAGCGGCGAGCAGTACGGCGATGCCTGCCGCCGCGTAGATACCGTGCGTCAACGTCATCCAGTTCCACGTCTTCCGTACGTCCGCCGACCACCAACGGCCGAGCGACACCGTCACGCTGACCGCAGGACACGGCGCGAGAATGATGCGCGTACCCCGGAACACGGATCCCACGTCCGTTTGCCGAGGTCCGCGACGTACCGGAGACAACCAGCGCTCGCTGACAGCCACTCATGGGCAGGGCGGCACGTCGGCACGCAGGAGCTGAAGACGCCTCAGCTCCGCACCGCCATCAGAGCTGCGGCAGGCGGTCCGCTCCCGTCGGAGAGCGTCGCTCCTCGAGCCAGAAGAGATAGACGCGGAGGTGCGATGCCAACTCGCCGTCGAGGTAAGCGGCGTAGCTCCTGGCAGCCTCGGCCACCCGCTGCCCGGCCTTCGCGTCGTCATCCTCCCAGTCGGCTCGGTGACGCGCCAGATACTCCCTGATCCGCCTCCGGTCGTGCCACCATTCCCGCACCGCCGCCGGCGTCCAGTGGGCGTCGCCGTCACAGCCGTAGCCGGAGAACGCCTCGGCCACTGCTGCCTCCACCAACTGCTCAAGCTCGTCCGGCGTCCGCGGCTGCCGGTACACGTACTCGGTGAAGTGGTCGGCCTCGTACAGCACGAGCCCCGGCGCGTGGATACGGCCGGTGCCACAGTTGTCCGTGTCCGCCCCGTAGAACGGTCCGGGCACATTGAGCCACTTCCGGTCCGGCCACTGGCCCCGGAAGGCTTCGCGCGCATCGCCGAGCACAGGTACCGGATCGAAGTAGAGTTCCATGGCGCAAGGTTAGCCAGCTGCCGTACCGTCCACCGGACTCGGCCCGGTGCCCTCTCACGGTGCCGGGTCGCTCATCGGCGGCAACGCACGCGGGTACGCGGTGGGCCCGGCGCTCACCACACCCCGCCGGGTCCCACGGCTCCCTCCGTGCTCTCGCGCAGGACGAGCCGATGTGCCACGACGCGGTCCTGCGGGCGCGCCGAACCGGGCCGGCCCGTGCCGCCCGGACCCGGCTCCGGGCGGGTGGCCTCGTCGATGCGGCGAAGGAGCAGATCGACCGCGACCCGGGCCACCGCCTCCTTGTGCGGGGCGACCGTGCTCAGGGACGGCACGCTGAACCGGCCGCCCTCGACGTCGTCGAAGCCGATGACGGCCACGTCCTCGGGCACCCGCGCCCCGTAGGCGTGCAGCGCCCGCAAGGCCCCCAGCGCCAGCTGGTCGTTGAGGCACAGCAGGGCGTCGGGCCGGATCCCTTCGTCCAGTACCCGGCGCACGGCCGCCTCCCCGTCACCCATGTGGAACGCGGCCACCGGCAGCAGGGACGCCGGATCGTGCGCGAGACCCGCCCCGGCCAGCGCGAGGCGGAAACCGCGGGCGCGCGCCTGAGCGGTGCCGACGTACCCGTCGTCCCGTCCGCCGACGGCGAGGATGTGCCGGCGCCCCAGCGCGAGCAGGTGCTCGGTCGCCTCGCGGGCCGCGCGCTCGTTGTCGATCGCCACATGGTCGGCGCCCTCGGTCAGCAGCTCGCCCAGCAGGACGGTCGGCGGGGGTCCGGCATGCGCGCGCAGGTCCTCCGGCGCGAGAGCCAGCGGGCTGAGGATGACACCGTCCACGAAGTCCGAACCGAAACCGCCCAGCGCCGCCTGCTCCCGCTCCCGGTCCCCGCCCGACTGGTGGATCAGCACGGTCAGGGAGCGGCTCTCGGCCTCCCGGACGACGTGCCGGGCCAGTTCCGCGAAGTACGGGACGTCGAGTTCCGGCACCACCAGCGCGATGATGCCCGTCCGCCCGCTGCGCAGATGCCGCCCGGCGAGGTTGATGCGGTAACCGAGGTGGTCGATCGCCTCCTGCACCACCCGCCGGGTCCGGTCGGACACGTGGACGTAGTCGTTGAGCACGTTGGACACCGTCTTCTCCGACACCCCCGCATGCCGTGCGACGTCCTTGATCCTCGGCCGTGCCACCCGCAACCTCCCCGCCCCTGGTTCGCGCCGAGTCTATGCGGTGCCTTCCGGGGGGCCCGGGACGCTTCCGGAGCGTCGGACGAGGGGGTGCATCCGGCACAGGTGATGACACAGCTCTTTACAGCCAATGTACATCGATGTAAAAACAGGTCACCGCACCGGCGGACCCGGTGCGGATCACCCCGATGTGCACGGGCGGCCCACGGCTGCCGTGCCGATGGCCCCTGCCATCGGCCGGGCACGTCTTCCGGCCGTCGAAAGGTCAGTGATGAACTCTGCACCTCCTGCCCGCGGGCTGCCCGGCGCCTGGGACCCCGGCCGGCCGGCCGGCATCGGCCGCCGCCGGCTGCTGCGGTACGGGACGGCCGGAGCGGCGGCGCTGCTGGCCGGGGGCCCGCTGACCGGCTGCGCCTCGCCGGCCCGCGCCGGTGAGGCCTCCGCGCTGAAGGTCTGGGACCTGTTCCAGGGCGGCGACGGCATGCTGATGGACGAGATGATTGCGGCCGTCTCCCGGGGGCCCCACGGTTTCGACGTGGACCGGACGATCCTGGACTGGGGGCCCTCGTACTACACGAAGCTCGCCATGTCGGCGGCCGGCGGCCGGGCATCGGACGTGGCCGTCCTGCACCTGTCCCGCCTGGCCGGATACGCCCCCGGCGGCCTGCTCGACCCCCTCGACCTGGACCTCCTGGCCGAATTCGGCGTGGCCGAGAAGGACTTCGCCCCCGCCGTGTGGAAGCGTGCCCAGCACCGGGGCACGGTCTACGCAATCCCCCTGGACGTACACCCGTTCATCGTCTTCTACGACAAGGACGCCGCCGACAAGGCCGGTCTGCTCGACCCGTCCGGCCACCTCGCACCGATGGGCTCGCCCGAAGCGTTCCTGGACGCCGGGAAGAAGCTCGCCGAGGTCACCGGCAAGTCCGGGGTCCTTTTCGGACACGTCACCGACACGGCCCAGAGCTGGCGCCAGTTCGCCGCGCTGTACGCCCAGACCGGCGCCTCCTTCACCCTCCCCGACGGCGGCCCGCCGAAGATCGACATCGACGCCGCGGTGAAGGTCGTCAGCTTCATGAAGCAGCTCTTCGACGGCCGCACCAACCCCAACAACCTCGACTACAACGGTGCGATGGCCGCCTTCATGGACGGCCGCGGCGGCATGATCATGGCGGGGGAGTGGGAACTGCCGACGTTCCGCAAGTCCGGCATCAAGCACCTGGGGGCGGCCCCCTTCCCGCAGGTCTTCGACCGGCCGGCCGTCTACGCCGACTCGCACAGCTTCGTCACCCCGCACCAGGACGACCCCGACCCGGCCCGCCGCCGCGAGGCCCACCGGTACATCGCCGAGATCGTCAAACAGAGCCTGACCTGGGCGAGCGCCGGACACATCCCCGCCTTCCTGCCGGTACAGGCCCGCCCCCAGTACGCCCGGCTCGACCCCCAGTCCTCCTACGCGGCCGCCGGCGAGATCGCCGTACTCGACCCGCCGAACTGGTTCGCCGGCGCCGGCGGCAACTTTCAGAACCGCATGTGCCAGCCGCTCCAGTCGGCGCTGCTCGGCAACACCTCCGCCGAGAAGGCGGTACGGCAGATGGTCCGGGAAGCGGACACCCTGCTGCGCCGGCCCAACCCGGTCGCCTGACGACAGCCGAAGGAGCCGCATCGTGACCACCACCGCGCCCGCCGGAACCACGGCACCAGCGCACCAGCCCCCGTCCGACACCACAGCCGCGCCCCGGCGCCGCCTCTCCCTGACGGGCGGCGGCGGGCTGTTCGTCCTGCCCTTCCTGGTGTTCTTCGGGCTCTTCCTGGTCTGGCCCGTCGTCCAGGGCATCTGGATGAGCCTCACCGACGCCTCGCTCAGCCTGCGCGACACCGAATTCGTCGGCTTCGCCAACTACACCGAGGCGTTCGGCGACCCCGACGTCTGGAGCAGCCTCGGCAACACCGTCTTCTTCACCGTGATCTCCTGCGTACCGCTCGTCCTGGTGGCCCTGGCCATGGCCCTTCTCGTCCACAGCGGCCTCGCCGGCCAATGGGTGTGGCGGCTGGCCTACTTCGCCCCGTACCTGCTCCCCGTCACGGTGGTCACACTCATCTGGACGTGGCTCTACCAGCCCGACATCGGCCTCGGCAACCAGCTGCTGACGTCCCTGGGCATGGAGCCCGTCGGCTGGCTCTCCGACGAGTCGGTGGCCATGTGGTCCGTCGCGGCCCTCACCGTCTGGTGGACCGTCGGCTTCAACTTCCTGCTCTACCTCGCCGCCCTGCAGTCCCTGCCCGTCACCTACGACGAGGCCGCCGCCCTCGACGGGGCCGGCGCCTGGCGGCGGCTGTGGTCCGTCACCCTGCCCCAGCTGCGCCACACCACCGTCCTCGTGGCCATGCTCCAGGTGCTCGCCTCGCTCAAGGTGTTCGACCAGATCTACATCCTCACCAAGGGCGGCCCCAACGGCTCCACCCGGCCGATCCTCGAGTACGTCTACGACGTCGGCTTCACCGGATACCGGCTGGGCTACGCCTCGGCGGTCAGCTACGTCTTCTTCGCGATCGTCATCGTCATCTCCGTCGTGCAGCTCCGCTTCTTCCGTCAGGAGGGCTGACCGTGTCCGCCGTCTCCACCCCCGTCCGCCGACCGCGCCGGCCACGCCCCGAGCAGCCCGGGTCGCCCCTGCTGCTCGGCCACGGACGGCTGCCCCGCGTGCTCGCCGGAACCGCGCTGACCGTCTTCGCCGCCGCCTGGCTGCTGCCCCTCCTCTGGGCGGTCGCCACCTCGGTGCAGAGCGAGCAGGACGTGATGAAGTCGGGACTGTCGCCGTTCAAGGGAGCCTTCACACTCTCCGCCTACCGGCAGATCCTGGACCGAGGCAACGTTCCGACCTGGGCCTTCAACAGCGTCCTGACAGCCGCCCTGGTCACCGCGCTCACCGTCGCCGTCTCGACGCTCGCCGCGTACGGATTCTCCCGGGGCACTTTCCGGGGCAGGCGCACCCTCCTCGCCCTCACCGTCGCCGCGATCATGGTCCCGCCGCAGCTGCTCATCGTCCCGCTCTTCGAGCAGATGACGATGTTCCACCTGGTCGACACGTACGCGGCCGTCATCCTGCCGCAGGTCGTGGCCCCCATGATGGTCTTCATCCTGAAGCGCTTCTTCGACGGGATCCCCCGCGAACTGGAGGACGCCGCCCGCATCGACGGGGCCTCCGAACTCCGGGTCTTCTGGTCGATCGTGCTCCCGCTGTCCCGCCCGATCGTCTCGGCCGTCGCGATCTTCGTCTTCATCGGGGCCTGGAACAACTTCATGTGGCCCTTCATCGTCACCAACGACCCGGACCTCATGACGCTCCCGGTGGGCCTCGCCACCGTCAAGGACGCCTACGGCATCCAGTACGCCCAGTCCATGGCATCCGCCCTCCTCGCGGCGCTCCCGCTGATCGTGATGTTCCTCCTCTTCCAGCGCCGCATCGTCAACTCCGTCGCCACCACCGGCCTCGGCGGCACCTGACCCCACCCATTCCCCGTCCCGCGCGCCGGCCTCCCGGCCGGCCGCCCCCACCATCCAGACTGGAGCCCCTGTGCACACCCCCTCCGTCCCCCGTCCGGAGTACCCGCGACCGCAGTTCGTCCGTCGCGACTGGCTCAACCTCAACGGGACCTGGCAGTTCGAGACCGACCAGGGGGACAGCGGCCTCGAACGAGGACTCCTCGACCGCGACCTCACCGGCGAGATCCTCGTGCCCTTCGCCCCCGAGTCCGCACTGTCGGGCGTCGGCGACACCGACTTCCTGGAAGCCGTCTGGTACCGCAGGCGCTTCACCCCGCCCGCCGAATGGGCCGGCCGGCGGGTGCTCCTGCACTTCGGCGCGGTCGACCACGACACCACCGTCTGGGTGGACGGCACCGAAGTGGTGCGCCACCGGGGCGGCTTCACCCCCTTCACCGCCGACCTCGGCGACCTCGCCCCGGCCGGCCGGGAAGTGGAGATCACCGTCCGCGCCCGCGACCCGAAGTCGGGCCCCCAGGCCCGGGGCAAGCAGGCGACCCAGTACGCCAACCACGACTGCAACTACACCCGGACGACCGGCATCTGGCAGACCGTCTGGGCCGAACCGGTCCCGGAGACCCACCTGCGCCGCCCCCGCATCACCCCCGACCTGGCCGGCGCCGCCTTCTCCCTCGAACTGCCCCTCTCGGCCAACCGCCCCGGCCACCGCGTACGCGCCGTCCTCAGCGACGAAGCGGGCGAGGTCTGCCGCGCCGAGGCGCGCGCCGACCTGGACCTGGCACCGCGCCTGCACCTGGCCCTCCCGCACGACCGGCGCCGCGAGTGGAGCCCCGAGGACCCCTTCCTTTACGGCCTGCGGCTCGAACTCCTGGACGCCGCGGGCGAAGCGGCCGACACCGTCGAGAGCTACGCGGGCCTGCGCGCCGTCGGCATCCGGGGCAGGGCGGTGCTCCTCAACGGCCGCCCCCGCTTCCAGCGCCTCGTCCTGGACCAGGGCTGGTACCCGGACGGACTGATGACCGCCCCCTCCGACGAGGCCCTGGTCCGCGACATCGAACTGGCCATGGAGGCCGGCTTCAACGGGGCCCGCCTGCACCAGAAGGTCTTCGAGGAGCGCTTCCTGTACCACGCCGACCGGCTCGGCTACCTGGTCTGGGGCGAGTTCGGCGACTGGGGCTGCGAGACCGGCGGGTCCTCGGGCGACAACCAGCGGCCCGACGCCTCCTTCGTCGCCCAGTGGCTCGAAGCCGTGGAACGCGACTACTCGCACCCCTCGATCATCGGCTGGTGCCCGCTGAACGAGACGTACCAGAAGCTCCACGACCGCATCACCCAGCTCGACGACGTGACCCGGGCGATGTTCCTCGCCACCAAGGCCATGGACACCTCCCGCCCGGTGGTCGACGCCTCCGGCTACTCCCACCGGGTCCTGGAGACGGACATCTACGACTCCCACACCTACGAGCAGGACCCGGCCGCCTTCCGCGAGCTCGTGTCCGGACTCGCCAAGGGCGAGCCCTTCGTCAACGCCTACGAGAACGGCGCCGCCTACTCGCAGCCGTACCGGGGCCAGCCGTACTTCGTCAGCGAGTTCGGCGGGATCTGGTGGGACCCGGAGGCCGCAGCAGAGCAGTCCGGCAGCGACCGCACGGTCTCCTGGGGGTACGGCGACCGGGTGCGCACCGAGGACGAGTTCCACGAGCGCTTCGCCGGGCTCACCGGCGTGCTGCTGGAGGATCCGGAGATGTTCGGCTACTGCTACACCCAGCTGACCGACGTCTTCCAGGAGCAGAACGGCGTCTACCGCTTCGACCGGGGCACGAAGCTGGACGTCGCCCGCGTCCGGGAGGCCCAGCTGCGGCCCGCCGCGATCGAGGGGCCGCACGCCGGCTGACCGGTCCGAGGACGAGGGTGCCCGATCCCGCACGGGGCGGGCACCCTCGTCTCCCGTGTCTCAGAGCCGTTCGAGCCGCCAGAGCTGCGGCTGCCGGCCGTTGCACGTCCACTGCTGGACATTGGCCCCCGCCGTACGGGAGCCCTGCGCGACGTCCAGGCACTGCCCGGCGGACTTCACCACAAGGCGGTAGTAGCCCCGTCCGGCGTTCTCCAACCGCCAGTCCTGCGCCGGCTGGGCGTTGCAGTTCCACTGGCGGACGTTCGCACCGGGGGTGGCGGAACCGTTCTCCACATCCAGGCAGAGGCCGCTGTTGCGCCCGGTGAGCGTGAAGTCCCCGCCCCCGCGCGCCCGCAGGGTCCACTCCTGCGGGCCCAGGCCGTTGCAGGTCCACTGCTGGACGTTGCCGCCTGCGGCACGGGAGTCACCGGCCACGTCCAGGCAGTGACCGCTGTTGGTGTTCACCAGCCGGTACAGCGCCCCGTCCGCGACTCCGGCCGCGTCCCCGCTGCCGGTGACCGGGCCGGTGGCCACGTACGGACGGCAGACGCTGCCGTCCCAGTCCGTCGCGATCTCGAGCACCGTACGGCCGTCCGCCGAGGGCAGCAGCGGTGAGCTGTAGTTGGGGCAGTAGGTCGCGGTCGGTGCCGTGACCCGTACCGGGGCCTCGATCTCGTACCACGGACCCGTGCCGTTCTCCGTGTTGGCGAGGATGGTGCGCCCGCTGTCCGCCGCGGGCGTGCCGTCGCGGTTGAGGAGCTGCTGGCCGACGAGCAGGATCCGGCCGTTCGGTCCACCGCCGGGCGCGGGCGCCCAGGCGATGGTGGGCGCGGCGCGGAAGTACTTGCCGTCCACGGTCTCCGGGCGGAACCCCAGCGAAGCGGGGTCGCCCCAGTCCCACCCGTCCGCAGAGGTGCGGTAGTGCACCACGCACTGGTACTGGCCGCCGGGATTGCAGATCTCATAGCTCATGAAGTACGTGCCGTCCGGCAGCTTGCGCACCACGGGCATGCCCGGCCGGTCCGGTTCCCAGGCGCCGGCCACCGTGTTGCGCCTGTCCTGCCAGTTGACCCCGTCGTAGCTGCGGGCCGCGGCGAGCTTCTGGTTGTGGGCCGGGTCCGTCTCGTCGGCGTAGTGGCAGACGAGCGCGCCGTCGGCGGCCACGGAGAACTCCGGCTCCCACAGCCCGCCCGTCCCGGCGGCGGTGGCGCACGAGGACAGGTAGGACCAGGTGCGGCCCACGTCGCCGCTCTTCCAGATGCGCAGGGCCATGCGCCGGTCCGGTTCGTCCTGCCCGGCCGAGGCCGCCCACAGCAGCGTTCCCGGGGGCAACGCGCCGACCTGGCGGGGCAGTTCGAACAGCGTGGAGCAGCACAGCCCCTGCCCGCCGGCCGACTCCGGGTCGGCGACCCTGCCCACCTGCCGGAAGGTCGCTCCGGCGTCGGTGCTCTCATGGATGGCGCCGACACCGTTGTCGCCGTCGAACGTCACGACGCTCGCCAGCACCCGGCCGTTGGCGGCTCCGCTGTGCTCGAGCCGGATGGCCCGGGGATAGAGGCCGGTCCCGCTGCCCAGGGGCGTGCCGGTGGCCGAGACGGAGGCGACGGGGGATGCGGGCGAGGCCGCCGCCGGCCCGAGCGACAGGCCCAGCATCGTGGCCAGATCCGCGACCACGGCATACGCCGCCCACCGGGCACGGCGGCGTCCGGGGGAGACGGGTTGACTTCCGGGGCGGGGCGTTCGATGTAAGAAGAGCGAGAGCACAGGCTTCCTTCCCTGGGGGCACGGAGGCGTGACAGGGGGACCGCGGCACGAGCCGCGGCTGTCATCGCTTCGGATCTGCGCAAGGGCGAGGCGCTTTGACGTCAGTGGTGCACGGGGGCGTACGGGCCTGCTGGCGGCGCCACAGTAGAGCCGCATGTACATCGATGTAAACAGGCGTGCACTCCCGGACGCCCCGCGTCTTTGGCGGCCGCAGGGGTGCGACCCGGGCGAATCCCCTTGCGCAATGGTCAAGAATCGTTGACCATTGCGCGCATGCCTACCGATGATCTCCCCGAGGCGCTGCACGTCACCACCGACGAGCAGCTGCGCGCGGTCTCCAACCTCACGCGCCACCGCATCATGGCCGTGCTCCGCTTCGAACCCGCGACGATTACGCAGATCGCCGAGCGCGTGGGTCTCGCGAAGGGGAGTTCCAGCTACCACGTACGGCTGTTGGAACGGGCCGGCCTGGTCAAGGTGGTGCGGACGCGGAAGGTGCGGGGGGTCACCGAGCGGTACTACGCGATGGCCGCCCGGTCGATCGTGCTGCCGGATCCGGGCGAGGGCGGTCCGGACCTGCTGATGCGGCATGCGGTGGCGGACCTGGAGGCGGCGCCGGAAGCGGAGCGGCACGTACGGATGGCGCATCTGCGGCTCACCGAAGAGCAGTTCGCGGAGCTGGGGCAGCGGCTGGAGGCATTGGCGGACGAGTACCGGGAGCTGTCGGACCCGTCGCTGCCGGACGCGTCGCTCGTCTTCGCACTGTTCCACCCCGCATCGCGCGAGCAGGCCGAAGGAGACGCCAAGTGACATCGGATGCGGGCAAGTTGCCGACCGGATTCGGACGGCTGTGGACGGCGCAGACGGTGTCCTCGCTCGGTGACGGGGTGTCCCATGCCGCGCTGCCGCTGCTCGCCCTGACACTGACACGGGACCCGATGGCGCTCGCCGTCGTCACGGCCGCCGGAACGCTGCCGTGGCTGCTCTTCGGGGTGCTCGGCGGTGCGCTGGTGGACCGCTGGGACCGTCGGCGCACGATGTGGGTCATGGACGCGGCGCGTGCGGCGCTGCTCGTGATACCGGCGGCAGCGGCCGTCCTGGACGCGCTGAGCATTCCGCTCCTCGCGGCCGTCGCCTTCCTGCTCGGCCTCGGCGGACTCTTCTTCGACACGGCCGCGACGGCCTACCTGCCCGGTCTGCTCGGCCGCGAACCCGCACTCCTGGAGCGCGCCAACTCTCGCTTGCGCGGCGCCCAGACCGCCATGTCCGGCTTCGCGGGGCCGCCTGCGGGCAGCGCCCTGCTCGCGCTCGGGCGAGCCGTCCCGCTGCTCGCCGACGCGGTGTCCTTCGCCCTGTCCGCGCTGCTCGTACGGTCGCTGCCGGCCGCGCCCCGGCCCGTACCGCAGGCCCGTGAGTCGCTGCTGCGACAGGCACGGGCCGGCGCCGCGTACGTCTTCCGGAACCGGTTGCTGCTCGGGCTCGCGCTGCGTCCGGCGGTCGGGAACATCGCGTTCCTCGCCGTGGAGACCGTCCTTGCCCTCTTCGCACGAGAACGCCTCGGCATCGGTACCTTCGGCTTCGGGCTGCTCCTCACGGCGGAGGCCACGGGCGGCCTGCTCGGCGCGGGCATCGCCTCCTTCCTCGGCCGACGACTGGGCACCGGCACCGCGCTGACGTGCACGGCGGCGGCCGAGGGGCTCGCCATCCTCGGCCTCGCCGCCGCTCCCGACCCGTACGTCGCCGGTCTCGCGCTCGCCGTCTGCGGAGCCGGCATGGGCGCCACGATGGTGCTCGGCCCCTCACTCCGGCAGGCGATCGTCCCCGCCCGGCTGATGGGCCGGGTGGCCTCCACCTCCCGCATGCTCGCGATGTGCGCCGCCCCGTTCGGCGCCCTTCTCGGCGGCTGGCTGGCCACCGCCTACGACGTACGCACCCCGCTCTACGCCGCCGCCGGCCTCCTGCTCACCATGACGGCGGTCACCTCGACGATGACCAGCAACCGTCAGGTCGAGGCGGCGCTGCGTGCCGCAGCGCCGGCCGATGAGGCACCTCACCCAAAGTCCTCGGATCCCGTTCGGGCCGACGCCGGTCAGGCTTCGGGTGCGTGATCCGGGCCGCATGCGCGACGATGCGC
This sequence comes from Streptomyces sp. ITFR-16, assembly GCF_031844705.1. Classification (NCBI taxonomy): domain Bacteria; kingdom Bacillati; phylum Actinomycetota; class Actinomycetes; order Kitasatosporales; family Streptomycetaceae; genus Streptomyces; species Streptomyces sp. ITFR-16. The sequence goes on from NZ_CP134609.1 coordinate 7,820,944, forward strand.
ATGCGGCCCGGCGCCTGTGCCCCGCGCCGGTCCCTCAGCCCGGCGAGCCCGCGCCCGCACCGACCCGCGTCGCGATGCGGCCAGGCTCCGGCCGGGACGGCTCCGTCCCCGACTGCGCGACCACGGTCGCGGCCACCTGCGAGGCGAAGGCCAGCAGGTCCGCGACCCGGCCGGGCGAGAGGCGCACGGCGCCGCCGTCGCGGAACGCTCCGGCCTCGCCGAGCCAGTGGATCACCGCCGCCATGAACGCGTCTCCCGCGCCGATGGTGTTGACCACCTCGACCCGGACGGCGGGCACGGACAGCGAGCCCCCGTCCCGGGTGAAGGCCGTGCTTCCGGCGGAACCCCGGGTCAGGACCACCAGGCGGTCCTTGGAGGCCAGCCGGGCACAGGTCTCCTCGGGAGCCGTACCCGGCCAGAGCGCGGTCACGTCCTCGTCGCTGACCTTGAGGACCTGCGCCAGTTCGCACAGCTCCCGCAGCCGGCGCCCGGTGGCGCCGCCGAGCGTGCGGTCCTCGCGGACGTTGGGGTCGACGACCAGCACCGAGTGCCGCGCCCCGGCGCGGGCGGTCGCGGCCACCGCATCGGCCGCCGGCGGGACGACCGCGGCGAGCCCGCCCGCGTACACGGCCCCGAACCGGGCCGCATCGGCCGTACGCTCCGGCATCCGGAAGGTCGCCGTGTCGTGCAGGTGGAAGTGGTAGCCGGTCCCGTCGGGGCCAGGGTCCGCCACCGCGAGTGCGGTGGGCAGCTCCGAGCGCCCGCACAGGTCCAGCCGCGTACCGGCGGCGACCAGCCGCTCCTCGATCAGACGGGCGAATCCGTCCCCGCCGAGTGCTCCCGCGAACCAGCTGGACGTGCCCAGCCGGGCCAGACCGGCAGCGACATTGGCGGGCGCCCCGCCCGGCTGCGCCCGGTGCGTGCCCGCGTCGTCCGCGGACGGCACCAGGTCGATGAGTGCCTCACCCATCACCAGCACGGCATCGGCTGTGTCCGCCGTCACGGCTCGACCACGATCTTGCGGCCCAGGCCCGCCTTGAACCGATCCAGGGCCTCGGGATACCGCTCAAGCGGCAGCCGGTCGCTGATGAAGACCGCGGGGTCGATGACCCCGGAGGCGAACAGCGCGGCGGCGCGCTCGTAGCTGTGCAGCACCGCCATCGAGCCGGTGATGGTGATCTCCTGGTTGTAGATCCGGTACGGCTCGATGACGGCGGTCGTCGCGTAGTCCGCGACCCCGAACTGGAGGAACGTGCCTCCCTTCGCGACCCGGCCGAGCCCGTCCTGGATGGCGCCCGCGTTGCCCGTGGCGTCGACGACGACGTCCCAGCCCCGAACCGTCTCCAACTCCTCGGCCGAGGCCGCCGAGCGCGAGACGCCGAGCTTGACCGCGGTGGTCAGCCGGTCGGGGTTGACGTCCAGCACGTCCACGGAGGCCGCGCCGGTGCGCTTGGCGAGCTCCAGCATCATCAGGCCCATGGTGCCGGAACCGTAGATGAGCACTTCGGCGCCCAGCGTGGACTTCAGCACGTCGTAGCCGCGCACCGCACAGGACAGCGGTTCGATCAGCGCCGCGCTGTTCACGTCGACGTGGTCGGGGAGCTTCACACAGTTCGCCACCGGTGCGACGGCGAACTCGGCGGCTCCGCCGGGCTTGCTGACCCCGATCGCGTTCCAGTTGTCGCACAGGTTGCCGCGACCGCTGCGGCAGTAGTGGCACTCGTGGCAGTGCAGCGACGGATCGACGGCGACCTTGTCGCCGACGGCCAGCTCGGTCACCTCGGAGCCGGTCTCCACGATCTCGCCCGCGAACTCATGACCGGGGATGATCGGCAGCGCGGGCGCGAACTCGCCCTGCAGGATGTGGAGATCGGTGCCGCACAGTCCGCAGGCCTTGACAGCGACGACCACGTCCCGGGGGCCCGGAGTGGGGTCGGGGACGGTCTCGACGGACACCTTGCCGATGGACTCGATGATCGCAGCCCTCATTTGACAGCTCCAAGAGAAAGGCCCTGGACGAGTTTGTCCTGAGCGGCGAAGCCGGCGGCGAGCACCGGCAGGGACACGACGACGGACGCGGCACACAGCTGGGCGAGGAAGAGCCCCTGGCTGGTGACGACGCTCGTCAGGAAGACCGGTGCGGTCTGGGCCGTCACCCCGGTCAGCACCCGGGCGAACAGCAGCTCGTTCCAGCTGAAGATGAAGCAGATCAGCGAGGTGGCCGCGATCCCGGGCGCGGCGACCGGGGCCACCACCCTGGCCAGCACGGTGGGCAGCCGGGCCCCGTCGACCTGGGCGGCCTCGATGATGGAGACCGGCACGTCCGCCAGGAACGACTGCATCATCCACACCGCGATCGGCAGGTTCATCGAGGTGTAGAGGATGACGAGGAACCAGATGTTGTCGAGCATCCCGGTGTTCTTCGCGAACAGGTACACGGGCAGCAGCCCGGCCACCACCGGCAGCATCTTCGTGGACAGGAAGAAGAACATCACGTCCGTCCACTTCTCCACGCGCCGGATGGAGAGCGCGTACGCGGCGGGGAGGGCCAGCACGAGCACGAAGAGCGTGGAGAACACCGACGCGGTCACGGAGTTGATCAGCGGAGGCCAGGGGCTCGCGCCTCCGCCGGCACCGAAGAACACCCGGTAGGCGTCGAGGGTGAGGGGCGCGCCGAGCGATGGCGGGTTGGTCGCCGCGTCGGCCTCCGAGTGGAAGGAGGTGAGCAGCATCCAGAGCGCGGGTGCGCAGAAGATGACGGCGACGGCCCAGGCGAGCAGACCGAGAGCGGTGGAGCGTCGCCTGCCCCTTCTCGTCGCCCCGGCGTGGTGGCGACGGCCGGTCGCGGGGTTGCGCGGAGCGGTCAGGGTGGTCATGCGCGGCCCGCCTCCTCACGGAAGAGGGACGAGACCACGCGCAGGGCGAAGGTCGCGACGACGATGGTGCCGATCACCACGACCACCCCTGCGGCGCTGGCCAGTCCGTATTCGTGAGCCTGGTAGAAGGTCTGATAGATCGTGTAGGGCAGGTTGGCCGTGCCGAGCCCGCCGGCGGTGATGGTGAACACCGCGTCGAAGTTCTGCACGATGTAGATGGAGCCGAGCAGGACGCCGAGCTCCAGGTAGCGGCGCAGATGCGGAAGCGTGAGGTAGCAGAACATCTGCCAGGCGTTCGCACCGTCCAGCCGGGCGGCCTCCATCTGCTCGGCGGACCGGCTCTGCAGCCCGGCGAGCAGGATGAGCATCATGAACGGGGTCCACTGCCAGACGAGAGCCGCCGCGACCGCGGTCAGCGGCATGTCGGAGATCCAGTCGGGCTGGGCGGCGCCGTCGACGCCGAACAGTCCGGTGAACCAGGCCCAGCCCCCGTTCAGCAGGCCGTACTCGGGGTTGTACAGCACGTGCTTCCACATCAGCGCCGCCGAGACGGGCACCAGCAGGAAGGGGGTGATCAGCAGCGTGCGGACGAACCCCCGGCCGAGGAACTTGCGGTCGAGGAGCAGGGCGAGAAGGAGCCCGAGCACGACACTCACGATCACGACACTCGCCGTGAGCAGGACCGTGGTGAGCACCGAGTCCCGCAGGCTCGGATCGCTGAACACCTCACCGTAGTTGGAGAGCGCGCTGAAGCTCCGCTTGTCGGGTGCGAGCGAGTTCCAGTCGAAGAACGAGACCACGAGCGTCGCCACGAACGGAAGCTGGGTCACCGCGATCAGGAAGATCAGGGCGGGCAGCAACGGGGCACGGGTCGCCCAGACACGGGCCCGGCCGGGGACCTTGCGGGTCTTGCGGGGCACGGAGGGGCCGGTCGCGCCGGCCGGGATGAGCTCCGGGGTGGAGACCGATGCACTCACTTCTGCTCCTTGCCGACCTTCTCGGCGAGCGCCTGCGAGGCCTTCAGCGCGTCGTCAACCGACTGGCGGCCGGCGATGGCGGAGCTGATCTCCTGCGAGACCTTGGTGCCCAGGTCGGTGAACTCCGGAATGTCGACGAACTGGATGCCGATGGTCGGCCGGGGCTGGGTGCCCGGGTCACGCGGGTTCGCACCGGCGATGGCCTGCTGGGTGACGCTCGCGAACGCGGAGGCGTCCTTCAGGTAGTCCTTGTTGGCGTACGTCGAGGCGCGCTTGCCCGCGGGCACGTTGGGCCAGCCGATCGTCTTGCCGACGAGGTTCTCGTACTCCTTGCCGGAGGCCCAGGAGATGAACTTCCAGGCGCTGTCGGTCTTCTTGGACGCCTTCTGCATGCCCCAGGCCCAGGTGTAGAGCCAGCCGGAGCTGTCGGTCTTCTCGACCGGCGCGGCGACGTACCCGACCTTGCCCTTGACCGGGGAGCCGGAGGCCTCCAGCGATCCGGCGCCCGCGGTGGCGTCGTACCACATGGCCGTCTTGCCCTGCGTCATGCTGTTCAGGCACTCGGCGTAGCCGGCCTGGGGCGCACCCGCCTCGCCGTGCTCGCGCACCAGGTCGACGTAGAACTGGACGGCCTTCTTGAACTCGGGGGAGTCCAGCTTCGCGTTCCAGTCCTTGTCGAACCAGGTGCCGCCCATCGTGTTGACGACGGTGGTCAGCGGGGCGATGACCTCGCCCCAGCCGGGCAGCCCGCGCAGGCAGATGCCCTTCATCCCGCTCTTCGCACCGTCCGCCTTGGCCGCCAGGTCGGCGACCTGCTGCCAGGTGGGCTTCTCCGGCATCTTCAGCTTCTTCTCGGCGAAGACGTCCTTGCGGTACATCAGGAACGACGACTCGCCGTAGAACGGCTCGGCGTAGAGCTTGCCGTCCTCGGCGGTGAGGGATTCCTGGAGCGGCTTGAGGATGTCGCTCTGGTCGAAGGCCTTGTCCTTGGCCGTGTACTCGTCGAGCGGGTGGAGCCAGCCGTTCTTCGCGTAGAACGGGACCTCGAAGTTGCTGATGGTGGCGACGTCGTACTGCCCGGCCTGGTTGGAGAAGTCCTGGGTGATCTTGTCCCGTACGTCGTTCTCCGGCAGGACCGTGAAGCGGACCTTGATCCCGGTCTCCTTCGTGAAGTTGGCCGCGGTGAGCTTCTGCAACTCGACCATCTGCGGGTTGTTCACCATGAGCACGTTGATCGACTCGCTGTCCCCGGACGAACTGCCGCCGCCCGCGCCGCTGCACCCGGCGAGCAGGACGGTGACGGCGGCGCCCGCGCCCAGACGGACACTCAGCCTGCTTCGACGTTCCTGAAGGTGACGCATGTGGTTCTCCTGATCACTCGTCATCGAGGGATGATTTGTAAGGTGCATGTCACGTGCCCGAGGTGGCCGGACGGGGTGACGGGGGACCGGGGGCCGGGGGACCGGGCACCCGGGCCGAAGACTGCGGGACGAAGACCGCGGCTGCTTCCCGCAGGGCACGCCGCGCGGGCGCGCCGGAGGCCTTCAGACGCGGATGACCTGCGGACCGAGGCGCGAGTAACGCTGAGCCTCGGCCGAGGGCAGGCCCGTGTCCGTGACGATGGACTCGAAGTCGCCGACCTCGGCGAAACGGGAGAAGCTCACGGCCCCGAACTTGGTGTGGATTCCCGCGAAGACCCGGCGGCGGGCACTGCGCATGGCCTGCGCCTTGACCTCGCTGACAGCCGGGTCGGGCGTGGTCAGACCGTATTCACGGGAGATCCCGTTCGCCCCCACATAGGCAAGGTCGATCACGAAGCCGGCGAGCATCCGCGTCGTCCAGTGATCGACGGTCGCCATCGTGGAACCCCGGAGCCTGCCCCCGAGCAGCAGCACGGTGATCTTCTCCGCGTCGGCGAGGGCCGTCGCCACGGCGAGCGACGCGGTGACCACCGTCAGGGGCCGGTCCCTGGGCAGCGCCTCCGCGACGAGCATCGGCGTATACCCCTCGTCGACGAACACCGTCTCCGCATCGCCGAGAAGGTCGGCAGCGGCCGCCGCGATCCGGGACTTCTGCGGGACGAGCCGACTGGTACGCGCCGCGAGCGTCGTCTCGAACCCCGCACTCTCCACCGGATAGGCGCCGCCATGGGTACGGCGTACGAGACCGTGCTCCTCCAGGGTGTGCAGATCACGCCGGACGGTCTCCTTGGCCACCTGAAGCATCCCGGCCAGCGCGGTGACTTCCACCGACCCGTCGCGGCGGGCGATGTTCAGGATCTCTCGTCGGCGCTCATCGGTGTCCACGGCACACTTCCCTGTGTTGCTGCGACTCGGGCCCCGTTCGGGCTCATGAGTCGTTTGTACAAGCAAGGCACCCATGGCGACCAGGCTCTTCACCAGCACGCCTGTGCCCGATCGTGCCCGTTTCACGAAGGCCGAACGGGCTGGTCACGCCGCAGCAACCGCTTGTACCCGCGCGGACCGCCGCCCGATCCACGCGCTGACCCTGCCCGAACGGCGCCCGTACCGGTCGACCGTCTGCCGCCGGAGCCCGAGTTGCTGCCCGCTTTCCCCCGGCCCTCCCGACACACCACCCGCGCCCTGCCGCTCACCGCGGCCGCAGCGGTGCCACCTCCACAGAGAGGTCGTTGTCGAGGGTGTAGTACGGACGCACCGACACCTCACCCAGCGTGGCGACCGGATAGACGAAGACCGTCTTGCGGTCCGCGATGTCGTCCAGCAGCCGGGCCACCCGGATCCGCGCCGCACCGGCGGCCGGGCGAACGAACACGTCCCAGACCACCGGCCCCCCGCCGTCCACCAAGAGGTCCTTGTAGCCGACAGTGAACGAGAAGTCCTGGTCTCCCTCGGCCCGGACGTCGGCCTGCCGTACCGCCGCATCCCGCCCCCGCCGGCTCAGCGCCACCGCCGCGCCGTCCCCCAACCGGGCGCCGAACAGCCGCGCCGCCACGGTCATCGAGTCACCCGCGACGACGATGCGGCCGGCCTCCGCGTGGGTGGCGCGCCGCCAGGCCCGTACAGCGAGCCGGCCGTCCTTGGTGGCATACGGGACCCGGACCGTCACCGGCGCGGCCGACACGTCGCCCCCACCGGACACGAGCGTGCGCAGATCGCGCGGACCGGGCAGCAGCGGCGCGCGATCCGCCCCCGGCGCGCCCACGACGTAGGCATCCCAGCGGCCTTCCTCAAGAGCCGGGTCCGCCTCCAGCACGGCCCGCCACCAGCCCTGCTCCGCAGGCTCCAGATCGAGAGAGCGGCCGGTCACTTCCGGCTTCCCCTTCTTCGGCCGCAGCCGAAGCAGCAGCCGGGGACGTGCCGTGGCGGGCAGCGGCAGCCGGACGCGCACGAGCAGACGCCCTCCCTCCTGCACCGACACTTCCCCCAGGGGCTTCTCGGCCGGCCCGTTCATGCCCTCACCCTCACGGCCACTCATCGTCGCGCCTTCCGTGCGGCCCTCACGACACTGCCGGCCGCGATGAGCATGGTGTCCCTGGCCGCGTACCCGCTGCTCGTCAAGGAACGGTCCGACCCGCCCACCGCCCGCCCGTCGACCCGGGCCGCCACCAGTTCCTCGAACAGCCGCTCGGCCTGCGCCACGACGGGAGCGGGGCCGTAGCGCCGGGAGTTCTCCAGCGCGGTACGCCCCATGCGCCGGCGCCGCTCGTCGTTGCCCACGAGATCCAGCAGAGCGCCGGCCAGCGCGTCCCGGTCTCCGACGGGAACCAGCAGACCGTCCTCCCCGGGGGCGATGATCTCGCCGGGGCCGTACGCACAGTCCGTGCTCACGACAGGCAGCCCGCAGCGCATCGCCTCGACGATGGTCATGCCGAAGGGCTCGAAGTCGGACGTCACCGCCGCGACCGAACCCTTGACCCACTCGGCCTCCATCGGAGTCACCGCGCCCATCAGGAAGACGTTGTTGTACAGCCCGAGCCGGTCGATGAGCGCGCGCAGCCGCTCCTGCTCCTCGCCCCTGCCGTAAATGCGCAATGTCCAGTCCGGATACGCCGCGGCGACCGGGGCGAAGGCCTCGACCAGCAGATCGAACCGCTTCACGGGCGCCAGCCGCCCGGCGGCCACCACGATGCGCCCGCAGCCGTCGGCCGGCGCGAGGGCCGGGGCCGGGACGCTGTTGGGCAGCGCCTGCACACGTACGCCCGGCAGCCGCATCTTGCGCCGGTAGACGGCGGTGTCGGCCTCCGTGACGGGGGTGATCGCGTCCAGACGGGGATAGGCCCGGCGCAGCGCGTTGCGCAGCCGCGGCGGGTGGTGGTCGAGCGTGAGGTGCTCCTGCCCGACCCGCACCGCCCGCGCGGGGGCCTGGAGAGCCAGGTGCACATTGAGGCCGGGCCGGGTGCCCACGACGACGTCGGTGTCGAGCGACGCCAGCGCCTCGCCGATGCGCTCATCGGTGAGCGCGCTGTACTCCCGGTAGCGGTACTCGGACGAGGGGAAGATCTTCGCCGGTGTCAGATGCCGTGGGTCGTCCTTCTCGTGCCGCAGATCCACCAGGGGCCGCAGCCGCACGCGCGGGTCGAGGGCGAAGCTCGGCCGTTCCCGGTTCCGGAGCGCGGAGATGATCTCCACATCGTGCCGATCGGCCAGCGCTCGGGCCAAGTTGAACGTCGTAGTGATCGTCCCTCCGATCCCATATGCATTGTGTAAGAGAAACGAGATCTTCATGCCGTACAGGACGGTCGGCACCTGCGGAAGGTTGCCCGCGCGTGTCCACCGCATCAGTGCGGCCGGTACGGAGCACGTCACCACCGGCCTGCGGTCACGGTGGACCGCGCGCAGCCAGGACTGCGAGGGGTCATGGCCGGCACATCCGTGATGCGCCGGCCCACCCCCACGCGGTCGCACGTGCGGACGCGGACGGCGCGGTGACGTGCTCCGACTGGCGGCGCCGGGTTCCGTGATCAGTGGTGCCGGGCGCCGCCGTCGACATGGACCGTCTCGCCGGTCACTCCTCCCGCACCCAAAAGCCACAGGGCGGTGTCGGCGACGTCTTCGAGCGTCCCGACCCTGCCTACGAGAGAGGCCGCGGCGGCTCTGTCGTACAGGGCACTGCGACGCTCGTGCGGGAGCCGGTCCCAGGTACCGGAGTCGGTGATTCCGGGCGCGATGGCGTTGACGCGCAGCGGCGCGAGCTCGACGGCCAGGTGGGTCACCAGCGCGGCCAGGGCGGCATTCGCAGTGCCTTTGACGACGGTGCCGGGCTTGGGCTGCCAGCCCACGATGCCGGAGAAGAACAGGAACGACCCGCCGGCGGGCATCCGTGGGGCGAAGTGCTTGGCCAGCAGCAGCGGGCCGACGACCTTGGCGGCGAACGCGGCCTGGATCTTGTCGTGTTCCAGCTCGGGCACCGGCACGTCGTGGTGGGCCGACGCGGTGGAGATCACGTGGTCGAAGACGCCGAGCGACTCCGCGGCCCGCGCGATGGTGGTCTCGTCGGTGACGTCGATCTGGACCTCGGGACCAGACCGTGCGGCGACGACGACGTCGGCGCCGGCCTGCCCGGTGCGCCGGACGATCTCGGCGCCGATGCCGCGGGCCCCGCCGACGACCAGGATTCGCTTGTCTTTCAGGTTCTCGCTCATGACCACGACGGTATAGATTTGATACCGGTATCTTCAACGCTACCGAGAGGACCTCATGGGCAAGGCGTACAACGTCATGGCGGCGACGTGCCCGAGTCGCACCGTGCTGCACCGCATCGGCGCGCGCTGGACGGTGTTCGCCGTCAACGCGCTGGAGGACGGGCCGATGCGGTTCACCGAGCTCAAAGCGCACATCCGGGGGATCACCCCCAAGGCCCTCACCGAGACCCTGCGCGCCATGGAGGCCGACGGCCTTGTCTCGCGCACCGACCGGGGCGGCAACCCGCCGCACGTCGAATACGCCCTGACCGGGCTCGGCCGTTCCCTGCTGGTTCCGCTGCGTGCCGTACGGCAGTGGGCCGAAGCGCACGTCCCGGACATCCTCGCTGCGCGCGAGCGAAGTGATGGGGCGTCACCCGGCTCCACCGGGTGACGCGACTCCCGCGACCGGCGCGCCTGCTGCCCGACCGCGGCCGGAGCAGGAGGCCGGGAGTGGCGGACGGCGGAGCCAGGGACGTATTGAGGCGGGCATCTCGGGCCGGGCCGGACTCCCCGCGTTGCCGTATTGGTGCAAGTTGATCTTGTGTTCCTGCTATTAGCGTGCAAGAAATCGCAAGTATGCAAGATCGCGGGTGTTTGTTGCGCAAACATGCGCAACAAGCTGTCCCGCCAGGTGCTGGTCAGGCAGTCTCTGGGGTGTCGGAGCCCCGTCGAGGGCACCTGAACTACGGAGGAGACATCCCGTGGCGATCACCCTGCTGTGCAAGGACCCCGCCAGCCCCAACAACAACAGCCCGACGCTCTACTACGACGACGAGACCGACACCTTCCTGCTGCAGTCCTGGATCGTTCAGGACAAGAGCAGGCTCGAGGCTCTGAACGTGCCGGATCACGAGACCGTGGTCGAGTTCCCGAAGCGGCTCTTCGAGGTGCTTCCGGGGCGGGACGAGGCACTGGCCATGAAGCCCATCGCGCAGAAGTGACGGCACCTCGCTAGGGGAGTATTCGGGTATTCGGAATGATCCCGGCGATCCGGGCGGCATGAGGTTGGCGTCAGGCATGTGCGGCACGCGAGACTGCATACATGTCTTCTTCGTCAGACTTCGAAGCCGCCCGGATCGCGCTCGGTCAGCAATTACGAGGACTGCGCCGAGGCAAGGGCCTGACCGCCCGCGCGTTGGCCACCCTCTGCCATTGGCACGAGTCGAAGGTCAGCAGGATCGAGAACGGCAAGGCACTGCCCTCACCGGCGGACATACGCGCCTGGACCGTGGCCTGCGAAGCCGGCGCGCGCGCCGACGACCTCATCGCCATGGCCTCCAACATCCAGCTGATGTACCAGGAATGGCGCCATCTGGAGCGGGACGGGATGCGCCGCGTCCACGACCAGGTCCAGCCCCTGTGGGATGCGACGCGCACCTTCAAGGGCTACGCACAGTGCCTCGTACCCGGCCCGCTCCAGGTCGAGGGGTACACCGCCGCCGTGCTGCGCGGGGTCCAGCGCCGTCGGGCCATACCCGACGACGTCGACGACGTGCTGCGCGTGCGGTCCGAACGCCAGCGGATCCTGCGGGAGAAGGGCCGCAGCTTCACCATCGTGCTGGAGGAGGCCGCGCTCTACTACCGGCTCGCCGACCGGCAGGTCATGACCAGCCAGCTCAGCCGCCTGTTCGTCGTCTCCGCCATGCCGACGGTGCGGCTCGGGATCATCCCCCGCTCGGCCGACCGGTCCGAGACCTGGCCGGTCGAGGACTTCTGGATCTTCGACGACCGAGAAGTCCAGGTCGAGACCGTCTCGGCGTTCATCGACATCAAGCAGCGAGCCCAACTCAGCCAGTACCAGGAGGCATTCACTCGGCTGATGCAGCAGGCGGTGTTCGGCTCCGAGGCCTACCCCCTGATCGCAGAGGCCCTGCAATCCATGTAGACGCGTGCGGTCGCCGCCCCTTCCCGCCGTTCGGAGGACCGAAGACACGGCGATTCGGAGGGGCGCGCACGCAAGAACAACCGACCGAAGAGTGGCAGAACGCGAGGGGGCGGGTGGCGTGCGCCGGCACAAGAATGATCCCCAGGAGCATGTGATCGAGGCAGTGGAGTTGCGGCGCGGCGAACGCCTCTACTCCGGGCCGATGGGTGCGATCACCGCCGGACTGGCCTGTGTGGGTGTGCTCTTGGGATTCCTGTGGTTACCAGTGGGACACGAGGGGCGCACGGCTCCCGAGGCCGTCCGCTCGGGTTCTGCACAGCGCGACGCCCAGACGCGCAGCCGTGAGTTCCTGCGGACCTGGCGCGCCTACCGGCCGTCCTCCGAGGTGCTGGTGCGCTCTGGTGTCGTGGCGCGGGGTGCGCCTGCCCAGGTGAAGGTTGGCGGGACCGCCCGAACGGGCAATCGTGTGGCTTTCATGTGCCGGGGCCCGGGGCATGTCCGGCTCAGCCAGAAGCCGATCGGGGGCCCGGGCCAGGCATCCCCGGTAGCCCTCGGGGACTCCGCATTGCGATGCGAAGGCGCCCTCGTGGACTTCGAGCCCAACGGCCCCGTAATGATCACGCTGGCGCCGACCGACAGCCGGGCCGACCTCTTCTGGATAGTGGCGTACAAGCGGGGGGAGGCGGACAGCGGTACGCGATAGAGCACCGAGGCGCCACGTTACGGTCGGCGCGTCGTCATCACGTGCTGAGCCGCCAGCCGCCGGCCTTGTCCTGCTGCTGCCAGAAGGCGGCGAACCGGCCGCCGGCGGCGAGCAGTTCGTCGACCGGCCCGTCCTCAAGGATGCGGCCGTCCTCCAGGAAGACGACGCGGTCGGCGGTGCGGATGCTGCTCAGCCGGTGGGCGACGATCACTCTGGTGCGGGGGATCGGGTCGTTCGTCAGGGCGGCTGTGACAGCGGCTTCGTTCTCGTTGTCCAGGGCGCTGGTGGCCTCGTCGATCAGGAGTACCGGGGCGGGCTTGAGAAGCGCGCGGGCGATGGAGACACGCTGGCGTTCGCCGCCCGAGAGCGTGGTGCCGGCCTCACCGACCCTGCCGGCCCATCCGTCGGGCAGGCGCTGCACAAGGGTGTCGACGCGGGCGAGACGCGCCGCGCGGTCCACCGCGTCGTCGTCCGCCCCCGGATGGCCGGCCAGGATGTTGTCGCGGACGGTTCCGTCGAACAGATACGGGTCCTGGAACACGACACTGACGAGTGCGCGGCGGGATGGGGCATCCAGTGCCGCGCTGTCGGTACCGTCGATGAGAACGCTGCCGGAGGCGGGCTGGTGGAGACCCGCGACAAGCGCCAGAACGGTGCTCTTGCCGGACCCCGAAGGGCCGACGATCGCGGTCGTCGTACCGGGTTCGAGTACCAGGTCGAAACCGTCGAGCACCGGTGCGCTGCCCGGGCCCTCGTCGCCGTCGCCGTCGGCGTAGCCGAACGTGACCTCGCGCAGTTCGATCCTCGGGGCCGAGGCCGTATCGGCGCGGAGGGTGCCGGCGGCGCGAGTGGGTGCGTCGAGGACGGCGCGGATGCGGCGCAGCGTACCGAGGCTGCTCTCGACCCCCGGGGACAGCTCCGCGACGGTGGTGAACGGTTCGAGGTAGCGGACGACGACCACGGTCAGCGCGATCGCCTCGGGTGCGGTGAGGGTGCCGTTGACGGTGAGGGCGACCGCGGTCCCGGCGAGGAGAAGCAGGGCGAGCTGACTGGCCAGGCCGAAGACGACCTGCCCGGGGACCTGGAGCAGCAGCAGCCGTGTCGAGGCGCCGTGCTGCGAGGCGAGCGCGGCCCCGGCGTGGCTGCGGGCGGGCTCGACGCGGCGGGCAGCCCGCAGCGCCTGCTGGGTGCGGGCGAACTCCATGATGCGTTCGGTCAGCGCGCTGTTGGCCTCGGAAGCCGCCCGGTCGGCATCACGCCCCAGCCGCCCGGAGGCCCAGAACGCGCCGAGGAGCACGGGTACGCCCGCCAGTGCCGCCAGACCGAGCTGCCAGGAGACCGGCAGGAGCGCCAGGGCGATCGCGACGGGAAGCAGTACACCGCTCAGCAGCGGCGTGACGAGATAGATGACCAGCCCGACCAAATCGGGTCCGGTGGCGGCGACGGCCTGCCGGCCGGTGGCGAGGTTCCCGGCGGTGAACCAGGTCGGACGGATGTCGGTGAGGCGGTCCGCGACGGTCCGCTGGCCCGTGTCGAGCAGCCCGAAACCCAGGGCGAACCCCCGTCGTGCCGCTGCGGCGTCGACGGCCCAGCCCGTTGCCGTGACGCAGGCCAGTGCCCCCAGCCATGGCCACGCCGTGGCCGGCTCGTCGCCGAACAGAGCGGCGACCATGGGAATGAGGAGGACCGCGCCGACCGCCCGCAGGACGACGCCCGCGGCGGTCAGCGCCAGGTGCACGGTGATCGCCCGTCGGCTGCCGGGGGGAAGCAGGGCCAGCAGGGTACGGATCATCGGTGGGCTCCCGTCGTGTCGGCGCCGGCCGCGGCGGCATCCCAGAGCTGCCGGTACCGGCCGTCGAGGGCAAGCAGTTGGGTATGGGTGCCGGTCTGCGCGATCCGCCCGTGATCGAGGACCACGATCCGGTCCACACCGGTGATCGTGTGCAGGCGGTGCGCGATGACCAGCACGGTGCGCCCGGCCGTCAGCCGGGTCAGCGCCTGCTGCACGAGGTGTTCGGACTCGGGGTCGGCGAAGGCCGTGGCCTCGTCGAGTACGAGTACCGGGGTGTCGGCGAGGATCGCCCGGGCGATCGTGAGCCGCTGCCGCTCGCCGCCGGAGAGAGCGGCGTCGGGGCCGAGGACGGTGTCGTAGCCCTCGGGCATCCGCATGATCCGCTCATGGATCCGAGCCGCGCGGGCGGCCTCCCGGATGCGCTCCTCCGAAGCGTCGGGAACGGCCAGGGCGATGTTGTCGCGGACTGTTCCGTGGACCAGTTGTGTCTGCTGGAACACGAAGCCGACCCGGGCGTAGAGCTCGTCCGGGGTCAGCTCGCGCACATCCCGGCCCCCTGCCCGGATCGCGCCGTCGGTGACGTCGTGGAAGCGGGCCAGCAGCGCGGCGAGGGTGGACTTGCCCGAGCCGGAGGCGCCGACCAGCGCTGTCACGGTTCCCGGTTCGAGGGTGAACGAGATGTCCTCCAGGACGGGGACACCGGGACGGTAGGCGAAGCCGACCCGCTCGAACTCGACCTTCCCCGCCGGCACCTCCCGTGCCTCCCCGCCCGCAGCCGTCTCCAGTTCGGGTTCGTCGAGGGTCACTTGGATACGGCGGGCCGCCAGCAGCCCCGTACGCAGACCGGAGAGGCCGTACCCGATCCCCATCAGGTGCGCGCCGAATGTCGTACCCAGCAGCAGGAACGGCAGCAAGGAGACCGGATCCATCCGTCCGGTGGTGACGAGAAGCGTGCCGAGCGCGCAGATGAGCAGCAGGAACGTCGCGGGCCGGGTGACCAGATCGATGAACGTCTTCTGCCCGCAGAACGGCCGCTGCCAGCTGTCGAGGAACCTGATGTACTCGCCGAGTCGGGTACGGAAGACGGAGGACGCCGCACCGCCGAACACCCGGATGACCGGCTGACCCTCCAGGTAGGCGCCGGCCTCGGCGTTCATACGCTCCTCCCAGCGCGTCGCCTCCGTGATGAGCGGGCCGGACTGCACCACCATGATCGCCATCGCCACGATGTACACGAACACGGGGAGAAGCAGCAGCAGGGCGATCCGCCAGTCGACGACGAACAGATAGACCAGCACCGAGACCGGGCCCACCACGGCCGCGACCGCGTCGGGGACCGCGTGGGTGACGAGATAGTGCAGCGCGAGCGTGTCGTCCTGCACGATCTGCTTGACCCGCCCCGACCCCCGGCTGTCGAACCAGCCCAGCGGCAGCCGGGCGAGCTTGGCCAGCAGCCGCTGCCGCAGGTTCCGCGCGAACCGGGCGTCGACCCAGTGCAGCCACAGCAGCAGACCGGACGCCAGCAGCACACCGGCCCCCATCAGACCGACCGCCCAGGCACCCAGGGCCCACAGCCGCCCCGAACCCTCTCCCGACGCCAGCCGCCGGCCCAGTTCCGCCATCAGTACGAACGGAGCCAGCTGGACGAGGGTGACGAGCGCCTGGGCGACCCCGGCGACGATCAGCGTGGGGCGCAGCGGACTGATGAGCCGTCCGCCGGCCTGCGCCCGCCAGGAGCCCCGGCGCGGCTCCCGCCCGTCCGCGTCCGCCCCGGTGTCCGCACCGGCGTCCGGGGCGGGCTCCGCCGGCGCACCGGAGGGCACCGGCTCCTCAACGGCCTTGCGCCGGTTCGAACCGAAGGCCCGCCCGTAGTACCAGTACGCCTGCGCGTGCATCTCGCTGCGGGGAAAACCGAACTCCTCGCGCAGCCGCGCACGCAGGTGCTTGAGCGAACCGGATTCCGGTGTGACCCACGCATACCAGTCCGACCAGTCCCGGGCCGGTATCGCGGCGGCGAGCGACGCCTCCCCGTGCCGCGCCACCCAGTGGACGTTCGTCCGGGGACGGGCGACAAGGGGGATGAGACGGTCCGTCTCCCGGTGCTCCTCCAGATAGAGCTCCACCGGCACCTCTGCGGGCAGGACATCGAGGATGCCGTTGATCGCCGGTATGGATGCGGCGTCACCGACCAGCAGGTACCCGGCAGGCAGTTCGGAGGGCAGGTCGAACTGCGAGGAACCCAGCGAAGTGACCCGGACGCTCGTCCCGGACACGGCCCGCCGCGCCCACATGGACGCCGGACCGGCGGGATCGTGGAGCACGAAGTCCACCGCGAACGACCCGGTTGCGGGGTCCGCCTCGGACAGGGTGTACCCGCGCTGATGCTCGACCTCGGGATCGTCCGGGTCCGGCATCCAGAACCGAAGATGCGCCGCCGGAGCCACCACCACGTCCCGCAGCAGAGTGGGAGAGGCCATCCGGACCCGCAGGAAGTCCGGGGCCAGGAGCTCCGTACCGGTGACCGTCGCCTCGTGGTCGCGCGCACCGTAGGCGCGCATGATCACCCCGTTGATGCCACGTCTGGCCATCACTGTCCCTCTCCGGCGGCACGCAGCGCCGCCCTGATCTCGTCCACCGGCCGGCCGGGGGGCGCCGCTTCCACGAATCCGCGGATCGCGGCACCCAGCCACAACCGGACGTACTCATCGGCGTCGATCGTCGGCAGGGCGCGCTGCGCCTCACCGAGGCGGGCGTCGCTCCGAAGGGCTTCCTCGACGTCCTGCCGCTGTGCGTCGAGCCCCTCGACCCTCTCGAACTGGGCTTCCTCCGTGGCCGCGTACCCGATGGCCACGGACGCGACGGCGGCCGAGAGCACGATGCCCGCCTCCGTGGAGTACCCGCGCCGCACAAGCGACTCCGCCGCCGTCGCGAGCAGCCGCCGGCCCCCCTCGCCTCGCGGGAACAAGGTCTGCACATAGCGCGTCAGGCCAGGGTGACGCAGCAGGAAGGCCCGCAACTGGAGCGCGGTGGAGAGCAGATGGGGGACGGGCCCGTCGCCCGGCGCGTCCCGGAGGTCGAGTTCGGCCAGCAGGCTCTCACCCACCAGCCGTTCGAGCCCCCACCGCCCGTCCACGTGGCGGTACAGCGCCGTCGACGACACGCCGAGACGGGCCGCCACGGCGTTCATGCTCAGGTTCCGCAGCCCGAGTTCCCGCCCGGCCCGGACGATGTCAGCCGACTCGATCTGACGTGGCCGCCCCCCGGTCCGCACCACTCCGGCCTCCCCGCACAATAGTTACCCCTACCAACTAAGGTTACCCTAAGGTGAAGTGGGCGTGCAGGGCAACCCCACGCGGCGGCCGGGCTGGGTACGTCAGCTGAGTAGTTCTACTCATGCCCCGGCCCGGACTCCTGGACGAAGATCGAACCAATGCCGCGGTCAAGCGAACACAGCGCAGGCCACGGCGCATCGACCTGCTCAAGGGAGTCCGATCATGTCCAAGCGCGTCATCGCCATGTCACTCGCGGGTACGGCTGTGCTGGGAGCGGCCGGCGCCGTCGCCTTCGCGGCCCAGGCCTCCGAGGCGAAGCCCCAGGTGCGGGACGGCGAGGCCGCGTACGTCGCCCCGCACGGCACCCGCGACGGCTCGCTGACCTTCACCGTCCGCGTGTCGGACGACTCGGGCGTACGCGGCGTCAAGGTACTGGCGTGGCCCGGGACCCTGAAGCCGGCTCCGACGGCGAAGGAGATGAAGGACGTCGAGTCCGCCACGTGCACGGCGGCCGGGGACGGGGCCGCCCGGTGCACCTACACGGTGAGGGTCACCGAGGCGGACGCGGTACCGGCCGGCGCCTGGCACGTGGCGGTCCTGGCGACCGCGAAGGACGGCGACACGGCATTCGTGCCCCGCGCGGCAGACTTCACGGCCCGCCGTTGAGCCGGATGGCTGTGGGGGCGGGCGCCTGCCTGTGGCGCGGTGCGGGGGTGAGTGCACTCAGGGCGGGTGCCCGCCTTGTGGGGTGGGGTCAGGGGGGTTGAGGCTGCGTAGCAGTCGTCCGGTGCGGTCCCAGCGGGCCGGGCCGTGGCGGGTCATGGTGAGGGTGCCGGTCGAGGGCCCCGCACGGCGGTCAGGCGTCAGGGTCGACTTCGGGGTGCGTGAATCGCACGGGCTTGCCCAACGAGCGGGCGTAGGCGATCTCGGCTCGGGTGCTGTCTCCGATGTAGTCGCCGACTACGAGCGCTCGTCAGCGAGCCGGATCTTCGCGCGGTGCAGATCGTCGAGTCGGTCCTTCAGCGCCTCGGCCTCGGCAGGATCGGACCAGAATTCGTGCGGCGACTTCATGTCGCAGCCCGGTTTGACGACAATCCTTCCGGCTTTGGTCTCCCGCAGATCGGCCTTGTTCATCTCGGTCATGAACCGGGTCGAGCCGCAGATCACGACGATACGCGGGAGGCCCAACAGCTTCTTCGCGTGGGCG
Organism: Streptomyces sp. ITFR-16; assembly: GCF_031844705.1. NCBI lineage: Bacteria > Bacillati > Actinomycetota > Actinomycetes > Kitasatosporales > Streptomycetaceae > Streptomyces > Streptomyces sp. ITFR-16. The sequence continues at coordinate 7,839,321 of NZ_CP134609.1, forward strand.
AGCCTCTCCTCAGGGGTGAGCGGCTGCGGGTATGACACCGGTTCCTCCTGGTGGTGTGGTCCAAGGGGCTCCTGCCGAGACGAGAACAGTATGAGGCCCCGGGGCATCGGGCCTCGGTACACACATTGGCCACTGGGTTCAACGACCGCCCCGCGCAACTGGTGTTAACCGATGCCGAAGGCATCCGCCGGTGGGCGAGCCCGGCCAGATCCTGCTCAACGTCGGCCTCGCCGCAGGAGTGCCCATGCCGTACTCCTGCACGGTCGGCCCTCCACCGCTGCTCCGACCGCACCCCAATCACCACCGGCAGCCGGGCTCAGTCGCCGCGCGCCTCATCGACCAGGGACACACCGGATGGGTTGTTCGGGGTGGTGGTGCGGTCGTGGGTGCCGGGGCGGATCGTGGGCTGATGGAAATGACCGGACGTTGCGGTCGCGGTGACCGATGCCATGGTCAGTGGATTGGCCTGGATACGGCCCTGCCCGATCAGGGCCGCAGCCTTCTCCGTCTCGTCCTTCGGCACGGGCACCGACCCGTCGTACGAAGGGATGCCGACATGCCACACGGCCTCAGCACCTCCGCTCGCCGCCCGGCACACGGAAAGCGATCACGGCGACATCGTCGCGACGGTCCTCGGGAAGCCGCAGAAGCTCAGCCACGAACCGTTCGGCCACAAGAGCACGGGAGCGCAACGTAGCCGCATGCCGAACGAGCAGAGCCAGCCCGTCACCGATGTCCCTGCGCGGATTCTCGATCAGCCCGTCCGTATAGAGCACCAGGGTGTCACCCGGCCCGATTCGATAATGACTTTCGGTACGGGACACCTCGGGCAGCACACACAACGGCGGGTCCGTGCCCTGCCGGCGGCCAAGAAAACGCGGCGTGCCCAACCCCGGCACCAGCAAGGGCGGCGGATGCCCCGCGTTCGACAGCGTCGCCTGCCAGCTCCCATCGCCGACCGGACGCAGCACGACATGAACAGCGGTGATCAGCGGCGCGATATCCAGCCCCTGCGCCACCAGGTCGAGCCGGGCAAGAGTGGCCGCGGGACCCGCCCACCCGGCGTCATAGGCGAACCCCCGCAGCATGTTGCTGATCTTGCCCATCGCCGTGGCCGCCATCAGATCATGGCCGGCGACATCACCGATCGAAAGAGAAACCGACCCGTCACGAGTCCTGACGGCGTCGTACCAGTCACCACCGATCTCGGCCGAGGAATCGGCGGGCTGGTAGGCCGCCGCAAGCTCGGCACCCTCCACGGACGGCGGAGGAAGAAGGAACGACCTCTGCAGGGTCAGAGCCGTCTCCCGCGCGCCCTGCAACTCCAGCGTGCGCTGCACCGGGTCCTGGACACGCCGCAGGATCTCGTTGAACAGATCGAGATCCGAACCGCTCGGGGGCGGGTGCCCCTGACAGGTCGAGGCCGCCACGAGCGCCACGACCCGCTCATCCGCGACCAGCGGAGCGACGAGCAGGCTGGTGGCACCGGCCTGCTCCATCCAGGCCCTGGACGCGCCGGACAAAAGATCGGCGGGCGGCTGTCCGGCCGGAAAGGTGATGAGCACGGACTTCCGCGTCGCGATGGCCCGCTCCGCCTGCCTGCCGAGCGCGAAGTCGTCCGGCAGTGGTCCGAGCGCCGGGAGCCCCGGAGCCAGCGCCGCCTGCGCTCTGGCCATTGTGTGCTCCATGCCCGACAGGCCGTGCCATGTTCCGGCCTGCGGATGGAAGACCGCCAGCGCGTCGAACAGGTCCGGCACCACGGCCCGGGCCAGCCTGCTGAAAACGTCCGGTACGGTGCCCGCCGTAGGAATGGCCGCCACGCGCGCCAGCAGCCTCTCCTTCATCTGCTCGCGCCACTCCTCCTCGGCGTCGCTCACCGTGCCCACCCACTCCACGACCTCACCGTCCCGGAGCACCGGCACCGCGATGATCTTCACGTGCCGGTAGCGGCCGGAGTCGTCCCCCACCCGGACACGGATCATCGCGTCCAGGAGCGCCTTGCCACGGCGCGTGGCACGCCACTGTGAGGCGAACCAGAGCCGGTCCTTCGGATGCACCGCGTCCATCCAGGAGGCCGACGAACCGGCCTCCGGCTGCCACAGGCTCTCCCCGGCGACCCCCAGACGGCCCACAAGCGTGGCGACCTTGCCCTCGGGCGTCATGAGCCAGACAACATGCGGGATGGCGGACAGCAACGCCTCATAACGCGCGAGAGCCCGGCCCGCGACATCGGTGACACCTTCCTCGACCGCCGCGGCAGAAGTGCTCAACCGCCTGCTGCCGAGCAGACCGGCCACCAGAAGTACAGCAGGACCGAACCGGCTCGTCACCGGTACCGCGGCGACCAGACACGTCCGGTGAACCACACTTCCCGAACCCGTACGCACAGCGAGGTCCACCAGGACACTCGAACGCTCCGTACCCGGCAGATCCAGCGCCCGCAGCAGCGGCCGGAACTTCGCCGCAGACAGCGCGACCCCCGCCTCCTGGCCGAGGCTCCAGAAGCCGAACAGCTCCCTGAACGGACGGTTGCACTGCCGCAGCACCTGCCTGCGCCCAGTGACCAGAGCCAGCCCGACCGCAGCAGACCCAAGAGGAGCGACCCCGAAGAAGGAGTCGGCGGCGGAGAACGAATGCGTGGACACCCATCCAGCATTGTTCAAAGCCGCGACGCTGACGAGCCGGAGGCTGCCGAGCGATGCTCACCCCGGCAGCGCCCCCGCACAGACAAGGGCGGCCCGCCCACCCCCACCTCCCTCACTAAACGTGTTTATTGACCCGACTTCCGGTTACAACAAGTGGCTACAGGCTGTCAGTACCCGACGGAAGGCAGAAACATGACCTTCATCAACGTGCTCGTCCTCGTCGCGGTCCTCGTCCCCATCGCCCTGCTGGCACTGGCCCCCAGCGTGCCCGCCCGGCGCAACCCGTTCCCCGGCCGCCGGCCCGACCGCACGCGGCGCCGTCCCACCGCGACGCGACCGAGCGAGATGCCCCACCAGCAGACGAACAGGCACCACGCCCGCTGACCTCGAAGCGAAGCACACGCCCGACCATACGGAGGGCCCGTCCCGCCGAGGACGGGTGCCGCCGGGCCAACGGGGGCCGGGGCCAGACGCACGCGCGGAGACCCACAGCGGTCGGAAGCAGCCGATGATGCTGAGAAATAAGGCCGTGTCGAAGTCCGGGCGGTTGATGCATCGCTCGGCTGTGTCGCGCTCCTTGTCTGCCTCGTGGTCGAAGGGCAGCCGGGGCCTTGTCGGTCCGCCGGAACGGGAATCACTACCCGCCGTGGTGGTCCGGTCACCGGCCGCCCCGCTTCGGCGCCCGGTCCGGCGGCAATGAGCGTTTTCAGCGTTGCCTCTCCAGGGTGAGGACGGCTTTGGTGATGACGGTCATGCGGTTGGGGCTGATGCGGGATCTGCGGAAGATTTGCCAGGACTTGAGCCGTGCCATGCCGCGTTCGACGGGTGCCCGGGCTGCGGACAGGGCCCGGTTCCGGGTTCGGTCGGTGGGGGCGAGTTCCCCGCCTGGCGGGCGGCGCTTGGCTGTGGTGACCCAGTCGCCGGCACCGATGTAGGCCATGTCGGCGAGGACCGGGACGCCCTGGCGTTCGCAGATCCGAAGGATCCTGTGGGCGCGGGCGGCGGTCAGATCGTGGGTCCGGCCCGGCAGCGCGGGCGAGATCCACAGGATCTCTCCGGCTGGGTCGGTGACGACCTGCACGTTCACCCCGTGCCGCTTGTGCTTCGCCGAGTAGTCGGCCTTGCCGTCGCCGACGCGGTCGCACTCGGCGAGCGTGCCGTCCAGGAGGACGAATTCCGGGTCGTGCGAGCGCAGCGTCTTGAGCAGGCCCGGTGCCTGGTCGGCGAGCAGGCCGGTGACGGAGGTGACGTAGGCATGGGCGGTGCCGACGGATATCCCAAAGCCGGCGGCGATGCGGGCGAGAGTGTCGTGGCGGCGCAGGTACACGAGTGCGACCAGCGCACGACGGCGCGGCGGGAGTTTGCACCGGCGGTCACCCTCACGGATGACGATGAGCATCGCGACCCACTCGACCAGGGCGTGAGGCAGGTCGAGTGCGGCAGGATACGGAACCAACAGGGCTCCTGTGCTGCTGAGTTGAGACGTCGAACACCTCCCTCAACGGCGCGGGAGCCCTGTCCGTTGCGCACCCCGACCTTCACACCGCTCCGTCACCCGATCAGTGGCCACGCTGAAAACGCTCAATGGCTCTGTCCGCGCCCGCTGCGCATCCGTCAACGACACAACCGGACCAACGATCAGATGATCTGAACGAAACGGCCTAGGCCGCCCGGCGGCCCGTCCGCAGCTCCCGGCCATTGGCCAGGCCCTCCGGGTCCAGCGACAGGGAAACGGCTGCCGTCGCGCCGACATCCGCGAGGCTCTCCGAGTCGGGCAGCAGCTCCACGCCGTCCGCGTCGGGCCGGTGGATGAGCACGGGGACGTACTCACGGGTGTGGAAGGCGTGCCCGGCCGTCGGGTCGTTGCCGTGGTCGCCGGTCACGATGAGCCGGTCGCCCGGTGCGTCGAGCAGGGCGACGAGCGCGGCCAGGCCCGCGTCGGCCTGTTCCAGAAGACGTCCGTAGCGCTCGGTGTCCTGCTGGTGCCCGGCCAGATCCGTCTCCTGGATGTTGGAGACCACCAGGCCGTCGCCGCGGGCGCGCACCGCTTCGAGGGTGTGCGTGAGGACGTCGGCGGTGTCCACGGCCGGGTGCCGGACCGCGGCCTCGCAGGCCAGGATGTCGGCGGCCTTGCCCACCAGGGTGACCGGGATGCCCGCGCGGGCGGCCAGGTCGGGGAGCTGACGGGTGTGGTCGATCCGGGCACCCAGGTGCTGCACTTCGAGGCCGCCGTTGCGGTAGAAGCCGGTGGCGGGGGTGTCGAGGCCGACCGTGCCCTCCTCACCGGCCCGTACGAAGCGCTCCAGCGGGCCGTCCGCATGCCCGCCCACGGCGATGACCCGCGCCACGGGAGCGACGGCGCGCACCGTGCGGGCCACGGCGAGGATGCCGCCCGGCCCGTCGAACGGCAGGTCCTCCAGTCGCCCGGAGGCGTTCCAGTTGATGCCCGGGTCGGCCTCCAGGTTGTCGTGGACCAGCACCGAGCCGTCGACGACCAGGAGCGGCCTGCCGTCCAGCCGGCCGACCCGGTGACCGGCCGCTTCGAGTGCGGCGGTCACCTCGTCGATGTGGTCGGCGAGCCGGGCGACGGTCACCCGGCTGAAGTCGGCCCCCATCATGGTCTGGTGGCCGGCGAAGGTGTCGGCGCCCGGATAGCCCAGGGCGGCCCGGCCCGCAGCGACGGGCAGATGGGTGCGCCGGGCGAGATCGGGGTGCGAGTGGACGAGGCCGAGGCCGAGCGAACCCAGCACGGGCAGCCGCAACGGGCGGCCGAACGCCTCCCGGCAGTGGTCCAGCACATGTCCGCAGGTGTCGGCGGTCAGATCGCCGGGACGCGCGGTGCCCGCGTCGGGCATGGCGCCGATGCCGAATCCGTCGATCACGACGATGACGGTCTTGGCCATGAGGTGCCTCCTCAGCTCAGGGACCGGCCCTGGGCGTCGTACAGACCGTTGAGACGGGGCGTACCGGATGAGATTCCGGAGACGACGGCGACGGTCGAGCGGGTGACGAAGATCTGGGTGCGGAAGGCGAGCAGCGCGGTGTCGCCGATCTGGGCGTCCTGTCCGGGGGCGGGCGCGTCGAGCAGCCGGTAGTAGTCGATGTTCTCGGCGGGCGCGTCCAGCACGTTCAGACGTGCCCCGGTGCGTGGCAGCAGGGCGCTCTTGATGCGGGAGCGGGCGTAGAACCCGCCGCCGAAGACGGCGGGGCGGCCGTCGTCCAGGGTGTGGGCGACCTCGGTGACGTACACGTAGGCGGGGGTCTCGGGCTGCGCCGGGTCGAGCGCGTGCAGCGGGGTCGTGCCGGTCAGGGCGTGGCCCGGCTCGCCGTGGGTGGCGCCGAGGCCGGCGAGCAGCGGCAGGGAGGCCATCGAGGTGGCGCTGGGGGCGCTCAGCCTGAGGTCCGTATGGCCGCGGCCGGTGAGTGTCTCGCGGGCCTTCAGGGCGAGGGCGAAGTTGGGTGTGGCGTACGGAGCCCCGGTCGCCGGGTCGCACAGCACGCAAGGGAAGGCGGTGACCCCCGCGATCCGGATGCCGGGAAGCCGTTCGGCGGCGTCGGCGAACGCGTCGAGCCGGTTGAGCGGGACGCCGCCCTCCTGGCCGGGGTAGACGCTTCCCTCGGCGCCTTCGAGACGGATCAGGATGTCCTGGACGAACCCCAGCCGCCTCGCGGTGTCGGAGACCGCGCGGGCGTTGTCCAGGTCGTAGACGGTGACGGTCTCGGGACGCCACGCCAGCATCTCGGGCAGGGCGCGGCGCGGGATCTGGACGAGGTGGCCGAGGTTGCCGGCACGGGCGCCGGAGGCGTGCAGGGTGCGCGCCTCCGGCGGGTCGATGGCGGCGTACCGGGGGATGTGCCGGGCGACGGCCCGGATCAGTTCCGGGTTGCGGCCGAGCTGCTTGACGACGAACCAGAGGGAGAGGCCCAGCCGTTCGGCCTCGGCGGCCAGCAGTGCGGCGTTGGCCTCGACGGCGTCCAGGTCCATCACATAGGTGTCCGGCGGGATCGCGCCCTCGTCATGGAGTGCGGCCGCGGCCTCGACGAGCCCGGGATTACGGGTCAGTACGGTGTCGAGAAACACGGTCAGTGGTCCTTCGGGTCGTTCAGCGCGGCCAGTGAGCGGCGCAGGATCTCGATGACGAGGTCCGCGCCCGCCCGCATCGGGTTGATGCGCACGGTCCAGTCGGCCAGTTCGGGGGAGTCGTCCAGGGCGGAGCTGGACATCCGGTAGAAGAGCGGCGTGATCTCGTAGCGGGAGTTGGAACCGACGGGGTACGGAGCCGCGCCGAAGCGGGCGGCGACGGCGGGCAGTTCCCTGGCGACGGGCCGGTCGAGCCGGACGAGCAGGCACCGGTCCTGCGCGTTGGCGAGCCGGACCTCGGCGACCCCGGGCACCTCGCCCGAGGCCAGCCGCTCGGCGACCTCGGCGCCGACCTGGGACTGCACGGACCACATGAGCGGTACGTGGGTGAGCGCGCGCAGTGCGTCGAGCGCCTGGTGCCCCTGGACCTGGCCTCCGCCGGAGTAGTTGTCGCGGCGGATGTGCTCGATCAGGTCGCGGGCGCCGACGACGATGCCGACGCCCTCCGGACCGTGCAGCTTGAACAGGGAGAAGCAGGAGGCGTCGGCGCCCAGTTCGACCCCGGCAGCCGGAGTGCGCATCACGGCGTAGTTGTCGTCGACGAGGGTGCGGACGCCGGCGGCCCGGCAGGCGGAGAGGACCCCGCCGGGGTCGTACGAGTCGGCGAGCCGCTGCCGGGTGTGCTGGACGTAGGCCCAGCGGAACCGGCCGGATTCCAGGGCCTCGCGCAGCTCGTCGGGATCGTTGAAGTCGGCCTCGACGGTCCGGACCCCGAGGCCGCGCAGCGTGACCTCGGTGGTGCGGTAGACGGGCGCCCGGTGGATGAGGAGGGGGTCGCCCGGCCGGACGGCGGCGGTGAGGGCGGCCCGGATCGCGCCGGTGCCCGCGCCCTGGACGAAGGCGGCGCCTTCGGCACCGAAGAAGTCGGCGAGGACGGACTCGACGCGGGCGGTGGTGGCGGGGCGTCCGAGGCCGGGCACGACCCCGGCGTCGGTGGCGAACAGCTGAGGTCCCTCGAAGTGGCGGGCGGTGGCCTCGATGAGCCGGAACTGCCGGGCGACGGCGTCGGCCGGGGCCACGGTTGCCAGCGGGAACGTCCGGGGGAGTACGGGGTGCATGGTCAGCTCTCTTCCACGTTCGCGCCGCTGAGGAAGCGCAGCGGATTGCGGCGGGTCAGCAGGTCGATCAGGTCGTCGTCCACGCCTGCCGCACGGGCCTTGGGCAGGAAGCTCCCGAAGAGGTGGCCGTAGCCCTGACCCCCCTCGGAGGCGAGATAGCCGTGGCGGGAGATGTCGCAGCTGAGCAGGGCCCGGTCGGCGTGTCCTGCCTCCAGGAGGGCGAGCAGGAGCCGCAGCCGGACGTCGTCGCTCTGGTAGCCGTCCTTGCCGACGGTGTCGAACGCGACGTACGCGCCGCTCGCGGCCAGCTCCCGGTGCACCGCCGGGTCGTCCAGCAGGTCCTGATGGCCGAGCGAGATCCGGTGCGGGGGCAGCCCCTCGCCGGTGAGCAGTTCCAGCTGGGCGAGGCCGCCGCGGCCGAGCTGGGCGTGGGTGGCGACGGAGAGCCCGGTGGCGAGCGCGGCCCGCGCCGCGGCGCGGAGCACCTTGCTCTCCGGCGGCGTCGGGATGTCCCCGTGGCTGCCGATCTCGCCGAGGACGCCGGGGCGGATACCCGTCGCGCCGATGCCGTGGTCGATCTCGTGGACGAGGGTGGCGGTGAGGTCCCCGACGCTGCCGCGGTCGATCTCGGAGGTGTGGAACGGCTCGTAGTACCAGCCGGTCGCGGCGACGACGGCGACCTGGGCGTCCCGGGAGATCCGGGCCAGGGTGCGCACGTCGCGGCCCATGCCGCGGCAGGTCAGCTCGACGACGAGGGCCAGTCCGTACTCCTCGCGGAGTGCGGCCAGTTCGGCGGTGACGGCGGCGGCGTGCCGGCCGGCGGCGAGCACGGCGCCGCCGTCACCCCGGTGGTCGAGGTCGAGGACGAGGTGTTCGTGGGCCAGGGCGGGGCCGCGTACCGCGTCGGGGGCAATGTCTCCGAGGACGGTACGCAGCGCGGGGGCGGGGCTGTTCATCGTGGGGGAGTCCTTCGCGGGTCGGCCTGCGTGATCCGGGGGAGTGGGGCTATCCCTTGATCGGTGTGAACAGGTCCATCCAGTACAGGAGGTTGAGGAGGATGCCGCCGACGATCACCGCGGCCGGTGCCGCGGCCATCCGGACGACGGGCCGGCCCATCGCCTCGTTCAGCAGGTAGAGCCCGCCGACGACGAGGATGCCCAGGCCGCCGCCCATGGCGTTGGCCGCCATCAGCGAGCCGAAGAGGATCGCCAGCTGGAGCGTCTCGCTGATCGCGCTGCGCAGATGCTCGGAGGAGTCGCGGACGCTGGGCAGCCGCCCGAGGAGCTTGCCGATGTAGGACAGGGCCAGCACCTCGGCCGCGAAGACCAGGGCGCCGACGATCGCGGCGAGGAACGGGTTCGGCATCAGGTAGCCGATGGGGTACACGAGGGTGAAGCCCGCGATGCCGTACGCGCCGGAGGCCAGCGCGGTGGTCGCGATCAGCGGGATGAAACCGAAGACGCGGTAGAAGTCGACCTGCGCCGCCTCGGAGTACTGCCCCTTCGCGATCAGGAAGCTGGTCGCCTCGCCACCGCCGAATATGTGCATCTGGGCGAGCACACAGACCCCGGCGCCCAGCACCATGAACAGGGGCAGGTACCTGCGCAGCCGGGCCGCACTGGCGCTGAAGAGCGAGGCCATCGGGTCGTCGCCCTCGACGACGGGTTCGCTCACGCCCGCGGCCCTGTCCGCCTTGCGCTGGGCGAGGTCCTTGGCGACGGCGAGACCGATGAGCATCAGCACACCGACGGCCATCGCCAGCGCGCCGGCGAACATGTTGGGCCACAGCTTCATGGTCATGACGACCAGCGCGAACTCCAGCAGCCCCGCGACGCCGCCCCACTTGCGGCCGAACTGCTTGGTGATGGCCAGCACCGGGAACAGCGTGAAGAGGAAGAGGATCGGGGTCGACATCTGCTGCATGGCGGTGATGAAGTCGACCGGCAGGTCATGGGCCACGTTGTTGGCCCCGTCGAGCCCGAAGACGACGACCGCGCCCCAGGCGCCGCCGAGGATCGGCGCGAGCCACTTCTTCGGCGACAGCATGCCGAGGATGTCGGTGGGCAGGAAGAGGAGCCAAGGGTTCAGCACACCGGTGGACAGGGCCATCGGGGCGCCGAGCCCGAAGATGAACCCGGCCGAGAGGCCGAACGAGACCGCCGTCGTCGCGCTGCGCGTGGTGCGCCCCTGGATGAAGTCCAGGAGGAACGGGCGTACGCCGTCGTTGAAGACGGCCAGCGCCATGTGCGCGATGTACGCGGTCAGCGCACAGAGGGCGATGACGGTCAGTTGCTGGGCCAGCGAGAAGTCGAGGCTCGTACCGGCTGCGAGTGTCGTACTCACGGGGTCACTCCTTCGTGCCCGGGGCGATCAGAGCGGGGTGGCTGGGGTCAGCCGCGGGCGGCGATGGCGCGCGCCATGAGGGGGGCGATGGTGTCGATCTGGTCCATCGAGAAGCCGAAGACCTTCTTGCCCTCGTCCAGCAGGGCGGTGATCTGCTCCTCGGTGGGGACACTGCGGCCGAAGGTGTGGCAGACGGCGCTGCCCATCAGGCCGACGAGGACGCCGAGCGAGGCACCGGCGCCCGTGTGGCAGGTGCCCAGGTAGTAGTCGGCCTGGGCGACGCGCAGCTTCATCGCGGCGTCCATGTCGCTGGAGGCGGTGACCTCCAGGCCCTCGATGCCGAGCTGCTTGATGGTGTGGGTGACCTCGGTTTTGCCGACGCCGCCGGCGAGGATCTTCGTCATGTCCTGCTTCTTTCCTGGTGGTTCGGACCGGCCGAACCGGTCCGGGGGACGGGGTGGTTCAGGAGGATGGGGCGGCGGGTGTCTGCTGCGCCAGTACCGCGAGGTGCATGCTCAGGAAGTTCACCTCGGACTCCGGGAGGGCGGCTCCGAGCTCGCGCTGTGCGCGCTCGGCGACGGTACGGGCGCGGCTGACGGCCTCGGGGTGTCCGGCCAGTTCGGCGGCGACCTGGTCGTCGGTGAGGAACTGCTCGATGGCCTCGCCGTTCAGGAGCCGGGTGAGCGCCATCATCAGGTGGCTGGTGAGCATGCCCGCGGTCGCCTCGGTCACGGTGTTGCCCTCCGCCTCCAGGGCGGCCAGCTCGGCCGTGACGAAGTCGGCCACCTCGGGCTTGATCTGCCCTCCTTCGCGGAAGAGCTGAATCCGCAGGGCCAGCTGGTCGTCCATGGCGGTCCTCCTTAAATCGACAGTAACCAGGATTTTGTATTTTGATGAGGTCGAAGGTCCCGTCGTGGCAGGACCTTCGACCTGCCACGACCGGCCCGCCGGCCGGGGCTCAGTACGAGGGCAGGCGCGTGCCCTCGATCACCTCGCGCTGGAGCGAGGTGATCAGTGAGAGATCCAGGGAGTCCCGGACGGCGGCCAGGGCCTTGGCCCCTTGGGTCCGGCCGATGACGGCCGCGCTCGAGTTGCGCAGCGACAGCTCGCGGGTGACCTCGTCCCCCAGCGGAAGCACGTCGACGCCGAACCCGAGCCGGTCCTGCACCTCGTCCAGGTTCCAGACGGTGGCGTCGACCTCTTCGCGGGCGAAGAGGTCGCGCAGCTGCATGTACGAGGCCTCCAGCAGCTGGATGTCCGGGCGCCCGGCGAAGACCAGGTCGACCAGCATGCGCAGATCCTCCGACGCGTGGTCGACCGCGACCCGCAGGCCCGGGGTGTCCAGATCCACGCCGTGGCGCAGGAGCATGCCGTGCGCGCCGACGTAGGTGGCCGGCCCCAGGTCTGCCACCAGCTCCACCGGGTGCTCGGCGATCAGCTCGTCGGCGGCGAAGCGGGACAGGACGACGAGGTCGACCTTGCCTTCGAGCAGGGCGGCGGTACGGGCCCCGGCGCCTCGCATGAACGTGATCGCAAAGGGCGCGCCCGCTTTCTCGAAGGCGCCGCGCAGTCCGGTGGCGAGGCCCTCGTACCGGCGGGAGTACGGCAGGGGCATCGCGGCCAGCAGTGTCCCGAGCCCGGAGAGCCGCCAGAGTATGGAGCGGTCCGAGCGGGCGAGAAAGGTGCCGAGGTGCCCTCGGGCGGTCGTCCTGATGGCGCCGGACTCCTCCAGCAACTGCAGGGCCGCCTGAACCGTGCCGTTTCCGCAGCCCAGTTCCTCCGCGTAGTCCCGCACCCGGGGCAGCCGCGTGTCCGGCTCATGGTTGAGCAGCAGGACCGCGAGCTGGCGGGCTGCCAGCCCGTTGCGCGTGAGGAAGCGGTCATCGAAGGCGTTCACAAAAGGAACAGTAAACAGGATTCTGGATATTGGCAAGGCTCCTTGCCGAACCGCAACCGGAGGGCGCATGGCATGGGCCAAGGGGGCGACGGGGAGGGACCAGCCGGAATCCGTCCGGGGCCGGCCCCGGACGGCGCTGGCCCGGCGGTCCGGGGCTTCTCCAGCTGCGCGCGCTGCTGCGGGATGGTGCACCCCGGGCTGTGGGCTCGGCGGAGCGGTAGCCGGAGGGCGGCCGCTTGTCCGCTTCCCGGCAGGACGCATCGGCTCGGCCGACCGCGGCAGGGGTTCGCCGACGCGCTAAAGGGTGTTGCAGAAGGTTCGGCTTCGGCAGGCTGAAGTGGCGGCTGGCCTGCTGTTTCACCGTGTCATGGCGAGGTTGTGCATGGTGGCGACGGCTTGGACCGCGTGGTGAAGGCCGTCTCCTTTCTGGCGGCAGTCTCGCGGGATCTTTTAGTTCTTCATCCGGGCGAAGGTGTGCTCGACACGGGCTCGCACCCTTCGGTGCTCGGCGTTGTCCTCCTCCTGCCCGCGCAGGAGGGGGCGGCCGGCTCTCCTGCGGTGCGGGACGATCAGGCCGGTGCCGGGGTAGGCGCCGTCCGCAATGACCGTCGTGCCCGCCGCCAGAGCGGGCAGGCCCGACTCCCGCCAGACGTGAGCGTCGGCCTTGTTACCTGGCGCCGGCCGGGCCGCCGCGACGACCAAACGGGTGTCCGCGTCGATGATGACCTGCACGTTCGCCGAGAACCGGTAATTGCGGTACGAGGCACCAACCTTGCGGTCACGGACCGGAATGAGGGTGCCGTCCACGATCCACAGCCGCTCGGTGTCCGCCACCGGCCGCGAAGCCCGCTCAAGCGCCGGCAGCGGACCAAGCCGCTGGATGACCCGGCACACCGTCGCCGGCGAGATGCCGAACAACGGCGCCGGCTGCCGCATCGTGAGGTTCGTGCGGTAGTACACGGCCACCAGCAGCACCCGGTCCGGCAGCGGCAAACACCACGGCCGGCCGCCGCCGGGCCCGTTCCCGCCCCGCTCGCGCACCGCCTTCACCAGCTTCGCGAACCGGTCCATCCGCAAGCCCGTGAACGTCTCCACCCACAACGGCTCAGCCCTCAACACCCCACCCGTACAGGCAAAATGCCCAGAACACAGCCTTCTGCAACACCCTTTAGACAGCCCTGCGAGGCCGACGCGGGCCTGGAAGTCGACCGGAGTGCGACGCAAGGAAGTGCTGAGAGCTCTGGGCATCTTCCAGCGGGCTGCTGTCGGTCAGCTCTGGCGGCGGATGCTGCGCCCCACAGACTGGCACGACCGGATCACCAGAGACATCCTGAAACGCGTTGAAGAAGGACGGGCCCGGTCCGGGTGGTGACGCGAATCGGGTCGGGGCACAAAATGTGGGTGCTTACGGAAAAGGGCCACGGCAAGCCAGGACGCTGCTGCCGAAGTCAGTTACGGGCATACCCAGTACGCCGACCTGTGCGAAACCTTCCCGGACCGTTGTTGCAGCACGTCCCGCACGCCAGCCGCCACCCCGGCTGCGCAGGGAGCCGGGCATAGAACGGCGCCCAGCCCTCGTCCTCCTGAGGGCATCCAGGACCCATGTGTGAACACGGATCCGAACACCCTTTGGCCGCACTGTACGTGGAGATCGCCAACAAGGTCGGCGAACACGATGCCTCGGCAGACCGCCACCGCTCAGCGGCTTGGGTCTGGTCTGTCTCGCCGCGGTCGGGCTCCATCCGCAGCGTTTTGGACGTCCGGACCGCGAACGCACTCTCCAGCCCCAGGGGCCAACCGCCGAAGGACTTCCGGAGCCGATCACCAAGAGAACGGACGAGCCGGAGCGATCGGCGCGGACTCCTGCGGAGCGGCTCGCGGAGGGAAGGGAAAGCCGAGCGAAGAGAGGTGTGCGGGTGTGCGAATGCGTGCGCCTCGGCGCATCATTCCTCAGCTCCTTCCCCGTTGCCCGCTGGTCCGGCCGGGCAATATCAACGTAATGCGGAAGCTGACTGAGGGGGCGATATATTTTCGCGCATCTCCCTTCGGAGTAGCCCAGCCGAGCGGCCGAGTTCGGCCATATTTTGTGCGGGCGGCTCTACCTATCCGGTTCGTCGGTCGTTTGTGATGCGGGATCAGTTCCGGGTTTCCGATAAGAGATCAGGTCGCCCGGCTGGCAGTCCAGCGCTTCACAGATTCGGGTCAGGGTGGAGAATCGGATGGCTTTGGCGCGACCATTTTTGAGGATCGAAAGATTGACGACGGTCACGCCGACCTGGTTCGCCAAGCCCGTAAGAGTCATGCCACGTTCGGCCAGGACGCGATCGAGGTGCACCTCGATCGCGTGGCTTTCCGAAGTTGCGCCGCCGTCCATCAGATCGTCGCCTCGATGTCCTCGCGCATCGCGGTGCCCGCGCGCACGATCCGCGCGAAGGTCAGCAGCCCGAGGCCGACGAGGGGCGACAGGAGGGGGACGTCCCACACGTTGCCCGGGGAAGCCCCGTCCGCAGCCGCGAGCGTCGCCAGCAACGCCGCCTGGGACGCGGCCTGGGCTGCGGCCGCGACCAGGCCGCCGACCAGGGTCCACCAGCCGAGGACGCGCAGGCGCGAGGCTGTTCGAGCGGTGTAGACGCCCTCGCGGGCGGCTCCCTGGAGCAGCCGATTGAGCAGCCACAGGCCGCCGAGGGCCAGGATGACCGGCGGTAGGGTGCCCGCCGCCTGAAGAAGCTTCTGGCCGGCAGAGGGGTCCGTGGTGCAGTACCGCGGAACCGAGGAGACATCGACGCCCGCCTTCGGGCCGAAGACCGTGTCCATCCCAGCCCCGTCGGCGGACATACCGTCGGAGGTGACACACACGCTGCGGCCCAGCCCGCCGAAGTGGATGTCATCGACGAACAGGCTCAGTACGAAGCCCAGTACGGCCACGCCTATCACCACCCGCAAGGCCACCGACACCACACCGAGAAGAGGTTCGAGCATCTTGCGCTGTTCAGTCATGACCACCATCACCTTATCGTTCCTCGATAGTATCGAGGAACGATAAGATGATCGCCCCATCGGACGCAACCCCTTGCCCTGCGGCCCGCTGCAACACCCAGGCAGGGCCCGGGATTGCATATCCTCCCCGTCAAGCCCTGCGGGAGCTGAGGACGTGGGGCGGCAGGAAGGGCACGGGGCGCCGGTCGCAGTCCAGGTGCCGTGCTCTTCGTTGCTCCTCGTTCGAGCGGAGGTGAGTCGGCAGCCCATGCCGGCGGTGGGCGGTGGCGCGGTTGTGCCAGTCCAGGACCTGCTCCCGGGTGAGCTGCGCCGCAGCGTGAAGAGGAGGGGCCCGAGGCTATGGGTGCTTGACGATCAAGTTGGAGTCGGTTGCGATGCGGCCCAGACGGCCGTCCTTCGGCTCGGGGTGCAGGACGGCCGTCTGCGGCGGGCCGCTCCAGGACGGTGCGGCCCTACCTGGTCGCGCCGGACTCGTCGGTCACGGCCGAGCGGGCGGGGCCGGAAGTCGGTCCAGCCCGCCCCCGATAGTGGGACCTCGCTGATGCCATTACCTTATTCTGTCCGTGTCGCGGCGTATGTATCCATTCGTGGGTGAGGCGGCGGGCGATTGGGCGCCGTTCCGGCGTTGGTCGTGCCCACGGCCCGGGGGCCGTCGGATGATGTGACGGGGGTTGTCCCGCAGAGGAATCTCTCCACTGTGGTCGCTGAATGGATCGCTACCGCTGAGGCGGTTCTTCCTCCCGAACAGAAGGGTGTCCGACACATGAGCATCATGACTTGCGCAGGTGCCCGTGGGCGTGCTGTTGGGCGGCCCGGACAGCATGCTGGACACGGGTGCCCTGCGGTTGAGCACCGCGGGGTCCAGTCCGCGGCCCGGTCTGCCGGAGGGGCCGCAGTTCGTGCGGGACCAGGTCCTGTCCCAGCACGCGGCGCCCCGACTGCTCGTCAGCAACGGCTCGCCCGCTACACAGGCCGAGGTCTCACTGCCCAGAAGCCGGCCACCGATGAAGTCGACCATCTCGGCCCGTCCACGGTGGACTCGGACGTCTCCGCCCGGCCGCTGGGCCGCGCACCCCGGCCGGCTCGGGCCGCCCGAGGTGAAGCGCCCGCACCATCAGCACGACGATACGAGGAGGAGTTCGTGAAGACACCCACTTCCCTGGCCCGTGAGGACGCGCTGTTGCCCGGTCCGCCGGCACCCGTCCCCCAGGCGTCCTCCCCGCGATCTGCCGTGTGGAGTCGCCGCAGTGCGGGTCTGGTCCTTCTGGGCACCGCCGCGGCGGGTGTGAGTGTGTTCGCGATGGGACAACACCGGTCCGAGGAACCCGGGGACCCGTCTCCGGGGGCGATGCCCGAGACGTTCGAGGAGATGTTCCAGGGGCGGCACATCACGGGGAGTGCGGTGGCGGCCGTCGCCGACGGCGCCAGGTCGTGGCAAGTGAGCATCGACGGCCGCGCCTTGCATCTGATGCGCCGTGCGGACGGGACGTACCTGAGCATGGTGGACCACTACACGGCCTATCCCACGCCTCTCGACGCGGCACGGGGGGCGGCGGCGGAGCTGAGGGGGCGGCAGCTGCGCGTCCACGAGGGCGGGCCGGGCACCGGCCGGAAAGCGCGGGGGTGACGGCGCCGTGGTCTACACGCGATCCAACCAGCGGTCCCTGACCAAGGCGCAGAAGCGGCGGTTCGTGGATGCCGTGCTGACGCTCAAGCGCAAGGGCCGCTACGACGAGTTCGTGCGCACGCACATCGAGTTCTACCAGGGCGACGGCGACAGCGGTCTGCGGGTGGCGCACATGGCTCCGTCGTTCTTTCCCTGGCACCGTAAGTTTCTGCTCGAGTTCGAGCAGGCCCTCCAGCAGGTGGATCCGGCGGTGTCGGTTCCGTACTGGGACTGGACGGTGGACCGTACGCCGGCCGCGTCCCTGTGGGGGGAGGACTTCCTGGGCGGCGACGGTCAGGGCTCCGACCGGAAGGTGACGACGGGGCCGTTCGCGCGCCGCAACGGCACGTGGATCGTCAAGGAGACGGTCACGGACGGCGACTACCTCATGCGGGAGCTCGGCCGGCCCAGGGCTCCGATCGACCTGCCCAGCAAGGCCGAGCTCGCCGATGCCCTGGACGAGCCCGTCTACGACGCCGAGCCCTGGAACTCCCTGGCCTCGGCGGGTCTGCGGAACAAACTGGAGGGCTGGCCCGTGCGCCGCGGCGATCCGACCTGGTCCAACCACAATCGCGTGCACCGGTGGGTGGGCGGCCAGATGCTGGGCGGTGGTTCGGTCAACGACCCCGTCTTCTGGCTGCACCATGCCTTCGTGGACCTGTGCTGGACCCGGTGGAGCAGGAGCCATCCCAAGGCAGCGGCCTACCTCCCGGCCGAGCAGCCCGCGCTCGGCCGCCCGGGGCGTGGCCGGGTGATCGCCGCCGGGCAGAGGATGCCGCCCTGGAACACCCCGGTGCGGGACATGCTCGGCCCTATGCCCTACCGCTACGAGTGATCGCCCGGGAACGCGCGCGGGCCCCGGCACCGAGGTGCCGGGGCCCGCGTCAGCGACAAGCCCGGGGGCGAGGATCCGCCGGCAGGTCCGCTGGGCGGTCCTGAAAAGGTCAGCCGCCGTAACCGTCGTCGCCGTAGCCACCGTCGCCGTGACCGTAGCCACCGTCGTCGTCGCCGTAGCCACCGTCGCCGTGACCGTAGCCACCGTCGTCGTCGCCGTAGCCACCGTCGCCGTGACCGTAGCCACCGTCGTCGTCGCCGTAGCCACCGTCGTCACTGTCGTGGCCGCCGTTGGCGCACTGGTTGCCGAAGGCCGGGTTCAGCAGGCCCACGACGTTCACGGTGTTGCCACAGACGTTGACCGGGACGTGAATCGGGACCTGGAGCAGGTTGCCCGACAGGACGCCAGGCGACGCAATGGCCGCCCCCTGAGCGCCGGAGTCAGCCATGGCCAGTCCGGCGCCGCTGAGCACCACAGCACCCGTGCCGAGTGCGACAGCGGCTGCCTTCGCGATGCGAGACATCACGTTCTCCTTCTGCTTGGCAGATGCGGCCGCGTGGTCGCAGCCGCCAGTCTGTTCAACGGGCGCGAACACGGCCGGTAACGCCTCATACGGGGGATATCCAGTGAAAAGGTGAGTAACTATCTGACCGTGGAGCTCTCGTCGCTCGCCCGATCGGCTGGCGCGGGTACATAGGCCGCCTGCCACCGTCGCCACGACGACGGTCCTCCTCCTCCCGCGCCGCCAGCCGCGCAGGACGGTGAGTTCGGCCGGCTCCCGCCGGTGCGAAGGGCTGCTGACCGGACAAGAACCCGCGACCGTCACCACCTCGCTGACGGCCGCCCAACGTCGGCCCGGCGCGGTTCCCCGAGGAAGCCGCGCTCGTACCTACGGGGCACTCTCGTACTTGACGACGGTGTCCGGGCAGTCTCCGACGAGCTCGATGAGCGGCCTTCTCCTTACTGTTCGCGGTGAGCTTCCAGGGCAGCTTCGTCGCGGTCCGGTCAGCGGTGTAGGTGCACTTCGCGGACGCGGCCGACGTCAGCCACCGCGCCGAGGCCTTGCCACGAAGGGGGGCGGACCGCTCACAGCTCCGCCGAAACGTGTGGTGTGTGAACCCGGGGGCTACAGGCCCCTCGCCCACGGGGCTGCGACCGAACCGTCGCCGTTGCGCCCCTCCGTCCTATACCGTGTCCAAGGAGGCTGGCGGCCTGGTGGCCTCGGGCGTGTACCAGACCCTTGGGCTTTCCCTGTGCGTGACGCGCAGCAGCAACTACGGGCCCTACCAGTACCCCGAGAAGATCATTCCTCTCTTCGTCACCCGGCTCCTGCGCGGACTGCCTGTCACCCTCCACGGCTGCGGCCGGCATGTGCGCAACCGGCTGCACGTCGAGGACATCGTCGCTGGGGTCGAATCGGTGCTGCGGCATGACACGCTCGGGGAGGTCCACAACCTCGGTGGTGGCGCCGACCTGTCGAGCAAGGAGCTGACCGAGCACCTGCGCAGCCTGTGTGGCGCGACATGGGACGCGGTCACGTACATTCCCGACCGCCCGGCGAACGACGTCCGCTACTCGATCGACTGGACCGAAGCCCACGATGTGGGCTTCTCCTGCGCTCCACTCACGACCTGCCGCCGCCCATACCGAGGGCATCGTCGACGCACTCGCCGAGGCCCTGACTGAAGTGCTTAGAAGTCATCTCATTTGGTGAGTCTGCGGTAGCAGATGAGGGTGCAGGCGATGCTGCTGAAGGCGAGGAAGTGGTCGGCTTTGCGTTCGTAGCGTCGGTGGAGACGGCGGCAGCCGGCGAGCCAGGCCATGGTGCGTTCCACGGTCCAGCGGTTGCGGCCCAGCCGTTGCGAGGGCTCGACTCCCTTGCGGGCGATGCGGTGGGTGATGCCCCGTTCGCGTAACCATCGCCGCAGGCGGGCGTAATCGTATCCCTTGTCGGCGTGGAGTTTGCCGGGCTTGCGCCGTCGCCGGCCGCGGCGCGAGCGGACCGGCGGGATGCCCTTCATGAGGGGGATCAGGGCCTGGCTGTCGTGGAGGTTGGCCCCGGAGATGCCGACGGATATGGGCAGACCCGACCGTTCCGTGATCAGGTGGATCTTCGAGCCGTACTTGCCCCGGTCGACAGGATTCGGACCTGTCAGGTCCCCCCCTTTTCACAGCCCTCATGTTCACCAAGTCGATCGCGCACCGCAACCAGTCCAGCTCACCGCGGGCACCGAGTTCGTCGAGGACCAGACGGCGGAGCCTGGCCCACACCCTGGCCTTCGACCACTCCGAGAACCGCCGGTGGGCAGTCGCTCCCGACGGGCCGAACGACGCCGAAGGCAGCTGCTGCCAGGTACAACCCGACGTGACCACGAACACGATCGCGGCCAGCACCTCCCGGTCACCGCGCCGACGCCGACCACCACCCTGCGCCCACGACGGCACCTCCGGCACCACCCGCTGGAACAACTCCCACAACTCGTCCGGCACCAAACACTCAACGATCCCCACCATGACTCACAGAAAACCGAGTCACCCAAATGAGATGACTTCATACTGGGACCGGACGCCTGATGCTGGGACGCGTGGTTCCGTCGACTCCATGGGGATCGTCTCCAGCCCGTATGGGCTGCGGAAGAAGCCCTGGGTGGAGCAGCAGTCGGTCAGCGCCTCTCGTACATGATGTACCTGCGCACTGTAGCGGCGGCTTGGCTGAACCGCGTGTAGCTCCCATCAAGTTCGCTCGGTGGTGACACGACCTGCCCCCAGAGACTGCCAAGCAGCCTTCTCACCACAGCCGGATCGATCACGGGGCAGAACCCGTTGCTCTCCAGGATCTGACGCTGAGCGGTATTGTCTGGCCGGACCTCGCTGACCTGATAGGCGTATCTGGCCAATGTTGCCCGGACGATCGCGTTCCCCAGACCGCGTGACCTGTGCTCTGGGTCGACGACGGTCGCTGCCCGTCGGCCATCGCTCCGGATGTACAAGGAGCCAACAGGATACAAGCCATCCGGGGGCCCCGTCAGAACCAGGAGAAGTTCGTAGTCCTGTCTGTAGACCCTGTCCAAATGGACTTCATCCGCGTGGCTGAACTGCCCATACGACCGCCGCAGTAGGCCTAGCCTCGAATTTTTCGTGACGGTCCACCGACCCCGTCGGTGGACCGTCACGAAAATTCGAGGTTAACGACAGCTCCAGCGGTACGGAGGGCGCCCGGACCGTGGTCCTGGGCTCCGACCAGTCCGCCTCAAGGGCGGCGACTTCGTTGCGTCCGGCGGCTGCTGCACCCCGTCGGAGACGGTCTACGACCTGACGAACGTGCCCTGCCCGGAATTGCGGTGGGGACTTTCCGGAGATCCGGCTCGCACGCGGCGGCCTCCGCTTTTTCCTGATGCCGTCCCTCGACGTCGGCGCGATGACGTCGGTCCACAGTGAGGCCGACGCCTTACGAGCACCGAGCGCCACCGGCCGGACGCGAGACGCCGGGGGCACCGGCGGGCCCGGCGGCTGTACCGTGCTTTGCGAAAGTCTTGGCAGCCGTTGTTGCGTTCGTGGGCGCGGGATCGCAGGTATGGGCGACCGGCGATCCCGCGCTGGCTGGCCCGCTCTTCGTGCCTAGTTGCAGGAAGCGGGTACGACGTTGAGGTTGTAGGTGTGCCGGGCCTTTGCGTATCCGTCTGTCTTGGTAGATCCCAGGAGGGTATTGGTGAACTGGACGGTGAGGTAGTTCTGGAGCCGCCACTGCCCCGGTTCGCAGGGGAACGATTCGCCGATGACTGCCGTGCCGGTCAAGTCGTGGGTGTAGGTGCCCCGGTAGAGCTGGCCGCTGGGGGAGGTGAGCTTGTAGGTTCCCGCGATGTTGCAGTCTCTGGTGTACCAGTCCTGGCTGCTGGGGCCGGTCCGGATCTTGCAGGAGTCGATCGCCTGGCTGGGAGCGATCTCGGTCGTGCCGGCCGCGTCCTCGGCGATCAGGCAGCCACGTGAGGCGACTTCAAGCCGCTTGTCCCCGTCGTAGTCCCAGGAACTTGCGGAGCAGGCAGCGGTCTTAGCTGCGGGGCCCGCAGCCTGGGCCGGGGCGGTAAAGGGGGCAACGGAGAGCAGGCCGGCGAGAACGGCGGTACTGAAGTATCGGGTTTGCATGGGTATTTCGTACAGCAAGGCGGTCATGGGGAGTGGCGAGGATTCACTCGTCCGCATGACCCGATCGTGATCTTCACCCGAAGGTGTCATCGCTGAGTGCTCTGGCCGCAAGTTGGTGCAGGGCTTACGGCTGAAGCAAGCAGCGCTGAGGGGGGGCCTTGACCCCGAATTCTGGACACGGGTTATGCGGCTTGTGCCAGCGTAGTTGGTGTGTGGCGGAGGGCGTTTTCGAAGGTGATCGGTGGTCGTTGTCCGAGGCGGGAGTGTCGGCGTCGGGTGTTGTAGCGGTGGAGCCATCGGAAGGCGTCGAGTCGGGCCTCGCGCTCGGTCGGCCAGCTCTTTCGTCCTTGCAGGGTCTCGCGTTTGAAGGTCGCGTTGAAGGACTCGGCGAGTGCGTTGTCCGCGCTGGACCCGACCGCGCTCATACTTCGCCGCACCCCTGCTGACCTGCAGGCTTCGGCGAAACTCCTGCTCGTGTACTGGGCTCCGTGGTCGGTGTGCATGATCGATCCGGCAAGGCTGCCGCGGGTGCGGATCGCCGCGGCCAGGGCGTCGGTGACGAGATCCGCGCGCATGTGGTCGGCGATCGCCCAGCCGACGAGACGGCGCGATGCGAGGTCGATGACGGTCGCCAGGTAGCAGAACTTCCCGCCGGCGACGGGCAGGTAGGTGATGTCACCGACGTACTTCGTGTTCGGCTTGTCCGCGGTGAAGTCGCGGCCGATCAGGTCCGGGGCCTTGGCCGCGGCCGGGTCAGAGACGGTGGTGCGGTGCCGGCGCCGCAACCGGATCCCTGGATCCCGGACGCCCGCATGATCCTGGCGACGCGCTTGTGGTTGACCGCGACACCGTTCTCCTCGCGGAGCTCGGCGGTGATCCTCGGGGCTCCGTAGGTGCCGTCCGATTCCTGGTGCACCGCCCGTATCCGGGCTGCCAGGCGGGCGTCGGCCACCTGCCGGGCGGCCCGGTCAGCGGCTGTCCGTTGCCAGTAGTAGAAGCTCGAGCGGCTGACGCCGAGGATCCTGCAGAGCCGCTTCACGCCGTGACGGCGCTGGAGGTCGGCGACACACTGGAAGCGGTTCACCAGCGCGTCTCCCCGGCGAAATACTTCGCCGCCTTCCGCAGGATCTCCCGTTCCTCCTCCAGCTCGCGGACCTTCTTTCGCAAGGCGGCGTTCTCCGCCTCCAGCGGTACCGGCGGCTGGGCCGGTTCTTGCGTCCGTCGTCCTCGGGGACGGCTCACCCCGGCTGCCCTCACCCAGTTCCGCAGGGTCTCCGGGTTGATCCCCAGATCGGCCGCGACCGACCTGATCGTCGCTTCCGGCCGCGACTCGTACAGCGCGACCGCGTCCGCCTTGAACTCCGGCGGGTAGTTCTTCATGACCACGAGATGTCCGTTCTCAGATCCTCAGGATCCAGTGTCTCGTGTGTCCAGGATCAGGGGTCAAGGCCCGGGCATCCCGGCGGGGCCGGGCTGAAGAGAGTGCGATCGAGGGTGAGGTGGTGGGTGGGCTGCCGGGCCAAGTGAGGGGCTGCCGGTTCCTGCAACACGACAGGTACATCGGACTCCACGACTTGAAGTCCTCAGGCCGGCTGGCTTGAGAGCGTCTGTGTCCCCTGGCGGGTGGTCCTGCGTGACCGGAGCCTGTTCGGGGAGGTTGATTTCGTCATGAAGCACGCTTTCGCCCTTGGTCTTGTTCTCGCGGCCGTGTTGACGCCCTCGGGCGCTCTTGCCGCGGATGCTCCGCCCCGTGCTCTCACCGGGTCGGCGGCGCCCAGCTGCCCCGTCACGGAGGTAGATGATCAGGTTGCCGAGCTCCTTGCCGACCCGGAGGAGCCGGCGGCCTATTACATCTGCTCCAACGGGGTTCCGCATCGTTTTGTGTGCCCGGAGGGCACGCTGTTCTCGGTGGCCGACCAGGTGTGCGACTGGGAGTGGAACGTCCAGCGCAAGAACAACTGAGCCCGACCCTCTCCCGCGCCATGGCTTCGGCTCCCGGCCGCAGGGCCGGGCCGGTGCGCAAAGAGGTACGGGCAGAGGGCAGGGACAGGGGGTGAGGGTACCTGGGGTGACGCTTCACCGCCGGTGTCGTTTCACCGCCGGTGTCGTTGGGCGGGGTGACCGCGTCTGCTGCTGAACGGAGTTCCCGTGTCTGTCGAGGCCGTGCCGCCCGAGGCCCGCCCCGCCGCTGTGCTCTCCCGGGCGTCCGCCGCTGCTCCTCCGGCTGGTGAGCGGCTGCCGCAAGCCGGCCTGTCGGCGTGCACGGCGGAGGGGGCCGGCCCGGGTCCGGCCCGGCCGCGCACCTTCGTCGAGGACATCCTGGAGACGATGAGGTCCGATCCGGACCGTGAGCTTGTCACGTACGGGCAGCGGCGGCTGTCGGCCGGGCAGTTCCGAGCGTTGGTACACCGCATGGCCCACGCCCTGGCCGCCCTGGGCGTCGAGCGGGGTGCGACCGTGACCCTGCTGAGCGGGAATCTGCCGGAGACGCTCGCGGCCCGGTACGCGGCGAACCTCGCGGGGTGCAAGGTCAACCACCTCTACAGCAAGATCTCGGCCGGCATACAGGCCGCGATCGTGGCCGACGTCGAGACCCAGGTGCTGATCGTCGACCCGCGGCTCACCGGCCGCGCCGAACAGATCACCGCGACCGTCCCGGTGAAGCATGTGCTCCTGCTGGGAGATCCCGGCCACGGGCCTGGGCAGGACCTGGTGGAGCTGGCGGCCGAGCAGAGCGAGGAGCCGTTCGCCGCCCGGTGCCGCCCTGACGACATCTGCGTCATCCGGCACACCGGGGGCACGACGGGGCGGCCCAAGGGCATCGTCTCCGCCTTCGACCAGGCCGGACGGATCAGCCAGGTGATGACGCCCCTGCGGCAGGGTGAGGTCGGGTCGCTGCGGCAGCTCGTGTGCACGACCCTTGCCCATGCCGGGGGGATGATGGCCGACGGCGTTCTCCGCGCGGGCGGGAGCGTGGTGCTGCAGGACGACTTCGACGCGGGCGAGGTGCTTGCCGCCGTGGAGCGCGAACGCATCACCTGCCTGTTCCTGCTGCCACCGCTGCTCTACCAGCTCCTGGACCACCCCGACGCCCGCCACCGCGATCTCAGCAGCCTGACGGCGGTGACCTACAGCGGCTGCCAGTCCTCTCCCGCCCGGCTCGCGGACGCCGTGCGGCGTCTGGGACCGGTGCTTGTGCAGGTCTACGCCCAGAACGAGACCGGCGGGATCAGCGTTCTGCTCCCGCAGGACCACGACCTCGCGCGCCCGGAGCGGATGCGGACGGCAGGCCGCGTGCTGCCCGGGGTGGACGTCGCCGTACGCGACGCGGACGGCCGGGACCTGCCGCCCGGGAAGCTGGGCGAGATCTGCGTCCGTTCCCCGGGCGTCATGCGCGGCTACTGGAAGCAGCCCGAGCTGACGGCCGAGGTTCTGCGGGAAGGGTGGGTGCACACCGGCGACCTCGGCCGCCTCGACGAGGAGGGCTACCTCATCGTTATCGACCGGCTCAAGGACATGATCGTGGTGGTCGGCGGACACGTCTACACCACCGAACTGGAAGACCTCCTCAACTCCCACCCGGCAGTACTGCAGAGCGCCGTCTACGGCGTACGGGACGCCGACCGCATGGAGCAGGTGCACGCCACCGTGGTCCGCGCGCCGGGCACAGCGGTGCAGGCCGGCGAGCTACGGGCCATGGTGCGCGAGCAGCGCGGCCCCATGTACGAACCGGCCCGCATCGACTTCGTGGACGCCCTGCCCCTCACGGACGCGGGGAAACCCGACAAAAAGCTTCTCCAGAGGCTGGCATCGGAAGGCAACAGCCCGTGACCGCGGCAGGAGCGGGCGACCAGGCGTGCGTTGAACTGAGACGCCTGCCCTTCCTCGTCTGACGGTCCACGAGATCAGCGACTGGTGGCTGTACGACGGCGCCCTGGGTGCCTCGCTCGCGGCCGCGCTGCGCGGTTCATGCTCGTGGGGCTGGCGCGACGCCACCTTGTATGCCTGGACTCGCAGGAGGCCGCCGACATCGGCGAGGCAGGGGAAGGATGTCCTTCTCGCACCGGTGCGCCAGGTCCGCCGCCTCCGCCAATAGCAGGGAGTGCGCGCCGAGTCGGCCTTCCCGCTTCTACATGGGAAGAAGATCGCCGGTCAACTCGGACGAGTTCCAGTCGGTGAATTCCACGGGTACGTCAATCACTTCTTCCAGGCGTCGTAGCAGACCCTTGATGAGAGTTGACTTTCCTGCTGAATGGATTCCGTCGACTACGACGAGCACGGGATGCCTCAAATTTTCTGTCGCTCTGCGATCTGACGGTACGAAACTCTTGCATCGACCCTCTGCAATTCCAAGCCGGTCGTGTGAACGGCCGCATCGACCGACGTCTCGCTTTTGGACGTCCTTGCAACTCCGCACGGTGATAAGGATGATGAGCCGCTTCCCCGCAGTCCCGCCGATCGATGGGAGTCCTGGAGTGGCAAGGTGGAGCAGACGCCGTCGTCTGGCAAGGCCGGACCGGCAGCCGTGGGTACATACCGGTGACTACGGGCGGTTTGCCCAGGTCACCTGGCGGGCGGGCCGCGGTCCCAGCGTGGTCGCTTTCGGCACGGTCTTGCTCGCCGCGGTGGTTCCGCTGGCCCTGATCTCCGCGGTCGGGGCCTTGGTCGAGACAGTTCCCGACGTGGCCGCCCAAGGACTCGACTCGCCGCCCGGCCGGCAGGCACTCGGCTTGGCGGCTCTGACCGGGCTGATCCTCCTGTTGCTGTGGATCGCGGCCGCCCTGCCTTCCGCCGCAGCCGGCGCCCTGGGTGACCGCATTGACGCTCTGCTGCAACGCGATCTGATGCGGGCGGTTATGACCCCGACCGGGACTGCCCATCTGGAGGAGCCGGAGGCCGTTGACCTGATCAGCGTCGGCCGCGAGACGTTCCGCGGTGCGTGGGGCCGGCCCGGCAGACTCGTCTCCACCGTCGGCGGCCTGGTGGCTGGACGACTCACCCTGTTCGGCGCGTGTGCGCTCCTCGCCGAATCCCATGTCCTCCTCGGGGCCGTACTGCTGCTCGCCGCGGTATGGGCGGCGTACGAGGAGAAGGCCGCCTCGCGCATCGAGGCGGCGCACCACTACGGTGGCAGCGAGGGCGCTCGAAGGCTGGAGTACTACTACGCCCTAGAGGTTGTCCCGTAACTGCTGTTCAGGGATGAGATGATCTTGTCGTGGCTGGTGTGATCACGGCGTCGGAGCCCTCCTGGATAGGCCCGTTCACCGGGCTGAGCCCCCGGCAGTTCAGCAAGTTGATCACCGCGTTGCGGCGTGAGGGAGCCGATCCGGTCCGCAAGGGCCGGCTGTGGTCGCTGCCGTTGGAGGACCGGGTGCTGCTGGTGGCCGCGTACTGGCGCACCAACCTCACCCTGCGCCAGATCGCTCCGCTGTTCGGCATATCCAAGTCTGCGGCCGACCGGATCGCCGGCCACCTCGGACCAGCTCTCGCCCCTCAGCCCCGACGACGGTTCCGCAAGACCACCGTGCTGATCGTGGACGGCACCCTGGTCCCCACCCGGGACCGGACCGTGGCCGCCTCCAGCAAGAACTGCCGCTACTCCACCAACCACCAGGTCGTCATCGACGCCGACACCCGCCTCGTGGTCGCCGTCGGCAAGCCTCTGCCCGGCAACCGCGACGACTGCCTGGCCTGGCAGGACTCCGGAGCGAAGGCCGCCGTCGGCACCACCCCCACGGTGATCGCCGACGGCGGCTACCGCGGCACCGGCCTCACCATCCCGCACTATCGCCGCCACAGAAACGAGGAACTGCCGGCCTGGAAGGAGGACCACAACGCCTCCCACCGCAAGGTCCGGGCCCGCGTCGAGCACACCTTCGCCCACATGAAGAGCTGGAAGATCCTCCGCGACTGCCGCCTCAAAGGCGACGGCGTCCACCACGCCATGCTCGGCATCGCCCGCCTTCACAACCTCACCCTCGCCGGCTGACCAGGAACCCATGCTGGTCAACCAGCACGCCATAGATCATTTACGGGACAACCTCTAACGCGATCGAGGAGGACGGCATCAATGTACTCGCCACTGCGGTCAGAGGGAGCGCGGCAGATGTCGACGTGCCTGTCATCGTCTCCCGCGATTGGGTGATCATCCACCCGACTATCATGGCAATCTTGCGGGTAAGGGCCCTGGGGCAGTGAGGGATCCGTGACTCATCCGCGGAAGGACATCGTGAATAGGCTGAGTAGAGGAAATTACTACCTCATCGATGGGGTAATTTACCGCGTTTTTGGAAGGTCTGAGTCGAATAATCGGAACTGGGTTCTGAGGGCGGTTGATCCGGCAGCCGAGCCGGCTCAGTGGGAGATCCCCGCAGGGACGCCTGGATACAAGCGCATCGAGCCGTCCGCGACCTATCGTGGTGTACTTCTGACCGAACTAATATTCCAGGGTGACGGACGTGTGTTGTTTACCGTCTGGCCCTATCCGCATGACTGGCCAGTAGACGTTCCTTTGACGAGATATGGGATGCCAGAGCGCGGGGGAGACGGCTGGTGGTCGGGGGTGATTTCATTCTCGGAGCTGGCGGATTTCGACGATGGATTCCCGCAGGAATGGCGGTCGTTTTTGCCGACCGATGCCATCGACTACGGGAAGTGAACCGCCCCGGTTTTAGTGGAGACTCGAATGTGTGAAAGAGCTCGTACGCCCTCGGGGGACGTCGGTATAACAGCTGGCGCTGAGAACGATCATGGCCCGGCGCGGGGGCCGGGCCATGGGTGGACAAGGGGGTCGGGACGAGGCCGAGCGTGATCCGGGGGGTGCCCCTATGGGTTTGGTCAAGCTGGTTGGGCGTGTTGGGGCTGATAGAAGGTGCCGTCGCGGAGCATCGCGAAGAGGACGTCGGCTCGTCGTCTTGCGAGGCAGAGGAGGGCTTGGGTGTGGTGTTTGCCCTGGCCGATCTTCTTGTCGTAGTAGGCCCGGGATGCCGGGTCTCCCAGGGCGGCGAACGCGGACAGGAAGAAGGCCCGTTTGAGCTGCTTGTTCCCTCTGCGGGAGGGTTGTTCGCCTCGGATCGAGGAGCCTGAGTTGCGGGTCGCCGGGGCGAGTCCGGCGTAGGCGGCGAGGTGGGCTGCGGAGGGGAAACTGCTGCCGTCGCCGACCTCGATGAGGATCCTGGCTCCGGTCCTGATCCCGATGCCCGGCATCGAGATCAGGACCTGGGAAAGAGGGTGGGACTCCAGCAGTTCCTCGATCCGGCCGGCGAGGAGCTTGCGCTGGTCGAGGACGGCGGCGAGCGAGGCGGCCAGGCTCGGGACGATCAGCGCGGCCGCGTCGGTGCCGGGGACCACCACGGTCTGCTCGTCCAGCGCGGTGAATATGTCCTCGACCAGGCGCTCGGCCATGCGGGGTGCCTTCGGCCGCAGCAGCGTGATCAGCCGCCGGCGGCCTGCCTTGCGGATCTGGGCCGGTGACCCGAACCGTTCCAGCAGGGTCAGGACGGCCGGGTGCTGCAGTCGCGGGCCCAGGACCCGTTCCAGGGACGGGTGGATCTGGGTCAGCAGGCCGTGGAGCCGGTTCGCGACGCGGGTGGCCTCACCGGTCAGGTCGCCGTCGAAGCCGACGATCATCTCCAGTTCGGCGATCGTCTCGTCTTCGAGGTCGACCGAGCGCAAGGTGTGAGGCATCGCGCGGGCGGCGTCCGCGATGATGAACGCGTCCCTCGCGTCGGTCTTGGCCTCGCCGGGGTAGAGGTCGGCGATCCGCCGCATCGTCAGGCCGGGCAGGTAGGCGACGGGGCAGCCCATGTCCCGGGCGACCGCCAGCGGCAGAGCTCCGATCGAGGCCGGCTGGTCGACCACGACCAGCACCGTCCCGTGCTTGGCCTGGAGTTTCGCGAACAGCTCGCGGAGCTTCGGTTCGGTGTTGGGCAGGCGCTTGTCGAACGCCTTCTTCCCGGCCGGGGTCACGGCGGTGGCGTGGTGTTCGCCCTTGCCGACGTCCAGGCCGAGATAGACGTCGATGTCGCCGGTCTCGATCACGTGCGTCCTCCGGTCGTGCTTCCGCCCGGCCTCGCCCACGGCACCGATCGCCACATCCACATTACGAAGAGCCTCCCGACCTGCGAAGAGTCGGTGGTCATGCCCCTAATCAGCGGTCAGTCAGTGCCTCCGGGCCCGGTGACACCACCCCCCGGATCATGGTTAACAAGGGGGGGAAGTCATGCCGGGCCCGAAGGCCGGGAGCCCCATTGCGGGACCACCAAAAAGGTAATGGGGGGGGCGGGCGTTGAAGCTGACGATCAATCTGAGGGTACTGCTCGCCGTGATCGTCTTCCTCCGGCTTCGTCGCCGTACGGAGGCTCGCAGCCGGAACGACGAGAAGTTGACTGTGATCATCGTGCCGACCCCGGTCGGCGAGGGCATCCACGACTTCTTGGGCCAGCTCGCCTCCGCCAGCACCGACTCCAGCCGCTGACCACCCGGAGCCATCCTTGATGGCCGCCCGCAGCCCCCCGACGCCGCTACCATGCGGCCCGTACGTAGTCAGCTCGTACGCTGTTGCACCACGCAGCCGATCGGGTCCGCTTCCGCCGGCAGGGGGCGGGGGCCAGGATGCGGAACAGGATACCTTCGACCTCGTCGCGAGTAGGCGGCCGCCTTTGGCTTGGCCTTGGGGTAGAAGGGCTGCTCCAGCGCCTTGATGGCCTGTGGCGTACCGGCGACAGTGCTTGGTCGCGGTGCAGCCGTTCCTCGACGCCGTAGGACGCCACCACCACGGGCACTGCCGTCGCTGCCCTCCCCGCCGGAAGCCAGCCCTCCCGGTCGACCATCTGGGTCGACGGCGGCCAGGGCTCGCCAAACGGCCCGCTGGCCTGGACCGGTACGGCTTCCAGTCGCCGCGCCGTGTCCGCGCCGAACTCCCTGACGAGTAGCACTCTTCTCCCGGCCGGATGCCGCTCTGGTGACGGATGCCGTTTGGTCAGTCTCGAGTGCGCAGTTCGCCGAGCATCTGTTGCTGGTGGTGGTAGCCGATGGTCTCGTAGCCGATCACGGTGATGAAGGGGGCGAGCATGACCACGAGCAGGCACACCGCGACGGAGACCCCCGCGGCTGACAGGAGTACCGCAGCAGCCAGCACGACGAGGGTGAGTGAGATCAGCAGAAGGTGGAACCGGTCCGTCGCCGACAAGAGCAGGGTGTGGAGCAGGTAGACCATGAGCAGGTAGAGCGCGGCCGGCAGGGCCAGGGACAGTACGACGGCGGTCCCGCCGAGATGCGCGTGGTGTTCCAGGTGCAGTCCGGCCACGTGGAGCCCCGCTCCGACCCCCGCGATGCTGATGAAGACGGGGATGTGGCCGTAGCCGAAGAGGTATCCGCGCCTGCGGCGGTGGGCGAGGATGTCGCCGAACGGTGTGGCGAAGTAGACCCACCACATTCCGAAGGTCAGTCCGACACCGGCGATGACGACGGCAGCGGCGTTGCCGGTCCACTGTGCCCCGTCCGCGCCGCCGAGGAGATCGCCCGAGGAAGCTACGGTGCCGACCACGCTCTCGCCGAGCACGATGATCGTGAACAGGCTGTAGCGCTCGGCGATGTGGTGAGGATGCCAGGGCGTGTCGCCGGCCCCTCCCTGCGCGAACCTCGGCAGGAGCAGCTCCAGGGTGCCGATCACGACGACGGAGATGATGACGACCAGGAGCGGCAGATGCGCGAACCCCACGACCACCCAGCAGACCTGGGCAATCAGGATCCAGAGGATGTTCGCTCTGCCTGCCTTGCGAAAGGAGGGGGATTCCCGGGAGACACGCCACCACTGGAGCACCATCGCGATGCGCATCACGATGTATCCGAGGACCATCACCCGCAGCTCCAGGTGGTCGCCCTCGTCGACGGAGTGGAACAGCGCGGGGATGCCGAGCGCGAACACGACGACGCCGATCATCTGGACCATCGTCAGAGCCCGGTAGAGCCAGTCGTCCGTGCCGAAGGCGGAGGCGAACCAGGTGAAGCTGATCCACGCGATGCTGATCGCGAACATGGCGAGGAGGAACGCAAAGACGGCCTGTGAGGAGTGCCCCTCGCCGAGCAGTTCAGCGAAGCGGGAGTTGGCCGTGCCGACAGCGACGACGAACGTCAGATCGAACAAGAGCTCCAACGGTGTGGCGACCCGGTGGGACTCCTTGGAGTCGCGTCCGGTCATCGGCAAGAGCCGGTGTGCGAGCCTGCCCTTGCCGGTGGTGCCGGTGGTGCCGGTGGTGCCGGTGGTGCCGGTGGTGCGGGATGAACTCGCCGACGGGCTGCGCCTGGCGTTTTTCTCAGTCATCGAAAATCCCGTTCGTTGGGTGTGCCGAGGAGGGACGGCGGCGGGCCTTTGGAGGATGCCCGTCTCGGCCGACGTGTGCCGTGGGACGACCCCGGCCCCGTCAGGTCGCGTTTCCCCGGACGGCCGAGCCGTGTACCGCGGCTGTGGCATGTGGATGGCCGGATCAGGCGATCACGCAGACGATGGACTTGGTTTCCGGGTATTCGCTGCTGCCAAAGGCGGCCCACCTGCGGCCGTTGCCGGACTGCTTGTAGCCGCCCCAGGAGGTGTTGAAGTCGAAGTCGGCGTTGTTGATGAGTACGGCCGGTGCGTATCTGCTCGGCGACGGTGCGGGCTCGTCCCGGGTGGGTGCTGGTGACATACCCGCACAGGCTTGGCGGTGCGCAGTGCCTCGTCGACCGTGTCGTGGGTGATGACGGACAGGACAGGTCCGAAGATCTCCTCGCGGGCGATGTTCATGCTGTTGATGACATCGGTGAAGACGGTGGCTCTGACGAAGTGGCCGTCCTGGAGGGCGGCGGGCAGGTCGGGCCTGCCCAGGCCACCGGAGACGAGCCGGCCCCCTGGCCGATGCCCTGGCGGATGTAGCTCTGGACGGCGCTCACCGGCTGGCCGAGAGGACGGGTCCCATGAACGTGTCTTCGGCCTGCGGGTCGTCGGCCTTGAACTGGTCGATGCGTGCGGTGAACGCGTCGAGGAATTGACCGAGGCGTTCGCGCGGCACCAGTGGGCAGACCTGCGGGACGCCGCCCCGCAGGTCTGCCCACTGGTGCCCAGTCCGTACGTCACGGCCGCGCCGACCGCGAGGTCTCCGAGCCTGAACGGTGGCGGGCGCGCCCG
The DNA here is from genome assembly GCF_031844705.1 of Streptomyces sp. ITFR-16. Taxonomy (NCBI): domain Bacteria; kingdom Bacillati; phylum Actinomycetota; class Actinomycetes; order Kitasatosporales; family Streptomycetaceae; genus Streptomyces; species Streptomyces sp. ITFR-16. The sequence continues at coordinate 7,872,210 of NZ_CP134609.1, forward strand.
GAGCGGGCTTGCGCGGATCAGGCGTGCGGGGTGAGTACGCCGCGGAAGCGCATCCTGCCCGAGGAGAGCCGGTCATAGGCGTCGGTGGCCCGATCGAGCGGGAAGGTCTCCGTGATCGGCTTGACCTTGCCCTTGGCGGCGAGGTCAAGGACCTCGGACAGGTAGTGCTGGCCACCGTGGGTGGAGCCGATGACCTGCTGGCGCATCATGTGGAACGGCACGCCCTCGGAGGAGATGGAGAACGGCCGGGTGAAGTCCAGACCGCTCAGGACGACACGGCCGTCGGGGCGCAGGCCGGTCATCGCTCCTTCCGCTGCGTCGAAGGCGTTGGTGGTGATCAGCAGGACGTCCGTCCCGCCCAGATCCCGCAGCTCCTCGCCATTGGCGACGACGTGGTCGGCACCGAGCCGGGCAGCCAGTTCGTGCTTGTCCGGGGAGTGCGTGATCGCGATGGTCTCGAATCCGGATGCCTTGGCCAGCTGCAGGGCCACGTGCCCCAGCCCGCCGATGCCCACGACAGCGACCTTCTCGTGCGGCTGCGGGGAAGCGTCCCGCAGACCGCTCCACGTGGTGTACCCGGCGCACATCATCGGAGCCGCGTCCTCGTAGGACAAGCCGTCGGGCAGCAGCACCGTTCCCCCGGCCGTGATGGCGATGTACTCCGCGTGGCCGCCCTGCGCTGAGAAGCTGTTTTCAAAGGCGAGGGCTGTGAGCGCTGCCTTTGGGGTCACCCGTTTGGTGGTGCGGAGTGAGCGGTTATGCCGGGCGGGGGTGACGGTGGCAGTGTCTGCAGATCTCCGTCAGAGGAGTTTGGTCATGATCATCAAGAAGTTGCACGAGGCGGGTTTGCGTAGTGATCACGCCTATACGGCTGCTGTGGTCTCGATCGGGCTGTCGTTCCTGTCGTGGACGGCTTCGGTCAAGGGAGAGGCAGCGGGGACGGACCGTGCTGACCGGTGGGGGATTTTCGTGGGTGAGTGGGCGCCGACGTTCTTCGGCCTCGGACTCGCACTCGCGCAGTACGAGAAGGACTGACCGGCCGCTGGTTCCGGTGGGGTCGGCCGGTGGCCGGCCCCACCGGCGCGTCAGACGCCGGCCGCAGGCCCTGCTGAGTGACGACGTCCCATGATCGTGGCCAGGCGTCTGGTCATGAGGGTGATGGCGGCCCAGGTGATGAGCGTTTCCGAGTGCTGGATGAGCCGCTCGTAGTCGCGGGCATGGCGGCGGGCGTTCATCATCCAGGCGAGTGATCGTTCGACGACCCAGCGGCGGGGAAGGACGACGAATCCGGTGGTGTCCTTGGGCCGGGAGATCGTCTTGATCGTGAGGTTCAGATACTTCTTAGCCCAGGTCACGAGCTTGCCCGCGTAAGCGCGGTCGGCCCAGACGAGCGTGATTTCGGGATGGGTGAGACGGAGGCGGAAGAGGACTTCCTTCGCGGCGGCGGAGTCGTGGAGGTCCGCGGGGGTGACCATGACCATCAGCGGCAGGCCCTTGGTGTCGACCACCATGTGCCGTTTGCGTCCGTTGATCTTTTTGCCCGCGTCGTAGCCGCGGCTGTCCTTCCCGACGGTCGAGGCCGCCTTGACCGACTGGGAGTCGATGATCGTGGCGACGGCTCTGGGGCCTCTGCCCATCTCCCGGCGGATCCGCCCCGCGAGTGCGTCACGGATCTGGCCGATGACCCCGGCCGCCGCCCAGCGGGCCATGAACCCCCAAACGGTTCTCCAGGGCGGGAAGTCCGCAGGTAGGGCCCTCCATTTGCAGCCGGTGTCGACGACGTAGCGGATCGCGTCGACGATCTCCCGGCGGGGGTGCTTCTCCGGCCGGCCTCCCAGCGGTGTCTCACTCGCGGGCAGCGGAAGGAGCGGTTCGATCAGCGCCCACTCGTGATCTGTCATGTCCGAGGGATAGCGGCGTTCACGCATGGTTCTTCCCTGGTGACCTGCGGCGGGGGCCGACCGGCTTCGCCGGTCGGCCCCCGCAGGGAAGGGTCAGGCCGAGGCGATGAGGTCGAGGGTGGACTCGATGGAGTTGAGCTGGGCGACGATGTGCCGCACCCACTTGTCGTTCGGGTGGGCGGCCGCGTGCGGGGCGACGGTGCCAGTGATGAAGCGGCGGAACTGGGTCAGCTTCTCGGAGACGACCTGCCGTTCGTAGGCTTCCAGGGCGGCCCGCTCCGCGCCGAGCTGATAGCCGTCGACGCGGTTCCAGATCAGCGGCGGCCACCCCTTCGACGCGGCCTCGTCCTTCAGCGCGGCCAGGCCGGACCGGACCTGGTGCGGGGACAGGGCACTGGCACGAACGAGCTGGTGGAACTCCAGCCCGGCCGGCCGGGCCTCGAACAGGACGAAGCGGACCGTGTCCGCGTGCCGTCTGGCCGCGTCCCCTTTGCGCCGGGAGGCGCGGGGCACGACTACTCGCCCCGAAGGATGGCCGCGAGCTCGTCATCCATGTCGACCTTGCCGGTGTCGACCGCCGTCTCGATCCAGTCCAGGGTCGCTTTCACCTTCGCAACGTTCTGGTGGACGATGGTGCGTTCGTCCTCCGACAGCTGCCGGTCGCGCAGGCCTGGAACGGTGCGGCCGGCCGCCGCGACGAACGCGTGGAAGGCGGTCACCAGGTCAAGGAACTCCACCGTCCGGTCGATGTTGCGGACCGCCGGGGCGACGGGGTTCGTGCGCTCGAAGTGGCCGTGGGCTTGCCGGCTGCGCTCGGCCTGGGCAGAGTTGACCTGGAAGCGGGCGGTGTCGTCGCTCATCGCCTTGAACGCGACGTCCGGCCTGCGCAACAGGCTGGTCGCGGCCGTAGTGGCGACGCCCTCGTCGCGGGTGAATTCCTCCACCACCCGGACCTTGTTCTCCGTGGAGACTTTGGCCGCGACCTGCGGGCGCCTGAGGAAATCGGTGGTCACCGTCGCGGCGACCTCCTCATCCTGGGCCAGGTGGTGAATCGCGGTGATCCGCTCCTGCGGGGTCTCCGGGCTGTCGACCGTCCAGCCGACCCGCCGCTTGGCGTCGTCCGCCGTCCACCGGGCCTTCCCCTCGGGAGGGTTCTTGATCGCGGCCCACCTCTCCTGGTCGTTCTCGATCCGGCCCAGGATGCGGTGGATCGTGAACGACACGTCCCCCTGGCGGTGTTCCTTGGGCCAGCGCGACGCGATCCACCTCGCGTTCTTCACCGTGTTGAACGTCAGGCCGATGTCGTCGGCCAGGCGGACCAGCGACTCCCGGACCGTCCACTCGGTGTCCGGGGTGCCGCCGCGGGGCCTGACTGAAGCTTCCCCGTGATCTTGGACACTCGATGGTTATGCCGCGAGGGTGTGTCGGTGTCGTTGGCGGGTCTCGGCCGGGGTGAGGTAGCCGAAGACCTTGTGTCTGCGCAGTCGGCGGCGGTTGTAGAACGTTTCGATGAAGTCGAAGACGTCGGCACGGGCGGTGGCCCGGTCGGGCCAGACGCGGGTGCCGATCTCTTCTTTGAGCAGGGCCCAGAAACTCTCCGCGGCGGCGTTGTCGAAGCAAGATCCGGTCCGTCCGCAGCTTTGCCGAAGGCCCAAATCCCTTATTCGGTACCGGAATCGGGTGGAGGTGTATTCGCTGCCGCGGTCGCTGTGGATCACGCAGCCGGGTTGCAGTCCACCGCGGCCGTGGGCCATGTCGAGTGCATCGACGACGAGATCGGCGCGGTGGTGGTCTGCCATCGAGTAGCCGACGATCTCGCGGGTGGCCAGGTCGAGCCAGCAGGCGAGGTAGAGCCAGCCCTCGGCGGTCGGCAGGGCGGTGATGTCGCCGACCAGTTTCGTGCCGGGTGTCTCGGCGTGGAAGTCGCGGCCGATCAGGTCCGGGGCCGGCCTGGCCTTCTTGTCCGGCCTGGTCAGCGAACGGCGCCTGCGGCGGGTGACGCCCTGGATGCCGTGTTCGCGCATCAGGCGGGCGACCCGCTTGCGGTTCACCCGCCGTCCCAGACGCCGCAGTTCGCCATGGACGCGCGGGACGCCATAGGTCTGGCGCGACCCGATGTGGATCACGGTGATCTCGTGCACGAGGACCTGGTCGGCGGCCCGGCGGGCGGCCCGGGGCTTCGCCGCGGCGAGCCAGGCGTAGAACGAGGAGCGGGCCACCTTGAGCAGGCGGCAGAGGAAGGCGACGCCGTGGGTGGTCTTCTCCGCTTCGATGAACGCGTACGTGTCGTTCACCGATCGCTCTCCTTCGCGAAGAAGACCGCGGCTTTTCGCAGGACCTCGATCGTCTTGGCCTGTTCGGCGTTCTGCCGGCGCAGGCGCTTGAGCTCCTCGCGCTCGGCGGTCGTGAGCTCGCCGGGGGCGCCCTCGCCACGGTCGGCCTTGGCCTGGCGGTACCAGCCGCGCAGGGACTCCGAGCTGACGCCGAGCTCCCGGGCGACGGCGGTGACCGTCCTGCCCGTGGAGTCGACGAGCGCAATGGCGTCCCTCTTGAACACCGCGGTGTACCGCTTCGTGTACTTGCTTCCCACCTGGTGCTACTTCCTCTGGAACCTCAAGATCCCAGTCTCCAGGTGTCCACGATCAAGGGGAAGCTTCACACCAGAAGTGGACCACCACTACCAGCTACACCGGTGACTCCACCGCCATCACCGCACCCGACGGCGGAAACGCCTCCCGCGCACCATCACCGACGCCCTCGGCCGCACCACCGAGACCCGCACCTATGCGGGCACCACCCCCGCCGACACCGCCTACGGCGCCACCACTGGGACCAGCTACACCAGCGTCAAAACCCAGTACACGCCGGATGGCAAGCAGAAACTGATCACTGGACTTGACTCCGCCCAGTGGTCCTACACCTACGACCTCTTCGGTCGCCAGACCAGCACCACCGACCCCGACAAGGGCACCAACAACACCAGCTACACGGTCCTCGACCAGATCGACACGACCACCGACGCCAACAAGAACACTCTCCTGTACAGCTACGACGAGCTTGGCCGCAAGACGGACCAGTGGCAGACCTCCCGCACCGACGTGAACAAGCTTGCCCACTGGAGCTTCGACTCCGTCCTCAAGGGCAAGCCCGATGCCTCCACCCGGTACGTCGGCGGCAGCGGCGCCACGGGCAAGGCGTACACGAAGCAGGTCACCGCCTACGACAAAGTCGGTCGCCCCACCGGCAGCCGGCTCACCCTGCCCGACGATGACCCGCTGGTGACGTCGGGTGCCGTCACCTCCTCCCTGGACTTCGAGACCGTCTACCGTCTTGACGGCACCCTCAGCACTACGACGGACCCCGCCGCTGCCGGTCTGCCCAAGGAAAGTGTGCAGACCCACTACAACGCCTTCGGTCTGGCCGAACAGCTCTCCGGCACCAGCTACTACGTCCAGAACGTTGCCTATTCACAGCTCGGACAGCTCTGGCAACTGAGGCTCGGCGTCACTGACACCAACACCGTCAGCATCACGAACGCGTATGAAGCAGGGACCGGCCGCCTGACTCAATCCCACGTCACCGACCAGACCCACCCCTACATGCTTCAAGAGCTGGACTTCACCCAAGATCAGGCGGGCAACGTCACCTCTATCTTCGACAACACCAACCTCGGCAACACCAGCAAGCCCGACTACCAGTGCTTCGCCTACGACAGCTACCTCCGCCTCAGCGAAGCCTGGACACCCAAAACCGCCGACTGCGCCACCACCGGCCGAACCACAGCCAACCTCGACGGCGCAGCCCCCTACTGGACCAGCTACACCTACAACACCGCCGGCCAGCGCAAAACCGAAACCAACCACACAAGCACAGGCAACCCCACCACCAACTACAACTACGGCACCACCACCGGCCAGCCCCACCCCCTCACCAGCACCACCGGCGACCACCCCGCCACCTACACTTACGACAAGTCCGGCAACACCGAAACACGCCCCGGAACCCAGGCCGCCCAGTCCCTGACCTGGAATTCCGAAGGCAAGTTGGCCTCCACGACCGAACCCCCCGCAGGCACCAAGCCCGCCCTCAACACCAGCTACCTCTACGACGCCGATGGCGAACTGCTCATCCGCCGCGCCGCAGGAGACGGTGACACCGTCCTCTACCTCGGCACGACCGAAGTCCGCCTCACCACAAAGGGCGCCAGCAAGACCATTACCGGCACCCGCTACTACAGCATCGCCGGCCAGAACATCGCCGTACGAATCACCAGCGCCGCAGGAACGAAACTCAATTTCCTCGCAGGGCGACTGTGGGGCTGGGTTCCTATACGACTGATTACGAGGTTCTGCGGGCGAGCCCGCAAGGTCTGCAGGTCAGGATGACTGTCAGGAATAACATGACAATTTCTTCCTTCGCGCGTCCTGTGGTGGGGTACGGAACTGCGCGGGAAAAGTTCGTGCAGCGATGGTTGGATAATGAGGGGATTGTCGCGTTCGGCGGTGCGGCTAGGCCGTACAATATAGAAATAACGTTCCGGACGGTTATCCCTCATCATGGATACGGGGGGTAGGTGCGTGTATCGCTTGAGGGGATTCGAGGGAATTGATCTCCCGGCGAGCGGTAGGTGCCAGCGCTATTTGTATTCCCTCGCGGGGATGAGTCGAAGGATTTTGGGGTGCTCGTTCTAATCGCAATGCTCTTCCTGCTTATCGCGGCTGTGATCGTTGTGTGGGTTGTGGGAATATATGCGGTCATTACCGGTCGAGTGCCTGGTCGGTGGTTCCGCTACGGTGTGCAGCGCCCGCGGGCCTGGGGGTCTGGAGTCATTCTTCTGGGACTTGCGTGGCCTTTGGGTTCCTACTATGCGTGCGTGGTTGGAATAGGCTTGATGGCGATTGGGTACGTGCGTGAGAGGCATACCTGATCCTCGAAAGGTCTATGAGCTCGTAACACGATCTTGCTGAATCGTGCTGGTAGGCCGTTACCGGTGTGATGATTCGGCCGTTCGTGAGGGTGTGGGTACCCGACCGTGGATCGTGGACGATGAGTTGTGGGCTCTGGTCGAGCCGTTGCTGCCGCCGTGGCCGGAGCGGTCTCCGGGGCCGAGGCCGGTGTCGGACCGGCTCTGCCTCCAGGGCATCCTGTACAACGACATAGCCTGGCAACTGCTGCCGCTGGAGCTGGGTTTCGGCTCGGGGCAGACGTGCTGGCGCCGGCTGGAGCGGTGGCAGGAAGCGGGAGTCTTCGACCAGTTGCGTCGGGTCCCGCTCTCCGAGCTGAACGCGGCCGGCGAACTCGACTGGTCGCGTGCGTGTGTGGACGGTTCCCACATCCGCGCGAAAAAGGGGGCGCCGACACCGGTCCGTCGCCGGTCGACCGGCGGAAGACGGGCAGCGAGCACCACCTGATCCGCGACGGACGCGGTACCCCGCTCAAGGTCATCACGACCGCGGCCAACGTCAACGACGTCACTCAGACCCTCGCACTGGTCGACGGCATTCCACCCGTCGCAGGCCGCCCCGGCCGGCCCCGCCGACGACCGGAGGCCCTGCTCGGCGACAAAGGCTACGACTCCAACCCCAACCGCGACGAGCTCCGTCGCCGACGAATCCTGCCGGTCATCTCCCGCAAGGGATCACCCAACATCAAGGGCATCGGCAAGCTCCGCTACGTCGTCGAGCAGACCTTCGCCCTGCTCCACCACTTCAAACGCGTCGCTGTGCGCTGGGAACGCCGCACCGAACTCCACGACGCCTTCGTCTCCCTCGCCTGCAGCCTCATCTGCTACCGACGCCTCAAGAAGGCCCGGTCATGATCGTGTTACGAGCTCTAGCGAAGTGTAGTTATGGAATAACTCTCAGTGACATAAATTGTACTGCTGATTTGGTGGCACTGGCCTATCCCTGTGGTCGGTAGTAGCAACACTGGTCTGAGTTCGCGGGGGATCAAATCCCGCCAATCCGGCTGGGATGGAATTATCTTGACCGGGTTCCGCTTGGGTGAATCTGGAAAGCCATGGTGGGGAATATTTGTCCTTTTGATGCTTCCGCTTTTCAATGTTTTTCGGCCAGCCTTAGGAGAAATGCCTACCACTCCGAAATTTGCGTTCGTATATTGCGGTCGGCACCCAGGCTTGGAAGTGCTTCTGGCACATGCATCCAGTTCCTGGGCGTCTTCGAGGTAGGTCCAAAAGTAGTGGGAGGGGAAGCAGTTGACACGCATCATTCGGGGTATGGCCGCTCTAGCAATCGGGTTGGGGTTGCTTCTTGGAACAGCTCAGTTCGCAGCGGCAGACACTGTCGTAGCCGCGCCCGCGTCTGCGGCGGCCGCCGTAACTTGCGGTTCGACAGCGAGTGGCTATGTGATCGCGAAGAAGGACGCTCCTGTGCGTCGGGGCTGGTACAACACGGAGCCGATCTACGCGTGGATGGAGCCGGACGACTATGCGCGCATGAACGGCGGGTATTGCATCAATAAGTACGGAAACCTGTGGTACGAGGTGAACTTCGCAGGGACTCTCGGCTGGGTCTACAGCGGAAACGTTGTGGCCCATGGCGGGATTGGGACCCTTACGAAGACCAGCCCCCAGCTGGCCATCGCCGGCTAATTCAGGGCCAGGACGGAAGTGGAGTAGCGACCGGGGGAATTACGTTGGTCGCTACTCCACTCTGTCAACAGATAGGCAAATAGTGGCTAAGGGGATGTTCGGGGCGCAATCAACTCCGAGTGGTATTTTGTGAGACATTCACTGCAGATCCACACGCGGGGCCCTGGCACAAGCTCGCGGTTGGGCGCGGGCGAGTGGCCACAGAAGGAGCAATACATCTGCGCCAGCCAGACCGTCCTGCGCAGTGGAGGATTTGCCATTGGTGCTTCGGCAAGCCGAGTTTGGCACTCCTGCACACATCCCGCACAAATTTTTGAGCGGCGGCTGCCTGTCAGACTCCTATCTCCTGGCCGGAGACCGCCGCAAAACGCGCAGGCCTTCGCGTGCGTGCCGGACCAGCGGCGTAGGCGGTCGGTGAAACTACGCGCCATGTGTATGAGCAACGGTCCTCCCAAAGCTGTTTAGTGAGTCCTATCCGCATTCAAGCAGGGCCGGACGTCGTGTGGCAGGGGTGGGGTTATGTGGGAGACCGAGGAGTTTGGGGCGTCGCATGTGGGGCGCCCGGGCGCGGTACTGCCGGACGGTAGTGAGCCGGAGCCGGTCTTCTTCGATACCGGCAGCGGTTCGGCGGTCCACGAGACCAGCGACTGGTGGGTGTACGACGGCACGCTGGGTGCCCCGCTCGCGGCCGGGCTGCGCGGTTCGTGCTCGTGCGGCTGGCGCGGCACCACCCTGTACCCGCTGGACTGGCAGGAGGTCGCCGACGTCGGCGGGCCGGACCTGTACGACACCGAGGGCCTGGAGGCCGGCTGGGACGAGCACATTGCCGGCACCGATGCCCGCACCGTCCCCGTTCCCGACGACATCACCGCCCTGGTCACGCAGCTGCGCACCCGTCTGGACGCCCTGACCGTGCAGGCGCCGCTCGCCGCGCTGAGGGTCGTCGGCGCTCTGGAGCGCACCAGCGCCGGTGCCGGCCGGGCGGCGGCGTACACGGTCCTCGACGACGAGCAGCCGTGGGATGCGGTCGCCACTGCCCTCGGACTCACCGAGGACGCCGCCCATGCCCTCGTCATGCGCCACACCCGGCGCTACTGAAGCCTGGGTGAAGCGGCGTAAGGAGTAAGGTCGATACCGGCCGAGCGGGCTTCCTTGAGCCGGGTGGACACCAGACCGGAGGAGACATTCAGCTCGCGCGCGATCTCGTAACCCTTCAGGCCCTGCGGGTGCAGTTCGACGATCTGGTCCCGTCGCCGCCGGGAGCGGGCCTCATACGCCGCACGTTCCTCGGCGATCATGCTGCGCACGGTCCGCGGGGACACGCCGAACCGGTCCGCAAGCTCGCGGGCCGTCGCGGTGCGACGCTCGCGTCTGGGCTCCTGCGTCACGGCTTCCCTCTCATGTACTCAAGCATGGCTTCGGTGCGCTCGTCGCGGCGTGCAGCGCGCGCCGCGCCGCCCTTCTTGGCACGGGCGGACTGGATGGCGACGAAGGTGGCCTCGTAGACCGCCGCACCGTCCTTCCACATCCTGGAGCGCGTCGTGATCCACCGGTGGATGCTGTTGGCGATCGCACGCGCCTCCACGGCCGGCAGCGGCTCCGCGAATTCGGCGTTGCGGGTCTGTACCTCAGTGTGAATGGCGGTGTGGAGCGTGTCGGGGCTGCCGAAGTGGTGGCGTACCTCGCGGTACGCCCAGGTCCGGGCCGTCTCGAAGATCGAGCAGTTGCGCCCCAGCCCGGTGATGTTGGTGCGGAACCGCTTGGTCTCCCGCCAGCGCGCGGGCGGCATGTGGCCGCTCAGCGCCTCCTCCAGGCCGCCGAGCGTGTGGAGCCCGCCGTGGAGCCACTCGGTGCTCCAGTCCGTGTGCAGCGGGTTCTTCGTCATCAGCCCCGAGTACGCCGCATCGCCGTCCAGCGCACGGCGCAAACCCTCGGTGACCGCGGCGGCGTAGGCCAGTGGCTTGCGCCGGGCGTACTCGGCCCGCGTCACCGCCTCCGCCAACGCCCACACCGCATGAGCATGCCCGTTCACCGGGTTCTCCACGACCGCGTTGGGCAGCGGATGCGACCCCACCGACGACACCGCCCGCAGCACCGCATCCGAGTGGTCCACGTCCACGACGAGGAGGTTGCTCATCGCCGACGGGTTCGCCTCCACATACCGACGGGTCATCGCCACCGGCCGCCGCTCACGCCGGATCCCCTCCTGCAGCCGGTTCGTCGCGTACGGCCGCAACGGCAGCCACAACTCGTCCCACTGGACTCCGGGCGACTCGACGTAAATGCGCTGATCATCCCGGGTGCCCCAGCCGCGAAGGGCCTGACACGCCGTGAACTTCAAAGTAGGTCGTGAGCCAAGTCAGATGATTCGGGGCTCTGGGCCTGCGGCTTCTACCGCGCAGGCCCAGAGCCCCGAGGTGGGCTCATCTTCAAAGTAGGTCGTGAGCCAAGTCGGATGGTTGGGGATTCCCACGTGCAGTCTGCACGTGGACGCCGGCTACGTCGCGAGAAACGGAGGGCTACTTCGACGAGCGCTGAGAGTAGGGCTGCACATCACCGCCGCCGGTGCAGGACGGCGGCGGCCCCGGCGGTGATCTCGACCGCTGACCCCCTCGATGCGGTGCTTGGGCCACGAAGTGGCAACCGGCAGGGAAGGCTGAACCATCTGACTTGGCTTCGTGACGGACTTTAAAGATATGGCCCTACTGAAGTCCGCCCAAGCAGCGCGATCACAGGGCAGCCGCCGTGCCGTACACGCCCACGGACGAGGTACCTGCGTGGACCATAATTCGAACAGATGCTCTAATTGGTGGATGGACTCCCTCCACTTTCCCGATGGCCTCGTCTGTTGTCCTGTCGCACTTAAGGTTGAGTGTTCTCACTGAACTTTGGTGACGGGTAGGTTCGTCTCATTGGAGTTTGAGTGGCGGGGCGGGGCGAGGCAGCGGGCAAAGTCGGTCGTGTCGGCCTCGCTGACGTGCCAGGGGGCGGGCGCCCACCCGGCGGCTCGGGCGGCGTTGATGGACGGCATTTGCCGGGAGGTGGCGGGCCGGGTCCCGGACAGCGCGCAGATCGTCTTCGAGACGACGGGTGTCTGCACTGTGCTGCCTTGGAGCTGGAGCTGGAGCTGGAGCTGGAGCCCGAACCGGCCTTCCTGCTCGGCCTGTCGGGCCGCGGTGGACGTGATGCTGCCGCGGGTGGACCTGCCGGAGGTCTTCTCCCGGACCGGCGGCCAGGCGTTCACCTCGGTCGCCGGCGGCATCGTGTCCGGGTCTGTTGTCCCTGGCCAGGTCCGCCCACGGCCCACGGTTCGCGGGCCTGCCGGGCCAGAAGGATGTGCGGTGCGGGATGCGGCCGGGGCGTGCCGTGGTGGCACGCCCCGGCCGGCGTACGGATGGGCTGACCGGCCGGAGGGGGTGTGCCGGGTTCAGCAGAGGGTGGTCGCCACCGTGGTGTCGGGCAGGTAGGCCGGCTGTCGACCGCGAGTGAAGTTACCGTTGAGGAAGAGTTCTGCCTTGGTGTCGCTGAGCGTGAAGGTGTAGCGTCCGTGCGGCCGGTTCTCGCAGGAGAAGCGGAAGCGGTCCCTCACCTCGGCCACCTCGTAGTACCAGTCCGCCCTCTCGGCGAAGGAGCCCGCGCGCACGAGCTTTCCTCTCGGGTCGCGGATCTGGAACTTACCGCTCATCACGCACCCACTGCGGTTCCATCCGATGACATCGCCCTCCCAGCACTCGAACCGCAGGTAGCCGTGCGGTCCCGTGACGGAGTCGATGCAGCTCTTCCAGCGGACCGAGGTATAGCGGTCGGAGCTGTAGGAGTCCTTTCCGGCGCACTGCGGCGTGGTCTCGTCGGCGTGGGGAACGGGGCCCGTCCCGGCCTCCTCGACCGGGTCTGCCTCCGGCTCCTTTCCGGGCTCGCGGGAGGGCTTCTTGATGATGATGTTCAGCAGCTTCAGGTCATTGGCCACCCACTCCTCTCTTGTCTTCGCCACCGACGACGTGAGGTCCGGATTCTCCGGGTCCGGCAGGGCGTCGACTTCCGCGCCGTCGACCAGGACGACGGGCGGCTGGTCCTGCGAGGGAGTGTTCGCCTCGTCGGCGGCTGCGGGGTAGGCGCCGACGAGCACGGCGAGCGCGGCAGCGAGAGTCACCGCCGTACCTCGGGGGGCAAGACGCACAGCTGGCTTTCCTTTCGTCAGCGCCGGGGCGGGCAACGCCCCGGCGCAGAGAGGCATCCTTCTAGGAACGACCGGCGCCGTCCGCCGTAACGGCACGTCGGCTGGCCGCCCGTACCCTCGGGGCCCCGGGGAGGGCGCGGCTGCCTGGGCATGAGGGTGTCGCACCGGGCCGCCCCCCTGTCTCTGCTGATCTGCCGTACAAGACGTGGGAGGAATGTGCCGCCGTCCTGGCGGAGGCCGGGCCGCTGACGGGCGGGCGGGATGGGGCCCGTCACCAGGGACATGCCGGCCACGGTGCCCTACGGTCTCGCCGCGGCCCGGCTCACCCCCGGCCGGCAGATCAGGCTGCTGGCCCGGGGGCTCCGCCGTCACCCGGACCGCCCGCGTCCGCCGAATCCCAGCGCCCGATCCCTGTGCTATGCCCCTTGGGCTACGTTCCGGGACGGCCACGATCCGCGGGCCGGATGCACCCAGCCGCTACCGATGGCTGGCATTGATGAAGTCGACGGCGTCCTGGACGGTGATGATCTTCTCTGCCTCCTCCTCGGGGATCTCGGTGTCGAACTCCTCCTCCAGCGCCATCACGATCTCCGGCATGTCCAGGTCGTCCGCGCCGAGGTCTTCCATGAGACGGGCATCGGGAACCACCGCTTCTCGCGGAACCCCCAACTGATCGGCGATGACGCGCACGACCCTCTCCTTGACGGTTGCCATATGCACTTCCACCGGGGGCACCTGCACTGCCACCTGCGCCGGAGGCACCGGCACCGTCGCGGCACCGGCCACGCCTGCTGCCCCTGTCACGAACACAGCAGCTGCGGCTGCCACCGCAGCAAAACGACCTCGCACGTAGAACCTCCTCATCGAGATGCAGCATCCGCGAGCGGGCTTCGACGCGGCTCCGTACCCTGCCGGACACCCCGCTCACCGACTGGTGAAACGATCATGCGGCCCGGAGGTCACCACCCGCGGCGTACTCACCGGTCCTTGCCGGAGCCCCGCGGCAGGCGCTGGAGCGCCTGCCGGAAGGGCAGTGACCTGCGCATCCGGTGAATCGTTACACCGCGCATGAGGAAGAGCACGCGCCGTGAGGCGCTCCGGTACGGGCTGGCAGGTATCGCGGCCATCGGCACGACGCCGGCCCTGCCCGCCGCAGCCAAGGCATCAGCAGTTTTCCGCCCCGGGCTCGCCGCCGAGCGCGCCAGGCCCCTTGTCGGCACGATCGGCCACGCGGGCGACGGGAAGACGACGCTGGCGTCGGCGCTGACCACGGTCCTCGCCAGGAAGTACGGCGGCAAGGCCCGCAGCGTCGACCAGATCACCAGCGCCCCGGCCGAGGAGGTCGAGGGGGTCCCGATCCGCGCCAGCCGTGTCGAATACGCCACCCCGGCCCGCGGATACACGCATGTGGACTGCGCCAGTCGCGCCGACTGCGTCAAGAACATGATCATGGGGACACCGAGGCTGGACGCCGTGATCCTGGTCGTGTCCGCCAACGACAGCATGCTGCCCGATGCCAGGGAGCAGGTTCGTCTGGCCCGGAAGGCCGGGGTGGGCTCCATCGTGGTCTTCATGAGCAAGTGCGACCTGGTTGATGATCCGGAGACGCTCGACCTGGTGGAGATGGAAATCCGGGAGCATCTCTCACGGGACGGATTCCCCGGCGACGACGTGCCGGTCGTCCGTGGCTCCGCGCTCAAGGCGCTGGAAGGTGAGAATGCGTGGGAGGAGTCGATCGTCCGCCTGGCCACCCAGCTGGACGGCTCCGTCCCCGATCCGCAGCAGCCCCTCGACAAGCCGTTCCTGATGCCCGTCGAAAGCGTCAGCTCCCAGAGCGGTGACACCACCGTCGTCACCGGCACCATCGAGCACGGCACCATCAGGACCGGCGACGAAATGGAGATCGTCGGCGGCGAACAGACGCTCAGGGCCACCTGCACGGGCATCGAGCAGTGGGGCCAGAGGGCGGACAGCGCCCGGAGCGGCGAGAGCTGCCGAGTGGCGCTGCGAGACGTCCGGCCCGAGCAGGTCGGCCGAGGTCTCGTCCTGGCCCGGCCGGGCTCGATCACGGCGCGCACCCGGTTGGAGGCCGAGGTCTACTTCCCCAGCCAGGAGGAGGGCGGCCACGGCACAGCCGTCGAGACCGGCCACCGCTCTCAGTTCCACTTCCGCACGGCAGAGGTCACCGGGTCCATCGAGCTGCCCGAAAACGTCAAGAGTATCGAGCCGGGAGATCACATCACGGTGAGGGCCACCCTGCTCCGCCCGGTCGCGATGGACAACGGGGCGCGCTTCACCATCCGCGAGGACGGCCGCCCCGTGGGCTTCGGTATGAGGGTCACTCCTCAGTGACGTAGCGGATGCGCCAGCCGCCGAAGTGTCCGTACGGGCGTTGCGAAGTTGGCGTCGCCGACAGGCGAAGAACCGCGGCCCCGACGGCAAGTACGACCTGGCTCCTGGCCCGATGGGTATGGGGCAACCTGCGTTCGCACCTTTGGCTCCCCAGGTGCCTCAGCACCCTTGGCCTGACCGGGCGCCGACCATCGCTCAAACCTGAATGAGATCGCTCAACCTTCGGTGCGACAGGACATCCGTGCGCAGCAGGCGTGGAATGACGCTTACGACGCCCTCGCCGTGCCGAACCCCCGCCACTCCACGGTGCTGCGCCGACGGTTGCTCCGTTTGTCGGTCCTCCTGCACACGCACCCGTTCTGGTCGACCACTCCTGGCGGTGTGCCAGCGGCCAGGGTGGAGCTGCGCCGCCGGGCCCGGACGGCTGCGCACCCACGCGGGGAGCAATCGGCGTGAGCCGCCAGGCCGCAGGAAGCGGTCCTGCGCGTGGTGCGGGAGCGGATCGCCGAGCACGGCGAGGGGCCCTCGGTCCGGGAGATCGGTGCCCGGGCGGTCTGTCGAGTACGAGCTCGGGCGCCTGGAGGCGCTCGAGCCTTGCTTCCGGCCTTTCCCCGCCCCTTCGTCGCGCGGGGTGTCGGCGGGGCGGGAGAGGGGGCCGCGGGGCCCTGGATGCCGAGCTGGGTGAGCCGTTCGCGTTGTTCGGGCGTCAGCTGCGTCCAGGCGGCCGGCTGTTTCTGTTGCTGGAGCCATCGCCCGATGTCGTCGCCGTCGAAGGTGACGCCGGGGGCGATGTGGGGCAGGTGGCCGTCGGCGTCGACGAGGTCGGCGAGCACCCGGTAGTGGCGCTGCCAGTTCAGCGGCCAGGGGCAGTTCCAGTCCTTGTCGATCGCGGCGAGCTGCGCCGCCCGTTCCGCGGCCCGGTCGGGGTCCTTGCCGAGGCCGTTCTTCGTGCCCTTGCGTCGGAGGTTGGCGAGGTGCTGGCCGATGGGCACCATCGTCTCGTCCTCGCCCCACACCGCGTCCTGTCGCGGTGCGAGGTGCCCGGTTGCCCGCCGGAACGAGCGGAGTACGGCGAGCTTGGTCTCCCACGCTTCTTCGCCCGGTTCCCAGAGCATTCCGGCCTCCGGCGCGTCCAGGAGGACCTTGCGCCGGTCCTCCAGCTCTCCGGCCCGCAGGGCCTTGCGCTGTTGGTGCACCCATCGCCCGAGGGGGAAGTCCTTGGTGACGCCGACTTCGGTCTCGGTGTCGTACGGGATGGCGTGGACGCCGGTGATCTCGTTTTCCGCGCGCCACCGGATGAGGGCTTGGTAGCCCTCCAGCCACACCAGCGATTCCGGCCGGTAGACCCGCGTACGGAGGAAGGCCGCGATCGTGGCCGCGTCGCGGGGGCTGGAGAAGTGCAGCAGCGTGGATTCGGCGGCGGCGTCGGTGTCGTCGCCCGGCTCCTGGTCCTCGCTGTCGCTGTCACCGCCGGCCCCGACGATCCGCCCGTCCTCGTCACGCCGGACGTGGACCTTTCGCTTGCCGCTCGTAAGGGCGCGGGAGGCGAGCTGCTCGACCAGGCGCTCATCGTGGCTGCGCAGGCCCTGGAGGACCGCTACGAGCGGCTTGAAGCTGACGGAGGCGACCATGTCTCCGGCGGCTGCAGGGTGAGGGAAGGCGGACTCGGCGATTTCGCCGGTGAACCAGCCGCCTCGTTAGTTCTCGCGGGCCGGACTACGCACGGTTGCGAGGCGTTTATGCCCCTCGGGCATGGGCAGGACCGCCAGTGCGGTGTCTGCGATGTTCCGCAGCGCCTCCGGGTCCAGGCCGGCCTTGCCCACCGCCTCGATGCCTCGGACCACCGTCAACAGCTCACCGCGAACGCGGTGACCCCGGCCCCTCACGAACCGGTACACCCTCCCTGGGACTCCACGGGCGAGATGGGCCCGCAGTTCGAGAACCGCAGTTGGCGGTCTTCGATGCTGAGGTCGGGTCGCTCCGACCGTCGACCACGCGCGCTCGGTGCGCCCCGACCTGTAGTGCTTGGTCATGTGCGGCGGATCATGGGACCGTCCGACTGGCCGCATGCGAAATCGGTCTTGGGGTGGCTGACTGTCGTGCTGGTCGCGGTGCCGGTGGTCTGGCGCTACCGGGCGAGGAGAGCCTTTACGGTTTTGCCGCCGTCCGTCCTGCGGGTGACGGAAGTGGCGCGAGCGAGTTGGTTGACCATGGGCCAGCCGAACCCTCCGGTGCCGCCGTTCAGGCCGGGGGCGCGCATGCGCGGTGTCTGTGGGCTGTGGTCGTGCACGGCCACTTCGATGCCGTCCGGGTGCGCGGTGAGATCCAGACGGCAGATGCCGCCGCCATGGCGCAGGGCGTTGGTGACGAGCTCCGAGACGACGAGGATCACGGTGTCGGCGGTCTCGGCTGTTCCCGCCGGCGGCGCGAGACCTGCGAGGAATTCCCGGGCGCTCTGGCGTGCTTCGGCGATGCATGCCGTGGAGAGAACGGTTGCCACGTTGACGCTCATTGTGTCCATGGGTCCCCCCTGGTCTCTGGATCGTCGTGCGGTTCCTCTGGCCGGTTCTTGCCCGGCTTGTGGTGTCTCAACCGCACAGTCGACGGTTGGGGCGCATGCGGCTGAGTGGTGATCCGCAGGACCGGACGGGGCCGATGTGGTGTTCGCGTCAACGAGGCCGGCGCAACCTGCCTGGTCGCAGTGGGGCAGCCTGGCCGGACGGGACCGCCGCGCACCCGCCCGTGGTCGGTGTCGACTATCCCCTCCTCCCAGCCACAAAAATCTATGTTGGCTGGAGTAGACATTGGGTGGTGACGTGGTTATGGTTTCTCTCGTAGTCAGAAGGGCAGCAGGGCCCGGCAGAGATGAACTGCCGGGCAGTAGTACAGCAGTTGCAGTACGCAGCAAGGCGGTGCGGCGGTGGAGCTTCGAAGCCAGGGTTTGTGCAGGACGGCGACGGGGCTGACGGCCGGACCGGGTGGCCCGCAGTGATCAGGGGCCGCCGTGAAGTACAGCGGTTCACGCAGTAGTAGTACTCAGCAGTGGAGGCAAGTGAGCAGCACCTCGGTGAAGGCGTCGGCTGCGGGCGCGCGCACCGGGAGGTTCGGCAGTGGGGTTCCAAGCCAGAGCAGATGCAGGACGGGCGACGGGGCCGGCTGCCGAAGAGCGGTGCTTTTACAGGCCGCTGAGCAGGACGCATCACCCGCAGTACGCAGTATCAGCATGCGATCCACGAGGGTAGGAACGGAGGAGCAGGCGCCATCAGGATCGCCCGGGCGGAAGTCCGCGTCCGGGTACCGCAGGACATCGATAGCGAGGTGGTCTCCGGTCAAGCAACCGCGATCCCCGCAGCCCCGACAACCTTCAAGTCGGGTCGGCGGACACAGAAGGCCGGCGCAGTATCAGGGCCGGCAGATGGTGTAGCAGTTCCTTCGGGGCCCTGGTGCCAAATGGCACCAGGGCCCCTCCAGCGCGTTCCCCACCCCCGCCGACCCGATTCCCGCCAACAAGAGGTGCACATGACAGCAGGCGACTCGCTCAACCGTCTCGATGACGACGACTACCCCGCCTACACCATGGGCCGGGCCGCCGAAATGCTCGGCACCACACAGGGCTTCCTCCGCGCCATCGGCGAAGCCCGACTCATCACCCCGCTCCGTTCCGAGGGAGGCCACCGCCGCTACTCCCGCTACCAGCTGCGCATCGCCGCCCGCGCCCGGGAACTCGTCGACCAGGGCACCCCCATCGAGGCCGCCTGCCGCATCGTCATCCTCGAGGACCAGCTCGAAGAAGCCCAGCGCATCAACGCCGAATACCGCCGCACCGCAGCCCAGCCCGCGACCGGCAACTGACCCGCGGTCGCGCAACCTTCCAACGTCCTTCGTCCACCGAGCCCCCGCATGAGCACATGACTGCTGAAAATACGCATCCGGCGGCCCACGGCCGTGAACCCCGGCACCCTTCCGGCAGCCCCCGCCTACCAGCGCTCGATCCGCCGCCCGGTCTGCCCGCCCGGCGGACGGGCACCGCCGAGAAGGACACCCTGGAGCGCGCGGCGGCCGCGCTGAAGCCGAGGATGCGGGGCTGGCTGCACGCCGGGGTATTCCCCCTCGCTCTGGCCGGCGGCATCGTCCTGATCGCCCTCGCCCGCTCCGCGGCGGCGGTCGCCGCTTGCTCGGTGTACGCACTGTCGGCCTGCCTGCTGTTCGGCACCAGCGCGCTCTACCACCGGGGGACATGGGGTCCGCGCGGGGAAGCCGTCCTGCGGCGACTGGACCACGCGAACATCTTCCTGATCATCGCCGGCACGTACACCCCCCTGGCAGTGCTGCTGCTTCCCACGGGAGAGCAGCGGATTCTGCTGGCCCTGGTCTGGGGCGGAGCCACGGCCGGCATCGCGTTCCGCATCTTCTGGATCAACGCCCCGCGCTGGCTCTACACCTTGTGCTACATCGCCCTGGGCTGGGCCGCCGTCTTCTACCTCCCCGACTTCGCACGCACCGGCGGCACCGCAGTGGTCGCCCTGGTCATCGCCGGCGGCCTGCTCTACACCGCGGGCGCCGCCGTGTACGGCGTCAAACGACCTGACCCTTCACCCAGATGGTTCGGCTTCCACGAGGTCTTCCACGCGCTCACCATCGCCGCATTCGCCGCGCACTACACCGCAATCCTCCTGGGAGCTACCTGACCAGCGACGGCTGGACCTGCCCGTGCACCATAAAAGACATTCACTCCTGTTACCCGTCTATCTATTGCGGCCGGATGAGAATTTAGTGTGCCGCGTACAGAACGTTTCTACCCGCGAAATCATGGTGCCGACGACGACCGGACGTGCGCCGTTCCCGCGTGCTAGTGTCGATCTCAGTTGCAGTTGTGGTTCCCAAAAACTTCGACGCTTACGTCGGCATTTAGCTGCGGGAAGCGTTCTGTATTTCCGGTTATTCTCCGGGCGGGGCATCATCGCGGCGACCCGGCGTCCGTGATTTCGGATGCCGGTGTACTGCCCCACAAGGAGATATGACATGGCGTCTGGCACTGTGAAGTGGTTCAATGCGGCCAAGGGTTTCGGCTTCATCGAGCAGGACGGTGGTGGTGCCGACGTGTTCGCCCACTTCTCGAACATCGCCGCCGATGGCTTCCGGGAACTGCTCGAAGGCCAGAAGGTCACGTTCGACATCGCGACGGGCCAGAAGGGCCCGACGGCCGAGAACATCGTTCCCGCCTGACGCTGACGCGCACTTCGTAGCTGGGGTCCGCATCCCTCGGGGTGCGGGCCCCAGCTACGGGCATTTCCCTCAGCGACACCTCCTGCGGGTCGAAAGCACTCCCTCCATGGGTGCGCGCCTTTCGCGGTCCACGCCCATCGGCGTCCGGGATCTCACACCCATATGACGTCACCCATTCCATAGCCTGCACCCCTGCACCCGATTCACTGCACGGCGGCTTCACTTTCGCATTTAATTTCGGCTCGTTCTTGTGATTCCCCTGCGCTGCTTCTTCGCTGCGGGAATTCCCTGATACCTGCCGTATCAGGGAAGGGCCCCCATATGAACCTCACACACACGAACGACGGCACTTCCCGAACCCGCCGAATCGGTGGACCCGCTTTCGGTCTGGGCGCCGGTTCGGGGCGGGGCAGTCGCTTCGGCTCGCCCGCCCCGAACCGTTCCGGTGGACCGAGCCGCTCGGGTGGGCACGGTCGGCGGTCCGCCGCGAGGCAGGGCGAGTTCGCGCTGCCGAAGACCATCACCCCCGCGCTGCCGCCCGTCGAGGCCTTCGCCGACCTCGACATGCCCGCGCCGCTGCTGTCGGCGCTCGCCAACGAGGGCGTCACCGTGCCGTTCCCGATCCAGGCGGCCACCCTGCCCAACTCGCTGGCCGGCCGCGATGTGCTCGGCCGGGGCCGTACCGGCTCGGGCAAGACGCTCGCCTTCGGGCTGGCGCTGCTGGCCCGCACCGCCGGACGCCGCGCCGACTCCCGGCGCCCGCTGGCCCTGGTCCTCGTCCCCACCCGGGAGCTGGCCCAGCAGGTCACCGACGCGCTCACCCCGTACGCCCGCTCGCTGAAGCTGCGGCTGGCCACGGTCGTCGGCGGTATGTCGATCGGCCGTCAGGCGGCCGCCCTGCGCGGCGGCTCCGAGGTCGTCGTCGCCACGCCGGGCCGGCTCAAGGACCTCATCGAGCGCGGCGACTGCACCCTGGACCGGGTGTCGATCACCGTCCTCGACGAGGCCGACCAGATGGCCGACATGGGCTTCATGCCGCAGGTCACCGAGCTGCTCGACCAGGTGCAGGCGGAGGGCCAGCGGATGCTGTTCTCGGCCACCCTGGACCGCAACGTCGACCTGCTCGTCCGCCGCTACCTGCACGACCCGGTCGTCCACTCGGTCGACCCGGCCGCCGGTGCGGTGACGACGATGGAGCACCACGTGCTCTACGTCCGGGGCCCGCGAGGCCGTTGCCGATTGCCGTGGCCGGGTAGCCGGGCGGTCAGCCCGCCACGGCTTCACTTGGTGCGGTGCGCGGCCCGCGACGACGTCGTCGGCCGATGCGCGCGGGTCTCCACCAGTTGACGGGACCGAGAAGTGTCATGACTGCGGGAACCAGGATTCCGCGGACCAGGATCGCGTCGAGGATCACCGCAGAGGCGATGCCCGAACCCATGAGTTTGAGAATGGTGACGTGGGAGGTCGCGATGGCAGCGGTGGAGATGGCAAGGGCCGCTGCGGCTGAGGTCATCAGCCGGCCGGTGCGGGAGATACCCGTGACGATGGCCACCTGGTTGTCCAGGCCGCGGTCGAACTCCTCCCTGATCCTGCCGAGGAGGAAGACTTCGTAGTCAAGGGACAGGCCGAACGCCACGGCCAGGGTGAACAGCAGCAGACTTGCGTCGAGGGAGCCGGTGACCGTGAACCCGCCCAGCACGTCTGCCCCGTGTCCGGACTGGAAGATCCACACGATCCATCCGAGACCGGCGGCCAAGCTGATGACGGCCACCGCGAGCGCCTTCAGCGGTGCCATTGCACTACGGGTGAATGCGGTGAGCGCGGTCAGCAGGAACACACACATCACCACCGCCACCCACGGCAGCGCACCGCGCACCGCGTCCGTGGTGTCGGTGATCTGCGCGGCCCGACCACCTACCAGGATCGGGCCCGGCGCGGGAGTCTTCCGCAACGCATCGACCAGGCTCGCGCCCCTGGGCGTGTCGGGCCCCACCGTTGCCGCCACCATCACCACCGCCGGGCGCCGCTCTCGCTTCGCCTGTCCGGGCCCACCCGCTGCAGAGGTCGGTACAACGCGCACCGCACCCACATGCGGCAGTCGGGCCACGGCGGCCGTGTAGTTCGCAAGGTTCGCGTCCGGCCGTTCCAGTACCACTACCTGGACTCGCTCCGGCGACACCGCGAATCGGTTGCGCACGTCCGCGGCTGCGGCGGCGGACGAGGCCGTCGGCCCCAGCGTCCGTTCGTCGATCGCGCCCAACCGCAGACCCATTGCCGGCCAAGCCATCACGACCAGCACCGCCAGCGCCCCTACGCCGGCCGCCGCAGGCCGGGCGGTGACACGGCGAGCGAGCTCCCGCCAGAACCGGCTGGGGCCCCCGATGGGATCCCGGCGCAGCCGGCGCAACGGGTCGGCGCCATCGACGCGGTCACCCAGCAGCGTCAACGCGGCCGGCAGCACCGTCAACGCGGCCAGCGCCGCCAGCAGCGTCACCGCCACACCCGCAAGAGCCAGTGCGCGCAGCAGCGGAACGGGGATGGCGGCCACCGCTGCCAGGCATGAAGAGATCACTACCGCCGAACAGAGAACACAGCGCCCCGATGTATCGAGAGCTACTTCCAGTGCGCGGGGGCGCGGCATCCCTTTCGCATGCTCCTCGCGGTAGCGCGCGAGGACGAACAAGGTGAAGTCGATCGACAGGCCGAAGCCGATGGCCGCGGCCGCGTTGATCGCGAACGCGGACACATCTGTCACGTGGGCCAGCAGGCCCAGCAATGGAGCACAGCAGACGACGGCCGGCACCGCGACCACGAGCGGCAGCGCGGCTGCGGCCCACGAACCGTAGGTCAGCAACAGGAGAAGCATGATGAGCGGCGCAGCCCAGAGTTCGGCCCTCAGCAGATCGGCCCCGCTCTGCTGGTCGATCTCGGCCGTCGCCCATGAGGGCCCGCTGGCATCCACCC
Organism: Streptomyces sp. ITFR-16; assembly: GCF_031844705.1. Classification (NCBI taxonomy): domain Bacteria; kingdom Bacillati; phylum Actinomycetota; class Actinomycetes; order Kitasatosporales; family Streptomycetaceae; genus Streptomyces; species Streptomyces sp. ITFR-16. The sequence continues at coordinate 7,895,440 of NZ_CP134609.1, forward strand.
GCATCCCCGGCACAGCCGCCCGTGCCCTGGGCACCAGACGCGACGCCGCTTCCTTGCGGTCCCCGTCGCTGCCCGACAGCGAAACTGTCACCAATCCGGTGCGCCCGTCACGCGAACTCAGCCACGGGTCCCCCGTGGCAGCGGACTGCACCGTACGCACCGCCGGCTCGCCTGCCAGCACGCGGGCAACAGCACCGGCACCGGCTGCAACCGCCCGCTGTGCGCCCCCGTCGCGCATCGTCAGGGCGAGCACGAGATCCGGGGTGCCGACGCCCAGCAGCTCAGCCTGCTTCCGAGCTTTGGCTGACTCGGTTCCTGTGGCGGTGGTCCCTCCGGCGCCGAAAGCGCCGGACACCGCGGGAAGGCTCAGAGCGGCCACGACCAGCGCAACCGCCGCGCATGCCGCCACCCCCCTAGCCCGGGACGCCGGCCACGCCCTCCTCCCTGTTCCGTTCTCTCTGCGTACTGGCATGCCCGCACTAACGAGCAACCCGCACAACAGTGATGTTGCTTCTGGCCGGAAGGCTGCCGAAGCAGCCGAACCGAGCCGGTCTTCCCGGCCCGCTCTGGGCACGTCGAGAGTGCGTTCAGTGGTGAAGGGTGAGGTTTTCGTTGCGGGTGTCGGCCAGTTGGGCCGGCCTGGCGGCGGGCGCGGCGTCCAGGTTGGTGCGGCGCCGCTGGCACAGGCGGTCCAGAGCTTGTACCCCCGGCTCCGCGCCGCGGAGCAGGGAGGGTCCGGAGCCGACGAAGCGCGAGCAGACGCCCACGTGGGCGTGGTGAACATCCGTCAGGACCTCGACCAGGCGCCGGTGGGCGGGGCGCAGGGTGGAGGACTTCGTCGGTGCGGCCCGACCCCACTCGCGCAGGCTCTGCACCAGGACGCGGTGATCGGCCGACCATAGGCCGGAGAATCCTCGGGGAGCCTGCGGTGGGGTCATCGAAGGCCGGACTGTGTCGTGGTAGTCCTGTGCGTCGAAGGACGCGGTGATGCGCAGGGCGGACGCGCTGGCGCGCAGGAAGTGAGCGGCGCTTTCCAGGCCAAGGGCGGAACCTGCGGGCGAGGGAGCGCGAAGGGCGTGCCGCAGGGCGACGACGGTCGCCTGGGTGAGGGCGAAGAACAGCCGGTGTCCCTGAATCCAGCGTTGGCGCACCGTGGCCTGCGTCCGGGGCTCGCGGTTGTCCGTTCGCAAGTCCAGCCCGGCCGCGTGTGCGGCAAGCTCGAGGTTGGGCTCCGTCGAAGATCCGTCCGGGTGGCGGGAGAAGGCTCGCACTGCGGCGAGGGTGTCGTCGAGGGCGTCGATCAGCAGAGGGGCGGGGGCGCAGGCACAGCGTGAGACCGCGAAGTATTCGTCGAACACAGCTTCGCGGGGATCTCGTTCGGGGATTCGACGGTGGCCGGGAGGTGTGTGGTGACGGTCACGCCGGTTCGTGGCTTCGCGCAGGGCCGCCAGGCTGTGGGGCAAGTGCTGCGGCGGAGCGAGCCACAGCAAGGATTCGCTTGTCATCTGGGCCATTTCATTAGCTTTTATGCGGTACGTTACCCGACATGTCAGTGACTCTTGGTGATGATTCGTTTCGCAGCGCAATCGGCGAGGTCGCCGCGATCCTTGAGGGCTACTGGGAGGACCTGCGAGAGGAACGCCTGCCGGTGACGCCGGACCTTCGCCCCGGGGACGTACGCGCGATGCTGTCCGACTGCGTACCGGTGCACGGCGAGCCGATCCGGGACGTCCTGGCCGATGTACAGCGTGTGGTGTTGCCCGGTCTCGTGCACTGGCAGCATCCTTCGTTTCTCGGCTACTACCCGACGCAGACCAGCCCGGCGTCGGTGGTGGGCGAGCTTTTGGCCTCCGGCCTGGCGGTCCAGCACATGATGTGGTCGACGGGCCCGGCCGCCACCGAACTCGAGGAGGCGGTCCTGGACCATCTCGCGGTCGCCCTGGGCCTGCCGGAGCGGTTCCTCAGCACCGGGGACGGCGGCGGAGTCCTGCAGGACTCCGCTTCATCGGCGGTACTGGTGGCTCTGATCGCCGCCCTGTACCGGGCCTCGGGTGGGCGCTGGCGCGAGCACGGCACCGAGGGGCGCTACAAGCTGTACTGCACCGACCAGGCGAACTCCTGCGTCCCCAAGGCCTCGCGCATCGCCGGCCTGGGAGAACCGACCCTGATCCCCACCAGGGCGGGCACCTGCGAGATGGACCCCCGCGCCCTGCGCGAGCGACTGGCAGCCGATCGCGCCGCGGGCGTCGTTCCCGCGATCGTGGTCGCCTCGGTCGGCACCACGGGCACCTGTGCCATCGACCCGGTCGCCGACATCGCTGCCGTATGCCGGGAGTTCGGAGCCTGGCTGCATGTGGACGCTGCCTACGCCGGGTCGGCGGCCATCTGCCCGGAGAACCGCTGGATCAACGAGGGTGTCGAGCACGCCGACTCCTACGCCGTGAACTGCCACAAGTGGCTGCTCACCGGGCCGCCCTGCGACGCCATGTGGGTGGCCGACCGCCACAGCCTCACCGCCGCCATGGACATCCGCCCAGCTTTTCTGCGCAACCAGGCCAGCGACTCGGGTGACGTCACCGACTTCCGGGACTGGCAGGTGCCCCTCATGCACCCCTTCCGCGCCCTGAAACTGTGGTTCGTCCTGCGCACCCACGGCGTCGAGGGCCTGCGCGCGCACATCCGCGAACAGCTCTCCCACGCCGCACTGTTGGCCGGTCTGGTCCGGGAGAGCCCCGGCTTCGAACTGGTCTCGCACTCACTCGGACTGGTGTGTTTCCGCCTCGCCGGCGACAACGCCCGCACCGAGCGCCTGCATACCGAGCTCGACGCCACCCACCGGATCCTGGTGACCCCCACCACCGTGGACGGCCGCTACATCTTGCGCGCGGCCCTGGGCTCACGACTGGCGTCCCAGACGTCCGTACGCAACGCCTGGGCGCTGGTACGCGAGACCGCCGCCTCGATCCCCGACGACCGGCCCGCGTCATCCGAATCGACGCCGACGACCCCGGTAGGCGCCCGATAACCAGGAAACGTGCCCGTCAGCGCCATGCCCCGGCAGGCTGCGGACCCTGGACGTCAGCACATGAGATCCGGCAGCATCGGCCCCCGTCGATGCCGTATCCCGGGACATGACGCGCCCCTGGGCACACAGCCCATGACCACATCCTCACCACGCGAACGACCTTCAGCGGAGAACACCGTGCACGACCATGACGCGGCCACGGCGGGCGAACGCTGGTTCGACTACGCGGCAGCCCACCCGCACTCAAGCATGGAGATCGGCGGGGTTGCCGTCATCGCCGGCCCCGCCCCTTCGACCACCGAGCTGCACGCGTTGATCGACTTGGTCCGGGCGGCCCACCCGCCGCTGCGCGACCGGGCCCGCCCCCGGGGCACGAACGCGGGGGGCCGGGCCGAGCTCGCCGAGCACCTTCAGGAGGTCGAGCTGCGCGCGCACGGCGGTGACGTCGCGCTGCACGCGGCGATCGAGCGTGTCTGCGCCCAGCCGCTGGCGGACGTCTCCTGGGGCATGACCCTGCTCCACGGCCACCGCGACAACGAGTTTGCCTTGCTCCTTCGCGCCCACCACGGCCTCCTGGACGGCATGTCCCTGATTGGGATCATGCTCGCCGCGGTGCGGGAACCCCGCCTCCCACACCGCCGCACGCCTCCTGCGCCCTCACCCTCCTGGACGACAGGACGCGTGCGAGCCCTGGTACGCGCGGTCGCCGGCCTCGCGCTGCCCGCGCGCACCATCAGCCTCGGCCCCCCGCGCGGCCAGGCCCCCACCGGCCCACCCAGGCGCCTGTGGGTTCACACTCCACTGCCCCGTATCAAGGCCATCGCGCGTGCGGCCGGCACCAGCCTCAACGACGTCTACCTGGCCGCCCTCGCCGGCGCCCTGCGCCCCGGTCTGTCCGAACGTGCCACAGGCACCGTGCGGGCGATAGTCCCTCTCAACACCCGGCGCAGCAGTACGAGCACCGCGTTGGGCAACTTCCACCGCGGCGTCCCCGTCGTCCTGCCCTGCCACATGCCCACCGCCGCCGAGCGCCTGGCCGCCACACACCTGGCCACCGCGAACATCCTGACCAGCCGCCGCGATCCCGACGCGGATGTTCTGTTTGACGTCCTGCCCTCGCGCTGGCATGGCAGAGCCCTGACACGAATCCTGCACCCACGGCGCACCACTATGGTGGCCACCCACGTCCCCGGTCCCGCACATCCCCTCGAACTCGAAGGCCGTAGCATTGAGGCCTTGCTGCCGCTGATGTTCCTGCCCGCAGGACACCACCTGTCGGTCTGCCTGGGCGAATACGCCGGAACGGCGCACCTGGCCGTCGTCGCCGATCCCAGCCTGTCCGGCATCGACGAACTTCCCACCCGCTGGCTCGCCGAACTCGACGCGCTCCAAGCCACCTTCACACAACCCCGACGATCTTCGGATGCCAACGTTCAGTCAGCGCGGTGACGGCCGGGACGTACTCGGAATGGGTATGTGTGACAAGCCGCGTGCCTCACTGGTGACAACCAGACTGCTTCGATCGCTCCCGTCCGCCAGCTCATCCGCCTCGGCCGGTGACACCTATCGTGCTTCGGCTCAACCGGTTGGTCCGGGCTCGCTCGCGTACGGCGCGGCAGCCCGGCCACTGTCCACAGGCGAACCGTGGTCCCTGGAGGTATGAGCGATCACGAGCAGCAGCCGGCCCCGCGTCGCGGCAAGGTCCTGGAAGCCCTCGCGCGGGCGGAGCGGAAGGTCTACCCGGCCCGCCCCGAGTCCGCAAATACACAGGTGAAATTTCTCCTCAGAAGCTGTTTTCAAAGGCGAGGGCTGTGAGCGCTGCCTTTGGGGTCACCCGTTTGGTGGTGCGGAGTGAGCGGTTATGCCGGGCGGGGGTGACGGTGGCAGTGTCTGCAGATCTCCGTCAGAGGAGTTTGGTCATGATCATCAAGAAGTTGCACGAGGCGGGTTTGCGTAGTGATCACGCCTATACGGCTGCTGTGGTCTCGATCGGGCTGTCGTTCCTGTCGTGGACGGCTTCGGTCAAGGGAGAGGCAGCGGGGACGGACCGTGCTGACCGGTGGGGGATTTTCGTGGGTGAGTGGGCGCCGACGTTCTTCGGCCTCGGACTCGCACTCGCGCAGTACGAGAAGGACTGACCGGCCGCTGGTTCCGGTGGGGTCGGCCGGTGGCCGGCCCCACCGGCGCGTCAGACGCCGGCCGCAGGCCCTGCTGAGTGACGACGTCCCATGATCGTGGCCAGGCGTCTGGTCATGAGGGTGATGGGGGCCCAGGTGATGAGCGTTTCCGAGTGCTGGATGAGCCGCTCGTAGTCGCGGGCATGGCGGCGGGCGTTCATCATCCAGGCGAGTGATCGTTCGACGACCCAGCGGTGGGGAAGGACGACAAACCCGGTGGTGTCCTTGGGCCGGTTCTCTTCACCATCCCGGCCAGGAGCAGCGGGGCCGGCCGGGGCGCGCTCGTGTCGTGCGCGTGCGAGACGGCAAGCCGGTGGAAGTCGCCCGGGGCGGTCGTTCCGTGCCGGCCCACCGCCCGCCCCGGACCCGCGCAGCCTCCCACGCCCATCGCACCCGCCGCGGATCGGGCCGGAGCTCCTGGCCGTGGCGCAGCTCGGCCACCCATAGTTCGTGCGTGGACGCGACGGTGGCAGGACTCGTGGGAGATAGTTCGTGCGTGGACGCGACGGTGGCAGGACTCGTGGGAGATAGTTCGTGCGTGGACGCGACGGTGGCAGGACTCGTGGGAGCACTCGGCGGTGCGGTACTGGGAGCGGCAGGAGCGTGGGGCGCCGCGCTCATCGCCTTCCGGGCGGCCCGGTATCAAGCTGACCGGCAAGCCGAAGCTCAACAACAGCAGTGGCTGCGACAGATTCGGAGAGACACATACAAGGCGTTTTTTGAGACTATCAGCGCATGCAATACGTATATCTATATAGCCGCCGCCTTCCGGAGCGCAAGCACATCGGCGGGCGAAGTCGCCCAGAAACAGGCACACCGAGATGCAGCAACGAAAGCTATAGCGAACTTCGAAGCGGCCAGAGCAGCTCTAAATCTAGAAGCTCCTGAAGAGATTAGAAAAAAGGCGAAAGAGCTTTCAGAGCTATTCTCTTGCTTAACCAATTACAAAGCATGGCACATCCCGGAGCTGGATGACTTAAAATCCACGATGATTACAGATATGGCGCGAAGCGGTCAAATATTAAAACTGACTGAAGAAATACAAAATCTTTGCTGGGAGTCGCTCACCCACCCGAAATAGCCCGGGTCGCGGTCGACCGATGGTCGCCGCAGCACCCGGGCAGGGGATCCGAGAGCATCCGGTGGGTGTGGCCTGGTTCCGCCAACTCAACATGCTGCATCATCTGATGCAGCCGGGCGGCCGACCGAGCCGGGCCACCCCCACCCCGAAAAGAAGCACACTCCGTCACCACACCCCCGGGGCCGGCCGCCCCCTCCCCGTAGCCAGCCGCCCGCGCAGCGGGCTTGGTCCGGGAGCGAAGCGGACGGGCCCACCGGCCGCGTAGCGGCTGGTCAAGGCCCAGAGCGTAGCGGCGGGCCGCCCGAGGCCTGGAGCGCAGCGCAAGGCCTCCGCGAAGGCGACGCCGAAGCCGCCGGGGCGAAGCCCCGGCCCATCACGCTCCGCGAAGCGGAGCGGGTCTCTGTCCCATCGCG